>NZ_NHTN01000001.1 GCF_002167005.1 Indiicoccus explosivorum
AAAAAGCAGTTTCCCCGCATTCCTTGCCGGTCTCGTCCTGGTCGCTTCACTTCTTCAGCTGATTCACTGAAAGTCAAAAAACCGGAAAGCCGATTTCCTTCGGCTTTCCGGTTTTTGCAATTCTAAAAATCAGTCATTCCGCGAAAAGTCCGGCATTTCGACGGATTCCATCCGCTCAGGCCGTTCTTCTTTGCTGATTTTCTCGATCATGCTGCCGACTGAAGCCAGCCGGCCCTGTTCATCTTTGTAAATGATATGCTTCCGCTCCAGCTTCGTCGGCGAGTCGACGCCCGCCGCCGCCGCGATATTGAACAGGCCGGCACGCAGTGAAGCGATGTAGTTGGTCACCCGGTACATCTTCTCTTCCACCACCAGTCCGTCCTGCAGTTCCGGATCGGTCGTCGCCACACCGACCGGACAACGGTTCGTGTGACAGACTTCCGCCATAATACAGCCGACGCTGATCATGAATCCGCGGGCGATGTTGATCAGATCGGCGCCCATGCCGAGCGCGACCGCCGCTTTGTCGGGGGTCATCAGTTTACCGGCCGCGATCAGCTTGTAGCGGTCCCGGATTTCGTATTTCCGAAGCATCTCGTCAACGACAGGCAGCGCTGTCAAAATCGGCAGGCCGACAGAATCGGCCAGCTCCTGGTAAGTGGCGCCGGTTCCGCCTTCCCCGCCGTCGATCGTGATGAAGTCCGGTCCCTGCTTACGCTTCTTCAGTTCCTGCACCATCTCCTCCAAGCTTTCAAGATCGCCGACGACGATTTTCATGCCGACCGGTTTGCCCCCTTCTTCCCGCAGCATTTCAATGAAATCGAACAGCTTCGGGAACGTGTCGAACTCCACGAACCGGTTCGGACTGTTCACTGTCTTCCCGGGTTCAATCAGGCGGATACGGGCGATTTCTTCCGTCACTTTCTGGCCTTCCAAATGGCCGCCGCGCGTTTTCGCCCCTTGTGCGAGTTTCACTTCGAATGCCTTCACTTGCGGCATCGCCGCCTTTTCTTTGAATGCTTCCAGGGAAAATTCCCCGGCCGGCGTCCGAACGCCGAACAGTCCAGGGCCGATCTGCATCATCAGATCCGGGTTGCCGGCCAAGTGATGATCGGAAATTCCGCCTTCGCCTGTATTCATCCAGGCACCGCCGGCCAGTCCGATGCCTTTCGACAGCGCGGTGATTGCATGGTCGCCGAGCGCTCCATAACTCATCGCAGACATTCCGACCTGTCCCTTGATCCGGAAAGGTTCCCGGCAAGTGTGTTCGCCCAATACGACGGCGTCCTCATCCCGGAGGTAAAATGGGTCGATCTGCACTTCCTCCCTGTGCTCTCTTCTCGACATCAATCCCTCGTGATCAATGACATATTTGTATGTGTTGATTTTGTCGGTGTTGTCCACCCGGAGTTCCGTCCGCAGTTTCGGAAACACCGTATTCCGGATGTAATAGCCATCCTCCGCAAAATCCCGGTTCGACCCGAACCCGATCAGCCGTTCATTATATTTCCCGGCTTTGACGACATGCTGATACTGGAGGCGCGAAAACGGCTTCCCTTCGTTATCGTTTTCAAACAAGTACTGTCTCAGTTCCGGACCGATTTTCTCGGTCATGTAGCGCACGCGTCCAAGCAGCGGAAAATTCCTCAGGATCGCGTGCTGCTTCTGCCTGTCATCCTTTTCATAGATGTAGGCGATATATGTAAGCGGCACTGCAATCGCCGTCCCCAAAATTGCGGACGGTAAATATTTCGTCACTTTTCCCATAAAAACCACCTTTCTCTCCATTCCATCTTATTCACCCAAAGCTTGCAAGCGCTTCCGGTATCGGCGTATCACCCGCTGTGATTTCAATTGTTTTCCTGTATACTTCCTCCGTTTCCAAGGCTTCGACAAGCACTGCAGCGACATCTTCATTTGCCAGCGTGCCTCCCGGTCTGCTGATTTGTCTGGCGGCTTTTACTTTGTTTTTACCGGGCTTGCTCTCCGTATGGGTAGTGCGGATGATTGTATAGATGACACCTTCCTGCCGGATCAGCTCCTCGGGCTCATGCTTCGCGCCTGTTTCTTTCGACTCGTCCGATTCATCCGCCATCACCGCACTTAAGTAAACAATCCGGTTCACGCCCAACTCCTGCGCTTTTTCCACTGTTCCGATGATCGCTTTATGATCGACAAGGATATTCTGATTTTCCCCGGACATGACACTTGCCTCAGCAAGATAGATAATGGCATCGCAGCCATCGATCGCTTCGACGAAATCATAATCGCGGGTTACCATCACCCGGCTGGCCCCCATTCTCTCCAGCTCTTCCGCCCGGTTTTCCGTACCGGTGATCGTGACCGCTTCATAGCCGGTGCGTGCCAGCTTCTTCAGTACATGCTCTCCGATCGCCTCTCCGGCGCCAAACACGAACACTTTCATGCAATCCCTCCTCGCTTTAAACTATTAACATCTTTTTCCCTCCGGATGGCGGAATAAAACATGTGAAAGCCGGCAGCACTGCTGGCTGCCGGCTTTCATTTCCATTAAAATTTAACCGCTGTATGATTCTGGTCCTCCATCAACGCATCCAGCGGATAGTTCCCGCTTCTCCGGACATTCCGGATGACAAAACCGCTTTTCGGCATGGTCGGCATCCGCCGGAGATCATAGGTCAAGTCCTGTTCAGGCACATCGTAAGCTACACCGGCCGTCAAGTAATGGAAAAACGCCTGCATCACGATGACGGTCATCCATTCACCCGCGCAGCGATGCCCCATATAGTGGTCGCCGCCGCCTTGCGGGACAAATGCAAACGGACTGCCGCTCCAGTTATGGAAACGTTCCGGAATGAAGCGGTCCGCCTCCTCCCAGTTGTCCGGATGGCGATTCGTGCCGAACAGATCAAGGACTACTGTCTGGTCTTTCTTGAAATGATAGCCGTGCCAGATGAAATCCTTTTTCGCCTTCGCGACCATCGCCGGCGCGAACGGATAGTAGCGGCGGATTTCCTGAGAGAACATGTGGCTGTAATTGCCTTCATTCGACCGGATCTTTGCGACCGTCTCGGGGTGTTCGTACATGGCCAGCATTCCGAACACAATGAAATATGCCGTCGCGACAAGCGGCCGGTACGAGTTGTTCAAGTCGACTGCCGCCGTCTCGAGGTCGAGCAGCTTGCCGTCCGCTCCGCGATGGTGCGCGACGATATAAGCGGCTGTATATGGAGGCGGGTTATATTTTTCCTGGCGAATATCCCGGATGATATTCCGAAGCCATTCTTCATGGCTCTCCCGGGCACGTTTGCCTTCCTGATATCGGGAAAATGACCCGCCGAAGGAGTCCACCATATCCGCCAGTTCCTTCGCCCGGCGCTTCGCTTCCTGCTCGCTGCCGAGCGGGAGCCCCGCCCATCTCATCCCGGCGAGGCCCATGATCTCTTCCATTTCCGGCAGCATGGCGACGCTGTCCTCTTTTTGCCAGGCCGCCGCTTTCCGGTCGAGCTCTTCGACGGCGATGCGGCGCATGTCCTCCAGCCGCTCAGGCGTCATCATCGAAAGGAACATCCGCTTCTGCTGGTGGTGGTCTTCCCCGTCGCGGCCGTGTATGCCTCCGACACCGAGCAGACCTTGCTTGAGCGGTTTCGGCGCGGCGCCTGCCCGCTTGAAGAGATTGTTGTCATAGAAAATGGCCGCCGCTTCTTCACCCGCCATGCATACGGCTTTTCTTCCGATCAGTCTCGTCTCGAAAATATCCGACGCCAGTTTTTCCCGCCGGCTCGGAATGAAGTGAAATCCTTCCTTGATCAGCGCTAATGTATTATCCAGTCCTTCCGCTTTCGGAATGGGTTTTCTGATTCTCAATAAGATTCAGCTCCTCTGCTCTATCGCCGGCCACTGCCGGACGAGTGTACTCGTTCACCCATTCCCTATTCCGCCGCCTGGAAAACTCGCCATGAAAAAAGCAGGACCGAAGCCTTTCAGCTTTCAGTCCTGCTGCTCCGTCATTGGCTGCATGCCTGCGGGTCCCTCTTAAGGACCGCCTGAAGCGGGGCCTTCACCGCTTTCTGCGCTTGAAATCCGCTTCGATCTCTTTTTTCCAGTTCCGGTCCAGTGTTCTTCCTTCCCGCACACTGCTGATCATCTCGCTCATCACCTTGAAATTAAGGTCAGTGCCTTCCTCATCTGCATGGTAGTCAACGGCGAAATCCTCGTCGATGCCGAAACGGCCAGCGGTGGACAGTGCATCGATGTTCGCGCCGAGGAAAATGAATTCCCATCCGAACTCCGACTTCTGCCGGCCGATCATTGTCCGGATCTTTTCCGCACTGTACTCACGACTGGAATTTTCCATGCCGTCTGTCGTAATGACGACCATCACTTTCCCCGCGCGCAAATCCTCCGCTGTCCTTTTTTGCGCATTGCCGATTTTATTGATCGTGGACCCGATGGCGTCGAGCAGGGCCGTCGTCCCGCCGACTTCATATTCCCTGTCGGTCATCAGGGATACTCCATCGATGGGGATCCGGTCATGCAGCAGATCGTATCCGTGATTGAACAGGACGGTCGTGACATTGGCTTCCCCTGCCCCGTTCTTTTGTTTGGCTAAAAGCGCGTTGAATCCGCCGATCGTATCCGACTCGAGTCCCGCCATCGAACCGCTTTTGTCGAGGATGAAAACGAGTTCGGTCAGGCTGTTATCCATTTTGAAGCCCTCCTTGAATTTGATTACTCTAAGGATAGACCTGACTCAGGCGGAAAAGGTCGCTTCCGAAGCGACAAATCAGCCGCCGAGGAGCGGCTGATCATACAGGAACAGCACTTCGTTGATCTCGAACATATTGTAGATTCCGGACTGGATGAAGTAGTGGATGATGAGGTCGGACTTGCTGCTCCGCGACAGTGTGTAGCCGGCTGTTTCCAGCAGGTCCTCTGTTTCATCCAAGTCGAGCTCCAGTGCGATGGCGAACGCGATCGCCGTCCGCTTCATCGGTGTGTAATCCGAGGAATTCCGGATCTTCGAAAACAGTTTCCGGTCGATATTCGCTTTTTTATAGACGTCGGGATCTTTGAGTCCGCGCTCATCGATCAGCCGCAAAAGGCGGACGGAAAAGGATTCGTCCAGCTCTTCCAGCAACCGGTCGAGCGGAATCGCTTCGGATTTCTGTTCGAATAAGATATCTTCCTGCATATACCGCCCACGGGTGAACAAGGCTTCCTGTTCCTCCACGTAATGCTCATCAATGAAAACGGAAACGTTATGGAATAATCCGCTGCTTAGTTTGAATGCCGCTTTATCGAACACGATCAGGTACACGGACATTTCATGCTGCTCGAGGAAATGTTCAATCGCTGATATGGCAACACGCAGCGCCTGTCCTTTCGGGTACCCGAAAGCGCCGGCGGATAAAAGCGGAAACGCGATGGATCCGCAGCCGAGTGTTTCAGCGAGGAGAAGCGCATTCAGGTAACTCGCCCGGAGCAGCTGCTCTTCGCCCCTATCCCCGCCATGCCAGACGGGACCCGCCGTATGGATGATCATTTTTGCGGGAAGGCGGAACCCGTCCGTACTGACCGCTTCACCGATCTGGATCGGGCCGATTGCGTCACACGCCGCCTGCAGTTCCTCAGCGCCGGCAGCCTGGAAGATCGCTCCGCACACGCCACCGCCTTCCTGCAGCTGCGGATTCGCGGCATTCACGATCGCATCTGTCTCCATTTTTGTTATGTCCTGCCGGATCAGTTCGAATGGCATTGCAGGACTCCCCTTTCTTTAAATCGTATCAGAACGGCAATTTTCTCTGTAAAAGTTGATATACGTCACAGATTTCGGTTATCAAGACGTTTATAATTGGCAATGGAAGAGTTTTTGAACTGAAAGGAGCCGGTTACTTATGAAAGACCTGCATTTTGAAGCACAGTTCAATTGGAGCGGAACAGGCAAGGATGGCGAAGGGAGAATGACGGCAGGCCAGCAGCTGCTGACGTATTCCAGCCCGGCCGATATGGGAGGGAAAGGCACGGGACTGAGCCCTGAAGATCTGCTGATCAGTGCAGTATCGACCTGCTACAGCGGCACGCTGTTTCGGACGCTTACCCAGAAAAAGCTCCCTGCCGAGCGCGTGTCGATCCAGTCCGAGGGCATTGTGGCGGATTTTCCGGTCAAATCGAAGTTCAGCACACTCATTGTCAATCCGACGGTCATTGGCGGAGACCCATCCCGGCAGAAGGACTACGAGGAAGCGGCAGAAGAAGCGCGTGAAAACTGCTTCATCGGCAAAACGATCGCCGGCAATGTCGATTACCGGGTAGGAACTGTCCGCGTGCATGAAGCGGTCGTGCCTCAAGGAAAAGTCGACGAACTGGTCGACCGTTTCTATGTGAAATTAATCAGAGATCCCTACTACAGCAGTATGTTCGAAGAGCGCGGCGTCAACGTGGATGTACTGAAAGAGCGTCAGCGCATGTTCATCTCGAGACTGATCAATGGAAGTCCGTCCGGGACCGGACAAAGTGAAAAAGAACAAGTTCAGCGCCGGCACAGCTTCTCGACGACGCCAGAACGGGCTGAGGTTTGGCTTGGCCTGATGGGTGAGACGGTGAATGAAATGGATTTTCCTCAAGAGTTGAAGGAAAACCTGATGGAGAAAATGCACCGGCTGATGAAACCGCTTGTGAAATGATGAATCCGCCGGCATCCCGCCGGCGGACTTTTTATTCGATTTTAGCGATTACTGTTCCCACTTTCGCGGATTCGCCCCGCTTAACATTGATTTCGATCACCGTTCCGCTCTCTTCCGCTTCAATCACACTAACCGCTTTTTCCGTCTGGATTTCAACGAGCGCATCGCCCTTTTCCACTGTATCCCCCTCTGAAACGTACCAGAGGACGATCAGGCTTTCATCGACGTCTTCCGTTACCTGCGGCACACGCACTTCCGCCATCAGTCCACCTCCTGTATGAGCCTTTTCAGCTGCGCATCATTTTCTTCACTTCTTCGTAAATCCGCTCGGGACCCGGAATGACGAAGTTCTCCAGCGGATCACTATACGGAATCGGCACATCCGGTATCGCCAGACGGCGGACCGGGGCCTTGAGTTCATCAAGCGCATGTTCCGCCGCGATGGCCGCGACCTCAGCTGTCATGCCGTACGATAAATAATCCTCATCCACGACAAGAAGCCGGCTCGTCTTCTTAATCGATTTCACAATGGTATCCCGGTCAATCGGCGCAAGCGACCGGAGATCGACGACTTCCGCTTCGATTCCGTCTTCTTTGGACAGTCTCTCAGCGGCTTCCATCGCATAGTGCATCATCATCTGAATGCCGACGATGGTCACATCGCTTCCTTCTCTCGCCACCTTGGCTTTATTCAATGGGACCGTGTATGCTTCTTCGGGAACGTGTTCCACGGAAGCATCGAGCTGGTCCATCCAGCCGAGACCTTGGAGGGATTTATGGAACATGAACACGACCGGGTTGTCATCACGAATGGCGGAAATCATCATTCCCTTCAGGTCATACGGCGTTGATGGAGCCACGACTTTCATGCCCGGCAGGTGGGCGAATGTGGCATACAGTGTCTGTGAATGCTGGGCAGCATCATTATAGCCGCCGCCCACGGCCGTCATGAGCACCATCGGCAGCTTCACATTCCCGCCGGACATGTACGGGATTTTCGCCATGTGGTTGTAGATCTGGTCCATGCATACGCCGAAAAAATCGACGAACATCAGCTCTGCAACAGGCCGCATCCCTTCCGCCGCTGCACCGATCGCCGCACCGATGAAGGCGGTCTCGGATATCGGCGTATCAAGCACCCGTTCCGCTCCGAATCTGTCGATCAGCCCTTGCGTCGAGCCGAAAATACCGCCGTACTTCCCGACATCCTCTCCGAGAACGAAAACATTCGAATCCCGTTCCATCTCAAGAGCAATCGCTTCAGCCATCGCTTTATTGCCTGTCAGTATGCGTTTTTTCGCTGTTTCCACGCGGGTTTCACTCCTCCCGATTTTTTATGAAGTAAAAACATCTTCCAGTGCCGCTTCCGGAGCCGGGAAATTGCTGTCGCGGGCAAATTGGTACGCCTCATCCACTTCCTGTTTCGCCCGTTCTTCCATTTCATCCAGTTCTTTTTCATCGGTGCTCTTTTCAATCAGCTTCTCCTTCAGCTTTACAATCGGATCCAGTTCCCGGAGTCCGGGCACTTCCGCTTTATCACGGTACAATTCAGGGTCTCCCTGGAAATGGCCCAGGTAGCGATACGTCTCGATTTCAATGATCGTCGGCCCCTGCCCGTTCCTTGCCCGGCTGACCGCTTCTTCCGCTGCCAGGTACATGGCGATCGGGTCGTTGTCTTTCACATAAGCGCCGGCAATGCCGTAAGCATCCGCCCGCTTGTCATTTGAATCTACGGACGTGGACGACTTTTTCGGAACGGAAATGCCGTATGCGTTGTCCTCGACCACGACGATGAGCGGCAAGTTCCAAAGAGCCGCCAGGTTGAGCGATTCGTGGAATGCGCCCGCATTGGCCGCCCCTTCCCCGATAAACGCGACCGCCACCCAGTCCTTCCCTTTCATCTTGGCAGCCATTGCCGCGCCGACCGCATGCGGAATTCCGGCAGCGACAATGCCGCTGCACGCAAACTTAACTTCCGGATCGAACAAATGCATGTGGCCGCCCTTTCCTTTGCCGAGACCGGTTTCCTTCCCGAAAATTTCGGCGGTCATCCGCTTCAGATCGACACCTTTGGCGATGGCGTGATGATGCGGCCTGTGGGGGGAGGTCACCGTATCTTCTTTCTTCAGGTGCGCTCCGATGCCGACAGCTGCCGGTTCCTGGCCGGTGGAAAGATGCATCTCGCCCGGCACTGTTCCCGCACCGATATTGAATACCGGTTTCTTTCCTTCCGTGTACACTTCCACCATCTGGTCTTCGTAATACCTGATTTTCACCATCTGCTCATACATCCACTTCAGTTTTTCCACTGAGACTGACGACTGATTCTCATTGGACTGCGTCAAAACTTTTCCCTCCTTTTCAGTTTGTCCGCATGATGCTGACGCATGGTGTCTCATTAACTTTATCGCTGTATTCTTTTAATTGTCAATATTCAAATAAATATTTCCTATGTATTTCAAAAGATGAGTTTCTGTCTCTGAAGAACCCAACAAAAAACCCCCTGCGCCGGTGTGGATTCCGGTGCGGGGAGCTGAGTTTATTGCCGGCCCGTTATTGTGCTGTCAGGTTCGCGATCTAATTCATGAATAGGATTGTCCGTTTTTCCGCGTCTTCGATGGCGGGGAAATAGCCTTTCGGCTGTAATGACGCATGGCCTTCCGAGGGACATTCCGCCGCTATTGGCTTACGGCCCCTGGACGGGATCCAGCCGCGGCAGCGGTGAAACGGCGACTGTCTCTTTTTTGTCCTTGGACAGTATGCCGTTGGCTGTTATACGCGCGGATTCCAGAATAATCGGCAGACCGCTGCCGGGATGCGTCCCTCCGCCGACGAGCCAGCAGTTTTCAAGCTCTTCGAATTTATTGTGGGGACGGAAAACCATCATTTGGGAAAGCTGGTGACCGAGATTGAATGTCGCTCCCCGGTACACGTTCATGTCTTGTTCCCAATTTTGAGGCGTAATCATATGCTCTTCTTCGATATGGCTGGGTAAGTCCTTGAATCCGGTTTTCTCTTCGATGGTCTTCAGGATGAGTTCACGGAACTGCCCTTTTTCGGCCTCCCAGTCGATGCCGCTGAAGTTATTCGGTACAGGCGCGAGGACGTACAGCGTCGATTTCCCTTCCGGCGCGAGCGTCGGGTCTGTCGCGCTGGCATTTTGTATATAAATGGAAGCATCCTTGGACAGCATGTTCAACTTGGTGATTTCCTCGACGTTCTTTTTATAATCTTTTGCGAACACGATGGTGTGATGGGGCATATTGTATTTTTTATCCAGCCCCAAATACAGCATGAAGGTCGAGCAGGAGTATTTCTTCTTCGCCAGTTTTTTCGGGGTGTATTTTTTCAGCTTTCCTTCGTCGACGAGTTTTGTCATCGCATAAGCAAAGTCAGCATTAATGACCACTTCATCCGCTTCTATCCGTTCCCCGTTTTCCAAGTAAAGACCCTTCACTTTCTTTCCTTCCGTCCATAATTTTTCCACACCGCAGTTCAGCCGGATATCGCCGCCGAGTTCTTCCGTCACTTTCGCCATCGCCTTCGACAGCTGATTGAGCCCGCCGATCGGGTGGAAAATGCCGTACGCATGCTCCATGTAAGAGAGAATCGAAAAAGCGCCGGGACATTCCCAAGGGGACATCCCCAGATATTTCGACTGGAAAGTGAAGGCGAGTTTCAGTTCCTCTGTCGTAAAGTAACGGGACAGCACGTCGTGCAGTGTCTTCCCGAGATCGAGCTCAGGGAGCGCTTTCAGGACTTTGGGGTGCATCATGTCAGTCATTCTGTCCATCCGGGTCTGGAGGATGGGCGTCAGCGCATCCAGTTTCCTTGCAGAATCCTGCATCAGTCGGTCATATCCTTCACTTTCCCCGGGATAGAGCTCCTCGATCTGCTGCCTCATTTTTTCACGGTCGCGCGTCATCGTTATCGCGCGCCCCTCATAAATCAGGTCGTACATCGAATCAAGCTCGACAGCCGTCATGTACTCATGGAGGTCCCGCCCTGTCGCCTCGAATATCTCTTCGGCGATATGGATCATCGAAAGGAACGTCGGCCCCATATCGAACTTGAATTCACCGAGCCGCACTTCGGCGTTCCTTCCCCCGACGACCCCCTTCTTCTCATAAACTGTCACTTTGTAACCTTTTGCCGCTAAAAGCATAGCCGCGGAAAGTCCCCCGGGTCCCGCTCCGACGACCGCTATCCGTTTATCCATATTTTTCGCCTCCGCCGTACAATGATTGTATAATGATGATACAACCTTTCAGGAATAAAATCTACTAAAAAGTTTATATTTTTCAATATCCTTTGTCTCCAACACTTAAACATTGTATAATCATTGTACAAGCAATTGTTTTACTCTGGAGGAATCTCGCTCTGCTACAGCACGGAAACAATTTCCGGTTACCCGCAGAAAATTGCCAGCTGCCCACTATGTCAGTAGAGGATGAAACAAAATGGAACCGACGAACCGCAACATCTCGTACAGCATCACACAAGCGTCCGACATGGCGGGCCTTTCCAAGCAAGTCATCCGGAAGTGGGAAGACCGTTACGGTATCGTCTCACCTGAAAGGCTTAGCAACGGTTACCGGGTTTACAGCCAGGCCGAAATCGGGACACTGATCCGGATGAAGAATCTGATTGAACAAGGGTTTTCCGCCAGCCAGGCGGCAGAATTCATTAAAAGAGGCGGAAATAATCCCATCGCGGCAAAGCAGGCAGCGGAGCCGCAGCCGCTTATGACCGCTTATTTGCAGGCTCTGCTGGCAGAAGGTTCCGAAGGCGCGGAACTGGAGATGAATCATCTTCTTCAGCAAGCCTATCACTCGGCCAGCCTGCCGGAATTCCTGGACGGCCTGATCGTTCCGTTCCTTCGTGAAGTCGGTCAGCGCTGGCAGGATGGCCGTTGGGGTGAATATCAGGAAGCTCTGTCAAGCCTTGTCGTCCGGGATTTCCTCATCCAGCTCCGCCGGAACTTCCAGGTCATTGACCGGGCACCGGTCATGCTGGGGGCCTGCCTTCCTCATGAGCGGCATGAGATTCCGCTTCATATTCTTGCATTGAAGTTCATGCTGCAGGGATGGAAGACCGTCATTCTCGGACCTTCTCCGGCTCCTTCGGCCATCCAGTCGGCGGTCCGGCAGATTTTGCCGCAAAAAGTCGTGCTTTCAGCGGTCACGATGCGGGCTTTCGACGAAAACAGCCGGATTCTGGAGGAACTGGACGAGTTCGCGGCCGGGCATCCCCACATCGATTTTTATCTCGGCGGTCCGGGCGCCGTAGCATTTGCAGAAGGCAAACAGCTGAAAGCGATCCGGATCACGGAAAACAGTGAAGCGGTTTTGTAGAACAGGGACAGCCCGGACCTTTTTCATACTAGGTCCGGGCTGTCTTGTTTTCATTTTGAGACAGGATCCGCGATCGATCCCATGAACAGGAGCGTCCGCGTTTCCGTGTCTTCGATGGCGAGGAAAAACGGCCGGTCGACTGTCATGGTGAAGGGCCCTTCCGCGGAACCTTCCGTTGGCACTGTGATGGATGTGGCTGCCGCCGCCTCCGTACCTTTTTCGTCCACTTTAAGTGCGGTTTTCTGTTTCACTTCGCTGATGGTTCCGCCGCCCCCTTCCAGCATACCGGACAGATTTGAGTCCATGAACGCTGTCTCCATACCGAGCGTTTTCAATGCATCGTTCAGAAGAACGCCATATTCCAGTTCGAACTTCGGAATCGACAATGTTCCTTCCCTGTAGTCAAACTGCTGCCGCCAGCTTTTCCAGTTTTCTGGAGTCAAACCGGCTTCGAATTCTTCGAGCGAAGAGCCTGTTTTTGGAAGGAACACATACATGCCCGCTTCACGGTCACCGTACGGCAGTATCGCGGCCTGAAATTGGTCCGTCTCCATATAGTCCCAGTACCGCTTGGCCGTCATCAGCGGAACATCGACACTTTCTCCATTATGCAGGCGAAACGGCCGATCTTCCGTGTTTTTTTCTTCGAATGGCTCTGTCCATTCACCTTTGAAATAAATCGCATTCAGCAGGATGGTCACTAAATTCGGGTCGAGCGGCTTGGGCACCATCTTGTCGATCATGCCGTTCGTTCTGCCGCTCACCCAATCGTTGATCCGATCCGACGACTCCGAATCCGTGACATCGATTTCCTCAATCTTCGCGTTAAAGTAGTCCCTGTTGCTCTCCGCGAATTCTTGCTGAAAATCATATGTTTCATTCAGCCAGATCGAATTTGCGATATCCAGCTGCACACTCTCTGAGTTATCTGCAAGCATCACCATCAGCGATGCGTTCGCCTTGTTCATTTCCTCCGGTGGGATCGACGCATTCAGCACTTCGGCGATTTCCGCCTTCGTCTCACCTGCCGCTCCGTTATACAGCATGGACAGTGCCATATAGAGGCTCAGCGGGGAAATGAATGTATTGCCGTCTCCATCCGCCGGAACTTCCGCCATCAGTTCCATTCCGAGTTCATTGTTTGCATTGACGATCTTTTTGTAATCCTCTTTGCCGTATTCGACATCCGCGGCGATTTCCAAGGTCTTTACGTCCCCGGCCGTTTCCTGCTCTTCCGTGCCGCAGCCCGTCAGCACGAGCGCAACCCCTGCCGCCATGAGTGTTTTCACGGTTCCGTTCATCTGCAGCCCTCCCCTTTTAGTGATTAGACTGGGAGAGAGTGGAAAAGTTTCAGCCTCACAGAAAAAACACCGGCAAAAACGCCGGTGCCCGATCAGCTTTTCGATTCCTTGATGGTTTCTTCCGTTACCCGTTCGAGCACATCCAGCCCTTCATTCAGCTGGTCGTCCGTGATGACGAGCGGGCTCAGCATGCGCAGGACATTGCCGTAGAGTCCAGCCCCCATGACGATGACTCCGTTCTGATGGGCTTTCTGGATGATGCGGGCGGTCAGTTCCTTTGCCGGTTCTTTCGTCACCGGGTCTTCAACGAATTCGATGGCGGTCATCGCCCCGAGCGTCCGGATGTCGCCGATCTGCGGTAGGCGCGGCTGCATCGCCCTGAATCGGTCCGTGATGGTCCGGCCGATCTCCATTGCACGCGCCGGCAGGCCCTCTTCTTCCATCAGTTTGATCACTTCCAGCGCCGCCACACAGCCGAGCGGGCTGCCGCCGTAAGTGCCGCCGATTTCTCCGGTATCCGGCGCATCCATCACTTCCGCCCGGCCGGTGACAGCACTGATCGGCAGGCCGGCGGCAATCGATTTCGACATCGTCATTATGTCCGGCACGACGCCGAAATGCTCCATCCCGAACAGTTTACCGGTCCGGCCGAACCCCGTCTGCACTTCGTCGGCAATCAGTAATATTCCGTGCTCATCACAAATCCTGCGGATTTCCTGCATGAACCGTTTCGATGGGGAAATGAAGCCGCCTTCCCCCTGTACCGGTTCGAGAATGACTGCTGCCACTTCTTCCGCCGGCACTTCCCGCAAAAAGAAATCGCGGAACTGAGCGATGATCACCGCATCCGTCTGCTCCTCGGTCATGCCGTCAGGGGCGCGGTAGTAGTACGGGTAAGGCATTTTATACGTCTCCGGCGCGAACGGGCCGAACCCGAATTTATATGGTTTCACCTTGCTTGTCAATGACATCGCCATATAAGTCCGTCCATGGAAACCCCGTTCAAATGAAATGACCGCTTTCCGTTTCGTATACTTGCGGGCGATCTTAATGGCGTTTTCGACCGCTTCCGCGCCGCTGTTGAGCAGTACAGTCTTCTTCTCATGGCTGCCGGGTGTGATGCCGTTGAGTTTTTCCGCCAGCGCTACATACGGCTCGTACATCATGACATGGAAACACGGATGGAGGTACTTCTCTGCCTGCTCCTTTACGGCTTCAACGACACTCGGCGGGCAATGACCGGCGTTCTGCGAACCGATCGCTCCCATCAAATCGATGAAAACATTGCCGTCGACATCCGTCAGGAGCGCCCCTTCGCCTTTTGCCGCGAATGTCTGGACCGTATTGAACGGCCCGCGCGGCACACTCCGGTTGCGGCGCTCCAGCAGTTCCTGCGCTTTCGGTCCCGGTATTGCCGTCTTCAAGTTAATGGACTTTGTCTGCTGCATCTTTCGTCATGCCCCCTGTCTCTTGTTTTTCCTTAATTCCGCACCAGTCAGCCACCGTGCAGGCAATGATTTCCGCCGCCCGGAATACCCGTTCCAGCTCGATCGATTCGTTCGGAAAATGCGCGACTTCCGTCGTCCCCGGCCCGAACACAACAGTCGGTATGCCTCCTGTCACCGTCAGCATCCCGCCGTCGGTTCCCCAAGGCGAAGCTTCGATGGCCGGGGCGGTCCCCGTCACTTCCTGGAACTGCGACACGAGCGTTGCCATGAGCGGGTGATCCGGCTCGATCATCCCCGGCTGCCATCTCGCCCCGAACCATTCCAATTTCGCCGGATGCTCGTCGAACCACGGGTCCAAGGCAGCCAGCTCGCCGAGCCACTGTCTGAATTCCGCCTGGACTTCCTCTGCCGTTTCATCCGGCGCGATACCGATCCGCCCTTCGATCGTCACGAGGTCTGCGACCGACGAGGGCCAGTCCCCGCCCTCGATTTTCCCGATATTGATCGGCACTGGAATCGGGATGTTTTTGAACAGCGGATCCGTGATGCGCGCATTGCGTTTTTCCTCGAGCCGCTGCACGTGCTCCATTACAGCCATGCTTTTCTCGATCGCACTTACACCTTCATACCGCGTGCCGCCGTGCGCCGCCCGGCCGTGCACCTTGATTCTGAACCACATCGACCCTTGCTGCTTCGGGAAGATCTTCATATTCGTCGGCTCCGGAATGATCGCCGCATCCGCCTTATAACCGCGCAGTACAGCGGCGAGCGTGCCGGCTCCGCCGCTTTCTTCTTCAACGACGCTTTCGAAAATGACGTCCCCCTGCAAGCGGATGCCGCTCTCCTTCAGCGCTTTCACCGCGAGTAGGAGCGACACGTTCCCGCCTTTCATATCCGTCGAACCACGGCCATACAGCCGGCCGTCTTTTATGGTTCCGCTGAACGGATCTTCCGCCCATTGGCTCCGGTCTCCCGCCGGCACAACATCGACGTGGCCGTTCAGGATGATCGACCGGCCGCCGCCTTCACCCTTCCAGACCCCGACGACATTCGGGCTTCCGCTGAAGTCTTTCCGGTTCGAATAAAAATCAGGGTGCTGCATGAACGTTTCCCCGCCGGGTTCCCATTCATCGATTTCGAGACCCATCGACGCCAGCACTTCCGTGACGATTCCCTGCACAGCTTTCTCTTCTCCCTGCAGGCTCGGCGACTGGACGAGCCGCTGCAGCAGGTGCGTGCCGTATTCCCGGTTCGCATCAATCCATCCGCTGATCTGCTGTTTGATATCCTGTGACACGGTATCCCTCCTCATTCGACTGTCAAAAGTTCCTTCGCAACCCGAAGTCCGGCGCCAGTCCGCGCCCTCACATCCTCCGCGGTATAAGGTGCAGCCACTTCTTTAAGGACAAGCCCCTCCGGTGTCACTTCAATGACGGCGAGTTCCGTGATGATCAGATCGACGCACGCCGACGCTGTCAGCGGCAGGCTGCACTGTTCCACGATCTTCGGGTCGCCGTCCTTGTTCGTGTGGCTCATGAGCACGATGACTTTCCGGGCCTTTTTCGCAAGCTCCATCGCGCCGCCGATGCCGGATACCCGTTTACCTGGGACGATCCAGTTCGCCAGATCTCCGGCGGCGCTCACTTCAAGTCCGCCGAGGACGGCGAGGTCGACGTACCCGCCGCGGATCATGCCGAACGCCATCGCGCTGTCGAAGTAGGAGGCGCCCGGAACGACCGTGACGGGAAATCCGCCGGCGTTGCATAAATTAGGATTTTCCATCCCTTTCTCCGGCGCCTTCCCCATGCCGAGCACCCCGTTTTCCGCATGGAACATCACCCCTTTTTCCGGCGGGATGAAATTGGCGACGAGCGACGGGATGCCGATGCCGAGATTGACGGTCATGCCGTCTTCGATTTCTTCAGCCGCCCGCCTTGCGAGCCGGTTCCGTTCTTCTACTCCCATGCCCATCTCCAGTTCACTCCCTTGCTCGGAATGACCAGATCGACGAATACGCCGGGCGTGAAAATACATTCGGGGTCGAGCTCTCCCGCCGGCACGATCTCTTCCGCTTCCGCAATCGTATAAGCACCGGCCATCGCGACGAGCGGATTCGTGTTGCGGGCGCTCGTATCGTAGATGAGATTGCCGAACGTATCGGCCTTTTTCGCGTAGACGATCGACACTTCCGCCCGCAGTGCCGGCTCGATCAAGTAGTCTTTTCCGCCGACCGTCACTTTCTCTTTGCCTTCCTCGACCATGCTGCCGATCCCGATGTCGGTCAGCACGCCGCCGAGTCCGACACCGCCGGCCCGGATCCGTTCCGCGAGTGTCCCTTGCGCTGCAAATTCAACATCCATTTTTCCGTCGATCATCAGCTGGCCTGCGACCGGATTCGACCCGATATGCGAAGCGATGAGTTTCTTCGCACGGCCGAGGCTGATCAGTTTGCCGATGCCGATCTGCGGAAAGCCGGAATCGTTGCCGATGAGCGTCAGGTCTTTCACCCCTTTTTCAATGATGCCGTCGATCAGCGACGGCGGGTTGCCGACACCGCCGAATCCGCCGAACATGACTGTGCTCCCGTCATGGAACTGCTTCATCGCCTGTTCGAGTGTTCCGGTCTTATCGAGCCGTGTTCTGGATTCTTTCACCTGCATATGCGCACCTCCCTGAAAGTTCTTCTGTCAGCTGGCCGAGCGCCCTGCCGAACAGCGTGACGAGTTCATCCGCTTCCGCTTCGCTGATGGTGAGCGGCGGTGCGATGATGATGGCATCGCC
This sequence comes from Indiicoccus explosivorum, assembly GCF_002167005.1. Classification (GTDB taxonomy): domain Bacteria; phylum Bacillota; class Bacilli; order Bacillales_A; family Planococcaceae; genus Indiicoccus; species Indiicoccus explosivorum. The sequence continues at coordinate 17,550 of NZ_NHTN01000001.1, forward strand.
GTCGCCTGCTGCGGCCCCCGATGCCGGATAGATGAGCAGGCCGTTGTCCCTTGCCAGATTCACCAGGCGGCGGGTGACGCCCAATTCCTTCGGAAACGGGATGTGCGTCTCCTGCTGTTCCACGAGTTCCACGCCGATCAGGAGCCCGCGTCCTCTCACTTCTCCAATGATGGGCTGATGGCCGCTGAGCTTCCTGAGTTTATTCAATAAATACTCGCCCATCTCTTCCGACCGGGCGACGAGCTCCCGTGCTTCCACGTAGTCGAGTACTGCGAGCGCGACAGCGGCGGATTGCGGATTGGCACTGTATGTGTGGCCGCTCATGACCGACTTCGTGCCGGCCAAGATCGGCTTCATCACCCGCTCGCTTGCAAGTGTCGCAGCGATCGGCGTGTAACCGGCGCCCATCCCCTTCCCGAGCGTGAGGATGTCGGGTTTCACCTTCCAATGATCCATGCCGAACACTTTGCCGGTACGCCCGAGCCCCGTCATCACTTCATCGGCGATGAACAGGATATTATGCCGATCGCAGATTTCACGGATCCGCTCGTAGTAGCCGGGCGGCGGGATCAGCACCCCGCCGGCAGCACCTGTGATCGGTTCCGCGATGAACCCGGCGACATTTTCCGGGCCGCGGCGGCGGATAGCGAGTTCGAGTTCGTCGGCACCGGCGAGTCCTGCGGCCGGCGAGGAAATGCTCGGCAGATCATCCAGCAGCGGACTGAACCGCTTCCGCCTGTCGTGATGACCGGAAAGGGACAGCGCGCCGAGTGTGATGCCGTGATAACTCGACCAGCGGGACAGCACCTTGTTCTTCCGGTAATCCCCCTGTTCCTGGAAATGCTGGATGGCAATTTTGATCGCCGTCTCGTTGGCTTCCGAACCGCTGTTGACAAAAAATGACCAGTAATCTTCGTCGGCGCCGACCAGATCATTCAGCTTCTCCGCCAGCTGTTCCGCAGCTGCCGTCGTAAACTGCGACCGGTAGACGAAAGACAGCTTCTCCGCCTGCTCCCTCATCGCTTCGATGATTTCCGGCGCCGCGTGGCCGATGAGAGCCGTCACCGCGCCAGAAGAGCCGTCCAAGTACCGCCGGCCTTCCGTGTCATAAATGTAGTTCCCATCCCCGCGGACCGCTTCCGGATACACTTCGTCCATCATCGGCCTGATCAACAGCGAACGCTTCATAATAACAACCTCCCGAGCCTGTGGAAGCGCTTACTTTTTATGTGCTGTCCCCATCATAACGGTCAAGTTTCCCTGCATCCATATGCCGCAGTCCAAGAAAATGAATGCGCTCTTTACTACAGGTTGTATAAAAAATAGCGAAAATTCTATTTATTAACCAGGAAATTTTGTACACTTATCGTATAGGAAGCCATGGGGCTGACATGAAAATGCGGCGGGAAAACCCCGGCACAGACAGGAGGGATCATCCGATGAGCATTACGGTCCATGAAGCGATGGCTTTGCCGGTGATGGCAAAAACCAAACTTGCGGCCGGCGCAAAGGGACTTCATCGGCCGATCCGATGGGTGACGATCGTTGAAGTGATCGAGGATATCAGCCGGCTCCAGCAAGGTGAATTCCTTGTGACGACCGGCTACGGACTGGATACACACGAAGAGCGGTTTATCGCACTGATGGATCTGCAGAAATTGTCCGGCGTAGCCATCTACACCGGATTCTACTTGAAGAAGATCCCGGAGAGTTTCCTGGCAGCGGCGGACCGCAACAGCATTCCGCTCATCGAGATTCCCGCCGATATCAACTTCTCGAGCCTGACAGAAGGGATTCTCCAGGAAATTCTCAACCGGCAGATGGAGCTTATCGCCTCATCTCTCCGCATCCATAAGGAATTGACGGGATTGGTGCTGAAAGGCCAGGGGGAGGAAACCATCACGGAAACGCTCGCCGGTCTGATCGGCGCCTCTGTTTTCCGGCTGAATGAATCCGGGGATGCGATTCAATCCGCCGACATCAATGGCTTGGATGATGGATTTTCACAGCTGCAGCCACTTTTCGAAATGTGCCGCCGGAAAGCCGCCCCTTCCACCCATCATCAGGACCGCTTGATGGCTGCCGCCTTCCCGATCATGGCGGACAACGTTTTTTATGGCGCTATTCTGGCCATCAAACCCGAGGCGGACTGGAAAGCGATTGACCGGTCCGTCCTCGAACACGCTGCTACTGTGTATGCGATCGAACAGCTGAAAACGAACGCCATCGAACAGACACAGGTCACACTGCGCGGGGAATTCCTGGAGGAAATCCTGCAAAAGAACTTTAAAAACCGGGCGCTTGCTCTCGTACATGGCCGGAAACTGGGATTCGATTTATCGCTTCCGCATACCGTCATCCACCTGAAACCGGCCGATGCCGGCCAGGTCGCTGGATTGAATACCTTCACCAGCCGCCAGCTGACCGAAAGAAACATTCATTTCATTTCAAAAGAAAGGCTCGACGGCATCACCGTCCTCATTCAATCAGACGCTGATAGCTGCCGTGTACTTGCGGAAGAACTGATCACCGGATGGGACGGAGAACTGATAATTGGAATCGGCCGGACCACGGACGATGTCGGACAACTGAGCAGCAGCGCCGCAGAAGCGAAACAGGCAGCGGATCTTCATCTTTTGCCGCTGCAGCCCGGTCCGGTCGTCCATTACGATGACCTGGGCACATACCGGCTGCTCCTGGAAGTGCGGGAAGCAGGAGGAAGTCTGCGGACGTTCTATGAAGAAGCACTGGACGACCTCCTCCCGACAAGCGCCTCAGGTATTGATTTTATTGAGACGCTGAATGCTTTCTTCAAGCATCACGGTTCTGTCCAGGCGGCGGCGGAAGAATTGTTCATCCATCGCCATACACTGAAATACCGGCTCGACCAGGCGGAAAAGCGGAGCGGGTGCAGACTCGATTCCGCAGACGACCGCCTCCGGCTGCAGCTCGCAATTGCTGCATGGCGCCTCGATCATCACTTGGAACGGCAATGAACCCGGCCTGCATCTCCTGCAGACCGGGTTCTCCATTGATTACCACGTATCGCCGCCTTCCGGAGGCGGCCATGCCCCGATCATCCGGCGCAAATAGGCGACCTGTCCGGCATGGTAGCTGTTGTGCATGATGATCGTCATAAGCAAGCTCATTCGGGATCGGTCTTCAACCACGTTCTCCCCCAAATCCTTTTCCGCTTCCTGCTGAGCCTCCTGCAAACCTTGCAGGAAACGCTCCACGGTTTCCTTCCATAACTTTTCTCCTGATGGTGCCTGTTCCGCCGGCCACGACTCCGAGGCGTGCTCCGGTGAAACCGGGATTTCTCCCCTTAATTCCGTCAGCATGTATTCCTGCCAATAGATCATATGGACAAGCTGTTCCCAAATGGAGTGCGGGGCGCCAGCCGGCTTTTTTCCCGCCGATTCCCAATCAAGGCCGTTGAACACAGTTCCCGTCTCCACATGAGCCGGCCTTCCATGCAGTGCGGTTTTCAAGATTTGCTTTTCCATCCGATCCCTCCTCCATCTTAATTACTTCTCTAAAAAAACAGTATATTCCTTTACATCGGTGAACGAAAGAGGTATTTTTATATCAAATAGATATATATCTTCAAGTTATAAGGAAGTGGAACCTTGGCAAAAGAAAATTACACACAATACGCCTTGTTAGGATTACTTACGACTGACTGTCGGACCGGTTATGCCATTAAACGAATGATCGACAACAGCCTGAATCACTTCTGGAAAATCAGTTACGGACAGATATACCCGATGCTCAAACTTCTCGTGGAAAAAGGCTATGCGACAGTCGAAGACTTGGCTCAAGACGGAAAACCTGACAAAAAGGAATACAGCATCACGCCGAAAGGAGAGCAAGTACTGAAAGACTGGATTAAGCAGCCTATCAGTGACTTGCCTGTCGAAAAAAATGAAGTGCTGCTCAAATTGTTCTTCGGCCGTCATCAGGATACGGTGACGACGCTGCACCAGCTTGATGCATACAAGGAAAAACTCATCCAGCGCAGAGAAACCTATGAAAACATCAGGAGGATGATCGAGACACAGTCCCATGACAAAAAAGACGCCCCCTTCTGGCTGCTGACACTCGACTATGGACTGCGTACCACCCAGGCTGCCATCGACTGGTGCACTGCCGCCAAAAAAACACTTTCATAGAAAAGAGGAGGAACTTCTGTGAGCGCAACCGTCCTGTCAGGCAGATTCACTGCAGACATACCTGATAAAGCTGTCGTTTTCATTATCGGCGCACGCATCAATAAATGGCGCGCCGTCCGCAAATGGCTCCCCGTCATTCTGGCGATGCCGCCCATGATCCGCGAATTGTATACGAACAAAGACCTCGGCTTCCTGTCGATGGAAAGTTTCTTCAACGTCCGGACCACCCTTATGGTACAGTACTGGACCTCTGAGGAAGACCTGATTGAATACGCGCGGGGCAAAACGCACCTTACAGCCTGGAAAGACTTCAACAAAAAAGCTCGTGGCAATGATGCGGTCGGCATCTACCACGAGACTTACATCATCCGCAATGGCCAGGCGGAAGCAGTGTACGTCAACATGCCGGAGTTCGGACTCGCCAAAGCGTTCGAGCGGAAGTCCATCACGCCATCGACCCACTCCGCCCGGCAACGCCTGAAGCAGCCAGTCCAGTGAATTCCCGAAAGCCCTGCTTGCGGTGAGCGGGGCTTTGTTTCTGCAGTCTCATCTTTCCCTCTTTAACCGCCTGGATTCCAGGTCCGCCAGCCGGATCGGCACCGGCAGCCGGCTTTGGGTGCCGATGAGGCGCATCACCAGTTCCGTCGCGGACTCCAGCGTGATCCAGTTGCCGGGCGACACGAACACCGGCTTCACACCCGGCACTGTCCGGAGCGCCCGGCCGCGGATTTCTCCTTCTATGAGGATTTCCGTGAAATCACCGGGTTTATTGCCAGGAGCAATAAAATCAGTGCCGCCGATTTTGTAATAAGTCTTCGCCACTCCGACCGTCGGCTTCCCGAGAAAGAACGACGCGTGCGATGCGATGCCGAGACGGCGCGGATGAAGGATGCCGTTACCGTCGAACAGGAACACATCCGGCACCGTTTCAAGCTGCTCAGCCGCTTCCAGGATGAGCGGCAGCTCCCGGAAAGCCAGACAGCCGGGGATATACGGCACGTCCACTTCGCCGACGCACGATACTTGCTCCGCCACTTCACCTGTTTTTGCATCAAGGACCGCAATGCTGCAGACGCCGTATTCGGTGCTTCCCTCCCGCCAATAGGCGACGTCCACACCGGCGCACAATTGAACCTCTATTGCTGGCATCTCGCGGGACAGCTCCAATCGCTTGGCCAGGCTCCGCTGGAATTCCGGGAACTGTTCGGCTTCCAGTTCCAACAGATGCATTTTGTTAATTTCCATAGCATTCCTTTCGCAACTAATACTTATTTAAAGTAGTTTTCAAATTCCGGGTCAACTTTCGCCCGTTCCTCACTGATAATCCGGGGCTTAAATCCTCCCAGCTCTATAATTTCACGTCTATTTTCGAGTTCTACAAAAAAGTAATCATTTTTGGAAGTAGATAAGATTTGAACAGGTTGTTCCTTTCTTTCATGGTAAAATTTGTTGATCGCCAACCTTTCTGATTCCTTCAGCCTGTTCACTGGTGGTCTTTCATCAGTTGCAGTTTTTTGTCCAGTAAAACTATTGATAGGTTCTTGCCCAGTAATCCTTCCGGCACTTTCCTCGCCTTGGTTGTAAATCCCTTGCAGCAATTTGATCACTTCCGCGAATCCGAGAAACAGCAGTCCACCGATTACACCGTTGATAAACACGGCAAAGCCCAGGAACCCTCTCAGCGGACCGAGAATCTCCAGTGCTTCGCTCGTTGCATACAGCAACCCGGCAATAACACCGATTATGATGGCTGCAATCCCCACAACCTGAAGTGCTTTTGCAATGGAGTTATCATGGTTCATTTCATCCCCTCCCTATTGTCAGTATAGTCTGACTGTAATTTATTTACAATAAATACCGACTGCACGAGGATAATGAGTTTCGCAAGTAATCAAGGGATACTCGCAAGTATTCCGCTCCGAAACACAAATAACGGCCCTCCTCGAAAGGAGAGCCGTCATTTTATGGCAGTTCATTTCCGGCAGCCCGGTAAATCTCATACCATTCCGGCCGCGTTAATTCGACTTCCGCCGCTTTGGCAATTGCGGTGAGCCGCGCCGGTGTCATCGTACCGACAATCGTCTGGATTCTTGCAGGATAGCGGAGGATCCAAGCCACCGCGACCGCTGATTTGGATACACCATGCTTGTCACCGATTTCCTGGAGCTTCGCGTTCACTTCCGGCATGTCCTCATTATCGATGAACAATCCTTCGAAGTTACCGTAGCGGAACGGTGACCACGCCTGCACGGTCATATTATTCAGCCGGCTGTAATCGAGTACACTGCCGTCGCGGTCCACGCCATTGCCGTGGCGCGTGTTCACCTGTACGCCTGCGTCGATCATGCCTGTATGCATGATGCTGAGCTGCAATTGGTTGACGATCAAATCCTGTTTCACGTGCTTTTTCAGCAGCTCGATCTGCATCGGATTGTGATTGCTGACGCCGAAATGGCGAACTTTGCCGCTGGAAGAAAGTGCATCGAACGCTTCCGCCACTTCTTCGGGCTCCATCAATGCATCCGGCCGGTGCAGCATGAAGATATCAATGTAATCCGTTTTCAGCCGCTTCAGGCTTTCTTCAGCCGACTGCATCAAATGTTCTTTCGAAAAGTCATAGTATCCTTCCCGGATTCCTGCTTTCGTCTGGATGATCATCCCTTCGCGCACCGCCGGAGTCATTCCGGCTGCTTCCGCGAATACGGATTCCGATGCGCCATCAGCGTAAATGTCGGCATGGTCGAAAAAGTTGATACCGTGCGCCTGCGCGTTATGTATGACCTGCTCCGCTTCCTTCACCGACAGCTTTCCCATTCCCATGCAGCCGAGTGCGATTTCCGATGCCTGGAGGCCGCTTTTGCCTAAATTGATTTTTTTCATAAACTATCACCTCATTCGCAGTATACCCTTTCAGAACCGGAAGTGCCGCTTGAGCATATCCGCGTTAATTTCAGTTTATCCGCCCTATTTTCGATTTATCCGCGTTAATTTCAGTTTATCCGCGCTATTTTCGATTTATCCGCGTTAATTTCGATTTATCCGCGTTAATTTCGATTTATCCGCTATAGCTTGAATTGCCCGCAAATTTCATTGCAACACTCTCGGGCTATTTACGTTTATTACCGTTCAGTGACATTTTTCTGCGCGAAGATTGAACACTAAAAAATCGGCTATTTACGGAGAAAGAAATTTTTTCACCGGGGAAGTACAGGCCATGCTGAATATCCACAGCCGGCACCACTATGCACCACACCGCAAACGGATTCCGCGGATTACAGCGACCGGCGAGTGCAGAGTGACGACCATGATCAATGATTTGCTCATCGCCATCCTGTTTGTAAGCGGCAGTCTCTTCAACTTCACTGACATGCCAGCTGTCTATGGGAATACGCTATACTTATTCGGCAGTCTGATCCTTGCCGGCCGGGCGCTTTACAACGTGAAGATCCATCTGTCCATCGAGCAGCCCGAAGAATCACAGCGGTATTGGAAATAATGAAACAGGGGCTGTCCGAATGTTTCGGACAGCCCCAATACATTTTCAGGCGGGGACTTTTTTGGATTGGTCATCCCGTCTGAAATTCCCCATGACTTCCATCGTTTCATTGATACTGACGAAAGCGTTCGGGTCGATATTTTTGATGAGCGGCCGGACGATCGCGAGTTCATAGCGATTGATGACCGTATACAGCACCTTCAGCTTCGCCTCGGAATAGGCCCCTTCCCCGTCCACTACTGTAATCCCTCGATAGAGATTGGAAAGCAGCTCTTTTTTGACTTCCGGTCCTTTATTCGTCACGACCATCAGGCTGAGTTTGATATGGCGGGTATGCACGCGGTCCACGACGATCCCGGTGATGTAGATCGATGCCATCGTGTACATCGCCAGCTCCCAGGAAAAAATGAACCCGGAGATGAAGACGACCATGCTGTTCATGACGAAGACGATGCCGCCCAGCGGAATATCTTTTTTCATGGCCAGTAAAAGCCCGATTACGTCGAATCCGCCAGTCGAGCTGTGGAAACGGACGATGAATCCGATTGCGATGCCGGCGACGACGCCGCCGAATACAGACGACAGAAGCGCATCTTCTGTCAGTTTCATGACAGGTATATATAGAAGTGCCACGGATGTGACAAGCACTGAAAACATGCTGTTGCCGATGAACACTTTGCCGAGTTTTTTCCAGCCGATGATCAGGATCGGGATGTTGAGGACAATGATCCAGATTCCCGTATTGAGCGGCGTCATCAGCCCAAGAACCATCGCAACCCCTGAAATGCCGCCTGAGAGGATTTCATGCGGCAGCAAAAACAAGTTCAGTGATACAGCCAATAAAATTGATGCAACGAATACAACAGAAAGTCTGAGCAAACGTTCCAATGTCATTTCTCCATTCTAAAAAAAATTAAACAGGCAATGCGCAAACGCAATGCCTGAAGTCGACTTTTCGTATTCTAGTAGAGGCGTTCCGGGATTGCAAGCAGCCTGTTCCGCCAGAGAGTGAACGTTTTGTGAAAAAGGAAAGTGCGCTGGAAAAAAAGGCGGTTTCCTCTAAAAAAACCCAGGATTTTCGGCTTTTTGCTGGTTACTGCCGTCCCCGATCCGGCGTTTAAATCACGGCAAAAAAATGCCGCCGGCGATCAGCCGGCGGGCACAGGACTTATTCGATTTGAATGCGCCGTCCGCCGCGGTGTTCGTCCGACTTTGGCACGTCCAGCCTCAAGATACCTTCCTTGAAGGAACCGTTGATTTTGTCCTCATTGATATCGCCGATATAGAAGCTGCGCTTGAATGTGCCGTATGAGCGCTCACGACGGATGTAACGGCCGTCAGGTTCTTCCGTTTCCTGATTCTGTTCCTTAGTGCCGCGGATCTCCAGGTAACCGTCCCGGTATTCCACTTCGATGTCGTCTTTTGTGAAGCCCGGAAGATCGACGGTGAATTCGTAGCGGCCGTCCATTTCTTTAATATCCACTTGCGGAAACGTATGCTCACCGAAAAACCGGTTGAAGAAATCGGATTCCAGACCGCTTCCGAACAGACTCGGGAACCAATCATCCTGTTTTTTAGGAAACAGTGTGTTCATCGGAATCGTCTCCTTTCCACAACATGATTTTCGAAGTTACTGAGCTGCAGAATCGAACCGGTAAGGACGTCCCCGGTTCGTGATGCCTTTCCATTCAAGCACCAGCTGACTCCGCATCACGCCTGCGCCTCCTTTTTCATTTAAGTGAATATTCAATTTAATTACTTCTATCATTTATTATAAAAAAATCCTGCCTGCCGTCAATCCATTTGCACACCTTCCAGGAATGTCCGCCCTGCTTTATCCGGCAGCGCATCCTTGCCTCTTTTTAGTTCACCGGATTTTCAATCGCTCCCATGAACAGGATCACGCCGGTTTCTTTATCGGTAATTGCCAAGAAAAACGGCCGGTCCGCTTCCAGGATGAACGGCGGTTCTGCCGGAGCGGACTCCGCCACCGCCACCGATGTTGCCGCAGCTGCTTCCGTTCCGGTTTCATTTACATCGATGAACGTCTTTTGCTTCACTTCCGAAATGAACAAGCCTTCGCTGTCTTCGAACATATTGGACAGATCGACACTGCTGAAGGCGGTCGCCATTCCCAGCCGCTGAAGCGTCTCATTCAGCACTTTTTCGTACTCCAGCTGGAATTTGGGCAGCAGGACAGTGCCCTGCTTTTTCTGGAATGCCGACATCCATTCGTCCCATTTCTCTTCCGTCAGCGACGCCTGGAATTTCTCCAGCGACGAGTTTTCCGACGGCAGAAAGACTTCCATGCTCATCTCGCCTTTTCCGTAAGGCAGTGATACAGCCTGGAATGCTTCCGTCTCGAAATACGGAAATTCCGCCTGCCGTTCCATGAGCGGCACCTGCACCGTTCCGCCGGCAGTGCTGAAAGGCTTCTCTTCAGTCAGCTCCCGGATGAACGGATACTGCCAGTCGCCTTTGAAGTAAACAGCGTTCAACAGAAGCGCCACGAGATTGCCGGGAAGCGGTTTCGACACCATGTCCTCGATCTTGCCGTTTGTCGCTTCCGCCACCCAGCTGTTGATCCGCTCCGCCGATTCCGGATCCGTCACATCGATGGACTCGATTTCCGCCCGGTAATAATCCCGACTGCTCTCTGTAAATGAATCCAGGAAACTGTAGCTGTCCTTCACCCAGATCGAATTCGCAAACTCCAGTCGGATATCCTCAGAGTCACTCTGGAGCGCCGCCATGAGCGAGGCATTCGCCCGGTTCATGTCTTCAGCGGAGACACCTTCCGCTTCGAGCACGTTGCCGATTTCAGTCTTCGTCACACCATCCGCCCCGTTATAGACCATTGCGAGCGCCATATAGAGACTTACCGGAGAGATAAAGATATTCCCTTCCTCCCTCTCCGTCAGATCACCCATTACCTTCATGCCGAGGACATTGTTCGCTTCCGCGATAAGTTCATAATCCGTTTCCCCGAATTCCGCCCGTTCCGAAATTTCCGAAGTGCCCGGTTCCTCCGCTGTCCCGCAGCCGGACAGAAGCACGATGGCAATAAACTCCGCTAACCCTTTCCGCACGCAGAATCACCCCTTTACTGGAGTAGACCGAAAGAAGTGTGATAAAGTTTCACTTGTCAGAAAGACCGTATCAAACAGGAGATGACAGCAATGGACATTACCATCAAGCTAATGACAAAAGAAGATTTCCCTTCTTTCCAGGGGATGCAGACGGGAATCGAAAATGACTACGTTGAACGGATTTATCCGAATCTCGTGAAAGGCAAGAACCGGCTGTATGGCCTCTTCGCTGGCGGCCAGCTCGCCTGTGTCTGCGGCTATACGATCTTCGCCGAACGGTATGCGATGATCGGGCGGATCCGGAGCGATGTGCGCTTCCGCGGCAAAGCATATGCCACCACCCTGACCGACTACATTAAGAAAGAGGCACTGAAACTGCCAGGCATCCATTGGGTCGGGGCGAATACGCAAGAGCAGAACGGGCCGGCCCGCCGCGTGCTTGAAAAGCTCGGGTTCCAGGAACAGGCCAAATTGTATGGCGCAACAGCAGAGAGTGTCTCAGCCCTTGCCGGACGTTCGGAATCGTGGGAAGAAATCAAAGAAATCGAGCGGAAAAGGCAGTGGGTCGACACGCTGTACCTGAAGACCGGAGCTGTGTTCCCGTACGAATGCTATTACATGTTTCCCGCCTCACAGAATTTATTCACCGACAGACAGCTTGAAAAATGGTCATTCCGGGAGAACAGGGACGGAACACGCGTCCTGATCCTGAAGAAAGATGAAAAGGGGTTCACTTACTTGCACGCGGTTTATCCGTGGGACGATGTCATGCAGCAGGACGGACTTTGGGAAACAGTCGACGAAGCATACAGACAGCTGGCTGAAACGGCAAAAGGGGAAACGCGGATCTGGATGGACTTATCAGAAGAAGCGGCGTCTTCCCTGCCGGAAAACCACCCGTTCACCCTCCCCTCTCCGTGGATGCTGTACGGAGCGCAGACAGAGGAAACGTGAACAAGACAGAACCTGCCAGTTCAGAAAAGGGGGAACCCGGCCCTTTCCGCAAGGCCCGCAGGATGCGGGTCAGGGGCAAATGGTTTTAACTGCGACGAGCTTGCGCAGGAGCAAGCGAGCAGGTCCGGAGCGAACAGCTAGCTGGCGGCTGTCCGTTCTCTTTTTTAACAACCTGAGAACCCGCACACTTCCCGAGTGTGCGGGTTCTGTCTTGTTCGGACAAGCCCAGTGAAGGGGCGCCGGCTATCGCATGACACCGCCGCCCGAGATCTTCACCGATTCGCCGACAATATTGCGGGCAGCGTCGGTCAGGAGGAATACGACGGTATTCGCCACTTCTTCCGCCGTCGTCATCCGGCCTGAAGGAATAGCGGCTTCGGCTTCCGCCAACGCCTCTTCGAATGGAATCCCCCGCCGGTCCGCCTTCCGCCGGATGCTAGAATAAGCCATTTCGGTATCGACGTAGCCCGGGCAGACCGCATTGACGCGGATGCCGTGTTCAATCGCTTCAAGCGCCATCGACTGTGTCCATCCGATCACAGCGAATTTGCTCGCCGCATAGGCCGTGTTGCCATAAGTTCCGCGCAGACCGGACAGCGACGACAGATTGACGATGTCGCCTTCTTTATGTTCCATCATTCTGCGGTAAACGAGCTGTGTCAAAAACAATGTCGACGTATAATTCAGCCGCATCAGGCTTTCCACGAAATCCTCTTCCAATTCTTCAACGGTTCTTCCGCCGGAAATGCCCGCTGAATTCACGAGACCGTTAATGAACCCGAGCTTTTCTTCAGCGTTTTCAACCAGCCGCGCCCGTTCTTCCGCCACCGTGAGATCCGCCGTCTGACTGAAGACGCCTGCCGGGTCCGCCAATTCTTTCAATTCCGCCGCCAGACGCGCCAGCTTCTCCCCGTTCCGGCCGGTGACCGTCACTTTCGCCCCCATTTTGAGAGCCGCTTTCGCTGTTTCAGCACCGATGCCTCCGGTTGCGCCTGTAATCAGAATATGTTTGTGTCCGAGCGCATTCTCCCCGAAAATCGCCATGGAATCCCTCCTGTTTTCAGCCCGCCGACTTCGATGCGTATGAAACCGAATGACACTTCGGTTTTTCGGAAATAAAACCCTGTTGGAACTTCACTCTATCCTTTATTTCAGGAAGTCTTCTTTCAGGAATGCCGGATCCGGATACGTATAGAATCCTTCGCCCGTCTCGCGCCCGAGCTTCCCTTTATCGATGTATTCGTTTTTTAGGAATTCCGCCATTTTCTTATATTCTTCACTGCCGGTCGCGTCCGCTTTCGCCTGCCCGATGTTATAGGCAGTGCGGATGCCGACGATGTCGAGGATCGCGAACGGGCCGAGCGGGGCGCCGGTTGCGACCATCCACGTTTTGTCGATGGTTTCGACATCCGACACTTCCCGGACGAGCAGCTTTTGGGCCGCTTCCAAAAAAGGCACAAGAAGTGAGTTCAGGATGTAGCCCGGCTGTTCTTTGTAAATCGGAAGTGCGACCATGCCGATGGCTTTGGCGAACTCGATTACGTCGCTGAAAACGTCCATATCGGTTCCCGGATGCTTCATAATTTCAGCCGTATTGTTTTTCCAGATTTCATTTGCGAAGTGCAGTGCCAGGAATTTTTCCGGCCGGCCGGTCGCCTCCGCAAACCGGCTCGGCAGCATCGTCGATGAATTCGTAGCGAATATGGTCTTTTCTGGAGCCGCCTCACCGAGTTTATTGTAAAAATCGGTCTTGATTTCCGCGACTTCCGGTACGGCTTCGATTACGAGGTCGGCATCATCCGCGGCCTCTTCCAAGTCCGCAGAAAACCGGATGCGGCCGATTGCCGCTTCCGTCTGTTCTTTCGAAGCGTTCAAATCCCGCTCATACCTCGGCTGCAGTTTCCGGATCCGGTCCTTCGCACGGTCGATCGCCCCGTCATCTATATCGTAGATCGAGACGTGGAAACCATGGAATGCTGTTTGGAATGCAATCTGACTGCCGAGCACACCGCCGCCGGCAACTGTGACATTTTTGAAATTCATACGGAATTCCCCTTTTCAATCAGTTTCTTTTCCTGTTCCCTCTTCCAGAAACATTAATCTAGCCCCATCTCTTCGGTCACTTCGGACAGACGGCCCGGATAGTCCGTGATCACGCCGGTGGCTCCCCACTCAATCAGCTGTTCCATGACGTCCGGGTCGTTTGCGGTATACGGATGGACAAGGAGCCCTTTCTCCAGTGCCTTATCGACGAATTCCTCATTTATATCGTGGTAGTTGACCCCCACGCCGACCGCGTATTCCGAGATATTCTCCAGCCGGTAATCGGAGCCGCTCGGGTTGACGTCCGACACAAGCTGGAACAGCGCCACCCGCTGATTCCGGACATAGATGTTATAAAGCGCCTCACTATAGAACGACTGGATGAGCACGGTCCCCCGCGGCACATCTTCACCGATCAGCCCATGGACTTCAAGCGTCGCAAGGAGCTTCTCTTCCAGACCGGGCTCGGCGATCGGCGCTTTGATTTCGATATACAGCCGGATATCATCGGCGAATTCTTCGATCGCTTCATTCAGCGTCAGCACTTCCAGCCCTTCGAAATCCGGATCCGCTTTATCCGGGAATTTCTCGTTGAACCAGGACCCGGCATCGAGTTCTTTTATCTGGTCCAGTGTCAGGTCACTGACTTTCCCAGTGCCGTCTGTGGTCCGGTCCACCGTCTCATCATGCATCAGGACGAGCGCGCCGTCCTTCGTCGTCTGCAAATCGAGTTCGATATAATCGGCCCCTCTTTCGATCGCAAGTTCAAACGCCGGCCGTGTCAGTTCAGGCGCCAGTCCTGACGCGCCGCGGTGAGCCACATTGAAAAACTCCTCCGGACTCAGCGTCGGCTTATCGTCAGCCAGAAATACAAGGTTCAGCACGATGACAGAGAGCAGGCCGAACGCAGAAAGCACGACGAGTACATATATTCTCTTACTCATAATCGGTCCCCTCAGTTCCATAAACTTATGCAGCAATAATAATTGACTTTTCCCTGCCGGAGCTATAAAGAAACCTGCGGAGGGTGTGCCAAGCCGGAAGAGTGGGTAAACACCCGTTAAGGACCGGCTTGAAATCCGATCCGCTTTGGCATGTGATCAATTTTGGAGAGGTGATTGGCAGTGGGAGCAAAAGACATCATCCGCAATCAGAAAGCGGAAAAACTTGAAGCGCATGAACATACTGACAGCGGGAAATACGGAATGGCTGCAAGCGCAATAAAAGAAGCGACGGACGCCGGGAGGCTCATCCTGGAAGAGGGCGGCAACGCGATCGACGCCGTTATCGCCATCCAGCTGGCGCTGGCGGCAGTGGAAGGAATGAATACGGGCATCGGCGCCGGCGGATTCCTCGTTTATTACGACAGTGAAAAGGATGAAACAAAGGTGCTGCATGGCCACTCTTCAGCGCCGGCAGCTGTTACGCCCGACTTGTTCATAGACGAAGCCGGGGAAATGCCTTCATTCGATGAACGATCGATCGACGCGCGTTCGGTCGGCGTGCCCGGCATCATGCGGACGTTGGAATTGGCGCATGAACGCTACGGTTCCATGCCGCTTGAACGCCTGATCGAACCGGCGATCCAGCTGGCGGAAAACGAATACCGGGTCAATTTCCTTTGGGAGCGGACGATCGGCCTGTTCAAAGACCGGATGGGCGAAGAAGCGAAAAAGATTTTCGTGCCGAACGGAGTTCCGCTGAAAGAAGGGGATACCGTCCGGCAGCCTGACCTCGCCAAGTCGCTGAAAATCATCCGTGACGAAGGATTCAAAGCGGTATATGAAGGAGAAATCGCCGACGCAATCGTTAAAACGGTCCAGGAGCGAGGCGGCCTGATGACAAAAGAGGACCTCCAAAACTATAAAGCAGACATATATGAACCGCTGTGGGGCAGCTACAAGGAATATGACCTTGCCTTTCCGGCACCGCCGAACGGAGGCGGTTTCGCTGTCGCACAGATGCTCAAGATGCTGGAACCGTTCGAACTCAGCCAGTACCCGCCCCATTCCTGGGAGAAGTACCATATCATTGCGGAAGCGATGCGCTTAGCACTCGCTGACCGGCATACGTATATCGCCGATCCGAAGTTTGTCGACATCCCGCTGGACGGGCTTCTGAATCCTGATTACATCAAAGAGCGCGGCAAACTAATCCAGCTGGACCGCCGGATGGAAGAAGCCCATGGCGGCAATCCTTGGAAATACCAGGAAGGGGAACCTGTCGATCAGCCGTTCGTGAATGCCCGGCAGGAAGGCTACGAAACCACACACTTCACAGCGGTCGACCGCTGGGGGAATGTAGCGGCGTGCACATCCTCGATTGAACGGATCTTCGGTTCCGGCATCATGGTGCCGGGCTACGGTTTTATCCTGAACAACGACTTGACGGATTTCTCGCCGGAACCCGGCACCGTGAATCAGCCGGCTTCAGGAAAATTCGCGGTCAGTTCGAAGACGCCGACCATTGTATTCCATGATGGAAAGCCGTTTTTCACACTCGGCTCGCCAGGAGCGGAAACCATCGTCGCTTCTGTCCTCCAAGTGCTACTGAATGTCCTGGAGTACGAAATGGACCTAGAGGATGCAATTAAAGAGCGGCGGATTTACAATACGCCTGATCTGTCTATCGAATGGCAGGATGGAATTGATGAAAAAGTGATGGAGAAGCTGAAGGAATTAGGGTACCACAGCGATCAGAGCTTTAAAAAAGTGACAGCTGACGATCGGCTCGGTGATGTGCAGGCCATTCTGATCGATCCGGAGACCGGAAGGACTTATGGCGCTGCCGATGAGCCCCGGCCGGGTGAGGCGGAAGGCGTCGACGATCTCCCGGAAGAATAAAAAAGCTGTTCTGGCAGAGCCGCAAAGGAAGGAGTTTGCTCCTCTCTTTGCGGTTTTTTGGGGTTGTCTCGGGCTCGAGGGTGCTTATCTCGGGCTTGATGCCGCTTATCTCGGTCTGGAACCCCTTTATCTCGGGCTCGAGGGTGCTTATCTCGGGCTTGATGCCGCTTATC
>NZ_NHTN01000010.1 GCF_002167005.1 Indiicoccus explosivorum
TTTTTCCACGCAGTCATCTCTTTGCGCATTTGCTGTGTAGATATGTTCCGTTCGTCGCGGCCATACAGCATGAAAGGGGATTCGGCCTCCACGGTACGCTGCATTTCGAGAAAAGAACGCGCATCATCCGGTTCAGCCGGCCGCACAAGCAGTATCCTGTCAGCGGATTCATCCGTTTCAGCCGCATGGAACGCACCATCCGTCCTGATGAAAGTCACATTTCCGGCAGAATCGACATTTTCAACGGCATATCCCGCATTCGTCCAGGCATAGAAATGCCGGGCGGGCGGTTTCGTCTTTTTCCACCAGCTTTTATTCAAGTAAGCGGCATTTGGAAGCTGGTGGCCGATTATTTGCTCGATTTCCTGGAAAGAGAGCACGATCCTGCTGCTCGATGCGCTGCGGAAGTAGTCGGCCAGTGAAAGGTACTTTTTCTCCGGATTTTTGTCCATGGCGCCCCTCCTTTTCAGTAAAAGATAATTACCGATATTATGAGTATTATACTACCCCGTTTAGTACTTTGTACATACGTTCTTTTAAAATTTCCAAAAGAGACGTTCCTGATACCGGGAGTGATCCGTTTTTGTTTTGAAAGGCGGCTGTGATAAAATAAAGGACGGAAATGACAGGAAACAGGAGGAACTGAAATGTCAAAAGTATTAGTGTTTGGACACAAGAATCCGGATACAGATTCCATTGCATCTGCAATCGCCTATGCATATTTGAAGGAAAAAATGGGAATGGATACAGAAGCGGTCCGCCTCGGCGAAGTGAACGGCGAAACCGCCTATGCACTTGACCGGTTCAATACGGAAGCACCGCGTCTTGTGCAGCGGGTTTCAGACGAAGCGGACCAAGTCATCCTTGTCGATCATAACGAACGCCAGCAAAGCGCAGACGACATCGGCGACGTGAAAATCATCGAAGTGGTGGATCACCACCGCATTTCGAACTTCCAGACGGCGGATCCGCTCTATTTCCGTGCGGAACCTGTAGGATGCACCGCTACGATTCTCTTGAAGCTATTCAAAGAACAAGAGGTGGAGATTCCTGAAAACGTGGCGGGACTCCTGCTGTCCGCCATCATTTCGGATTCGCTGCTGTTCAAATCACCGACTTGTACGGAAGAGGACATCCAGGCTGCAAAAGAACTGGCTGCCATCGCAGGAACAGATGCTGAGGAATATGGGCTTGCAATGCTGAAAGCAGGGGCTGATCTCAGCAGTAAATCACTCGAAGAACTGATCTCGTTGGACTCGAAGGAATTCGAAGCGGGCGGCAAGCAGTTTGAAGTGGCACAAGTGAACGCCGTGGATGTCGAAGAAGCGCTCGAGCGGCAGGAGGAACTGGAAAAGCTCATCAGCAGCAAGATTTCCGATAAAGGACTGGATCTGTTCATGTTCGTCGTCACGGATATTTTGAACAGTGATTCGGTCGCGCTCGTACTCGGAGACGAGGCGGCAGCGATGGAAGACGCTTTTGAGACAAAGAAAGAAAACAACCGCCTGGCGCTGCCAGGTGTCGTTTCCCGAAAAAAGCAGATTGTCCCGGTGATTACAGAAGCGTTCAAAAGCTGATTCCTTGCATACCGGATCTGCAGAGAGAGGTGAAGAACATGAAAATCGATATCTGGTCGGATTACGTCTGCCCTTTTTGCTATATCGGCAAGCGGCGGATCGAGGAAGCGATCAAAAGGACCGGCTTCGAAAAAACGACGGATTTGGACTTCAAAGCGTTCCAGCTTGACCCGGATGCGCCGGCTGTTTCCGGGGAGACCGTGCGGGAAGGCCTTGCCAAGAAGTATGGCATGTCGGAAGAAGAAGTGCGGAAAATGACCGATAACACAACGGATCTGGCTAAATCGACAGACCTCCATTTCGACTACGACGCTATGGTGACAGTCAATACGTTCGATGCGCACCGCCTCTCGAAGTGGGCGGCCATCCGCAGGAAACGGAAAGAATTCGATGAATATGTTTTCAAATCCTATTTCACAGAAGGCCGGAAGATCGGTGTGGAAGAAGTTCTCGTCTCGATGGCTGACGAAATCGGACTTCCGAAGTACGAAGCTGAAAAAGTGCTGAGATCCGATCAGTTTAAGGAAGAGGTACTGGAGGATATCAGACAGGCCAAGCAGCTGGGGATTAACAGTGTCCCCTATTACGTCATTAATGGAAAATACTCCATTTCAGGGGCACAGCCTGTCGAAGTATTTGAAGAAGCCCTCCGTAAGGTGGCGGAGGAAGAAGGGCTGACGCCTGTTCTGGAACCGATCGTCGAATCAGAACCGGACGGGGCATGCAATACCAAGCAGAGCGGTTGACTTCCGCTCTGCTTTTATTTATGATGGTAAACGTCTTCGATTCAAGATAAATATTTATCAAATAAAGGAGTTTTTCATTAATGAACGTACTCGTCGTCAAAGCCAATAACCGTCCCGCGTCCGAAGGGATCTCAAGCCGGATGTATGAAACATTCATGCAGAATGTCACTTCGGATGTGAACGTGACAACATTCGATGTCTATAAAGAAGATATGCCGTATTTCGGGCAGGATTTCTTCAGTGCCATGCAAAAATCTGCGCAGGCGGAAGAACTGACGGAAATTGAACAGCGCATACTGACAGCATCCAGCAAAGCGCTCGACCTGTTCATGGAAGCGGATGTCGTCGTCTTCGCATTCCCGCTGTGGAATAAAACCATTCCAGCACCGCTTCAGACGTTCATCGACTATATTTACCGCGCCGGCGTGACTTTCAAGTACACGGAAGAAGGCCCGGAAGGTCTTGTGCCGGATAAGAAAGTCGTCATCCTGAACGCGCGCGGCGGTGTCTATTCGACACCGGAAATGGCGCCGTTCGAAATGAGTGTCAATTACGTGAAGCAGATCATGAACTTCTTCGGCATCCAGGACTCGAATATGGAAGAAGTCATCATTGAAGGGCACAATCAGTATCCGGAGCAGGCGGATGAGATCATCGCCGAGGGACTGGATAAAACAGCAGAAACGGCGCGCAGCCTGACGAAAGTGTTTGCGTGATGCCAACTGACGGCCTGCCGGCCCACAAAGCCGGCAGGTCTTTTTTTATTCGCTCGCTTAATCTGCAAATGATTAGGGTAGAGGATAGAAAAAGGGAATAAGGAGGAAAACCATGGCTGAACTTCAAATTCCGGAACATAATTCATTATGGCAGCAGGACCGGGGGATTGCGGATTATCCGGCTCTTCAGGAAAACGTTTCAACTGAAGTCACCGTCATCGGCGGCGGGATCGCCGGAATCATAACAGCGTATTTGCTGACAAAAGCCGGCAAACAGGTGACGCTTATCGAAGCGAGGAAACTGCTGGAAGGTGTCACCGGACATACGACGGCAAAAGTGACAGCGCAGCACGGACCGATTTATCACAAACTGATCAAGACTTTTGGTGAGCAGACGGCAAAATTGTATTATGAGGCGAATATGGATGCGCTGAATTTCTTCCGTTACACAATGGATGAGCTCGGGATCGAATGCGATTTTGCTGGGCAGGATGCTTACATTTACGCCGAATCCGAGAAGACGAAGATGAAATTGGAGGAAGAAGCAGAAGCATATAAAACGCTTGGTATCGACGGCGGGATTGCGGAAGTCGAGGCCTCATTCCCGATCGACGTGAAACAGGCCATCGTCATGCGGAACCAGGCGCAATTCCATCCGGTTAAATTCCTTGCGCCGCTCATTAAGGAGATTGAGGACAACGGCGGCAAGATTTATGAGAAAACACGGGCGATCAAAGTGGTGAATCATAAAGATCCGGTGATCCGAACGGAGAACATGTCGCATATTTCCTCCGATAAAGTGGTGGTTGCGACGCATTATCCATTCAATGCCGGAGATGGGATGTATTTTGCACGGATGAATATCAGCCGGTCGTATGTCATCGGGGCAAAGACGACGGCGACCGTCATTCCCGATGGAATGTATATCAGTGCCGATCAGCCGAAACGCTCCATCCGCTATGCACTCGATACGGACGGCGAGAAAATCCTGCTGCTTGGCGGAGACGGCCACCGGGTCGGCATGAGCAAAGAAGACACGATGCAGCACTATGAGAATTTGGCCGAATTCGGCGATAAGTACTTCGGGATCGATGAAATCCCGTACCGCTGGAGCGCACAGGATATGACGACACTGGATGAAGTGCCTTATATCGGCACAATGACATCCGGCTATGATAACCTGCTCGTGGCGACCGGATTCCATAAGTGGGGCATGACAGCCGGAGCTTTAGCCGGGCTTCTCCTGACCGACCAGATTCTGGGGCGTGAAAACCGGTATGCCCACGTGTTCAATCCGACACGCTCGAAAATGAAAGGGACAGATGCAAAGAAGTTCCTGAAAGACAATGCGACAGTGGCAAAAGAATTGGTCGGCGGCAAACTGGAACGGCCGGCGAAAACGGCAAAAGACCTCGAAAAGGGAGAGGGCGGTGTCGTGTCCTCCAATGGCAAACGGGCCGGCGCTTACAAAGATGAATACGGCCAAGTCCATCTGGTCGATACGACGTGTACGCATATGGGATGCGAAACACACTGGAATGAAGCCGAGAAGTCGTGGGACTGCCCTTGTCACGGATCCCGGTTCAAGTATACAGGTGAAGTACTGAACGGGCCGGCTGTAAAACCGCTCAATAAAATTATGGATCAATGAAAAAAGCTGCCGCAGGGCAGCTTTTTTCATTGGAAGGAGTGCCTGGCACCATTTTTCGCAATCGACTATGCAATTGTGAAAATCGGTGCCAGGCACTTAAAAGCGTTACTCCAATCCCTGACCGGCCGCGAACGTCCGGTAAAGTTCATGTGTCGCCAGCAGTTCCTCGTGTGTGCCGGTTCCTGTCACTTGCCCTTGTTCGAGGAAAATCAGCTGGTCTGCACGGACCACGGTCGACAGCCGGTGAGCGATGACAAGCGTCGTCCGGCCGCTCATCAGCCGCTGCAGTGCTTCCTGGACAAGAATTTCGGAACTGCTGTCCAAGTTGGATGTCGCTTCATCAAGCAGCAGGATTTCCGGGTCATGGAGGATCGCTCTTGCGATCGCGATGCGCTGCCGCTGCCCGCCTGACAGCTTCATGCCCCGTTCACCGACGAGCGTATCGAAGCCGTCTTCCAGCCGGTCGATGAATTCAATGGCATTTGCTGCTTCTGCAGCCGCTGTCACCCGATCATCCGGCACTTCTTCCTGCAGGCCGTAGCAAATATTATCCCGGATCGATCCGCTCATGAGCGGACTTTCCTGCGATACATAACCGATTTTCCTGCGCCATTCCCGCAGCGGAAAACTGGTGATGGGCGTCCCTCCGGAAGAAACCGTCCCGGTATCCGGCTGATAGAAGCGTTCGATCAATGAAAAAATCGTCGTCTTGCCTCCGCCTGACGGTCCAACAAACGCAGTGACTTTGCTTTCGGCGGCAGTGAACGTGACGTCCCGGAGGATCGGTTTCCCGGGCTCGTAAGCGAAACTGACATGACTGAATGTAATATCGGACCCTTTTGACCTGGCGATACCGGCACTTTCTTCTGTCGGAGACTGGAGGATGCGCTGAATGCGGTCGGTCGCGCCGACCGCTTTCTGGAAGGCCGTGAAGAATGCCGCCATTTGGGCGAACGGAACAATGATCTGGAACAGATAAAACAGGATTGCGACAAGTTCACCGGCTGTCAGACTGCCGTTAGCGACCTGGACGCCGCCGTACCCGAGGATGACGACAAGAATCCCCATCATGATGAATGTCATCGAGGGGGAAACGACCGCCTGGATTTTCGCTTCTTTCAGCCCGAAACCGAACAGGCGCCGGATCGCCGCTTTGCCGTTCTCCCGCTCCGGTTCCTCGGCCCGATAAGCTTTCACGAGGCGGATTTCAGCGAGCACGCGGCCCAGCAATCCCGAAAATGCCGCCATTTCATCTTGTGTTGCACGAGCCACCTTATGCATCATCCGGCCAAGCGGAATCATGATCGCCATCGCGACCGGCACACTCACCAGCATGATGAGGGTCATTTTCCAATCGATGAACAGCAGGATGATGACGGCGCCGACGACTGACAGTATGCCTGTTAGAAAGGTGACGGCATGGTCGGTCACCAGCTGTTTCAGTGTTGACGTATCCTGGGTGATCCGGCTCATGGTCTGGCCGGTCTCATGACTGTCGAAGTAAGGGACCGGCAGACGCAGCACATGCTGCCAAAGCCGTTCCCGCAAGTCCGCTACGATAGATTCGCCGATGTAAGTCAGCATATAGTAAGAAACACCGCCTGCCACTGCCTGTAGCAGAAAGACAGCGAGCAGCACGCCGAACAGCCGCCAGTCCAAGTCCGCTGCGGATAGCGTATCGACCAGTCGCTGGGTCACAAGCGGGATTGCCAGGCCGATTGCCGTGCTGATGAGCGCCAGCAGAAGAGCGGCGGCCGTGACAGCTGCCGGCCAGTCCAGCGAGCGGACCAGCTGCAGGAACTGCCTCCAGTCGGTTGTTTTACTGTTCATGTTAAGGACTCCTCGAATGCGGTAATAACTTCATTGTGCTGAAAAACGGCGCATTTGTCGACTGGCAGGGAAGCGGACCTGAGAGGAAAAAATAAAAAGCATCCGGAAAATTTCCGGATGCGATACATTTACTGGGCGGCTGATGCCTGGATTTCAACAGAAATCTTAATATCCTCGCCCACAAGCACGCCGCCGGTCTCCAGCGGCTGGTTCCATGTCAAGCCGAAATCTTTCCGGTTGATCTTTCCGTCAGCGGAATAACCGACGACTTCCTGACCCCATGGGTTTGTGCCTTTGCCCTCGTATTCGGTTTTGAATGTGACCGGCCGGGTGACGCCTTTGATGGTCAAATCCCCGGTGAGTTCATATTCATCTCCGCCATTGTCCCGGATTTCAGTCGAGCGGAAAGTGATGTGCGGATGGTTTTCGGCATCGAAGAAGTCTGCGGAGCGCAGGTGGTTATCGCGGTCTTCGCTTCCTGTGCTGATGCTTGCCACATCGATTTTAAAATCGATTTTGCCATCCTTCAGGCTGTCTTCGGGTGTTTCGACTTCCGCTTCATAGCTTTCGAATGAACCGCGCACTTTTGAAATCATCATGTGCTTGACCGTAAAACCGATGCTTGAATGGGAAGGATCTACATTCAACTTTTTCATTTGTCATTCCTCCTGAAATATGTAGTGTACGACTTAACTATAAGGTGTCATTACATTTAAGTCAATATTCTTTAATTTAAATATCTCGGTTTCTAAGTAAAATTATTCGCTGTATTGCAGTTTTCTGTTCCGCTTTCACTTGTCAAAAACGGCCCGAAACCGCATACTTGTTGTATTGAAACGTGTGGAAAGGGTTTGCGTGATATGACGAAAGAACAATGGCTGCAAGACCTGCGGCAGCTTCTGCCTAAAGAGCGTGTAAAGGAAGATGAGCCGCTTTGTTTGCATACTGTAACAAAAATGGGCGGGCCCGCGGATATTTTCGTGGCTCCTGCTGCTGAAGAAGATATTGAAAAGACGGTAACGTATGCGGCAGTGAATGGAATTCCCCTGCTGATGCTGGGCAACGGTTCGAACATGGTTGTCCGTGACGGCGGCGTGCGGGGCATCGTCCTGTCAATGGAGTCTTTGACAGACATCCGGATCGAAGGGACACAAGTGCACGCGCAGGGAGGGGCGAACATCCGAGATGTTTCCCGGGCAGCGGCGGATGCATCGCTTACCGGATTTGAGTTCGCCTGCGGCATCCCGGGTTCTGTCGGAGGGGCGATGGCGATGAATGCCGGGGCGTATGGCGGGGAGATTAAGGATATCATCCGCCAGGCCACTGTCCTGACACGGGAAGGGGAACGGCTCGTCCTGTCGAAGGAAGAACTGGAGCTCGGTTACCGGAAGAGCATTATCGCCAAAAACGGCTACTATGTCCTGTCGGCGGATTTCAGTCTTGAAGTTGGGGACCAGAAGGAGATCGATGCGAAAGTGGCGGATTTGACATACCAGCGGGAGTCGAAACAGCCGCTGGAGTTCCCTTCTGCCGGAAGTGTCTTCAAACGGCCGCCGGGCAATTTTGCCGGGAAGCTCATCCAGGACAGCGGACTGCAGGGCAAGGGGTTCGGCGGCGCGGAAGTCTCGACGAAGCATGCCGGATTTATTGTCAATAAAAGCAACGCCACCGCCGGGGATTATATCCGGACAATCGAACTGGTCAAGACCACGGTGCGTGAAAAATTCGGTGTCGATCTCGAACTTGAAGTGAAAATCGTCGGAGAAGACAGATCATAAGGAAAGCGCTGCATCAGGTGATGCGGCGTTTTTGTTATGCCGCGGTTCCGGGAGCATGGCAGGCTGGAAGGCCAAGCCGGACGGGACCGCAGATTTATGATATGGTTGAAGGGATACGGTCAAGGAAAGGAGGGGGATAATGAGCGAATTCACGATAAATGGTATTTTGCTGTTCGGCGGGCTCTTCCTGCTGATCGGCGTGTTCATGACAACTGTTTCCGCCCGTTTCGGAGTGCCTTCCCTCGTCCTCTTCTTAATCGTCGGCATGGTGCTCGGCAGTGATATTTCGGGGCTGATTTACTTTACGGATGCGGAAGCTGCTCAGCTCGTCGGGATTTTTGCTCTCGTGGTCATCCTGTTCGAGGGCGGCCTCCAGTCAAAATGGCGGATCATACGGCCCGTAATGGGAACCTCGCTTGTCCTCGCCACGCTCGGTGTCATCCTCACGACAGCGATTGTGGCAATCGCCTCTTTTTACGTCCTCGACATTTCCTGGCTGGAAGCCTTTCTGCTGGGTTCTATTGTCGGTTCGACAGATGCGGCGGCTGTTTTTTCCGTGCTCACCGGTCAGAACATCAGCTCAAGGCTTTCTGCGACATTGGAAGCGGAATCAGGGACGAATGACCCCATGGCCATGTTCTTGACCATTGCGTTTATCCAGCTGATCCAAATTCCCGATGCGTCCTTTCTGAATCTCATCGGCGCATTTTTTGTCCAGATGGGCGTCGGCATCCTGGTCGGTGTGGTTCTCGGATGGTTTGCATCTTATACGATCAATAAAATCCGGCTGGACGCTTCCGGTCTCTATGCCGTGCTCGCTGCAGGGTTTGCGGTGTTCATCTACAGTGTGACTGCCGTCCTCGGAGGCAGCGGGCTGCTTGCAGTGTATTTGGCCGCTCTGGTGATCGGCACAAGGGACCTGACACACAGCCATTCAATCATCAGTTTCCACGAGGGGCTGGCCTGGCTGATGCAGATCATCATGTTCGTCATCCTCGGATTGCTCGTGTTTCCGAGTGAGCTTGCGAACTGGGAGCTGATTTGGAAAGGCCTTGTGCTGTCGTTCGTCCTGCTTTTCATCGCCCGGCCGATTGCCGTGTTCGTATCCATGCTATTCTTTGATTATTCACTGAAGGAACGCCTTTTTGTTTCATGGGCAGGACTGCGGGGCGCAGTCCCGATCGTCCTGGCGACTTTTCCGATGCTTGCGGGACTGGAAAACGGATTCCTTTTCTTTAATATCGTTTTCTTTATTGTGCTGACGTCCGCGCTTTTCCAAGGATCGACCATCCCATATGCGGCGAGGAAACTGGAGCTTGTCGGCCCTGAAATGCCGCAGCGGATCCATACGCTCGAACTCATTTCGATGGGAAGCGCGAATGCGGAAATGATGGAGATCGCCATCGCGGAGTCGTCGCCTTTCGCAGGCCAGCAAGTGCAGGCGATCGGGCTTCCGGACCAGACACTCATTTCAGCCATCATCCGTTCCGGCCGCCTCGTGATGCCGGCCGGTCCGACCAAGCTGAAAGCAGGGGATGTGCTGTACGTGCTGACAGAGAAGAAACAGGTGCCGAATGTCAGAATGGTGTTCGGTGAAGAAGATTTTATCAATTGATCCGCGCATAGCGGATCTTTTTTTGTTGCGCTGACGCCAGGTTTTCCTGCGCCCACCGCCTTATGCCTATTGGGACTATCGGATCGACCCCACTTTTCTTATTGTCCAGTTCCGGCGATCAGGCCCTCGGGGTCATAAGCCTTCGCGCTGCGGAAATCAGGACTTCCTGCGCACGCAGCCTTATGCCTGTCGGGCCTGTCGGATCGCCTCCACTTTTCTTGTGTGAATTTTTTGTTTATTGCTGTCATTTTTCCTGTATACTAAAGAGAAAAATGGTAAAAGGCGGGGGAAAATGAAGAACAGAAGATGGCTGAAGGTGCTGCTGATCGCTGTGGGGGCCTTGGTGGTGCTGGCGGCGGCCGCACTTATTTTTGTAAACGTTTTCATCAATAAATCAAAGCCGGTCATTGAGGGGGAACTTACCCTGGCCGCGCTCGAAGAAGAAGTGACCGTGACGCGCGATGATATGGGAGTACCGCACATCACTGCTCAGTCCGATGCGGACCTGTACCGGGCGCAGGGGTACGTGCAGGCGCAGGACCGCATGTTCCAGATGGACCTCTCGAGACGTCAGGCGAGCGGGGAGCTGGCGGAAGTGATCGGTGAAGCGGCCGTCGAAACGGATAAGCTGTTCCGTACATTCAGTCTCCGGGATGCCGCTGGAAAATCACTGGATGCCTACAGTGATGAAGCGGAGCAAGTGCTGGAGTGGTATGCGGAAGGCGTCAACGCTTATATGGAAGATGCGAAGGCGGAAGGGACGCTGCCGTTCGAGTTCACGCTGCTCGGTTATGAACCGGAACCGTGGGAACCGCTCGATTCACTGACAATCGGAAAATACATGGCCTATGACCTCGGCGGGCACTGGTCGGCGCTCGCGTTCCGCCACTGGGCACTCAATGAATTTACGGAAAAGAAAGCGCGGGAATTGTTCATCACTTATCCGGACAACGCGCCGTCCATCATTGAAGCGAATAAGGAAATGGAAGTGAAAGTGGCGGGCGAGTTCAACGCAGACCTCGTGCCGCCGGAATTCAACGGCAGCAACAACTGGGTGGTCTCGGGCGAGAAGACAGCCAGCGGCAAACCGCTGCTGGCGGATGATCCGCATCTCGGCCTGTCCACCCCGTCCATTTGGTATCAGATGCACCTCGAAAGCCCGGAACAGAACGTCAGCGGTGTCATTTTCGCGGGCATTCCGGGAATCATCCTCGGCCATAACGAGGAAATCGCCTGGGGTGTAACGAACGTCGGGCCCGATGTCCAGGATCTTTATATTGAAACACCGAATCCGGAAGATCCGACACAATTCCTGTATGAAGGGGAGTGGGAACAGGCGGAAGTGCGGGAAGAGCGGATTTTGGTGAAAGACGGTGAACCGATCGACTATCAGGTGCTTGTCACCCGGCACGGTCCTGTCATTTCAGATGTCATCTATGAAGAAGAAGATCCGGGGGCTGTGTTCTCGATGCAGTGGACCGCACTCGAACCGACATTGGAACTGCAAGCGGTCCTTAAAATGAATAAAGCTTCGGACTGGGACGAATTCGAAAACGCGCTGGAAGATTTCCAGGCACCGGCACAGAATTTCGTGTTCGCTTCCGAAGACGGGACGATCGCTTATAAGGCGAACGGCCGCATTCCGATCCGGAAAACCGGTGACGGGCAGCTGCCTGTACCGGGTGATTCCGCCGACTACGGCTGGGAAGGATACGTCCCTTATGATGAGCTGCCAGTCGTCGTGAACCCTGAAGAAGGGTTTATTGCGACAGCGAACAATGAAGTGGTGGACGAAAACTATGAATACCATATTACGGACTTCTGGGCACAGCCGTACCGGTATATGCGGATTGCGGAAGTGCTGAGCGC
Organism: Indiicoccus explosivorum; assembly: GCF_002167005.1. Taxonomy (GTDB): domain Bacteria; phylum Bacillota; class Bacilli; order Bacillales_A; family Planococcaceae; genus Indiicoccus; species Indiicoccus explosivorum. The sequence goes on from NZ_NHTN01000010.1 coordinate 11,783, forward strand.
CGGAGAGAATTTGACGGCGGAAGATATGATGGAGCTGCAGATGGATACGAAAAATCTGTACGCGGAAGAATTCCTGCCATCCATGATCGAAGCGGTGCGGGCAGAGACGGATGAACACGACGAACTGCTCGCCATATTGGAAGACTGGAATAGAGTGGATGAGGCGGATCAGGCGGCGCCGCTTATTTTCCGGACGTGGATCCGGGAATTGCCGGACACATTATGGGAAGAAAAGATGCCGGAGGATGTCTATGAGCTGATGCCGGGCAAAAACCATATCACTGATCAGCTGATGCGGGAGGCGTTCGCTGGTGAACCGGGTGCATGGGTCGAGGAATATGGCGGCGTAGAGAAGTGGCTATCGGATTCATTGACGGCGGCTGAAGCGGTGATTTCAGAAGAATTCGGAGAAGATGCCGGTGACTGGGACTGGGGCAAATACCATGAACTGCTCTTTTCCCATCCGGTCAGCGGGGCATCGCCGATCTTGGCTGAATTCATGAATCCGGAAATCTTACCGGTAGGCGGATCGAATGTCACCGTCATGGCCGCCGCTTCCGATCCGGATGGAATCGTCGACCACGGGGCATCGTGGCGGTTCGTCGCGGACCTCGCTGATCTGTCGGAAACCTATCACATCGTCGGACCTGGTCAGAGCGGGCATGTAAAGTCGCCGTTCTACGACAACCAGGTCGCGGACTGGGTGGAAGGCGATTATCACGCAACACCGATTGATGGCGATGCGGAAGGCAGCGTGCTGATTCTGCAACCGGAATAGGAAACAGAGAGGGCCGCACCGGGTGCGGCTCTTTTTTGTCGCCCATTGCTGAAAAGGACGATACATGACCGAATTAAAAGTTATAATAGGCGGCAAAGGAGGGGAATGGATGAAAAACATACTGGCGGTCGGAACGGGCGGAACGGCAGGCGCGCTGCTCCGGGCAAGTGTATATGCGGCGGCGCCTGAAGCGGTCATTCTTTTGTTTGTCAACCTGACCGGCAGTTTTTTGCTTGGATTTCTCTCAGTTCGCTTCACCGGCAGGCGATCGAAGAGCGTGATGCTTTTCATCACCACCGGTCTGCTTGGATCCTTCACCACTTTTTCCGCCTTTTCTGCACAATGGCTCCATCTTCTTGAAGACTCACTTCCGCTTGGTTTGCTCTATGGAATATCGATGACCGGGGGAGCCGTCCTCGCAGCGTTAGCGGGGCTGAAAACCGGGAAAGGAAGGGGGCGGGAATAGTGATGATCGAAGTGGCAGTCGGCGGCTTTCTTGGCGCCATTTCCAGATATCTTGTATACGCGCGGTTCGAACAGCGGAACCGGCATGGACGATGGGCGACATTCCTCGTCAATAGTTCAGGCTCCTTTCTTCTCGGGCTGGTGCTCTCGGAAAGTCCGTTGTGGGTGACCGGGTTTCTTGGCGCTTTCACCACTTTTTCGACATTCGCGCTGGACGTTGCAGAAGGATTGGCGGAAGGGAAAGTGTATTCGGCGGCCGGTTACCTGTTTGCCACCATTTTCAGTGGGTTGTGTCTTTTTACTATTGGTTTTGTGATGGTCTGATAAAAATCGCGGGTGCCTGGCACCCGCGATTTTTATCATATCTCGCCTTTTTCCACTACCCGGCCAAGCCGGCCGATTGTGGTCTCGGCATGGAAAATGGACTGATAAACCGCTTCCTCCGTCGCATCAGCGGCGGCTCCGAACAATTCATTCATGACCGGATGGCTGTCACGCAGCAGCGCGGTTTGTTCAAAAGCGGATTCCGAGTCATGCGCTATGTTCGAAGCGGTGGTGAAAGCGATCGCGATATCGCCGCTCCCGTTTGCGACGCTTGTTCCGGTGCGCCCCAGTCCGATCGCTGCTCGCTTGGCGAGCCGTTTCAGCTGCCGGCTTTCCAGCGGAGCATCTGTCGCGATGATCATCATGACCGACCCGTCCGGTTTCCCGGGGTCCGGACCGTGCAGCCGGGCCGGACGGAAGTCTTCTTTTCGGCCGAAGTTCGTCAGGAGCAATGCTCCGACCGTGTAGGAAAGGTTTCCATGTTCGGCGATTCTTGAAGCGGAACCGATCCCTCCTTTGACCCCGTAGCAGACCATGCCTTTCCCGGCGCCGGCCGCTCCCTGTGCGAATTCGCGGTCCGCTGCCCGGATCGCTTCTTCGGCATGCCCCGGTTCAACCGCCATGAGCCGCATTGAATTCAAGTAGCTGTCATTGCATTCACCGACGACGAGGTTCAGGGAACTGGTGGCGTCGCCGATTTCCGGATTTTCTCTCAGCATCCAGTCCATCGTCCCCTGCAGCACAGCGGCCACGCTGAACGTGTTCGTCAGCATGATCGGGGACTCGATGACACCGAGCTCGTCCACCTGCACAAGCCCCGCTGTCTTGCCGAAACCGTTCAGTACGAAACTCGCCGCCCGGACTTTTTCTTTGAACAGATTCCCGCTGTGCGGCAGGATCGCTGTCACCCCTGTACAGATGGTATCCGTTTCCGATATTTTTTCATACAGCGTCACATGCCCGACTTTGACGCCTGAGACATCAGTGATGGTGTTGCGCTGTCCTTTATTCATCCGCATCCGCTCCTTTTTCTCCATTGTAGCATTCGACGCGGCCGGAAATTTTCGCGTATAATAAAAGAAAATTCATTCCGGGCGTTTTTCCCGGAAACAGGGGAGAATACGGAATGGCACTAAAATTGACAGAGTGGACGATGGAGGAACAGGAGCAGCTGATCGAATTCATGACCGGCAACTCCTGGCCCTATCATGGATACGAACATCCGGTGCGGGAGCTGATTGAAAAGACGATCGGTGAAGGAGGGTATAAATCGGATCAGGTCCAGACGTTCTGGCTGGAGAATGAAAAAGGGGAACAGGTCGGCCTGGTGAAAATCTATGATCTCCAGGACGAAATCCCGCTGTTCGATCTCCGGATCGCCGGCCCTTATCGCGGGAAAGGGTATGGCCCGAAAGCCCTCCGGCTCATGACGGATTATGTATTTTCCCTGCCGGACAGAAAAATCCGGCTCGAAGGCAATACGCGGCATGATAATTTCGCGATGCGCAAAGCATTCGAACGGGCGGGTTTCGTCAAAGAAGCCCATATCCGGAAAGGCTGGTTTTCGCCGAACGAAAATAAGTATTATGATGCGGTGACCTATGGCATCACGCGCGAGGACTGGGAAGCAGGCACAACGACACCGGTCCGCTGGGAAGACAAGGAAGCGGACAGGAAAGCGCCGTTCAATCCCGTCCTGTTCGATTTTCCGGAAGCTTTCGAATCGGAACGGCTTGTCATCCGTGCGCCTCGGCGGGAAGATGCTCCGCAAGTGTTCGAGGCCATCCTGCATTCTCATGAGGCGCTCCGGAACTGGATGCCGTTCGCCCAAAACAAACCGGATGCCGGTCAAGTGGAAGCGAATCTCGTCCAGGCGGCTGCGGATTTCCAGCTCCGCAAGGACTTGCGTCTGCATTTTTTCCTGAAAGACACCGGTGAGTTTGTTGGTTCATCCGGCCTCCACCGGTTTGATTGGACCGTCCGGAAATTCGAAGTCGGCTATTGGGTGGACAGCCGGTATGAAGGGAAAGGATATGTCTCCGAAGCGGTCGGCCGCATCGCGCAGTTCGCGTTCGAAGACCTCGGAGCGAACCGGGTGGAAATCCGCTGTGATACCGAAAACGTCCGCAGCCGGGCAGTGGCGGAACGCCTCGGTTTCGACTTGGAAGGGATTCTTCGGAAAGACAGCCTTTCCATAACGGGAGAAGGGCTGCGGGATACGTGCATATACGCAAAAGTAAAGGGATGAGCGGTCTTGCCGCCCATCCCTTTTTCTACACGCCTTTTCTTCCAGTGAACAGATTGATCAGCAGAATCACGACCGCTACGATCAGCAGCAGGTGAATCAGTCCGCCGGCGAAATCCAGCAAGAAGCCGACCAGCCAGATCGCTAAAATAACAATTAAAATAATCCAAAGAATCCGGGCCATCCCTCTCACCTCTTTTCTCCTAATGAACAATTGAAGCTAGTAAAGAAGTACCCGGAAAAGTGGACGGTAAAACCTGTCTTATTCCTTGCTCAGTTGTCCGGTGTGGCGCGGTATAGTAAACTTGAACATAGTGTTGATGGGAGGGTTACCATGCCGACTCCAAGTATGGAAGATCACATTGAAATCATTACGTCCCTGATCGAGCAGAAGGGATATGCCCGGGTCTCGGATATCGCAGAAGCGCTTTCTGTTCTGCCGTCTTCCGTGACGAAAATGGTGCAGAAGCTCGATAAGGACGGCTACCTGATATATGAACGGTACAGAGGGCTCGTCCTGACGCCGAAAGGGGAGAAACTCGGCAAGCGCCTAGTCCGCCGCCACGATCTGCTTGAGCAGTTCCTGCGGCTGATCGGTGTGGAAGAAGGGCGGATTTACGAGGATGTAGAAGGGATCGAGCACCATCTCAGCTGGGATGCGATCGACCGGATCACGGATCTTGTCCATGTGCTCGAAAAAAGTCCGGATGTACTGGACCGGCTGCAGGAACTGAAGGCGGAACAGGAAAACGAAGAGTGAAGGAGGATTCAGGAATAATGGCATTAGAACCAGGAACAACGGCTGTCCTGCGGATCGAAGACCGTTCTTCATCGCAATGGGTCTTAACGGATGGGATGGAGAAGGTCATGATGAACGAATCGGAGCTGGAAGGAGCGGACGCGGCAGCGGATGAAATCGAAGTGTTCTTATACAGGAACCGGCAGGGCGGCCTGTCGGCGACGCCGATGATCCCGCACATCACGAAAGGGCGGTTCGGATGGGCGAAAGTGCTGAAAACTTCGAAGCGGGACGGCGCAGTCATGGATATCGGCACCACCCGGGAAGTATATGTGCTGCCTGAAGATCTGCCTCGTTTTGAGGAGTTATGGCCGCAGCCGGGCGACGAGCTGTTCATGACGCTGCGGACCGATAAAAGCGGTGATTTGTTCGGCCGTCTGGCGACGGAGGAACGGGTGCTGGAAGTGATCAGTGAAGCGCCGGAAGAAGTGTTCAACAAAAACTTGAAAGCCCGTCCGTACCGGCTGCTGCCGGTGGGGACGTTCCTGGTCACGATCCCTGAAGGTTACCGGGTATTCGTCCATGAATCCGAGCGGGAGAAAGAACCGCGTCTTGGAGAGGAAGTGGACGTCCGGATCATCGAAGTGAAGGAAGACGGAACGCTCAATGGCTCCCTGCTGCCGAGAAAACAGGAGCGGCTGGGTGCGGATGCGGAAGCCATCAGACGTTACTTGGAACAGGCCGGCGGAGAAATGCCGTTTACGGACAAATCGACACCGGACGAAATCCGGGAAATGTTCGATATGAGTAAAGCCGCATTCAAACGGGCCCTCGGCACTCTGATGAAAAACGGGCAGATCGTGCAGGAGGACGGCTGGACAAAACTGATCCGCTGATGCAACCTTTCCCGGCACCATACGTACTAATCTCAGAGAAGAAAGGGGAAAGAATGCGCTTATGAAAAAACTGATTTCACTGGCTGTCCTGCTGCTGATTGCAGCTGCTCCCGTGCAAGTGCTGGCAAATACGGGCATCAACGAAAAATTCGGTCCGCCGATTGTCGTGTACGGAGGGGACCTGTCGGAAGCTGAACGCGAAAGCGTCCAGGAGAGTCTGGAAGTGGCGGAAGAACCGGAATTGGAAGAAATTGAAGTGACCGGTGAGGATCTGGTTCAGTATATTGAAGACGGGGACCCGCGCGCCAATATGTATTCATCTGCTAAAATCACGCGGCAGGAAGAGGGCGAAGGACTTGTCATTGAAATCGTCACGCCGGAAAACATCACTCAAGTGACGGCGGACATGTACGCAAATGCCATCCTTACGGCGGGAATCGAAAATGCAATCGTGGAAGTGGCGGCACCGAAACCCGTTACAGGTCATTCGGCACTCGTTGGAATTTACAAAGCCTATGAAGTCAACGGTGAACAGCTCGATCCGGAGCGGACAGATGTAGCGAACGATGAACTTGAAGTGGCGACAGAAATCGTCGGCAACGGAGTGGAAGATGAAAAAGTGAGCGAACTGCTGACAGAAATCAAAAAGCAGATTGCAGAACAAAGTCCGGCTTCCCGTGAAGAAGTGGAGCAGATTGTCGAAGAGCAGCTCACCCGGCTGCAGATCGAGCTCAGCCCGGAAGACCGTCAGCTTCTGATCGACCTGATGGATCGGATCCGGCAGCTTGATATCGACTTCTCCCAATGGTCGGACCAGCTCGATGATCTGAGCAAAACGATCGAGGAGACACTGGGTACGATCAACGATACAGTGAACGACGAAGGGTTTTGGGACAGCGTCCGGAACTTTTTCCGCGGCCTGGCCGATTCCATCCGTTCGCTTTTCAATTAAAGAAGACGAAGATCCGTCCGTAAAGTGTCCGAACACTATACGGGCGTTTTTTTGAAGCTATGAATCCTGGGAAGCTCTCCGTCAGCGCGTTTAACCGGGAAGCGAGAAGGGAAATCTGCCAGAAAAGCGGAAGCTGAAGACAGAGGAGGATGAGGATGAAAGTTGTAATTATCGGAGGGGATGCGGCAGGCATGAGCGCTGCCATGCAAATTGTGCGAAAAGGGGAGAATGCGGAGGTGCTGACGCTCGAAAAAGGAGAGACCTATTCTTATGGCCAGTGCGGTCTCCCCTATACGATCAGCGGACAGATTCCCTCCACGGACCGGCTGATCGCGCGTACACCGGAAACGTTCCGGGAAAAGTATGGAATCGATGCAAAGACCGGACATACAGCTAAACGGATCGACCCGATTGAAAAGAAGGTTTCGGGGATAAAGACGGCAACGGGGGAGCCTTTCGAGTACGGGTACGATAAATTGCTCATCGCGACCGGCGCCAGCCCGGTCATGCCGGATATTAAAGGCAGCGATAAACCGGGCGTCCATGTGCTGAAAACCATTCCGGACGCTCACCGCATTATGGAAGATCTTGATGGTGAAGTGAAGCATATCGCTATTGTGGGCGGAGGGGCCATCGGTCTGGAGATGGCGGAAGTTTTCCGCGGGCTTGGAAAAGAAGTGCGCATCATTGAACGCGGCGGACATCTCGCGAAAATCTTCGATGCCGACATGGCGGAGCTGATCCATGCGGAAGCGGACAGGCATGGAATCCAAGTCCACACCAGGGAGAGTGTCGAAGAGATTTCAGGTGACAGAAAAGCGGAACGGATCCGCACGGATAAAGGGACATATCCGGCAGACCTCGTCCTGTTATCGGTCGGCGCTTACCCGAACACCCATTTCATCGCCGACACCGGCATCGTCACGAGTGTGCGGGGAGCCATCCAGGTCGACCGCTACATGAAAACGAATGTGCCGGACATATTTGCGGCGGGGGACTGCGCTGTGCAATATCACCGGATCAAAAAGAAGGACGACTACATTCCGCTTGGCACAACGGCGAATAAACAAGGCCGCATCGCGGGCTTGAACATGATCGGCATGCCAAAAACGTTCAACGGAGTCGTAGGTACTTCGATTCTGAAATTCATGGACTTGGCGCTTGCCCGGACCGGACTCTCAGAAAAAGAAGCGCAGGCAATCGGAATTCCGGTTAAGACCGTACGGGTGAAGGCGAAAGATATCGCGGGCTACTATCCGGATCCAAACCCGCTGCATGTCAAACTGGTTTACGGAGCGGAAGATGATTTGCTGCTGGGCGGACAGGTCATCGGGAAAAACGGAGCGGATAAGCGGATCGATGTTCTGGCAACCGCGCTGTACAATGGCATGAGGCTCCATGACCTCGAGGATCTCGATCTGGCTTATGCGCCTCCGTTCAACGGCACATGGGATCCCATCCAGCAGGCGGCACGGCGAGGGTGAACCCTTTGCCGTGCCGGATGGATATGATAAACTCGATTTATATCTCGATTTCAAGATAAAGGGGCGGATCATCCATGGAACTTGCAGGAATTCATCATGTCTCAGCCATTACCGCGAATGCGGAAAAAAACCATGACTTCTTCACGAGGATCCTGGGAATGCGGCTTGTGAAAAAAAGTGTCAATCAGGACAATACATCTTCTTATCACTTGTTTTATGCGGATGCCGTCGGGACTCCCGGGACGGATATGACATACTTCGACATTCCGATGGCCGGCCGCACTTACTCCGGCAGTTCCAGTATCAGCAGCACGTCGTTCCGGGTCCGGAGCCGGGAGTCGCTGGACTATTGGCGCAGCAGATTCGAAGAATTCAAGGTGCCGCATGGGGAAATCGGCGAACGGTTCGGGCGGCCGGTCTTGCCGTTTGAAGATTTTGAAGGTTCCCGTCTTTTATTGACAGCAGATAATGGAAATGGAATCCCGTTCGGTGTACCATGGAATCAGGCGGGGATTCCGGAAGAATACGCAATTGCCGGTCTTGGGCCGGTAACGCTCACTGTCCGGAACGCCGGGCCGACAGCCCGTGTGCTGACGGAAATTATGGGTTTCCGGGAAATCGGCACATATGACGCGTTTGCGGAGGGAATGCCGGATATCCGGGTATTTTCGACCGGAGAAGGCGGGCCGGGAGGCGAAGTGCACTTGGAGACCCGGCCAGGAATGCCGCCTGAACGGCCAGGCCGCGGGAGTGTCCACCATGTGGCGTTCCGTGTGGAGACGTTTGAAGAATACAGTAAATGGGACGCGTATCTACGGCAAAACGGATTCCGGACTTCAGGGGAAGTGGACCGGTACTATTTCAAGGCGATTTACTTCCGTGAGCCGAACGGCATCCTGTTTGAACTTTCGACAGATGAGCCCGGATTCGATACGGACGAACCGCTGGATTCGCTCGGTGAAACGCTGGCATTGCCGCCATTTCTTGAACCGCGCCGTGAAGCGATCGAAGCATCGCTGCGTCCGCTGACCATCAGCCGCACATGAAAAGGAGAGGATTTGCATGGAATTTAAACTGACAGAACTTGGCCATGACCACTTCGCGTTCCGAAAAGAAGAGAATGGCAATACTGCTGCAGAAATCACCTGGACTCAAATGGCGGATGTCATGGTGGTTGAGCATACGTTCGTAGATCCATCCCTCAGGGGACAGGGCGTTGCGAAACAGCTGCTCGATCAGACGGCTGCTTACGCGAGGCAAAACGACTATAAAATCGAGCCGGTCTGCTCTTACGTTGTAACGGCATTTGAACGGTCGAGCGACTATGACGATATAAAAGCAGAATGAAAAACAGATCCGCAGCCAGCGGATCTGTTTTATATACTTCCGGATCATGGACGGTTACAGTGAAGTCACGATAAAGACGATGGCGGTCAGCACCGAGGCGCCGCCTATTCCATACATAAAATCTGCCTGATTGAAAATCAATTTATTTTCCATGATGGTTCACCTCGTTGTTAGTATCTTTTTGCTTAGTCTGATGTTTCATTTGTACCCGCTGGTGCCGTATTTTTAAACATGTTTTGTCAAATTTCTGATGGGAAAAGAAAAATAAGGAACGTTTTGCAGGACTGTACGTATTCAGTAAAGAATGAAAAAGCGAGGTGAAGCAGATGTACGGAAAACCATTTTCAAGGACATGGGAAAAAGCGCTCGGCATTATCGGGATTGTGCTGAATGTCACCGTGATCATTTTGACCATAATTGCAATCATCAACATCGGGGGATTCGAAGGCAGTGTGTTCGAAGCCCAGCTTCAGGAAGATATCCTGAACGATCCGACGCTGACCCCGGAAGAAGCGGAAGCGACCGTCGCCCTGGTGAGCGGCTTCACTGACATCTTCGGTGTTTTCGGCTGGGTGATCGTCGCTGTTCTGGCGCTGGCGAGCGCTCTTGCAGTTGTTGCGATCATCAACTTGAACGACAATAAAAAGCCGAAACTGGCCGGTATTTTATTCGTAATCGCCGGAATCCTGTCCGGCTTGCTGTCGCTGACAGCCCTTATCTTCTACGTCGCGGCGATCATGTGCTTCGTCCGCCGTCCGCCACTTGCCGAAGAGCCCGTGCTTGCCGAAGACCCGCAGCAGCCAGACCTGCAGCGGGAAGAAGATTCACCTTACCGCCCGCTTTAAAGCGCAAAAGCACCTGCTCCTCATAGGGCAGGTGCTTTTCTTTCGTCGAGCTTCCGGATGTATTCAGCTGTATAAAGCGGCAGGCCTTCGAACACCTCTTCGAATTCCTGGACAAACGTGAATCCGTTCGCCTCATAGAAACGCCGGGCTTTCCCGTTATCCGCATCCACATAGACGGACAGCTGGCGTCCGCCTGCCAGCATCCGGATCCCGTACTGCATAAGCTGGCTGCCATAACCGCTCCGGAGGTATTCCGGTCTGATATGCAGGGCGATCAGTTCCGCATCCCCGTCTTCGTCCGCTTTTGTGAAATTGGCGAACCCCACCGGTTCCCCTTCATGTTCGGCCATGAGCAGGATGGTCCGTTCAATGCGTTTTTGGAGCATGGCATCCGAATAGGATTTATCCAAAAAAGCCTGCTGGATCCGGACAGGATAAATATCAGTGTAGGTATTGCGCCAGCTCGCCCGGGCAATCGCCTGAATTGCCTCAATATCCTGTTCCGTCCCTGGACGAATCATGTTACCACCTCAGCTGTCGTTTTCGTCATCATATCAAAATTCCTTCTTATAATCCACATTTGTGCAATAATTTAGTATGGTAGGAGAGTATCAGCCAGAACAGGAGGAGATGATAGGATGGAATGGAATACATACCGGTTCAGTGAGCTATCCGCTCCGCTGCTGTATGAAATCCTTAAACTTCGGGTGGATGTTTTTGTGGTGGAGCAGAATTGTCCATACCCGGAAATCGACGGCTTGGATCCCGATTGCGTGCATATCACTGCGATTGAGGACGGAAAGGTCCGGGCGTATGCCAGGCTCGTCCCCGGCGGTATGAAAAACAATCTGCCGGCAATCGGCCGGGTGATCGTAACTCCAGGGACGAGAGGGACAGGACTGGGCCGTGAGCTTGTGCGGCGCTGTGTCGACTTTATTCTGGAAGAATGGAAGGAAGACCGGATTTTTCTCCAGGGCCAAGCTCATTTAAAGTCATTTTATGAGTCATTCGGATTCCGTCAGGTTTCGGAAGTTTATGACGAAGACGGGATTCCGCACATTGATATGGAATTGGTCAGCCACTGACCGATTAAAGTTGGTGATAGCGGGTAAAAGATAATTAAACAGAACGGGAGGGCGATGCCATGGCAAGGAAGAGAGGACTGCTTCTTGCGGGACTGGCCGCAGGGACCTATGCCTATTTAAAGAAACCCGAAAATCGCGAGAAGGCCACTGCTGCTTTTAACAATGCGAAAGCGAAGGTGAATTCATACATGGAATCACAAAATCTCGACAACAGCAACGATCCGAAAGAAGAGCATGTGACGGATTCCCGGACCGGTAAACTTGCCGGAAAAGACAGCCAGAAAGACCGGAAAGCACCGGATGAAGGATTGGATGACGGCAAACAGAAATTGTCACCGAATGATCTCGGAGATGAAAAGGAAGAAGACACCGAATCTGTCGCACCGATCAAACGCGTCAACACGGAAAATCTATAGAAAAAAGGATGACCGGCCCGGTCATCCTTTTTTGTGCGGCAATAAGCGGCGGGTGTTCATCAGCAGGCCGGACAGCGCCAGCATGAGCAGCAGGATTCCGCACAGAACAAAACTGCTGTCTGCAGAAAGCCCAAGGGCCCCGGTTATGCTGGATCCCGCGACGACTCCGATTGAAAAACACGCGTAGAACAGGCCGTATGACTTGCCCCTGGCTGAAGCGGACGTGGCGTCGATCAACAAGGAATTGATGGATGGAAACAGAAACGCGAATCCGATGCCGTAAGCTGCCATCGTACTGTACAAGGCGGCCAGTGATTCAGCGGTGCTCAGGGCGAACAGCGAGCTGGCCATGATGACGAGACCGCCGGCCATCGTATAGACGGGCGGCGCGATATCGAAAATCCGGTTGACCGGCAGTGCGAATACAGCAATGGCCGCTAATCCGAAAACGCTGAGAAGCAAACCGCCTGTCTCTGTGCCGAATCCGAGCCCGATCGCTCTAAGCGGCAGCATATACGCGATGACGCCTTGGGAAAACATAAGGAAAAAGGCGCCGGCATACGATAAGAGTAAGCCCGGTGAGATGGCAGCTGCCAATTCCGCGGCCGCTTCTTCCGAAGGCGGTTTCCGGTGCGCAGTTCCCCGTTTCAGGACGAAAAAAGCGGCCGCGCCTGCGGCAAGGAGCGCAAAACCGGTGATGGACATGACAAACGGGACACTTGTCCTGGCGGCGGTCACCGCACTGAATGCCGGGCCGGCAATCGCGGCGAGTCCGATGAATGCGCCGGCGACCGCGCCATTACGGCCGCGCGCTTCCGTTCCCGTCCGGTTTGCGGCATATGTGAAAGCTGCCGGGATGATCAGCCCCGCGCTTAATCCATGAAGAAAACGGACAGCCAGCAGACTGTAGGGACCGATAATGAGCTGATAAAGGAAAAGGGAGCCTGCGGTAAGCAGAAGTCCGATGAGGAGAACCCGGTACGGGCCTTTCCGGTCTGCCAGAATACCGGAGATCATATTGCCGCCGATATTGGCCAGGGAATAAATGCCGACAGCGAAGCCTGTCACGAATGTGGAAGCGCCGAAGGACGCCGCCAGCGGACTGATGACAGGAAGCTGGGCGAATAAATCAAAAAAGGCGAGGAAAATGAGAAAGTAGGTGAAAAATCTCACGGCTGTCCACTCTTTCTGCGGCCGGCAATTCCGTCGGCACGCGGATTAATTGTAACGGAATTCGGGAATAGTGCAACAGGTCAGTTACAGTGATGGAGGCGTCTGAATGAAAAGAGCCATGTTCATTATAAACCCATCTTCCGGTAAAGAGGAAGCCGGCACTTACCGTGAATTGGTGCTTGAAGAACTGAAAAAAATGGGATATGAGACCGAAATCCGGGAGACAGCGGCGGCAGGGGATGCAACGGCGTTTGCCGGGGAAGCCTGCAAACGGGCATTCGATTTGGTGATGGCGATGGGAGGGGACGGAACGATCAATGAGACGGTCGCCGGATTGGCTGAACAGGATAATCAGCCTTTATTCTCCTTCATTCCGCTCGGGACAGTGAATGACTTTGCGCGGGCGCTCGGGATTTCGCTGAAGCCCGAAGAAGCGATTGCGGCACTGGAGGCCGGCGTGCCGAAGGAAGTGGATATCGCGAAAGCCGGCGGCCGTTACTTCATGAACATTTTAGCGCTGGGCAGCCTGGCTGAAGCGACTTACCAGGTGACCCCTGAACAAAAAACGAAGCTTGGGGCTTTCGCTTATCTGCTGGAAGGACTGAAGGCATTGACAGGCGATGAAGAAGTCTACTTTGAAATCGAACATGACCATGGCAGCTGGAAGGGAGAAGCGAAGCTTGTGCTCGCCGCACTGACAAATTCCGTCGGCGGTTTTGAGAAACTGGCACCGGATGCAAAGCCGGACGACGGGATGATGCACTTATACGTAGTAAAGAACGCGGCGATCCCGGCGTTCATCCGGATGGCGGGTGAATTGCTCGTGGGCCGGCTCGAGCATGACCCTTCAGTTGATGTCATCCATACAAGCAAAGCCACGGTCCGGACACAGGAGCCGCTGTCATGCAATATCGATGGGGAAGCCGGCTTTGAAACGCCATTCGCCATTGAGGTACTGCCGCGTCATCTTCAAGTGCTGGTTCCTCCGGAAGACGCGGAACAGGAGAACCGCTGATGAAGCAGCGGTTCTTTGCCGTTCCGCCGCTTCGTGCCCGATTTTTCCTCCGCATGGAACCTTTTGACGACCAGAACGTACAATATAGCGTATAATATTAGGAAGCGTGCCAATTGCCTAATTTTTTTTCTGAAGTGCAAGTAAATCTATTCTCTTATTCCCGATTTCGTTATATAGTTAGGGTACTGAGTATATTTGCCTGTATTTCAGTATGTAAGGAGGATCAGATGAATACGCCAACAGCACCGACCATTCAAGACACTATTTCCAAACTGTTCATGATCGAGAACGAAGCGCTGAGCCGGCACGAAGGATTCGAAAATTTTTTCGAAATCGAAACCCAGCTCATTTATGAAATTCATCATTTAGAGAAAGACCGGGCGAAAAAAAGCTTGAGACGGCTGATCGACCTTATCGCAACCCGGTCGGGCAAAAAAATGATTCATGCAGTCCGCAACTACTACATAGTCCTGTCATCCATCATGGCGCGCAAATTGTATGAAACGCAAGTGCCGCCGAAAAAGGCTTTCGCATTCAATGCAGCCTGTATCGAAATCGTGGAGAACCGGATGAATGACTCCGAATTCCTGCTTGTAGCCGATGAATTGATCGAGTTCTTCGTATCCATTCTGTCGGAACGGCAGCAGCCATCCTTCACGCACCAGACCGTCAACAAAGTCGTTCTGTACATAAACGATGAAGTCGAGCGCGATCTTTCCGTCGAAGACATAGCGAAACATTTCCATATCAGCACGAGCCACTTGTCCCGGATTTTCCGGGAGCATGCGGGCATTACGCTGGTCGAGTACTTGAATGTCCGGCGGGTGGAGGAATCGCAGTACTACTTGCGCCATTCCAATAAAAGCATTTCGGCGATTTCCAGTCAGTTCCATTTTTGCAACCAAAGCTATTTCACCCGGATCTTCAAAAAATATTCCGGTGTGACACCGAAGCAGTTCCGGGACAGCCAACAGATTCCGTACTTCCGGTTCACACTGCCGAGCGGCAAGTAAAGGAGGGATTCCCTCCTTTTTTTGTGTCAATCTGAAGGCGATCGCTCAAGGCGTTTGAATTTTGGGTGGCACAACTGTATACTTCTTAGTAGTTTGAGAAGGTTGAAGGTGAATCGATTGAATAAAAAAACTTGGCTGCTGTTCATGCTCGTGCTTGCTGCATTGGCACTCAGCGGCTGTTCAAGTGTTGAAAATCAGGAAGGGTTCTTCTACAGTATTTTCGTCCGTCCGTTCGACCTGGCGCTGAACTACCTCGGCGACCTGTTCGGCGGCAGCTATGGACTCGCCATTATCGCCATTACGGTCATCATCCGGCTGATCCTGATGCCGTTCATGCTCAATACGTACAAGCGGCAACAGGCGATGAAAGTGAAAATGGACGCCATGCGGCCGGAAATGGAAGACATTCAGAAGCGGCTGAAAGCGACAAAAGACCGGGAAGAACAAATGAAGATCCAGCAGGAAATGATGGGCCTTTACAAAAAGCACGACGTGAATCCGCTTAACATGGGCTGTCTTCCGGTCGTCATCCAGATGCCGATCGTCATGGGACTCTACTTTGCCATCCTATATTCACCGGATGTCCAGAGCCACGAATTCCTTTGGTTCAATCTCGGGGAAGCGGATATCATCATGGCACTTATCGCAGGCGTTGTCTACTTTTTCCAGGCGCGTGTATCCATGTGGACCATGCCGGAACAGCAGAAAAAACAGATGGCGGCTTTCATCTATCTGTCCCCGGTCATGATTCTGATCATTTCGTTTACAGCCATGGCTGCCCTTCCGCTGTATTGGGCGGTCGGCGGACTGATTTTGATCGCCCAGACGTATATCGGACGCAAGTTTTATCAGCAGCACCCCGAAAAAGCGGTGGAAGACGCAAGCTGAGTGGCAAAGCCGGCAGACAGCCGGCTTTTTGTTTACGCTGTATTTTGATTTAAGCGCCGGTCGGCCGGGAAGCCGTTTGCGGCGGACCCGAAAATGAAGGAGGAAGACCGGATGAACCAAAAATGGCTGCAGGCTTTATTGATTGTCGGGCTCAGCGTGGCCTCCCTTGCATTTTTAGTGAGAGGCAATATGGAAATAGCTGTCCTGTTCATGACACTCCTGTTTGTCTGTACGAATTCTTTCAGGTATGTGCAGATGAAGCGGGAAGGGCTTGTGCGTGAAGCGAATTGGATGCGTGGCATGGCCATTCTGTTCGCTGTCCTGTTCGTGATCGTCCTGGCCACAGTGATCTTCTGAAACCGATCGGAAGCAGGGGCGGACCGGCTGCCTGCCGATGACCCTGAAAAGCAGCACCGCGCAGATTACGCGGTGCTGCTTTTATGTTCACCCGCCGCATCCACCCGGCGGCGGGCCGGCAGGATGATGAGTACAGCGGGCAGAGAGACAGCGGCCATCCCCAAAAAGGCGAGCTGAGGCGAGATCTCATACAGATAACCGCCGAGGAAGGTTAACAGGGCGATGCTGAAGCTCATGGCAAATGCCGCGTAAAGCCCTTGCGCCGCTGGGATGTGTTTTGCCTGGACTTCCCGGAAGATAAACCGGATGAACGCGTAATGAGCGACTCCGAATGAAATGGCATGCAATGTCTGGGATAAAACGAAAACCCAGACCGACGGAAACAGGAAAATGAGGACCCAGCGGACGGTCGACCCGACCCCGGCAAGGAGGAACATCGAAGAAATACTCCACCGGGCGAAAAGTTTATCGGCTTTTGCAAAAAACAGGATTTCAATCAAGACTGCGATATTGAGAATGATGCCGATGGCCACTCCGCCGACCCCCAAGTCCCGAAGAAAAATGAATCCATAGTTGTAGTAGGAAGCATGCGCTCCCTGCAGCAGGACAGACACGGTCAGCACCACCATGAATACCGGTGACTTCGCCAGCGCTTTCATGGCGGATTGTCCGGCTCGCGGCGGTTCCGGGGCCGCAAGGAGGGGGGCGGGGGCACTGAGAAGCAGGACAGCACCCATAAGCGCCAGTCCGGCCAGCATGAGCCAGAGGATCACGTCCGGCTGCCAGATGGCAGTGGCGGCACCGACGGCAAGAAGGGCGACCGTATAGCCGAGCGATCCAAAGGACCGGCTTTTGCCGTAGTCGATTCCCCTCTCTTGCATGAGTACTGTTGCGCCGCTTTCTGCGGCCGGCAGGAGATTAGGGTAAAACAGGTTGAAGATGATGGTGATGGCGAATAGCGCCGAATATGTATCGAAAAAGAGATAAAAGATGGCAGACGCGAACGATAGGGCGAGCAGCCAGCGAAGCACTCCAGCAAGCGGCAAATGCCGGGAAGCGAGCGGAAAAAGGAACAGCGTCGAAACTGCTCGTGCCATTGTCCCTGCGCCCATGATGATACTGGCCTCCAGGACAGAAAGTCCTTTTCCGTCTGTCAGCCAGCCGGTCCAGTAGGGCAGGAAAATACCCCATGTAAAGAAAAACGCGAAAAAATTCATCGATAGCCATTTCTGGTTCGACATGGCACAGAACCACACTTTCTGCAAGTCTCATTCGAGGATACCAAAGTTCGCGGAAAATAGGGAAAAAAAGAACAGAGAATGGTAAAATGAACAGAACGAATAGTGGAAGAAGGGAAAGCATGGCGCAGCGCTATCAAAAGAAAGCACCGAAAAAGAGATCGGTTTATATATGGAGTACTGTTGTTGTGGTATTGATTGCGGCAGCCGGAGGTGCAGGGATTTGGCTGGGAGTGTACACAGCACAGGAGCAGGCCGTCTTGACAGGCCGGGCTGTCACAGAGCCTGAAGAGGATGAGACATCACCTTTGGAACATGAGGCGCCTGCTGTCCCGGAAGAGGACGGACAGGAGCCGGAGCCGGTACTGGAAAAAGAAGAGCCGGCTGAGCCGGAACCGGAAGAACCGGCCGTGCCAGAACCGCCGGTACAGGAACCTGCCGGAACTGATGAACCGGCTCCTGCCGAAGAACCGGAACAGCCGGTGGACCGGCGGGCGTATCCGGCTGAAATTATTCTGCCGGATGAACCGACAGTGATCAACGGAATCCTTCTGGCGAACAAGCAGCACCCATTGCCGGCGGACTATGCGCCGGGAGAAAGCGCTGAAGCCCGTGCGGCATTTGAAAAAATGGCGGCGGCGGCAGCGGAGGAAGGGATCCAGCTTGTCGCATTCAGCACATTCCGGACATTCGAGAGGCAGCAGGAACTGTATGAAGGGTATGCTGCAAAGGACGGCCAAGCGGCAGCGGACCGCTACAGTGCGCGGCCGGGCCATTCTGAACACCAGACAGGCCTCGCATTCGATATCGGTGAAGCGGGGCAGGAACAGCACTGGGCATCGGCCACTTTCGCCGATACACCGGGCGGGAAGTGGCTTGCTGAAAATGCCCACCGCTTCGGCTTCATTCTCCGCTATCCGGCAGGTGAGGAAAAGACGACGGGATACATGTACGAGGCTTGGCACTTCCGCTATGTCGGAAAAGAAGCCGCAGAAGCGATCCATGAGCAGGGCGTGACTCTTGAGGAATATTTAGGAGTCGGCTCGAAATAAAATAAGGGCTGTCCGAACCGGTCATGGAACATGGCGGCTGCGGACAGCCCTTTTTCATTGGGACTGCCGGTTTACGAAATCACAGGATCGGTGACAGCAAAAGCGCGAGCGATTCCTTTGTCTTGACCAGCCGCGTCCGGCTCCTGTAAATCTCATAAGTGAGTTCAGTGCTGAGTTCGATGTCCTTCAGGAACTGATCGGTCAGCGATTTTGCCACTGCCGCATCATAAATGAACGCATTCACCTCGAAATTGAGTTTGAAGCTCCGGACATCGATATTGGCCGTGCCGACTGTCGCTACTCTATGGTCCGCGACGATCATTTTCGTATGCAGGAAGCCGTTTTCGTATATGTAGACTTTCGCTCCCGCCCGGGCAAGCTGCCCGGCGTATGAATACGTCGCCCAGTACACGAGCGGATGATCAGGTTTATTCGGAATCATGATCCGTACATCGATGCCTGACATGGCCGCGATCCGGATCGCATCATAGAAGCTGGGATCCGGTATGAAGTAAGGCGTCTGGATGTAGACGTACTCGTCCGCGTCGCTGATCATCTTCAAGTAGCCGTCCTTGATCTGCTCCCACTCCGAGTCCGGCCCGCTCGAAACGATCTGGACCGCAGTCGAGCCCTTTTCGGGGATGGCAGGAAAGTAAGTCTCATCGTACTCGATGTCCTGGCGGGCGGATGCCTGGTTCCAATCGAGAATGAAACGGGTCTGGAGCGGATGGACCGCACTCCCTTCGATCCGCAGATGGGTGTCCCGCCAATAGCCGAACCGGGGATTGAGGCCAAGGTACTCGTCTCCGATATTGAATCCGCCGACATAGCCGATCCGGCCGTCGATGACGACGATTTTCCGGTGGTTCCGGTAATTCATCCGGGGATTGATCAGCGGAAGGAAGGCCGGAAAGAAAGTCTCCACTTCACCGCCTTCTGCCACCATCGCTTTGAAGTGGCGTCTGTGGAGTCTCCTGGAACCCATGTCATCATAAAGGACACGGACTTTGACCCCTTCCCGCGCTTTCTTGATCAGCTCATCCAAAATTTCGTTTCCCAGTCCATCGAGACGGAGGATGTAGTACTGGACATGAATGTGGTGCCTGGCACTGCGGATGTCTTCGATCAGCGCATCGAATTTCGCCCGCCCGTCATTGAAGATCCGGATATCATTGTCCTGGGTGAGCACCGCTCCGTTGTTCCGAAGGTGGAGGTAGATCAGTTCCCGGTACTCTTCCGCATCATGATTTTTGAACCGGAAAGATCCCTCTTCCAAGCTTTCCATCTGATAACGGAGCAGGCTTTCAATCCCGATCTTCTTGCGGCCTTCCCACCGGAACAAGGTTTTCTGCCGAAGTTTCCGGCCGAGCAGCAAATAAATGAAGAAGCCCAGGATCGGCAGAAAAAAGAGGACAAGAATCCAGGCCCACGTGGAAGAGGCATCCCGCCGTTCGAGAAACACAAGCGTCAGCGCCAGTATGATATTGATGATGAACGTCCCTGTCGCCAGGATGGTCGTGAGGGCCAGTGTCCATTCCATTAGACTGCTCCTTTGGTCGTTAGTCGCATAAATAAAGTATATCGCACAGGCACATGTATGAAAAATGCATCCGTCGAGTACGGATGCATGGCAGAATCAAGTTTCTTCCTGCACTTCCCGCACAGCCGCTTCAACTTCCGGCCGTGTCATTTTCTCTTTGCCGGATTCGAGTGATTTCAGCGTGCTGTGCGCCAGCTTCAGCGGAACTTTACAGAACAGCAAGATCCGCTTATTTCTGATCGATTTGATGTACGCATCCGCAAGCCCAAGATTGCCTCGCGCATAATCGAACAAGTCCGCTTTCGTCCAGCCGTCCGGTACAAAGCTGACTCCGCGCTCCGCGTCTTCCCCGATGTTGCGGAGAATATTGACGGCCTGAAGCCCACGGCCGAAACCGATGGCGAGTTTCCGGTCGGTCTCTGTGCCGTCATGCCAGCGCCAAATGTCTGAAAGCATCGTGCCGACGAGTCCGGCGACATAGTACGTATAATCATCAAGATCTTCTTTCGATCGAATCTGCCAATTCTTTCCGGCCCA
Source organism: Indiicoccus explosivorum (assembly GCF_002167005.1). Classification (GTDB taxonomy): domain Bacteria; phylum Bacillota; class Bacilli; order Bacillales_A; family Planococcaceae; genus Indiicoccus; species Indiicoccus explosivorum. The sequence continues at coordinate 32,172 of NZ_NHTN01000010.1, forward strand.
CTTCGCCATTCCGCGCGCCATTTCGGCGGTCGACCGCTTCACCTCGGCCACAATCCCTGCCGGACAGAGGCTGACCCAGTCATCGAGCCGGATGGCAACTTCCGGAAGCTGCCCGCGGTAGGGACCGATCAGTGCCGAGTAGGCAGCTCCGTCAAAAACCGGTTCCGACAACTGACGTGCGGCTTCCGACAGAAGATGCTGCTTGACGTCCAGCGGCAGATCGGGATGGTCCTCGATTTCATCGATGGCGCGCATGCAGAGATAAGCGGAACCGACAGTGTTCTTCAGCGGACCGTTGAGAAAACTGATGGGAATAAAAAACGTCCGGCTTGTCTCTTTCAGCACAGCTGTCGCTTCTTTCGTAAGTCTGGCGTGTTGGCTCATGTCATTTCCCCCTGTTTCATTCCGCAATCGGGTTGGATTCATCCTTTATCTTAACAGAAAACGGATCCAGGTGCGCCGATCACGAAAAGAAGTGCTCCCAAGCTTCCCGGATTCCGCCTGCGCAGCGGCGGGAAGCACGGAAGACGTGCGGCAGCGCCTCTGTCCGGCGCAGTTCGGGATGTGCATTCCCGACAATGACAGCGGGGTGGCCCAGTTCAAGCATGTCCCGGTCATTTCCGGAATCGCCGGCGATCAGAATTCGGGCGTCCCGGACACCGAACTTATCGAATACATAGGAAAGTGCGCGCCCTTTGCCGGCCGCTGCCGGCAGAACATCGACATCGCGGCCGCTGGAGAATACGAATGTGTGCGGAATCCCGGAATCCTTTAACGACTGTTCAAACCGGCCGGCAGTTTCCGGTCCGTCCGCATGATAGGAAAGCCGGCAGCGGGTCGGTATTTCTTGAAGGGTAAGCCCTTCAGCGGCTTCTGCCAGCCGGCTGACGGCTTCCGGCTGCCAGCCCTCAGTCATCATTTCATCCCAGCGCAGGTCTTTCTCAAGATCGCTGCCGATATGGATTTCTGCGCCGACATCCGTAATGAGCACGTCGGGAACCGGCAGATTTTCCCGTTCTGCAAGAGAAAGAGCAGACCGCAGATGGCGCCCCGTCACGTAGACGAGTGCCACGTCGTACGCCTGCTCCGAGTAAAAGGACAAGAGCTCCTGGAGCGCTTCTGCGTCACCCACCAGTGTGCCGTCCAAGTCGGTCGCCAAAATATGCGTCGCTCTGTGCATGTCCGATCACCCCATACATGGAACTGACTTGTTTGGAGATGGAATCCCACTGGAACTCTTCAGCGGCGATCCTTGCCGCGTGCCGGCTCATCCGTTCTGTCAGGACGGTGTTGACTGCCAGAACTTCCATCGCGATAGCCAGATCATGGGCATTTTTCGGTTCGGCGAGCAGCCCTGTGACCCCATCGCGGACAACATTTTTTAGACCGCCGACACTTGAAGCGATCACCGGACTGCCGCATGCCTGTGCTTCTGCGGCCACCATGCCGAATGATTCGTAATAACTTGGCACGATTGTTGCAGTGGCGGCTCCGAACAGGCGTGCCAGCTCTTCCTGCGTCTGCGGGCCAAGGAAAGTGACATGGCTCGAAATGCTGCTGCATGCGCTTCGCAATTTTTCATCCCGCGGCAGCCCTGTTCCGGGATCGATTGCGTCCGGTTCGCCGCCGGCAACGACAAGCGTGGGCTTCGAATCGCCGGCACTCCGATCAATAAGCATCCGGAACGCCTGGAGCAATGTATGGATGCCTTTCGTCTCCTCTAGGCGGCCTGCAAAGACGAACAGCGGAGATGCATGGCCGAGTGCTTTTCTCGACTGCTGCCGGTTCAGGGGCGGCTTGAACGTTCCGTCGACGCCGATCGGTATGACCCGCACAGGAGCCGCTGCCGGGACATTTTGTTGGATCAGGATTTTTTCGCTTTTCGTTGTAGCCAGAATGCGGTCCGCTTTTTGGAGGATCGCGGTTTCCGCTTTTTCCCGCCTCTGATCATGGATTCCGGTTGCTGCCGCCTTGGCCCATCCGAGGGAATGGGAAGTATGGGCAAACGGGATTCCGAAATCTTCTTTCAGGCGGATGCCGATCAAGCCGGATAAGTAGTAGTGGGTGTGAATGACATCGTAAGAGGATAAATCCAGAGTTTCTTTAAGTTCTTTATAAAATTCAGGAAGGATTTCAGCCATTTCATCTTTTGAGACAAAGCCTTTATGACCCGCCGCTATTCGGATGACACGGCAGTTTTCCCCAAATCCTTCGCTCCGCGGCGCCATTTCATTGCACCAGTGCGTGGCGACATCCACTTGCCAGCCGATCCGGTCAAGCGCCAGGGCCAGTTGCTTTACGTAATTGTTTTGCCCGCCCGCCTGCTTGCCGCCGAGCTCTGCCAGTGGATCCCCATGATCTGAAATAAACAGCACGTTGCGGTTCATATTCTCATCTCCTCATTTTCTGTATAAATATTCCAGCTCAAAGAAGGTAGACAGCGATTTTATTTTTCCCTATTTTCCAAAATTTAAACCTCGAATATGCAGACATCTGCTGTTTTCTTCGCTCATCTGCCGGGAATAAAGAAAGTGAAAGCCATTTCGAAAGGAGAGACTGCAACATGGTCTTGAAAGGCGAAACACGGATAAATAAGTATACGGATTTGAACAAGCAGTTTGTCGGCGGTCAGTGGCGGACAGGGACAGGAGAGTCAGGGATTGAAGTCCTGAACCCGTACACACAGCAGAAGGTGACGTCCATCCAGGCTGCCAGCCAAAAAGATATCGATGAAGCGTATGAAACGGCGAAGGCTGCACAGAAAGAATGGGCGGAAGTGAATGCATTCGAAAAATCAAGGATCATGGAAAAAGCGGTGCGCATTATGGAAGAGCGGCGGGAGGAACTGATCCAAGTCCTTATCGAAGACGCCGGATCCACCCGGATCAAAGCGAATGTGGAAGTGGATTTCACGCTGGCCATCACCCGCCATTCCGCTTCATTCCCGATGCGGATGGAAGGGACGATGCCGCCGTCGATCATTCCGGGCAAAGAGAATCACGTATACCGGAAACCGCTCGGCGTGGTGGGTGTCATCGGTCCGTTCAACTTCCCGATGTACTTGGCGATGCGGTCAGTCGCGCCGGCGATTGCAACCGGAAATGCCGTCGTGCTTAAGCCGGATTCCCAGACGCCTCTGTCGGGCGGGACACTGCTTGGTAAAATATTCGAAGAAGCAGGTGTGCCGGCAGGTATCATGAACGTGGTGGTTCCGAAAATCAGCGAAGTGGGCGACGGTTTCGTGGAGCACCCGGTACCGCGCATGATTTCGTTTACCGGCTCAACGGGAGTCGGCCGCCATATCGGTGAAATCACCGGACGGATGATTAAAAAAACAGTTTTGGAACTCGGCGGAAATAATCCGCTCGTCGTGCTGGATGACGCTGATATCCCGCTGGCTATACAAGGAGCAGCGTTCGGCAAATTCATGCATAGCGGACAAATCTGTATGGCGGTCAATCGGATCATTGTCCATAAGGATGTCTATGACGAATTCACGAAAGGGTTCATTGAACTGGCGAAAGGTCTCAAGTCAGGCGATCCCGAAAAAGAAGATACGCTGATCGGGCCGCTCATCAATCAGGATTCTGTCCAGCGGATTCTGGGTGAAGTGGAAAAAGCGAAAGAAGAAGGAGCGGAAGTGCTGCTGGAAGGAAAAGTCGATGGCAATGTCATGACGCCATTCGTTTTGAAAGGGACGAACGAAGTATCCACGGCGAAGCATGAGATGTTCGGTCCCGTGGTGACCATCATTCCTGTCGACAGCGAAGAAGAGGCATTGCGTGTGGCGAATGATACGGAATACGGGTTGAGCGGTGCCGTCCATGCAGGCACTGACAGCAAAGCGATGGCATTCGCTAAGAAGATGGAGACCGGCATGGTGCACATCAATGACCAGAGCGTCAATGATGAACCGCTTGTCGCTTTCGGCGGCGAAAAGAGCTCGGGCATCGGCCGATTCGGCGGAGACTGGTCGCTCGACGAATTCACGACATTCCAGTGGATCTCCGTCCAGAACACTTCCCGCGAATATCCGTTCTGAGTGGGCGGTCGGCATGACAGGCGGAGTGCAGTTGAATATCAGTCAGCAATAACCAGACAGTACAAAAACGGCTCCTTTATGGGGAGCCGTTTTTTGTATCCGTTCATTTCATTTTCCTTTGATGTATCTGCCGTGATCCGGTTTTGCCACTTCGTCGAATCGAGCAGCAAGCTTAGTCAGGCCTTCTGCCAGCTCTGAACCGATGACCGGCTTTCCATGTCCGGGAGCGGCTATCGAGGGCTGGAGTGCAGTAAGTTTCTGCACCGAATTTTTCGCAGCTGTCCAGTCGGTCGTCAAGTAGACCGGAGGACCACAGATTTTTTTCTTCTGGAACGTGACGGCGAGCAAAGAATCCTGTTTCACGGTCAGGAATGCATCACCGACTATCAAAAAGCGGTCCTGCTCCCTGAAATAGGAGACGTGGCCATCGGAATGTCCGGGGGTATGATACCATTTCCAGCCTGGCAGCCCGGGTATGGAGCCATCAGCCGGCAGCGGATTGGCATGCTGGGAAACATCGATGCCCTCCACTGGGAATTCAATGGACATTTTTGCGAGTGCGCCGCCTTGGACTGTCGGGTCTGCCGCCGGATAATCTTTTTCTCCTGTGATGTACGGAAGTTCGTCGGGGTGCGCATAGACGGGCACCGGATACTTTTCTAAAATATCGACGAGTCCGCCGATGTGGTCGAAATGTGCATGGGTGAGCAAAATCGCCCGCAGCCGATGACCTTCACCGAAGCGCTCGTCAGCTTCCGCTAAGATGGCGTCTGCCCTGAGCGGCATGCCGGTATCGACCAGCACCCAATCCTTACTCTTAGCCGGATTGCCGATCATGTAGACGTTTACAATCTGATTTGTAAAGCCGTAGACGTCCGGTGTGATCTCAATGCCATCTCCGCTTTTTACGGAAGTCACCGGCTGGAACCTATCGGTTGAAGAACTTCTCCTCATGGATGAACGTTGTTCCGGAGAAGTTCCGGCATCTCCGACTGCCACCGGCGGATGTTTTTCTGTCGAATCTTTAGCCATTTCGTTTCCTCCTTAGCTGATGATCGGTAGTATCAGTCTGCCTGTATGTGCTGTACATTATACTGTTTACCCGGCCTAGCCGAATTGAACCCGTTTTCTTTCAGCGGGTATGTATCCATCGGCCCCATTTGAGCAGAACAGGTTCCTCTTGTACAATCAGTAAGGTACTGTGACAGAAAAAGGGTGGTATTGCATGAAATCGCTGATCATTATCGGCAGCGGGATCCTTGGTGCTTCCGCTGCTTACCATGCAGCAAAATCAGGGGCGGAAGTGACGGTCATAGACCGCGGGGAACCGGGACAGGCAACGGGTGCAGCGGCCGGAATTGTCTGTCCGTGGCTCTCCCAGCGGCGCAATAAAGCCTGGTATGAATTGGTGAAAAACGGCGCCGCCTATTACCCGCAGCTTATCCGCCGGTTAGAGTCGGATGGAGAAACGGAAACCGGCTACAAAAAGACCGGGCTTCTTGTCATGAATGATGACCGGAAACTGGCGCAAGTAGAAGAACGCGCGCTTTTCCGTCGGGAAACGGCTCCGGAAATCGGAGAAATCCGCCGCCAGACGGCAGACGAGACGCAGGCGATGTATCCGTTCGCCGGTGAGGCGTTCGAATCGCTTTACGTCGAGGGTGCCGCCCGGGTCGATGGCAGAGAACTGCGGGATGCGCTGATCCGTTCAGCGGCAAAGCATGGCGCACGGTTTATCAAAGGGAATGCTGAATTGATTCTGAAGAATGGACGGGCAGCTGGCGTGACCGTCGGCGGGGAACAGCATTCCGCCGATTGTGTGGCCGCTGCGGCAGGGGCGTGGGGAGCGGAACTGTTCCGGGCAATCGGTCTGGAATTTAGTGTAAAACCGCAGAAAGCCCAGATCATCCACTTGAAAACTGCGGCGGCCGCGAAGCAACTGCCGGTTGTTATGGGGCTGTACGGCCAGTACACGGTGCCGTTCGACGATGGAAGGATCGCAGTCGGCGCTACCCACGAAAACGACGCCGGCTATGATCTCAGAAAGACGGCCGGCGGGATGCATGATATTCTCGACAAAGCGTTCGCTGTTTCGCCCGGTTTGGCGGCAGCGGAATTTGTGGAGGCCCGGGTCGGTTTCCGGCCGCTCCTGCAGGACAGTGTCACGGCCATCGGGGAAGTGCCGGGAGTGAAAGGGCTGTACGCGGCGAATGGTCTCGGTTCTTCCGGCCTCACCGCTGGTCCTTACGCGGGGATGCAGCTTGCGAAACTGATGATTGGCGAAGAGACCGACATCGCGATTCCAGATTATGCGCTCGACCGGTTCATCAGACGGGATTCCTGACGGACTGCACAACGGAATTGAGGCGGGAAATGAAAAAGGCGGCAGATTGAATCTGCCGCCTTTTTTCTAGTCCGCCGATTTTGCTGTTATTTGTCGTCGTCGCGCGCCAGGTCCTTCTGATCGCTGCGGTCTTTGTCCTTGAAAAAGCCTTCCGGATTCCGCGACTGTTCGTCGTCTGCCATTCCTGCCGACAGCCAGCCGTCCCGATCCGTGCGGTCTCCTTCTCCATAAGTGCCGGTCGGGCCGCTTTCAGACCGCGGGTTTTCGTTTCCTTCGACTTCGACAGTCTCGCGTCTTACCGTTCCATCTTCCTGCATGTATGCCCGCTCCACTTTTGCGTTTTCTTCTCTATCCAAACCGTTATTTTTTCGTTCTTCACTCAATTTATTCTCCTCCTCTTCCGCTGTTCAGTGTTTTGGCGATTGTATATATAAAATACCCGATTCCATTATTTCTAACCGCTTTGATTAAGCTGAAGCTGTTCCGCGGAAACAAAAAAAGAACAGGCCGCACAGACCTGTTCCGGAGTTTCTGTTCAGGCGGAACGCCGGACCTTTTCGTAAACTTCCTCCGCGAATTGCTTGTAAGGCGAATCAGGCAGCGGTGCCATCAGTTGCCGCGCCTTTTCTGCATGCGCCAAAGCAGCGTGCCGGTCATTTTTCTGCAAGTGGATCAAGGCGAGATACGCATCTTTTTCATAGTGGATACCCAAATCGAACGGATGGTGCAGATGCTCATATATTTCATGCTGATGAAACCATTTCAGCGCCTCATCCAAGTGACCGAGCCCGAATTGGGCTTTCCCTTTCTCAAGTGCGAGGAAGGAGATGTCAAGCTCGCCGGCATCTGCCAGGCAGCGGTCGATCATCTGATCGGCGTGTGCATAGTCGCGGGCGAATGAATTCAAGTAGTGGATTTCAATTATATCCGTCATTTCCGCAGTTTCCCGATGATCGGAAAAGATTGCATACTGCCGGAGCTTGGTCAGATAAAAGTCCTTTTCTTCTTTGCTGCCTCTTAAAATGGCGTCCATAGCCGCCAGCCGGTACAGGTCTTCGATCCGGTAGAAGATCCGGCGCTCTTTCGAGAAGGCGATCGCTTCATTCATTTTTTCTACCGCGTGTCTGAAATCCCCCACAGCAAACTGGAGGATGGATTCGAAATAGGCGAAATCGAGCTTTTTCAAAGGGTCCAATACGGCGTTCCGCTGTTCCAGAGAAGAACGGGCGGATTCGATCATGGTGAGGGCTTCCTTGTATTCGCGCTTGTGGAATACACTCATCACCCGGAACAGCTGGACATCGGCCACCTGATTCTCTAGATGGAGTGTTCCGTACATCGACTCGGCCTTGCGGAGCGTTTCCGGCCATTCACTCTTTCCAGAATAGTAAGCGGCTCGGCTGTAAAGTTCCAGCAGCCGGGCCGACTCGTAGCGGACCGGCAGTGACTCGAGATAGGGGGTGATCAGCCTGATGGTCTCAGCCGCCCGCTCTTTGACCGTCTCTGCGTCCTCCATTCGGGTGCTGTGGAGTTTTTCCGCTTCCGAGAGGACATCGCGCAGCTGGGCGGAAGGGATTTCTTCGAGCAGCTCATTGATTTCGACACCCAATTTTCCGGCGATATAAGCCAGACTCTCCATCGATGGTTTGGCCTTTCCGTTCTCGATCAGACTCAACATGCCTTTGGACAGTCCTTCGCCAGCGAGCGCCTGCAGCGTCAGTCCATTTTGTTTTCTCAGGTTCCGTATCCGTTCTCCTAAAGTATTCATTCATTCACCCGCTCTTTCCATTCGCTGAACTGCCCTCCGTCTAAAAGAGTCCGCCTTTTTAGGGGAGGAGTTCCAATAACAGGCCAAAAAGAAAAAAGTGCCTGTTTGTTAAATTATATTAAACTTTTACTTGTATTTCTACCTCTTAAGTGATATCTTTTGTTTAATTAAATTAAACAAAACGGACGGAGGGTTTTTTATGACAGAATCGGCAAGACGGAAGCGCGCCACTTATCATCTCTGCACGTTCACGCTCAGCAAACTGATTTCCAGCTTCGGGAGCAGCGTCTACGCTTTCGGTCTCAGCCTGTTTATCCTGTCGCTGACAGGGTCTGCAGCGAGCTTCGCCATCAACTTGATCTGCAGCATTCTTCCGCGGACAGTTCTGGCACCGGTCGCGGGATTCGCGGCCGACCGCTATTCGAAAAAAATGCTGGTGATACTCGGACAGGCTGGCAGTATGACAGCGGTCACGGGTCTCCTTCTTTACAGCTTAACGAACGGATTGTCCCTGCAGGCTGTCTATATCACCACTGTTTTCGTTTCAATCGGCTCCATGTTCGCCAGTGTGACCTTCTCCTCCTCGATCGCCAACTTGATCGATCCGGACCGGATCCAGCGGGCAACTGCCTTCAACCAGTCGGCCGTCTCGCTGGCATCGATCGGCGGTCCGGTCATCGGCGGTGTTCTGTTCGGGTTCGTATCGATGGAGATTTTTCTGCTGATTCAGGCCGGCGCTTATTTGACGGCCGTTCTGCTGGAATCGACGATGGATTTCCGGCTCTACACAGCACGGCAGGAGAAAATTGCTGAAGAGCAAGAACGCATGCTGCAATCCCTTCAAAAGGGCTGGGCATATATGCGGCGGAACCGGACAATCAGTGTCATCGTGACAGCGGCGGTTGGGATAAACTTTTTCTTTTCTGCCACGCAAGTCGGATTGGCTTTCATCGTGGTCGAAGAACTGGGGATTTCCTCGACGAATTACGGGCTCATCGAAGCGATGATCTTTGCCGGCATGCTGCTGGCTTCTGTTTATTTCTCTGTGAGAAAAGAAGTCGAATTCCCGCTCATCTATTCCAAACGCGGAATTCTCGTCATGTCCGTCCTGCTTGCCGGAATCGGCATTCCGCTGGTTTTATCCTTCGGCGGTACGGCAGCGATTGTTTATTACCTTGTCCTGATGCTTTGTTTCGGTGCTGCGACGGTCTGTATCAATACACCGATCGGCGTGATGCTCCAGAAAGATGTGGAGGAAGCGTATCGCGGCCGGATCTTTGGCCTGCTGGAATCGATGGCCATGGCGATGATGCCCCTTGGGATGCTTGTGTTCGGCCTGCTGTTCGACGCGGTGCCGGCGGAGTGGGTAGTAATCGGCAGCGCCGCCTGTCTCATTGCCCTGACAGGCTTTTTAATGAGACCGTCAGTGATCCAACAAGTTTATCCCGAAAAGAAGGTAGTGCCAAGGACCTTGGAACGAGAAGCGGGAGGAGAAGAAGCTAGGAAAAAGGGTATAAGTGCTCATTTTTGATGTTATGGGTTAAAAAGGAAGGAAAAAAGGGTTATAAAGGAGAAGTAGGTTTCGCAATACTGAAAATTAAAAAAAGCAAAAGGGGAGAGGGTTGCTTTATGGTTTCTTGGAAAAAGACGGGTGTTGCATTAGGCGGTGCGCTTCTGATGCTGTCTGGCTGTGCCGGCTTTACGACCGGTGACGAGACGGAAGAAGAAACGGCTCTTGAAGAAGAAGGCGTTGAAATCGTCGATTTCTGGACATTCTGGGGATCTGAGACACGCCGGCCGATCATCGACAAAATTGTCGCCGATTTCAATGAGTCGCAGGATGAAATCGAAGTTGTCCACTCCTACTATCCATGGGGCGATATTTGGACGAAAGAATTGGCTGCCATCGGCGCTGGAGATCCGCCGGATGTCGTAATCAATGACATCAACGCCACTGCATTGCGCGGAATGGAAGGCCAGGCGGAAAGTCTGACGGCCATCATGGGAAACAACGATATCTCTGAACGGTTCTATCCAGAGCTTTGGGAAGCGACACTGTACGAAGGGGAATCTTACGGACTTCCGTTCAACACGGATACCCGGATGCTTTTCTATAACAAAGACGCGTTCGAAGAAGTGGGACTGGATCCGGAAGCGCCGCCTGCGACATGGGCGGAACTCGAGGAGTTCGCTTTGATGCTCGATGAGAAAGCGGGCGAAGAGTACGAGCGGATCGGTTTCTATCCGCTATGGGGCGTCGGATATGATGTTTGGCTGACAAACTTGAACGGGGAGAACTATATCGACCAGGAAGGGAACGTGAGTCTCGCGACAGAAGAGAATGCCGAAGTCCTGAACTGGCTTAAATCCTGGCGGGACCGCCTCGGAGCCGACACGGTCGATTCGTTCAAGGCGAAATTCGAAAGCAACCAAGGCCATCCATTCCTCTCCGGAGAACTCGGCATGATGATTGCAAACATGAACTTCTATACGCAGATCCGTGACTATGCGCCGGATTTGAATTTCGGTGTGGCGCCGATTCCTGAATACGAACCGGGCAATGGCTTTACGAGCTGGGGCGGTGGTTTTGTCGCGGAAATCCCGAAAGGTTCCGACAGCCCGGAAGCGGCACTCGAATTCATGAAATATCTGACCGATGTGGAAGCGCAGACATATTGGGCTGTCCAGAACTTCGATATTGTAGCGAATCGGGAAGCGGCAGAGCTTGCGGCTCAATCAGAAGAATTCTCTGAAGATGGAAGAATGGTCTATGAAGCCGGTACGGAAAACATGGAGCACACAATCCTGACTCCGGTTCCGACGGTAGCGCCTGATTTCTACACGCTTGTAAATCCTGAAGTGGATGAATTCCTCTTGGGTGAGCAGACAGCGGAAGAAGCCTTGCAAAACGCACAGGAAGCAGTCGAAGCTCTGGTCGAGCAAAATCAATAAGGACAGGAAAAGGGAGTGAGGGGCTTTCGGGCCCCTTTTCTTTCGATTGCGGGAGCGGAGGTAAGCCTATGAACAAAAGATTTCTCACACACAAACAAAAAGAAGGCTTAGCCGGCTACATTTTTGTCATGCCATTCATCGTCGGATTTATCGCTTTGACAGGAGGGCCGCTGGTATTTTCGTTCATTGCGAGCTTCACGAATTATAACGTGGCGAGTGATATGGAATTTATTGGCATAGAAAACTACGCGCAGCTGTTCACGGCGGATCAGATTTTTATGACGGCACTGTGGAATACTGTGTATTTCGTTCTGTTTTCTGTACCCCTGACCACGCTTGGCGCGTTATTCCTTGCCGCCTTGCTGAATCAGGATGTGCCGGGAATGCGGGTGTTCCGTACCATCTATTACTTGCCGGCAGTCCTTTCAGGGGTCGGTGTCTATCTGTTGTGGATGCAGCTCCTCGACCCGACGACGGGCCTTATAAACATTGCCCTTGGGTGGTTCGGGATCGACGGTCCCAACTGGCTGTTCGATCCGGACTGGACAAAACCTTCCCTCATCCTGATGAAGATGTGGAGTGTCGGCGGTTCCATGCTCCTGTATTTGGCGAGTATGCAAGGAATCTCGAAATCCCTTTACGAAGCAGCGGAAATCGACGGCGCAAGCGGATGGAAAAAATTCATATTCATCACGGTGCCGATGGTGACGCCGATCATTTTCTTCGATCTTGTCACAAGCACCATCGGAGCCTTCCAGATTTTCCAGGAAGCTTATGTCATGACGTCCAACGGTGAAGGTGGTCCTGCCAACTCGCTGCTGTTCTATAATCTGTACTTGTGGAACAAGGCTTTCGAAGCATTCGACATGGGTTATGCCATGGCGATGTCGTGGGTGCTGTTCGTCATTGTATTCGTCATCACCATTTTCAATTTGAAGCTCGCTCCCCGCTGGGTGCATTATGAAGGAGGGGATGATAAATGATCGATCAGCGCGTCGCCGCAAAAGAGCGGACAAGGGAACGTTATATGGATAACGTGAACAACCGGAAACAGCTGCTGAGATGGTTCAATTTCATCCTGCTGGCCGCGGGAAGCTTGTTGTTTCTGTCACCGCTTTGGTGGATGATCTCCACATCCCTTAAATCCATGGTCGAAATCATGACCCCTCCGACAACGGTGTTCCCGCAAGACTGGTTATGGAGCAACTATGCAAGGACGCTCGAAGCGGCGCCATTCGCCCGCTATGCGGCGAATACGATCGTCATCACCATCATCGTGGTCGCCGGCAACGTGCTGGCGAATTCATTCATCGCTTACGGGTTTGCGAAAATCCGGTTTAAAGGGAAGGGGTTCCTGTTTGCGGTCGTTTTATCAACCATGATGATTCCGGGGTTTGTTACACTTGTTCCACAGTACATCCTGTATGCGAAGCTCGGCTGGCTCAATTCTTACTACCCGCTGATCATTCCGGCCTTTTTCGGGAGTGCGTTCTTCATTTTCCTGCTGCGGCAATTTTATATGACCATTCCGAATGAATTGATCGAGGCGGCAAAAATGGAAGGCGCGAGCCATTTCTATATTTGGCGGAAAATCGGGATCCCGCTGACGAAACCGGCATTGGCTACAGTGGCGATTTTCTCATTTAACGGGGCGTGGAACGATTTCCTCGGGCCGCTCCTTTACTTGAACGATTCGGATCTGTATACCTTGCAGATCGGTCTTCAAGTGTTTAAAGGGCAGGTCAGCACTCAATGGAATTACCTGATGGCGGGCTCTCTGCTCGTTCTCCTGCCGGTCATCGTCCTGTTCTTCGTTTTCCAGAAGTACTTCATCCAAGGGATGAACCTCCAGTCGGGAAGCAAGGAATGACAAAATCGGCAAAACTGGAAAGCGGAAACAACGAAAGGCAGGAAACGCATTCTGGATGCGCATTCCTGCCTTTCTGTTTTTAGTCGGAATTTCGCCATCTTTGCTCCGAAATCCTGGCTTGCCGCTTCCTGCATTAAAGTCAATCCTTCAGAGGTCACGGATTTACGGAAATGTCACAGAAATGAAACGTTTATCGGCCCTTTCAAAGTGGTATAATGTTCTTACGGAAACGAGTCAGATTTTTTGCAAAAAATGATGATCAAATTACATCCCCGCTGGAAAATGAGGTGAAGAGAACTTGGCAAAAGAGAAGGAAGTCCGCAATGTCGCAGCCAATTTGGCGAAACTGGGAATACCGGTCAAATTGACGAAGTCGCGTGTGGAAATATTGAAAGCTCTCGTGCCGCCAGTGCAGGTTCCTTCTGCGCATTCCTGACAGCAGCTGAAAAGCTCCGGACCGGATATTCCGGCCGGAGCTTTTTGGGTGTCTGGCTTTACATACGTCAGGAAGAAAAATCCGATGTGAGACCTGTGCGCCTCTTCTGATGGAAACGTAAGCCGAATACGATGCCGATCGCCAGCATGTTGCCCATGAGTGAACTTCCGCCGTAACTGATGAATGGCAGCGGGATACCCGTAATCGGCACAAGCTGGATGGTCATCCCGATGTTCTGGAAAACGTGGAACGTAATCATTGCAATGATACCGGTGCAGACGTACATGCTGAATAAGTCTTTCATTTCAATGGCAATCCGGGTCAGCCGGTAAATAAGCATGAAGAACAGGATGATGACAAGGCTGGCTCCTATGAATCCGAATTCTTCGGCGATGACCGTGAAAATGAAATCTGTGTGGTTCTCGGGCACATAAACTTCCCGGTCCATGAACCCTTTGCCGAACAGTTCCCCTGAGCCGATCGCTTTCATCGCCGCCACCAGGTTATATCCTTCATTTTCAGCATAGGCGTATGGATTCAGCCAAGTGTAGACCCTAGCGAACATGTACGGTTTGAGGCCGAGGCGATCCGACAGGAAATCCTGCATATGGATGGCCATCCATAGCAGCAGGGCGCCGAAAGCCGCAATCCCTCCGAAGATCGGGAGGATCAGCCGCCAGGATATTCCGGAAACGACGATGATTCCAGCTGTGATGGCGATGAACACGAGCGCCGTTCCGAGATCCGGCTGCTGCAGGATGAGGAAGAGCGGCAAAGCCATCATCGCCAGAATCTTTCCAAGCAGAGCCGCATCGCTGCGGATGGAAGGGATCAAGTGAGTCCCATGGTGCCCGGTGATCATCCGGGCCAGCCCCAGGATATATACGGTCTTCATCAGTTCCGCCGGCTGAAGGTTGGCTATGGGCGTGCGGAACCAGGCCTGGGCGCCATTGACGGGTTCGGCGATCTGTCCGGGCCCGTTCGGTGCCAGCATAAGGGCGACAAGCAGCAGGATGCCTGCGCCGTAAAGAAGATAGGCGGCCCGCTTGTAAAGAGAGGAATTGATCATCATGACACCTGTGATGATGCCTGCACCGATTACATACCAGGCGGCCTGGTACGGCACAAAGTTCCGGACATACTGCTCGGTCGTCTGGGCGGATGCGATCGCGATGAGGCTGACGGCCATGAATAGGAAAAGCAGGAAAGCGAGGGGCCAATCCACCCGCTCGGCGAAATTTTTATTGGATTGCATAATGTCACCTGATCTTTAATCTGGATTTTTGAACCATCGTCCATTATAACGGATAATGGAAGGACATGCTTCTGACATAAGTCATAGACGAAAAAGAGGCGGACCAGTTCCGATCTTTTTACCAATAAATTCAGAAACGGGAGGGGCCGGAATGGCGAAAAGACCGCTTCGTGCGGAAGATTATCTACAGCATCTTTATGTATACGTGAATGAAAGCGAGCGATTTGCGCTGTTCAGCGGCCTCACGTTCCAGCAATTCGCTTCGGCGGTCCGGATGCCGGAGAACTTGCTATTGCTGAAGCATACGTTCGATGATGCATCCTTCAATATGCACACACGGCTCGAGTACGTACCGAAAGAGGACGTCGGAAGACTTCAGAAATCAGCGGCAGCAGGAAAAAGTGAACTGTGCTGGATTGATTTCGCTTCGGAAAGAGGGGTCAGACAGCTGTCCCCTGGCGAGCAGGCGGAACTTTTGTATCTTGGCCATAAAAAAGAAGCCATCCGGCCGCCGTTTTACGCCGTGCTGCAAAACGAGTTCGTCTATTTGGGTTCGGAAGACGGACAGACCGTGAAAATCTACTTCCGGACTTTGTCCCGGATCAACGAATTGATCGGTGCATTGTTCACTCAGCAGATCCGTAAAGCGGAAAATGGCCAGAGCTTCTTCAGAAGAAGACCCAAAGACCTTATCCCGGAAGTTCCAGCCGATTTTCTGACTGAAGCAGGGAAAGAATATCGGCAGGGGGTGCTCTTATCGCTGACTGATCCTGAGAAAACGAAAAATATCATTGAGCTGCAGGTGAGGCAGGCAGAAGAGATTTCATTCCTTGATGAGTTCAATTCGGAAATCAGTGAGATCATCAGCCAGCCGCCGCTTAAGCGGGCGGTGTTCGACCGCCGGACGAAACAGTGGAAGTAGAATTTCGAAGCATTTTACTTATTTAGGAAAGAAGGGATGACGTGGCTTGGGTCTATTTGCTGCTGGCCGGCGTGACCGAAATTGTATGGGCGATCGGCCTGAAGGAAGCGGATGGGTTCACTGACCCGGCTGCGTCCGCAGTGACCATCCTCTTCATCACGATCAGCTTCTTCCTGTTCGCGCGCGCCATCCGGCACTTCCCGATCGGCACCGCCTATGCTGTCTTCACGGGGATCGGGGCGGCCGGCACCGCTGTGGCGGGGATTGTCTTGTTCGGGGAAGAGGCCGGACCGGCGAAGGTCGGTTTTTTTATATTGCTTGTCGTCGGGATCATCGGTTTGAAATTATCGGAAGATCCGCCGGATGAGGAAGGGGACGAGGAATTGTGGCGTGGCTGATCTTGATTGTTGCGGGATTATTTGAAGTGGCATTCGTGCTGACGATGAAACTGTCGGATGGGTTTACATCGACGGTCTACACTATCCTTACGGTGGCAGCAGGCGCTGCAAGTTTCTACCTGCTCTCATTGGCGCTCATGGCGATTCCCGTCAGTGTCGGATATGCAGTATGGACCGGCATCGGAGCGGCCGGAAGTGTGGCGGCGGGCATGCTTTGGTTCGATGAAAGCCGGAGTGTCCGGAAACTGTTCTTTTTGAGCTGTGTTATTGCCGGCGTCGCGGGTCTCCGTTTTTTCGGTGCCTGACAGGAAAAGATTTTTCGGCGTCTGCCGTTCGTGATAAACTGGATGTACTCAAATTGGAGGGTTGGCAGATGAAAAAAAGGATCGGACTGCTCTACGGCGGCAAGTCCGCTGAACATGAAGTTTCGCTCGCGACAGCGCTGGCTGTCACGAAAGCGCTGAATTTCAGTGATTATGAAGTTTATCCCATTTACATAACCGAAGAAGGGGAATGGCAGCGGGGCGCACGGCTGGAAGGGCCGGCTGACGATATCGCCCAGCTCCAGCACGGTGACGGAACCGGTGAACCGAACGATATATCCGCGTTCCTTCCAGCGGACTCAGGGGAGGCGCTGGATGTCGTGATTCCGCTGCTCCACGGACCGAACGGAGAAGACGGGACGGTCCAGGGCCTGCTTGAAGTCCTGAATATCCCTTATGTGGGGAATGGTGTTCTGGCTTCAGCTGCCGGAATGGATAAAGTCATCATGAAGCAATTATTTTCGGTTGCAGGCCTTAACCAGACGCCTTACGTCTATTTTATCCGCAGCGAGTGGCAGGCGGATCAGGACGGATGGCTCGACCGGGTGGAACGGGAACTGGCGTGGCCGGTATTTGTGAAACCGGCGAATCTCGGATCGAGTGTCGGGATCAGTAAGGCGGAGGATCGGACTGAACTGGCTGCCGCTGTCCGGGAAGCACTCAAGTTCGACCGGAAAGTGATCGTTGAACAGGGTGTGGCCGGCCGGGAAATCGAAATCGCCGTTCTCGGCAACGATGAACCGGAAACTTCTGTCGCCGGAGAAATCAAACCGATGGGCGGATTTTACGATTATGATGCGAAGTACAAAGACGGGGATACAGCGCTCATCGTTCCGGCTGAATTGGATGAAGAAATTTACAGCCGGCTGGCGGAGGATGCGAAGCGCGCTTTCAAGATCCTGGACTGTTCCGGACTTGTCCGTGCCGACTTCTTCGTCACCGCCGAGAATGAAGTGATGATCAACGAAGTGAACACGATGCCGGGATTCACACCGTACAGCATGTTCCCGCTGATGTGGCAGGAGTCGGGACTGGCATACCCTGACCTCATCGAACGGCTGATCAGCCTGGCGCTGGAACGGCACCGGGAAAAACAGCAGCTCCAGTCCAGACGGGGCTGATTTAGGAGGACGTTATGGATAGAACCATTCAGCAAGTCGCGGACTGGCTCGGTATCAGCACGGAATGGAGGGACATCCGCATCAAAGGTGTCTCGATCAATACACGGACGCTGAAACCGGGCGAATTGTTCATCCCCTTCCGGGGGGAGAATGTCAATGGGCACCGGTTCGTCCGCCAGGCGATCGAGCTGGGGGCGAGCGCGGCCCTTTGGCAGCGCGATGAGCCGGATCCCCCCCCGGGACTCCCCCTCTTGATCGTGGACGACGCCGAAGAAGCGCTTCAGCAGATGGCGCGCGCGTACCGGGCGGAACTGAAAGCGACGTTCATCGGAATCACCGGTTCGAACGGTAAAACATCGACGAAAGACCTCGTTGCAAGCGTTCTTTCCCCTTACTTCAATGTCCAGAAAACACAGGGCAACCTGAACAATCAGCTCGGTCTTCCGATTACGATTCTGTCATTGGAAGAAAACGTGAATTACGCCATTCTTGAAATGGGAATGAGCGATTTCGGCGAGATCGAATTTCTGTCGAAACTCGCCCGGCCCGACTATGCCGTCATTACGAATATCGGTGAAGCCCATATACAGGATCTCGGTTCAAGGGAAGGGATCGCCCGGGCGAAATTCGAAATCACGGCCGGCCTGCCGAAACAAGGGAAGCTTTTCTACGATGGCGATGAGCCGCTCCTCGTTCCATACGTCGAAAATTGGACACAGGCTGTTTCGTTCGGGTTCGGCCCGGATAATGAACTGTCGGTCACGTCCGTCCGCGCTACGGAAGAAGGAAGTGAATTCACGGTCAACGGGCTGATTGATGAAACATTCACCATTCCGGTGCTCGGCCGGCACCAGGCGAAAAATGCGCTTGCCGCAATCCTGCTGGCACTTGAAGCGGGTCTGGAAGCCGAAGACATCCGGCGCGCCCTCAAAAAAGCGCAGCTGACCGATATGCGGATGCAGCCGGTGCGCGCCGAAGCGGGCGCCGTCTTCATCAATGATGCGTACAATGCAGCGCCGACATCCATGAAAGCGGCTCTTCAGTTTTTGGAGGATGCCAGGATGAAACCGGAAAAATGGGCGGTTCTCGGCGATATGCTGGAACTCGGAGAGGATGAACGGACTTACCATGAAGCGGTGGCGGAACAGCTGCCGAAGAACCTGACCGGCCTGCTGCTCTACGGCCCCAGAATGAAATGGCTGTATGAGCGGCTCGATGGGTCATTCGACGGGCAGCTGATCTGGAGCGGGGAGGACATCCAGCCGATTACGGAAACGCTCAGAAAATCGCTGAATGAAGATGCGCTTGTCCTCGTAAAGGGGTCGCGCGGTATGAAATTGGAACGCGTCATCGAGCCTTTTGTCAAAGAGGGGGAATAAACCCGGACGGCGGCAACTGAGCAAAACCATTGCACCGGCCCCGGCTGCGTGTTAAGCTGTTTAGAGCAATGGATACATTTGAGACCACTCTTCCTTATTGAAGGGGTCTTTTTTTGAGTAAAACGGTTTGTGCCGGGCGGGTCAGTCGACTTCGCAGGCTGAACCGCTCGGCAATGACCGGGCTTTTCCTATTCACACATCCCTCCGCCCGCCGTTCGGGCGGAGTATGATTTTCGACGTGAAATTTCCTCGTTAAAGGCTCGAACTTGCCGCTATTTCATCTAGAATGTAACCCATTTGTGAAAAAAGATGAAGGCAAAGGAGATTGAAAAAATTTGGTAAAATTTTCAGAGTTAAACATTAGTGAGGCAACTTTAAAATCCATCCGCCGTATGGGCTTTGAAGAAGCGACACCGATCCAGGAAGGGACCATCCGTCTTGGGCTGGAAGGGAACGACATCATCGGTCAGGCGCAGACAGGGACAGGTAAAACTGCTGCATTCGGTATTCCGATGATTGAAAAAATCGATACAAAGAACGGCGATATCCAAGGTCTGGTCATCGCACCGACACGGGAGCTCGCGATTCAAGTTTCGGAAGAACTTTACAAGCTGGGGCGTGACCGCCACGTCCGCATCCTGTCCGTATATGGCGGTCAGGAAATCGGGCGCCAGATCCGTGCGCTGAAAAACCGGCCGCATATCATTGTCGGGACACCGGGACGGATCCAGGATCACATCAACCGCCGGACACTGAAGCTCGAGAACGTCAATACGCTCGTGCTTGATGAAGCGGATGAAATGCTGAACATGGGCTTCATCGATGATATCAAGGCGATCCTTACAAGCGTTCCGTCCGAGCGTCAGACTCTCCTGTTCTCCGCTACAATGCCAGATGCAATCCGGCGCATTGCGGAACAGTTCATGAAAGACCCGGAAGTCGTCAAGATCAAATCGAAGGAAATGACAGTCGAAAACATCGAACAGTTCTTCGTCAAGGCGCATGAACGCGAAAAGTTCGATGTCCTGTCACGCCTCCTGAATATCCATCAGCCGGAACTCGCGATCGTCTTCGGACGCACGAAGCGCCGTGTCGATGAGCTGTCCCAGGCGCTCAGCCTGCGCGGCTATCTTGCAGAAGGCATCCACGGCGACTTGAGCCAAGCGAAGCGCCTGTCCGTGCTGAAGCAATTCAAGTCGAATAAAATCGATGTCCTGGTGGCGACAGACGTCGCGGCTCGCGGCTTGGATATCTCGGGCGTTACACACGTCTATAACTTCGATATCCCGCAGGACCCGGAAAGTTATGTCCACCGGATCGGCCGAACAGGCCGTGCCGGTAAAAAAGGTGTGGCAGTCACTTTCGTGACGCCGCGTGAAATGGGCTATCTCCGCATTGTGGAAGATACGACGAAAAAGCGCATGATGCCGCTTCGTCCGCCTTCATCCGATGAAGCGCTTCTCGGCCAGCAGAAACTTGCAGTGACGCAGCTGGAAGAGATGGTCGCAAAAAACAGCCTGGATGATTACCGGGCATTCGCAGAAAACCTGCTTGAAAACAACGATGCTGTCGACTTGATCGCAGCAGCGCTCAAAACGATGACGAGAGAGCCGGATGATACGCCGGTATCGATCACCGAAGAGCGTCCGCTTCCTTCACGCGGCAGCAAAGGCCGCGGCGGGTACAAAGGCGGCAGCAAAGGCGGCTATAAAGGCGGCAAAGGCGGTAAAAGCAGCGGACGCGGCAATTACAAAGGCGGACGCTCTTCTGACCGCAGCGGCCGTCCAGGACGCTCGCGCAGATCTGAATATTAATCGGCACCTAATGCCGCCTCCTGTTCCAGGGGGCGGTTTTTTTACGTTCAATCACAAAAAACCGTAAAACCCGTGTTAAAAAGCAGTGAATCATGATAAAAAGCGTTCCTGTCTTTATTGCATCAGCTTTGAAAGTCGGAATCCGTTACAATGGAGAAGAGGTGAAACGTTTTGTCCGTCTGGACGTATTAAAAGGCAGGATGATGAAATGGAGCGATACATAACATGGAAAATCAGCCGAAAAATCATATTTCCCGTAAAGGCCTCACCGTATGGCGGCTGTACGGAGTTATACAGACGGCCGTACTGACGCTCCTGGCGGCGGGGGGAGGCACAGCGGTTTTCTTTTTGGATGGGCCATCTTGGCTTTACGCTGTCCTTGCAGCAGTACCGCTGCTTTATGGATTCTTTGCCATTTATTTATTTCCGAAGATCCGGTGGGAAAGATGGCGGTACGAGGTGCGGGAACAGGAGATCGAGCTGCAGCATGGACTGTTCATCGTCAAGCGTACGCTCGTGCCGATGGTGCGCGTGCAGCATGTCGATACGCAGCAAGGTCCGATTCTCAGGAAGTATGGCCTTGCGGCGATATCCATTTCGACAGCGGCCACCGTGCATACCGTGCCGGCGCTTGTAAACGGTGAAGCGGACGAGCTGCGGCAGCGGATTTCCGTCCTGGCAAGGGTGGCGGAAGATGATGTCTGATACGCGTTACCGGCTTCATCCTATTTCCGCGCTCCTCAATTTTCTCAAAGGGCTGAAGGAGCTGGTGCTGCCATTCCTGATCTTGTTCGGCGCCAATCTGCTGCAAGGAGAAGGGCTGCCGGGGCGTGACCTCGAATCGCTCATCACCTATGGCGCCGGCGCTGCAGTTCTCTTGTTCCTCCTTGCAGCCGGCATCATCAAGTGGCGGCGGTTCGTCTATTGGTTCGAGGAAGGGGAACTGAGGATCGAATACGGACTGTTTGTCAAAAAGAAGCGCTACATTCCATTCGAACGGATCCAGAGCCTGGATTACACCGAAGGGATATTCCATCGGCCGCTCGGTCTTGTGCGGGTGAAAGTGGAAACTGCCGGCGGTCAGGGGGAGGGGGCCGAAGCGGAACTGACGGCGGTGCCGAGAGCCGATGCTGCGCGGATCGAAGAAGTGATTGAACACGCGAAAAACCGGGTGCTTGGTAATGGCGTCTCCAAAGAAACAGCCGGCGAAACGGCGGTTGCGGAGGAAAATCGGAGGGAAGCGGCACGGGAAATTTACCGCATCTCTTCAAAAGAACTTCTGATCCTCGCTGCCACCTCAGGCGGAATCGGTGTCGTTCTGTCGGGCCTAGCGGTATTCCTCACACAGTTCTCTGAAGTGATTCCATACGAGATGATCTACAGCGAAGTGATGGTGTTTCTGCGTTTCGGTGCACTCATCGTCGCGCTCACCGTTTTCATCAGTCTGTTGATCATCTGGCTGGTATCTTTGGCACTCACCATTTTTTCGAATTACCGGTTCACCATCTTGGCGAACGATGAGAACATCATCATCACGCGCGGGCTGCTCGAGAAAAAACGGATCACGCTGCCTTTTAAGCGGATCCAGGCGATCCGCGTGACAGAGAACCCGCTGAGGGAGCTGTTCGGCTACGCCGCTGTCACGGTTGAAAGTGCAGGAGGATCGGCGGCGGAAATGGGCGGAGAGAAAATCCGGCTGCTGCCGCTTGTGAAAAGACGGGATATGCTGCCTGTGCTGGAAAGACTGTTCCCGGAGACGGACTGGTCTCCCGAATTCTTCAAAGCACCGCCGCGGAGTGTCCGCTTTTATTATCGAGTGGACTTTCTGTGGATCCTGCCCGGCGCAGCGGCGCTCAGCTACTTCTTTTTCCCGTACGGGCTGCTCGCGTTCCTCGCTGTTCCGCTCAGTGTGGCACTCGGCATCTGGCAGCACCGGACGGCCGGCTGGTCGGCCGGCAGACGGCAGCTGACGCTCCGGACGAGAGCGATCAGCAAGCAGACGATGTATGTGATGCGCAAACGGATCCAGTCGGCAGAGGTCCGGCAAAGCTGGTTCCAAAGCCGCAAAAAGGTGGCGACGATCCAAGTGACGGTCAAATCCGGCATCCTTGGGGCGGCTGTCCGTGTCGAGCACTTGGAAAAACAGGATACGGAACGGATCATGCAGTGGTTCCGGCCGCAGCCGGACAAGGAGCAGGAAGAATCGCCGATACAGAAATAAGACCAGCCGGGCTTTCCGGCTGGTCTTATTTGATCCGTCTGATATTCCTGTTTCCGGATTTCTTTTTCCAGCTGACGATGCGCTTCGGATGGAAATAGCTGAGCCCCAGCAGGAAACCGGCGAGCAGGCCCGCGATGTGGGCAGTGGCATTCACATTTGGTGTGAGGAAGGTCATGATGACACTGATGACAAGGATCGGCAGAAGAATCTGCCTGAGCTGGGGAAGTGCCCGTCCGCCGTAATAAAGAAGCGCTCCGAAAGCCCCGAAGATGCCGAAGATTGCGCCGCTTGCCCCGACATGCGTATACGCCGGCGGGTGCAGGAAAAAGGTGGCGAATGATCCGAAGATGCCCGCGATCAGATAAATGGTCAGAAAGCGGACCTTGCCGGTCAGCCGCTCCAATTCCGGACCGAACAGGAACAGCGAAAACATATTGAATAGCAGATGCATGAATCCCGCATGAAGAAAGACCGGCGTAATAAACCGCCAATACTCCCCGTCGGCAATCGCCGCATTGTAGCCGATGCCGAACAGGATGATCCGGTCGCCGATGACCGGCAGGAACCCGAGCAGGAAAATGAGGACGTTCAGCGCGATGAGCGCGGATATGACCGGATACATGCGGATATACTGGGAGAAGCTTTCATTTCTAATGAACATGTTGTCACCTCGAATAGTCGAAAGTCCGCTTCACGATAAGGCGGGTCTGATAAAAAAATCCGTTAAAAGGCTGCCAATTCGTATTATACTGGAATGAGCCGCAATTGAAAGGAGAAGACGCTTTGATTACAGGAATCGGGCTGGACATTGTGGAATTGGAAAGGATCCGGAAACTGGACAAGCGATCTGCCCGGCTGCGGCAGCGGGTGCTGACGCCTTCGGAACTCGCGCAGTATGAGACTCAACCGCCGGCCAGGCGTGCGGAATTCCTCGCTGGAAGGTTTGCGGCAAAAGAAGCATTCGCGAAAGCGCTTGGCACCGGAATTGGCCGCGCATGTTCATTTCAGGATATTGAAATCAAAAAAAACAGGGACGGGCGGCCGCATGTTCTGTTCAGACAGCAGCGGGAAGCGCTTTTGTCCATCACGCATACTCATGATTATGCGGCAGCACAAGTGCTGCTGCAGTCTTCGGAAGGCTGGGAATAGTATGGCAGAAATATACAGACCGACAAAAGCAGAAGTGGATCTCGACGCCATCGCCCGGAACCTTAGGATGATCAGGAGATCGGCAGGCGATCCGATGGTCATTGCGGTCGTGAAGGCAAACGGTTACGGACACGGAGCGGCGGAAGTGGCACAGAAGACGCTTGAAAACGGAGCGGAAATGCTCGCAGTGGCGACACCGGATGAAGCGCTCCACTTGCGGAGTGCGGGGATCGATGCAGATATACTCGTCATGGGGGCTTCACCGGTCTCTTTCATTCCGGCGGCACAGAAAAACGGCATCATCCTGACCGCCTATTCCATTGAATGGATTCAGCAGGCGGCCGCAGTCTCCGGTGAGTTCCGGGTGCACTTGAAAGTGGATACCGGCATGGGGCGGATCGGTATCCAGCCGGCTGAAGCGGAGGAAGCGCTGGCATTGCTGCAGAGAACGCCGTTTCGGCTGGAAGGGATTTTCACTCATTTCGCGACGGCGGATACAGCGGACAGCCCCTTGTTCCGTGAGCAAGTCGCCAAATTCAAAGAAGTGCTGAAAAAAACCGGTGACGGACTGATGGTCCATGCCTCGAACAGCGCCGCCGCACTCCTCCACCCGGAAGTTTCGTTTGATGCGGTGCGAGCCGGAATCGCCATGTACGGGATCAATCCGTCCGGTTATGTGGAAAGCGAGCTCGGAAGTCCGCTGCAGCCGGCTCTTACCTTGTCCACGGAAGTGATCCACGTGAAAAAACTCCCCGCCGGGAGCCCGGTGAGTTACGGCGCGACTTACCGGACAGAACAGGATGAATGGATCGGCACCTTGCCGATCGGATATGCAGATGGCCTGCTCCGTGCGCTGCAGGGGCAGGATGTCCTCGTCAGAGGGGAGCGCGTGCCGATCGTCGGGCGGATCTGCATGGATCAATGCATGGTCCGGCTGCCCCGTGAAATCAAACCCGGAACTCCGGCGGTGCTGCTGGGGATGCAAGGAGACGAACGGATCCGGGCAGAGGAATGGGCCGAACGGCTTGGGACGATTCCGTATGAGATTCCATGCATGCTGACTGCCAGAATCCCCCGTTTTATCCGCTGAAGGGAGCAAATTTCCAAATTGTCCTTTTCAATAGCCCCGGGCAGTGATAAGATGAAGTCACAGGTTTGATGAACGGGGAACTGTGGGAGGTATCAGCTGTGAGCGAAAACGCAAAGACAAAAGAAGTGATTGTGAAGCTGCCGAAGACGATGGTATCGGAATTGACTGCCTGCACGCACGAAAGCGTGGAGGAGATCGGCGATTACGTTTACGTGTCGACACAGCGGGTAATGAGAACTACGTACGGTTCAAATCACATTCGGGAAGCGATGATCAAGGGCTACGTGGAGATGTCACAGATCAATCTTTCGATTGCCTGTGAGTGTTCCCACGCGGAATACGAAGCGGAGCATACGACAGTGCGACTCGTAAGCGGAGGGTGACAACTTGATTGTAAAACGCGGAGACGTTTTTTTTGCAGAGTTATCACCAGTGGTCGGTTCCGAGCAAGGCGGAACCCGGCCTGTTCTGGTTATCCAAAACGACATAGGCAACCGCTTCAGCCCGACAGTCATCGTGGCGGCGATCACAGCGCAGATCCAGAAAGCGAAGCTGCCGACTCACGTTGAAATCAGCGCGAAAGCGAACGGATTTGAACGTGATTCGGTCATCTTGCTTGAGCAGATCCGCACCATCGACAAATCGCGGCTGACCGATAAAATCACTCACCTCGATGACGGGCTGATGGAAAAAGTGGATGAAGCGCTCGAAGTAAGTGTCGGCCTTGTAAAATTTTAACTATACATAAGAACAGGTCACCGGGAAAAGTGGATTTCCGGTGATTTTTTTTGCATTTGGAGCACTGAATGGCAAAAAAGGTGAGAAACAAGCAGTTTTCCGATACAATGAATTTATGGAATTATTCATGTACATACGATTACATACCATTTGAGGAGGATTTTTGAATACGATGAATGAAAAAGTCGCTAATTTCATCCATGAGCACTTGGACGACATACTGCCGGACTGGCAGGAAAAGCTTTCAGGAATAGACGAGGAAGGATCGTTCCAGATGCTGTCGGCGGATATGCGCCGGCAGACCAGCCGGGAATTCGCGGAACTCATGCTGACCAACCTGTCAGAAAGCCATCAGGCATACGAGAACCGGCTGAACGATTTTTCAGAAAAAGTGGTTCGGCTCGGATGGTCGATCACATTCGTGACACGGGCCGTCGATCTGTTTGCCGAGCACATTTTTTTGGTGATGGAAGAAAAGGGATTTATTAATAAGGACGACGTACGCGCGTATGTCGAGGTGTTCGCCAACTGGCTCCGCCCGATGCGCAACAGCATCATCGAAGCTTATTCGAAGACATGGGAACGGACAGTGAGCCTCCAAAAAATCGCACTTCAGGAACTTTCAGCTTCGCTGATCCCGGTTTTCGATAAAATTTCGGTCATGCCGCTCGTCGGGACGATCGATACAGAACGGGCCAAGCTGATTATGGAGAACTTGCTCCAAGGTGTCGTGAAACATCGCGCGGAAGTGGTGCTGCTCGATATCACGGGCGTTCCGGTTGTGGACACAATGGTGGCACATCATATCATTCAGGCAGCTGATGCCGTGCGCCTCGTAGGTGCAAAATGTATGCTGGTAGGCATCCGGCCGGAGATCGCGCAAACGATTGTTACCCTTGGAATCAATTTGAACGACTTTACGACGACGAGCACGCTGCAGCGCGGCGTCGAACAAGCGCTGGCCCTGACTGACCGGAAAATTGTGGAGGTGGAAGAATGAACGTACGCATACCGATTTTGAAACTGCGAGATTGCCTGATTGTGTCTATCCAGTGGGAGCTTGATGATCAGACCGCCATTCAGTTCCAGGAGGACCTCCTGAAGAAACTGCATGAAACGAGTGCCCGCGGAGTCGTTATCGACCTCACGTCGATCGATTTCATCGATTCATTCATCGCTAAAGTCCTGGGGGATGTCATCAGTATGTCCAGCCTGATGGGGGCGCGGGTAGTCATTACAGGCATCCAGCCGGCTGTTGCGATTACGCTGATCGAACTTGGCATCCGTCTGGAAGATGTCATGACAGCCCTTGATTTAGAAAACGGTCTGGATAAACTTCAACTGGAATTGGAGGGCTAATATATGAGCAACCAGTCCTCAGTGGAAATTTTGACTGAATGGGATATTGTCGCAGCCAGACAGCTCGGCCGCAACGTGGCGAAAGAGCTGGGCTTCGGGACAGTAGACCAGGCCAGAATCACGACGGCCATCAGCGAACTTGCCCGTAATATCTATTTATACGCAGGGCAGGGGAAAATCGAGATCCAGCGGGTCACTGAAAAAGGACTCAATGGCATCATGATTATCGCAACCGATAACGGTCCGGGCATACCGGACATTAGGAAAGTGATGGAAGACGGTTTTTCCACTTCGGGCGGTCTTGGAGCCGGACTTCCGGGCGTTAAGCGCCTGATGGACGACTTCAGAATTGATACCAATTTAGGGGAAGGGACCGATATCCGCGCGACAAAGTGGCTTAGATAGGAGGAAGCTGAGTGGTTCAGATCATTGAAAGCCAATATAAGGAAATTTTGGCGCGGTACATCCGGGAGCAGTCGGAGCAGAATCTGTACGCAGGTCAACGGTTGAGCCGCCAGTTTCTCCAGGAAAACGTCCAGCCTGAAGAAGTGATCAGCATGCACAAAGCGGCACTGGAGGAACTTCATGGCGAACTTCCTGCAGAAGTATGGCATTCATTCGACCTGCTCGTCGAAATGATGATCAGCTACGGAATGGCCAACAGGGAGCGTCAGAGCCTTGTGAAAAAACAGGAAGAACTCCGGGTGGAGATGGATTTGGCGGCGCATGTGCAGGATACCTTGCTGAAAACGGACCGGCCGGACGTGGAGGGGCTCGATATCGGGGTCGTTTCCATTCCGTCCCGCGCGATGAATGGCGATTACATATACTTTGTGTATGACGATGAAGGCTCGGCCGGTGTAGCGGTGGCGGATGTCATCGGAAAAGGCATTCCGGCAGCACTCTGCATGTCGATGATCAAGTTCGGCCTGGACAGCTTGGATAACGCCGCTGCCAATCCGAGCGAGGTATTGGGCGTCATTAACCGGATCGTGGAGAAGAGCATCGATGATGCCATGTTCGTCTCCATGTTCTACGGGAAGTATAACGCGGAAAACGCTGTCCTGACTTTCGGGAGTGCGGGTCATGAACCGGCCATTTTGTACCGGGCGGAAACTGACCGGTTCGAGGAGTTGCGGGCGAAGGGTCTTCTCCTCGGTGTTTCACCAAAAGCGAAATACGAAGACCGGGACGTCCAGCTGCGGACCGGTGACCTGGTCATCGCTATGACGGACGGCGTAACAGAAGGCCGGACGGAGGCGGGCTTCATCGATCAGAGCATCATTTTCGACATGGTCCGTGAAAAGAAAGAAGCCGGCGCGCAAGAGATTGCAGAATATCTATATGAGGAACTCAGCCGGATGCAGCAGGCAGATCTGCGGGATGACTTTACACTCGTCATTTATAAAAAAAGCTGATCGGTGTTTATTCGGCAGGTTCAGCGGGTATTGAAGTCAACAGCGTGTTTATTCAATTTTTTAAACGGATAACGTACTGAATCCATATTGAAATAAACCACTAATGACAAGTGAAAACAGGGGTGTCGACTACATGAACATTCAAGTGGAACTGCACGAGGATAATAAAAACCTGACAGGCGTCGTACGGGGGGAAATTGATGCGCATACAGCGCCGGTTCTCCGGGAACGTCTGGAAGCCCATCAGGACCAGGAAGGCCTGAATGCGGTCATCGATTTATCAGGAGTAAATTACATGGACAGCACCGGTCTGGGTGTATTCGTGGCATTTTTCAAAGCGCTCAATGCAAAAGAAGGCCACGTCAAACTGACCGGTCTTTCCGCGCGTTTAAAACGTCTTTTTGACATTACCGGCCTTGGAGACATCATGGACATTGAATCAGCAGAAAAAGGTGGTAACTAATTATGCGCCCTTTTGACTACATTGAAATGCGGGTTCCGGCAAAACCTCAATATGTCGGTGTTGCCAGGCTGGCTATCTCTGGACTCGCCAGCCGTATCGGGTTCTCGTACGATGACATTGAAGATTTGAAAATTGCGTCGAGTGAAGCGGTGACGAATGCTGTCCAGCATGCATATAAAGATGAAGAGGATGGGGAAGTTGTCATCGGCTGCGCGCTGTACGGAGATAAAATCGAAATCATGGTGGCGGACCACGGCAAAAGTTTTGATTTCGAAGAAACAAAATCGAAAGTAGGACCTTACCACGAGCAGGAGGAAATCTCATTCATGCGTGAAGGAGGCCTGGGTCTGTACTTGATCGAGACCTTGATGGATGAAGTGAAAGTCCACCATCAAGAAGGTGTGACTGTATTCATGACTAAGCATGTCAAGCGAGAGCAGGTGGAAGAGGATGTCGAAACAGTCTCATCCTAATCAGCCGACAAAAGAACAAGTCTTGGAATGGATTGAAGCTTACCAGAAAGATGAAGACGAGGAAGCCCAGACGAATCTGGTCCTTCATTATGAGCGTCTCGTTGAATCGATTGCACGGAAATATTCGAACGGGAAGTCGTATCATGAAGACATTGCGCAAGTCGGCATGCTCGGACTTCTCGGTGCAATCCGCCGCTATGATCCGTCTTACGGCAGGAGTTTTGAAGCATTCGCAGTGCCGACGATCATCGGAGAGATCAAACGCTTCCTCCGGGATAAGACATGGGCGATCCACGTGCCCCGACGTATCAAGGAATTGGGACCGCGCATTAAATCCACGGTTGAACAGCTGACGATTGAACTGCAGCGATCCCCGCAGGTGTGGGAAATCGCTGAGTATCTCGACGTGGACGAAGATGATGTGCTGGAAGCCATGGAAATGGGGAAAAGCTATCAGGCGCTGTCCATGGACCATTCCCTGGAAGCGGATTCCGACGGCAGCACAGTAACGTTGTTCGATGTAGTCGGCCAGGAAGACCTGGGTTATGAGAAAGCGGATCAGCGCATGCTCGTCGCCAACGCGATGAGCATCCTGTCAGAACGGGAAAAGCAGATCATCCAGTACACATACATTGAACAGCTTAGCCAGAAAGAGGCCGGCGACCGCCTCGGAATTTCACAAATGCATGTGTCGCGTCTCCAGCGGAAAGCGATCAAAAAACTACAGGAAGCCATTCTGGCTGCCGGCGGGGTCACCTAAGTGGAAGTAATCCGCCATAAGTACGTGGATGTCTGCATCTATAACGCAGCCAAGAAAGGGAATTATGAATCTGGAGACAGCTATTTCACGATAGCGACAGATGAGTATTTCGTTTGTGCTGTTGCGGATGGTCTCGGGAACGGTCCGGTCGCCCGTCTGGCATCACAAGTGATCCCGACGATTCTGATGGAGCACCATCACGAAACAGTCGATGATCTGATGTCCCGCTTCAATGATGAAATGTTTCAAAAACGCGGTGCTGCGGTGGCGATGTTCAAAGTTTACTTCGGTGAAAAGCATTTCGATTATAGCTGTGTCGGAAATATCCGGTTTTATCTGTACAGACGGGAGACAGATGAACTCGTCTACCCGCTGCCGGTCATGGGCTATCTGTCGGGACGGCCGCAGAAACTGCGGACGCAGCGCTTTCCTTATTCGGCGGGTGATCTGTTCCTGATCCATTCAGATGGGGTGGAACTGCGTAATCCGAAATCAATGATGCGCCGTGCGGGGATACCGGAACAGCTGTACCGCGATATATTCAAAGCGATTGAAACTGGCGACGATGCCACCTTCATTACCGGAAGCCTTCTTCATTGAGAGGAGGCTTCTTTTTTTGTGGAGAAGGTTGCTGTATACTAAATGATTCAAGGGGTAGGGGATCGGACAGTAAGGCTCGGCAGGCAAATTACCGAAAGGTGTGGCGAGAAGATGGAAATGCAGAAATTCCATGGAATCATAGGGAAAGAGACCGGTCTTCAAGCGAAACAGGTCAGACAAGTCATCGCGCTTCTCGAGGACGGCAACACAGTTCCGTTCATCGCGCGGTACCGGAAAGAAGCGACCGGCTCGCTCGATGAAGTGCAGATCAAGGCGATCAGTGACCGCTATACATACCGGATGAATCTCGAGTCAAGGAAGGATGAAGTCATCCGACTGATCGAAGAGCAGGAACAGATGACAGAGAAACTCCGGACTGACATCCTGAGCGCGGATGTGCTTCAGCGGGTGGAAGATCTGTACAGGCCGTATAAACAGAAACGGCGCACGCGGGCTTCCGCCGCAAAAGAAAAAGGGCTGGAACCGCTGGCGGATTGGCTGATGCTCCACAGTCGGGACATCAGGCGGAAAGCTGCCGAGTTTATCGGACCGGAAGGAGCGCAGGATCCGGATGAAGCGCTTCAGGGCGCCCGTGATATTCTGGCGGAACAATTTTCAGATGACGCGGACATCCGGGAGAAAATCCGGGACGTCACCAGGAAGCAGGGAGTGATCCGCTCCGCTTTAAAGAAAGACGGGACGGATGAGAAGCACGTCTTCGAAATGTATTACGAGTATGAAGAGCGCGTGTCGGCGATTGTGCCTCATCGGATTCTTGCGATGAACCGGGGAGAAAAAGAAGGGGTGCTGAAAATCAGCATCGAACCTCCTGCAGACACCATCCGGCGGATCATGAAAAACAAATGGCTGAAACGCCATGCTGCGGCACAGGAAGTGGAGCAGGCGATTGAGGACAGCTATAAGCGGCTGATCCAGCCGGCGGTCGAACGTGAAATCCGCACCGAATTGAGTGACAGAGCGGAAGAACAGGCAATCCACATTTTTGCTGAGAACTTGCGAAGCCTGCTTCTGCAGCCTCCGATGAAAGGAAAAATGGTGCTGGGGGTGGATCCGGCATATCGGACCGGATGCAAGCTGGCAGTCGTAGATGATACCGGCAAGCTGCTTGAAGTGGCAGTTATCTATCCGCATCCCCCAAAAGCGAAACCGGAAGAGGCGAAAAGAAAACTGGCGGATTTGTTGAAGAAGTACCCTATTGAAATCCTCGCCATCGGGAATGGCACAGCTTCCCGGGAAACGGAACAATTTGTGGCCGGATTCTTGAATGAAACCCGAACAGACGCTGCTTACGTCATCGTCAGTGAAGCGGGCGCCAGTGTTTATTCCGCTTCAGACATTGCAAGAGGGGAATTCCCGGACCTCCAGGTGGAAGAACGGAGCGCCGTTTCGATTGCGCGCCGGCTGCAAGATCCGCTTTCCGAACTTGTGAAAATCGATCCGAAGGCGGTTGGTGTCGGTCAGTATCAGCATGATGTCTCCCAGAAAAAATTGGCTGAACAGCTGACGTTCGTTGTTGAAACGGCGGTGAACCAAGTCGGTGTGAACGTCAATTCCGCTTCGTCCTCACTGCTGCAGTATGTGGCCGGTCTTAATAAAACAGTCGCGGATAATATTATTCGTGTACGCAATGAAAATGGCCGCTTCACATCCCGTCCGCAGCTGAAAAAAGTTCCCCGGCTGGGTGCAAGAACGTACGAGCAGGCAATCGGATTCCTCCGTATCCCGGATGCGAAGAATCCGCTGGATGCGACAGGCATCCATCCGGAAAGCTATGAGCTGGCCGGACAGCTGCTTGAGGCAGCGGGGGCTTCGAACAAAGATATCGGCAGTCCGGAACTGGCAGGGAAAATCGGCTCGGTCGATCTGGGATCGCTGAGCGCGGCGACGGGGGCAGGAGAAATAACGCTGAAAGATATTTTGGATACCCTCAAAAGGCCGTCCCGCGATCCTCGGGAGAATTTCCCGCAGCCGATTTTGAAGAAGGACGTTCTAAAGATGGAAGACCTCCTCCCAGGAATGGAATTGCAGGGAACCGTCCGGAACGTCGTCGATTTCGGTGCATTCATTGATATCGGAGTGAAGCAGGACGGACTTATCCATATTTCGAAACTGAAAAAAGGCTTTGTGAAACACCCGCTCGACGTCGTGAAGACAGGAGAAGTCGTGACTGTATGGGTGGATGGAGTCGATGCGGGAAAAGGGAGAATCTCCCTGACCATGCTGAAACCCGAAGACCAGGAATGAGAATAGGAGGGCGGGGCGTGACTGATGAAGAGCTGACTGAAATCATCCGGGAAATTTCACGGAATGTCTTTTCCCGGCCCTTCCGACATCAGGCTTACTTTAACAAACGGCTGCGCACGACCGGCGGACGCTATATGCTCCGTACGCATGCAATTGAAATAAACCCCGCGTCTTATGAGAAGTATGGATTTGCCGAACTCGAAGGTATTATTAAGCATGAACTATGTCACTATCATCTTCATATAGAAGGAAAAGGCTACCGGCATGCCGATGCTGATTTCAGGGAACTGCTGGATAAAACTCGTGCCCCGCGTTACTGCAGGCTCCCGGCAGCGAGGAACAGAAGGAAACGGAGCACTCTCTATATGTATCAATGCCTTGATTGCCGCACAGCATACGAACGCAAGATCCGAATGAACACAGAAAAATACCGCTGCGGCAAGTGCCACGGCCGGCTCCAGATAATCATAAAATGAAATAAAATAAAATGGCTAATAACTATTGACGATTCCAGTTATGCTCTCTATAATAGAAAAAGTCGATTAGTTATCAAATCCATTCCGAAGTAGCTCAGTGGTAGAGCAACCGGCTGTTAACCGGTTGGTCGTAGGTTCGAATCCTACCTTCGGAGCCATTTGTGGCCCCTTGGTCAAGCGGTTAAGACACCGCCCTTTCACGGCGGTAACACGGGTTCGAATCCCGTAGGGGTCACCATTTTCATCTTTCTTCAAGAGAATGAATAATCGCGTTTACGTCAGTGACGCTTCGAAAAGAACCTTTTGCAAGTAAGGGTGGAGCAAATCGCTGTACGAAGACAGCGATTAGCATCGACGGAGGCGAAGCCGAGGAAGATGCAACACGAGCAGCACGAAGGCTGCGAGTAACGCCGACGCAAGCGAAGCGCGGAAGGCGTCTATCACTACTATGCAAAACGCGTAGATGAAACAAAGTATCACTACTATTATTGTCGCGGGGTGGAGCAGTCCGGTAGCTCGTTGGGCTCATAACCCAAAGGTCGCAGGTTCAAATCCTGCCCCCGCAACCAACCGGTCCTGTGGTGTAGCGGTTAACATGCCTGCCTGTCACGCAGGAGATCGCGGGTTCGATTCCCGTCAGGACCGCCATTTTTTATAATTCATTTTGGGGCATAGCCAAGCGGTAAGGCAACGGGTTTTGGTCTCGTGATGCCTAGGTTCGAATCCTAGTGCCCCAGCCATTTTCGCTCAGAGGCAACTTCTTCCTCAAAGAAACGAGTAATGATAAAAAACTCCTTGACTTTCTGAGTTCGAAATCTTATACTAATAGTTGTCGCTTAAATAATATCATGCGGTCGTGGCGGAATCGGCAGACGCGCTAGGTTGAGGGCCTAGTGGGTGAATAACCCGTGGAGGTTCAAGTCCTCTCGGCCGCATCATTACATTTTAAGAGGCGCCCGTAGCTCAATTGGATAGAGCGTCTGACTACGGATCAGAAGGTTATGGGTTCGACTCCTGTCGGGCGCGCCATATTTTTATTTTCGCGGGTGTAGTTTAGTGGTAAAACCTCAGCCTTCCAAGCTGATGATGAGGGTTCGATTCCCTTCACCCGCTCCAATTAAAATGTGAACCTCGTTAAAAAGAGGTTGACACTTTTTTATTCTTAGGGTATACTTTTAGAGCTACGCTAAGAAGAGCGATAGACTGAACCTTGAAAACTGAAC
>NZ_NHTN01000011.1 GCF_002167005.1 Indiicoccus explosivorum
GATTTATGCGCGTTCGGCGGAATTTATGCGCGTTCAGCGGGATTTATGCGCGTTCAGCGCACCGAATCAAATCCGCCTCCGGCACGACGCCCACAATCCGCCCCTAACGCGCCGCCACTAACCCGCACCCAGCAAAACGGCACCCATAAAAAAGAAGCCCGCGTCCGGCAATCCGCCGGACGCGGGCTTTCTTACACACGCATTTACAGCACTTTTTCCAGGAAATCCCGCGCACGATCCGTTTTCGGATGATCGAAAAATTCGGTCGGCGTGCCTTCTTCGATCAGCACACCGTGATCCAGGAACAGCACGCGGTCCGCGACTTCACGGGCGAAGCCCATTTCGTGCGTCACGACGAACATCGTCATGCCGGACTTCGCCAAGTCTTTCATGACATCAAGCACTTCCTTGACCATTTCCGGGTCGAGCGCCGACGTCGGCTCATCGAACAGCATGAGATCCGGCTCCATCGCGAGCGCACGCGCGATGGCGACACGCTGCTTCTGCCCGCCAGACAGGCTGGACGGGTAAGCATCCGCTTTTTCCGCCAGTCCGACACGCGCCAGCAAGGTCCGGGCCCGTTCCTGCGCCTCGGCTTTCGACACACCGCTCACGGTCTGCGGAGCGTAAGTCAAGTTGTCGAGCACCGTCATGTGCGGGAACAGATGGAAATGCTGGAACACCATGCCGATGTGCGCGCGCACTTTCTGGATGTTCGTTTTCGGGTCGGTCAGTTCCTGATCCCGGAAGATCACTTTGCCGGAAGTCGGGACTTCGAGCATATTGAGGCAGCGCAGGAACGTCGACTTTCCGGAGCCGGAAGGGCCGACGACGGCGATCACCTCACCTGCGTTTATTTCCGTATTGATGTCTTTCAGGACGACATTCTTGCCGAACTGTTTGAAAAGATTTTCCGTTTTAATCACTTGCTCTCAGCCTCCGTTCCACTTGTCTGCCGAGGATGGTCAGCCCCATCACCATGACCCAGTAGATGGCGCCGACCAGCAGGAGCGGCTCGAAATTGCGGTACAGTTCCGCGCCGACGACTTGCGCGCGGCGCATCAGGTCCAAGTATCCGATGACGGATACGAGCGCCGATTCCTTCGTCAGCGTGATGAATTCGTTCATCAGGGCAGGGAGGATGTTCTTGAACGCCTGCGGCAGGATGATGTCTTTCATCATGGCGCGGTACGGGACGCCGAGCGCCTGCGCGGCTTCCACCTGCCCGCGGTCGACCGCATTGATCCCCGCGCGGATGATTTCCGAAATGTAGGCGGCCGAGTTCAGCCCGAACGCGAGAACGGCCGACAGGAATGCGCTGATGTCATAACCGGTCAGCTGCGGTACGGCGAAATAAATGATCATCAGCTGCAGCAGGAGCGGCGTGCCGCGGAACACCGACGTATAAGCGTCGGCGAACCAGCGGAGAAACCGGCTGCTGCCGATCTTGCACAGAGCGAGCAGGACGCCGAGCACCGAGCCGAAAATGAGAGCCACAATAACGAACCGCAATGTCGCCCATATTCCGGCAAAAATGAACGGAAGAAACGGTCCAAGCTGCGAAAAATCAAGATTCATTCAGATACACACACCTTTTGCAGTGGATTTGACGGGCACATCATTCGGTGAACCATTCATCTCTCAGTTCCTGCAGGTAGCCGCTTTCTTCCGCTTCCGCCAGGATGGCATTCACTTCTTCGGTGAGTTCACTGCCTTTCGGGAAAGCGATGGCGACACCCGGTGACTCGACCGTCGGATCTTCAAAGCCGGCAAGGCCCTGTTCCTCGATGAACCCGACCGCGGCCGTCGTATCCAGGTAAGCGGCGTCCACACGTCCGGCCAGCAGCTCCTGGATCATGAGGCCGGCGTCATCGATCGATTTGATGTCGATGTCCATGCCTTTTTCTTCCACGAGCCCTTCGATCGTCGTTTCCTGCATCGTGCCGAGCTGCACGGCGACCGTCTTGCCTTCCAGATCCCCGATGGAATCAATGCCGGCGTCCGGAAGCGTCAGGAACGTCTCCCCGGAATTGTGGTAGACCGTCGAAAAATCGACGTTCTCTTTGCGCTCATCCGTCGCGTTCATGCCGGCGAGCACCATATCGACACGGCCCGCCTGCAGCGCGCCGACCAGTCCGTCGAACTTCATATCCGTGATTTCAAGCTCGCGGCCGAGTTCGTCCGCGATATACTGCGCGAGTTCGATGTCGAAGCCGACGAATTCACCTTCCGCATTGCGCGATTCGTAAGGCGGGTAATCCGCCGATGTCGCCATTTCGAGGACTTCCGTTTCTTCTTCTGCAGCTGCGGCACCGGTGTCCGCCGCCTCTTCTCCGCATGCGCCGAGCGCCAGTGTCAGTGCTGCCGCCCCTGCGAGCAGCCAGTTGTTTTTCACCATGATGCAAATCTCCCATCTGTGTTGTTTTTAGCCGAATAAACCCGGCGATGCCTTAAAAAAATAAGCCGGGCAAAGTCCGGCGACTCTGCCCGTCAGCTGTCCGGTTTTATTCCTCTGCCAGCCACTTTTCTTCCAGTTCAGCAAGATAGCCGCTCTCTTCGGCTTCCGCCAGCACTTCGTTCACGTCATCGACGAGATCGCTGCCTTTCGGGAAGGCGACCGCCATGCCCGGTGAACTTGTCGTCGGGTCATCGAATCCTTCGAGCCCCTGCTCTTCGATGTAGCCTTCCGCAACGGATTTATCCATATAAGCCACATCGACGCGGCCGGTCAGCAGTTCCTGGATCAGAATGCCGGCATTATCGAGCGCTTTGATTTCGAAGTTCAAATCCTGTTCTTCGAGCAATTTGCGCGCGCCGTCTTCCTGAATGGTGCCGAGCTGAACGCCGACCGTCTTGCCTTCCAAGTCTTCGAGGGAATCGATGTCAGAGCCGGGCTGGGTCAGGAACATTTCACCGGAATGGTGGTACGGCGTGGAGAAGTCGACGTTCTGTTTCCGTTCGTCCGTCGCGCTCATGCCGGAGAGGACCATGTCGACACGTTCGCTTTGCAGGGCGCCGATGAGCCCGTCGAATTTCATGTCCGTGATTTCCAGTTCATAACCGAGTTCATCGGCGATGTAGTTGGCCAGATCGATATCGAAACCGACGAACTCACCTTCGGCATTTCGGGATTCGAACGGCGGAAAATCAGCTGATGTCGCCATTTCGAGCACTTCCGTTTCCGTTTCTTCAGCTGCGCCGTCCTCCGTGACCGCAGCTTCCTCTGCGCCGCACGCGCCGAGCGTCAGCGCGAAAGATGTCAGGCCGGCAGCCATCCATTTGTTTTTTATCATGTATAAATCCTCCCTTTATTGAATAAAAATTCGATAAAGTGAAGTTTAGCAGATTGGTCGTCCCTTGTGAAGGGGTTTTGTGTTTTTTTGAAATAAAATCCGAATAGCTATGTATAAGTTATGCAGGCAGCCGGAGGACCGGCTGCCTGCATCCCTTCCTTTATTCCCGCTGGCGGTACTGGTTGTCCGCCAGTTCGTACAGCCCGGCGTTTTTCAAATAGTGCTCCGGCGCCAGGAATGTCACGGTGATGACGCCCGGATGCCGGCCGATCTCGATCGAGCCGGTGATGGTGGCGCGGTTCAGGATTTCAGGGACCGGAACGCCGAACAGATCGGCCGCCCGCTGCAGTCCGTTGTCCGTGGCGTCGTTCAGCGTCGGGCCCGTCCCGATGAACGAAACGGGGAGGGATTCTTCGAGCGTCTGCACATTCCACTGCGCCGCCACTTTTGCGGCCGCCGCTTTTTCCTGGGCGGTGAACGGTTTGGCGGTATACGGCAGATCGTCCGGATGCGGCAGCAGGATCGGGCCGTCCAGTTTCACGCCTTT
The DNA here is from genome assembly GCF_002167005.1 of Indiicoccus explosivorum. Taxonomy (GTDB): domain Bacteria; phylum Bacillota; class Bacilli; order Bacillales_A; family Planococcaceae; genus Indiicoccus; species Indiicoccus explosivorum. Next base: position 3,841 of record NZ_NHTN01000011.1, read on the forward strand.
CAGCACATGCACCTGAAGATGGGTGATGCCGGATACATCGGTCGTATGGCCGGCGATTTCGCCGTCGCCCTGCATGGCGTGCATGTCGCCGAGATACACGCCGCCGCCCGGCACTTTCACGGGGCAGATCAGCGTCGCGCCCGCCCGGACGCGGCTGATGTCGAGATGCCCGTCGGTGCGGTGCTCGTCGAGTTCTTCCTGCGTGCTCGCATATTCATGCGGCGCGCCGACAAGGAACGAACCGAAATCCCCGGCATTGTGGGAATCCGGCGTCGGACGGGAAGGCGTCGTGCCGAGCTGGCCGAGGAACGGCCGCATGCGGGCGATGGTGCCGACGAGGTCATGCGGCGCGAACGTGACGATCGGATTCTGCACCGAATGTTCCGGTGTCTTCATATACGCTTTGCCATCCCGGGCGATGGTCTCCGCGGCTTCCTTCGACAGCGTCACACCGACGTCGCCGTTTTCGCCGAAGAACATGGTGTAGCCGTTCGTGAACACGAACGGAGTGACGTTTTCCCCGCAGTTCGCGCAGCGGATGGAGTCATCGCCCGTGCCTTTAATAACCGTATCCGGGTACATCGTGCCGCAGCCCGGACACTTGACGGCGATGAACGGATCGCCGAGGAAGCGTCCTTCCACCGGCTGATCGTTGCCCGACGAAGTGGCGCGGGACGTCACTTCGACCGTCTTGATCCGGATGGCGATGGCATCCCCCGGCTCGGCGCCTTCCACGTAGACCGGCTGCGTCACTTCATGGCCGCCCCGGATGCATGGCGTGATCATCGGCCCCCAGCAGCCCGGCGCCGTATGGGCGATGATGTGGCCGCCGTCTTTCACCGGCCCCAGCATGTCAAGCCCGGGATCCAGCACACCGTTCACGTACCGGTTCACGAGCAGCGTCTCTTGTGCAGTCTTCATCCGAAGATCCTCCTTCAAAATGTAGTCGAATAAAGTATAGCATCATTTAATGTAAAATTCGTAAAATTCAATCCTTTTTTGTGTATAATGAATGAGTAATCATTTTTTTTGCGAGGGGGAATGGAAGAGTGTTTATTGCAGAGAAACTGGAACAGTTCGCGAGCCAGCAGCCGGATCAGCCGATCACGGTGTTCAACGGGAAGGTGACGAGTTACGGTGAACTGCACCGGAAAGCGTCATCGCTCGCCCGTCACTTCCAGGACAAGGGGTATAAGACGGATGATATCGTCGCGCTTCTGCTGCCGAACTGCGACGATTTTTTGGTTTGCTACTATGCATGTCAGATCGGCGGATTCACCGTGCTGCCGGTCAACACGAAGCTCGCGCCGAACGAAATCCGCTACATCCTCACCCATTCGGAAGCGCGCGGCCTTATTTATGACCGTTCGTACCGGGAAATGCTCGATGGGATCCGGCCGGATCTGACGGCGCTGGAGGATGAAGCCGTGCGTGGGGAAGGGCTCGATCAGCTCATGGAGTCCGGCGATGAAGCGCTGCCTGTCGGACGGGAAGCGGACGATACGTCCGTCATTTTTTACACATCGGGGACGACCGGCAAACCGAAAGGTGTCATGCTGTCGAATAAAAACGTCGAAGCGGCTGCGGAAATCTGGTCGGCATCGATGGAAATGACAGCGGATGACCGGGTGCTCATCGTCGCGCCGTTATTCCATTGCGCGGCCAGCCACGTCTTCAGCATCCCGCTCATCCATAAAGGCGGGACGGTCGTGATCGAGGAAGGGTTTTCGCCGGAGCATAATTTGAGCGTGATGGAACAGGAGAAAGTGACGATCTTCTTCGGCGTGCCGGCGATGTACAGCGTGCTGCTCAACACGCCGCAGCTGGAAAAAACCGATCTGTCGTCGCTTCGTTTATTCACCTACGGCGCCTCGCCGATGCCGTATGAACTCGTGAAGCGGGTGAAGACGCTGTTCCCGGACGTCAAAGTGCAGAACCTGTACGGCCAGACGGAAAACGCGCCGGCCGCGACAAGCCTGACGGATGAGTCGGCACTTGAGAAAATCGGCTCGGTCGGCAAACCGCTCCTCTATACAGGTGTACGGGTGGCGGACGAGGAAGGGAACGCGCTGCCGGTGGGCGAAGTCGGTGAAATCATCGTCAAAGGCCCGCAAGTGATGAAGGGCTACCTGAAGAACGAGGAAGCGACGCACCAGACGATCCGCGACGGCTGGCTGTTTTCTGGGGATCTCGGCAAGTTCGATGAGGAAGGTTTCCTGTACATCGTCGACCGCAAGAAAGATATGATCATCCGCGGCGGCGAGAACATTTACCCGCTCGAAGTCGAGGAAGTGCTGTACGAAATGCCGGAAGTGCTCGAAGCGGCGGTCGTCGGCGTGCCGCACGAAGTGCTCGGTGAAGTGCCGAAAGCGTTCGTCGTCCTGAAAGAAGGGCAGAGCCTTGCGGAAGAAGAAGTGCTCGATTACTGCCGGGGCAAAATCGCCAACTACAAACTGCCGGCGGAAGTCGAATTCATCGGCACCCTGCCGCGGAACGCCAGCGGAAAAGTGCTCAAAACCGCACTGCGCGGCGAAGTCCGGGCGTGAAAAATAGTGCCTGGCACCAATTGTCAGATAATTGGTGCCAGGCACTCCCTGAGAAGTGACAGGAGGAGATGCTGTGAAAGGGAAAGTGTTGTTCATAACAGGAGCTGCCCGCGGCATCGGATTCGATATTGCGAAATCGTTCGCGGATGCGGGTGCGAACGTAGTGCTGTCGGATTTGGATCAGGAAGCGGCGGAGCGCGCCGCTGCGGCATGCGGCCACCATGTACGCGGCATCGTTTGCGATGTGACGAAAGAAAAAGACATCCGGGGCGCCATCGATTACACCGTGAAGGAATTCGGCCGCATCGATGTCCTGATCAACAATGCGGGCATGCAGTATGTCTCGTATATCGAGGATTTTCCGGTGGAGAAGTTCGAGCTGCTCGTGAAGATCATGCAGACAGCTCCGTTCATTGCGATGAAATATGCACTGCCGCACATGAAAAAGCAGCAGTCCGGCCGCATCCTCAACATGGCTTCCATAAACGGACTGATCGGTTTTGCCGGAAAGGCCGCCTATAATTCCGCCAAGCACGGCGTGATCGGTCTCACGAAAGTGGCGGCGCTCGAAACGGCGGCGGACGGAATCACCGTGAATTCGATTTGTCCGGGCTATGTCGACACGCCGCTCGTCCGCGGCCAGTTCGATGACTTGGCGAAAACCCGCAACATTCCAGTGGAAAAGGTGCTGGAAGAGGTGCTGTACCCGCTGATCCCTCAAAAACGGCTGCTGGATGTGCAGGAAATCACGGACCTTGCCTTATTCCTGGCAAGCGATGCCGCAAAAGGCATGACCGGTCAGGCTGTGGTCCTGGACGGCGGCTATACAGTGCAATAAAAAACGGATGGCTGCCGAATGAATCGATGGCCATCCGTTTTGTCAGAGAACTTCCCATCCGCGTTCAGCGGCGATCGCCCGCAGCCGGTCATCCGGCCGGACCGCCACGGCGTGGCCCGCAAGTTCGAGGATCGGCAGGTCGGAAACGCTGTCGCTGTACGCAAAACTTTCACGCCAGTCGATTTGCCGGTCGCCGAGCACCGCGTTGATTTCCTCGATTTTCCGTTCGGACTGGATATGCCGGACAGGCGACCGCTTATCGAGCGCGCCGTTCGGATAGGCGACGTGCGTCCCGATCACTTGATCGACCGGCAATTCTTCTGTCGCCGCCTCCAGAAGGGGCGTGAAGGCACCGGAAACGAGCATGACGAAGTCTCCCTGATCGGCGTGCTGCCGCATCCGGTGGATGACTTCCGGGTTGAACCCGTCCTTCATTTTTTCCGCGACTTCTTGGAAATAACCGGTCAACTCCAGCTCCGGGAGTTCATGGAAGGCCGAGAGATACGCCTTCATGGAACGCTCCCGCATGACGGGTTCCGGGACGATTTTCAGTTTGTATCCGAGGTAAGGGGGCATGATGGCCCGGTAGAATGCTTTATAGCGGTTTTTGTGCGTCGGGTGGTGTTTGAGATGGCTCATCAGCAGGTCGAACGTCTCGCCTGCGTACAGCGTCCCGTCAAAATCGAATATGGCCGCGCGCATGCAATCACTCCTTTCCCCTATCATACCAAAAAGCGGCTGTCCGGGAAGCCGTAACCCGACTTCCGGACAGCCGCTCTGCTGTTATTTCCGCTGATTTTCCTGCGGTTTCATATTGTTCTGCTGATCCGGTTTCCGTGCCTGGTCCTTGATCGACTGATTTTCCTGTTCCTGCTCTTTTTCATTATCAAAGAAGTCCTTTTTGTCGGCCATCAAAAATCCCTCCTTATTTCTTTGATTCCCGGCGGCTTCCGGCGTTAAACCGGCCGCGGAAACGGGAATGGTTGTGAAAAGGAGGGAAAATGCATGGAACAACTCCAGACTTTCCGGTTTGATGATGACGGCCGGATCCCCAACAATCCGCATCTGCCCGTCCTGCTGTATGAAGGGGCGTTCCGGACCGATCCTGACCGGATCGAACGCGCCTTCAACGAAAACGGCTGGACGAACAGCTGGACAGACGGGGTCTTCGACTATCACCATTACCACAGCAACACGCATGAAGTGCTCGGAGTGAAATCCGGAACGGCGGAACTCCAGCTCGGCGGAGAGGGAGGGAAGACGTTCACCGTACGGACAGGGGACGTCGCTGTGCTGCCGGCAGGAACCGGCCATAAAAGACTGAGCGCGAGCGAAGACTTCCAGGTGGTCGGCGCCTATCCCGATGGGCTGAGCCCGAATAAAAAATTGGGTGAACCCGAGGAACGGCCCTACGCGCTCGAACAGATCGCCAGTGTGCCGCTGCCGGCGCAGGATCCGGTCCGCGGGGAAGATGGCCCGCTGTTTAACACGTGGATGTAGCCATGGAACCGGGCGGCCATCCGTGCAGCGAATAAATCAGGGGCAGGGGTGTATTGCAAGTATCCACTTGGGTTTCACAAGTATTCCGCCCGGTTTCGCAAGTATCCGGCCCCTTTGTACAAGTACCTGCATGCGCCGCGTGCCGGCCCGTCTGCGAATGAAGCACAATGCCGGAAACAAACACACAAGGAGGCGGCCCTCGAAAAAGGCCGCCTCCTTATTTTTTATTCATCGCCGTGGCCGATACAGCGCTCGCATTCGTACAAGTACGACTCATGCTGTTCCTCGATTTCCTGTCCGCATTCGATGCACACCTTTTTCGGCAAATTCCGGTAAAATTCGAGTGTTTCCATCATAATGAATCGCCTCCGATTTTTTAGGATAATCTGTCATAGCCGGGCAGCGTCAGAAATTCGATGAAATCGCGTTCGAGTACGAGGGACGAGAACAGCTCAGCGCCGGCTTCATAATTCCCTTCAGCGAAAGCTTCCCCGCCGGCGGATTCCCGGATGGCTTCCAGTTCCTGGGCCAGCATTTCCTTGAACAGGCGCACGGTCACTTTCCGGCCGTCCTGCAGGCACCCTTGCGGATGGCGGATCCACTGCCAAACTTGGGCGCGGGAAATTTCCGCCGTGGCGGCGTCCTCCATCAGGTTGCGGATCGGGACAGCGCCGCGGCCGTCCAGCCAGGCAGCCAAATACTGCACGCCGACTGAAATGTTCTCCCGCAGGCCGGCTTCGGTGATCATGCCGCGCGGCACCGCCAGCAAGTCGTCCGCCGTCACCTGGACATCCTCCCGCTTCCGGCCGATCTGGTTCGGCTCCGGCATCCCTTTATCGAATTCCGCTTTTGCGATCGGGACGAGCGCCGGATGAGCGACCCATGTGCCATCGTGGCCGTCGTTCACTTCCCGCCGCTTATCCGCGCGCACTTTTTCGGACGCCGCCGCATTCGCTTCGGGATCCCCTTTCACAGGAATCTGTGCAGCCATCCCGCCGATGGCCGGGGCACCGCGCCTGTGGCACGTCTTGATAGCCAGCTGCGTATACGCCCGCATGAACGGCACGGTCATCGTCACTTGCGCCCGGTCGGGAAAAAGCACCTTCGGCTGGCTGCGCAGCCGCTTGAGCATGCTGAAGATGTAATCCCACCGCCCGCAGTTGAGGCCGGCGGAGTGATCCCGGAGCTCATACAGGATCTCGTCCATTTCGAAGGCTGCCAGCACAGTCTCGATCAGCACGGTCGCCCGGATGGTGCCTTCAGGAATGCCGAGCGCTTTCTGGGCAAAGCCGAACACTTCGTTCCAGAGCCGGGCTTCCAGATGGCTTTCAAGCTTCGGCAAATAAAAGTAAGGGCCGGTCCCGCGGTCGATCAGCTCCTGTGCGTTATGGAAAAAATAAAGGCCGAAATCCACAAGGCTGGCACAAGCCGGCCGTCCTTCGATGCGGATATGTTTTTCGGGAAGATGCCAGCCCCGCGGCCGCACCATCAGCACGGCCGTTTCGTTATTCACCTCATACGCCTTACCGGTCTTCGGGTCCGTGAAGGTGATTGTCCGCCGGACGGCATCGTGCAGATTCACTTGTCCTTCGATGATGTTTTGCCATGTAGGGGAAGTGGCATCTTCCAAATCCGCCATGAACATGCTGGCGCCGGAATTCAGCGCGTTGATGATCATCTTCCGGCTGACGGGTCCTGTGATTTCCACACGCCGGTCCTGCATGTCATGGGGGAGCGGCGCGATCGTCCATTCCGCTTCCCGGATATGTGCGGTTTCGGGCAGAAAATCAGGCAGGTCACCCGCATCGATTTCCTTCTGCCGCCGGTCCCGCTTGTGCAGCAGTTCTTCCCGCCGGCGGTTGAACCGCACATGCAGCTCATACAGGAACTCCAGCGCTTCGGGGGTCAGGATCCTGTCGCTTCCCGTCACCGGCCCGCCTGTGACCGTAATGCGTTCAACAGAAGTCTGATTGACAGTCATGTGCATCCCCCCTCTCACGTTACCGGCACGAACTGTGCCGTCTCTGTCGAACCCCGCATGGCTGTAGTCGATGATGTGCCGCCAGAAATGACCTGGGCGACTTCGTCGAAGTAACCGGTCCCGACTTCCCGCTGGTGGCGCGTCGCCGTGTACCCTTTCGATTCGCTCGCAAATTCCGCCTGCTGCAGCTCCGAGTAGGCGGCCATGCCGCGGTCGCGGTAGCTGTGTGCCAGCTCGAACATGCTGTGGTTCAGCGCATGGAAACCGGCGAGTGTGACGAACTGGAACTTATAGCCCATCCGTCCGAGTTCCACTTGGAATTTCTCGATCGTTTCCTGATCGAGCTTCGCCTGCCAGTTGAAGGAAGGCGAGCAGTTGTAGGCGAGCAGTTTGCCCGGGAAGCGGGCGTGGATGGCATCCGCGAACCGCTTCGCTTCTTCCAGATCCGGGTGGGAGGTCTCGCACCAGACGAGATCGGCGTACGGTGCGTAGGCGAGGCCTCTCGCAATCGCCTGGTCGATGCCGGGAACCGTCCGGTAGAACCCTTCCGATGAGCGTTCTCCGGTAATAAAACCATGGTCCGCCGGGTCGATGTCGCTTGTGATCAAATCCGCGGCGTCGGCGTCGGTGCGGGCGATCAGGATCGTCGGTACGCCGAGCACATCCGCCGCCAGCCGGGCGGAAACGAGGTTCCGGACCGCATTCTGCGTCGGCAGCAGCACTTTGCCGCCCAAATGACCGCATTTCTTCTCGGACGCGAGCTGGTCTTCAAAATGGACGCCCGCCGCGCCCGCCTCGATCATCGCTTTCATTAATTCGAAAACATTCAGCGGGCCGCCGAAACCGGCTTCCGCATCCGCTACGATCGGCGCGAACCAGTCGAAGCCATCTTCGCGGTTCTCCGTCTGATCGATCTGATCCGCCCGCTCCAGCGCCTGATTGATGCGCTTGACGACGTGCGGCACCGAATTGACGGGGTACAGCGACTGATCGGGGTACATCTGGCCGGCGACATTCGCATCCGCCGCCACTTGCCAGCCGCTCAAGTAAATGGCTTTCAGCCCCGCCTTCACTTGCTGGATCGCCTGGTTGCCGGTCAGGGCGCCGAGGGCATTGACGAAATCCTCTTCCTGCAGCGACCGGTACAGCCGCTCGGCACCTCTTTTCGCGAGCGTGTGCTCGATCATCACAGAACCGCGGAGCTTCACGACATCTTCCGCTGAATACGGCCGCTCGATGCCTTGCCATCGGGCGTCTTCCGTCCACGTCTTTTCCAGTTCATCGATTTGCAGTTGTTTATTCACCAAACATCCCACACCTTTCGGAAAAAGATTTACTGTTTTATAACAGTATGTTATCGTGTTTCTAATATAGTACAGAATTTTCTGTTTGAAACAAGATTCCGACAGAACACCGATTTTGGGGGACGAAAGGCGAAATAAGCGGATGAAAGGGGTTTTGTGATCGTGGAATGGACGGACGTGTTGAAATTCGAAGGGTTTTGGCTGGATTGGGTACCGGACGAAGCGGCGGTCGCGGTGGCCCGAAACGGGAAGTACATCTACTTCCGTCCGGGCGTGCCCGGCGTGTCCATCCGCCCCGGACAGCCGGTCGAACCGGGAAGCCTCGCCTGGCAGGTGGCGGAAACGGGCGAACGGATCGAACGGCGGGGGATGCGGTTTTTGGGGGAGACGGACTGCTGCGGCGTCGGCTATCCGATTCCGGGCGGGGCGATCATCGTACTGCTGCCTTCCGCTTACATAGTCAAAAAAGAACGGCCGGTGACCGTACTCACCGGCAAATCGGACGATCGCTGGCATCCGGTTCCGGTGAACGATATCCTCTACATCGAAAGCCAGCAGAAAAAGACATGGTTCTGCACGGAAGAAGGGCGGTTCAGCACTTCCTTTACATTGAAGGAACTGCGCGCGCGGCTGCCCGAATCCTTCCTCACCTGCCACCGGTCGTATATCGTGAATACCGGTCGGATCAAGGAAATCACCCGCGACATCTCATCAGGTCTGCTGCTGAAGATGGCCGACGGCTCGCTCTTGCCCATCAGCCAGAACTTCACAGCGGACATCCGGGACCGGCTCGGTTTTTGAGACGCTACTTTACGGTGCCTGGCACCATTTTTCACAATTGCTCACACAATCGTGAATTTTGGTGCCAGGCACCCGTTTTTATGCGATAATGTGAGGATTCAGCAGAAGAGAGAAAGGTGCGAGTCCATGGGAATTTCAATCAACAGCTGGACAGAGGAGATCAAAATTTCCGGCATCCGGCAGTTTTTCAATCTGTTGGCCGATTACCCGGATGCGGTCGGGCTGACGGTCGGACAGCCCGACTTTCCGACGCCCGAAGCCGTGAAGGAAGCGGGGATGCGGGCCATCTCGGACGATAAAACCGGCTATTCTCACAACGCGGGGCTGATGGATCTGCGGCTGGCCATCCGGTCGTTCTTCAGTGAAGTGCACGGGCTTGCATACGATGCGGCCAGTGAAATCATCGCGACGAACGGATCGAGTGAAGGGCTCGATTCCATCTTCCGCACCATCTTGGAAGAAGGGGATGAAGTGATCATCCCGGCGCCGGCCTATCCCGGATACGCGCCGCTGATCCGGCTGTCGGGGGCGGAAGCGGTGTTCCTGGATACATCGGATACGGGATTCCAGCCGGACCCCGACCGGCTGGAGGCGCTCATCACGCCGAAAACGAAAGCGGTCCTGATGAACTTCCCGACCAATCCGACCGGCGTCACTCTGGGCGATGCCCGTCTCGGCCAGCTGGCTGACGTCCTGTCGCGGCACGAGGTGTTCATCGTCTCGGACGAAGTATACAGTGAGAACCGCTTCGACGGCATCCATCGTTCATTCGCCCATTTCCAGGCGCTCCGGGACCGGACGTTCATCGTGCACGGCCTGTCGAAGTCGCACTCGATGACCGGCTGGCGCCTCGGCTTCATCGCCGGGCCGGCCTCCGTCATGCAGCACGTCCTGAAAGTCCACCAGTACAACGCCGCCTGCGCTTCGCTTCCGAGCCAGTATGCGGCCATCGAAGCGCTGAACGGGCAGCGACATGTCCCTGCCGAAATGAATCAAGCCTACATTGAACGCCGGGATTTCGTGTACAGCCGGCTGTCCGGAATGGGGCTGGACGTCGTGCGGCCGACCGGGGCCTTTTATATCTTCCCTTCGATCAGGAAGTTCGGTCTGTCTTCGGCGGAATTCGCGGAACGGCTGCTGAAGGAAGGGGGCGTAGGGGCTGTGCCGGGATCCGCCTTCACGGAATATGGGGAAGGTTTCCTCCGTATCTCCTACGCATACAGCATGCCGGTGCTCAAAGAAGGGATGGACCGGCTGGAAGCGTTCATCCGCTCGATTTCCTGAACACCACAAAAAGGCTGCCCGGACTGTCAGTGAACACTGGCAGTCCGAGGCAGCCTTTTGCTGTCCGCGGCAGATCCTGTCGCGCTTAAAGGTCTTCGCCGGCCTGCTTCCGGTTGGCGACGGTGGGCTTCATCCGGTTTTGCTGATCGGGCAGCCGTTCCTGGTCTTCCAGAGATTGCTGCTCCTGCTTCAAGTCGTTGCCGGCAGCTTGTTCATCTTCTTCCCGGCGCTTTTTCTTCAGGAGTTCTTCCGCTTTTTCCTGATTGCTCTTATTCTGATCGGAATGATATGCAGCCATTGAAATCCCTCCTGTTTGATTCGGTATTCCTTATTTTCCCGCCGCTGTTTCAGGACAAACACGAAAAATTGGCGGAAGAGAGTGAAATTTACGCCGGTCAGGCCGATATATCCATCGTAACAGGAATCCGCACAGGCAATCAGCGAACTGGAGGTACAGGGGATGGATAAAGAAAAGGCCGTCAGCAAATCCGGCAAATGGAAGAAATGGAAAAAACCGAAACCGATCCAATCGGCAACCGGCCGCCGGTTGTCATTCAGCAGCATTCAAGCGAAGATCCTGCTCGGCTTTTCTGCAGTGATCGCGCTCGTCCTCATCATGGGGGCTGTCAATTACCAGTCCGTATCCAATATGAACCGCACGACAGAGAAAATCGCGGAACAAGAGCTGGAATTCCTGCTTGTAGACGAAAAACTGGCATTCATCATGGCGCAGCAGCTCTCCGCGGCACGAGGGTACATCCTGCTCGGGAAGCTGACGTACAAAGAGGACTTCAAGGCGCTGACGGAAGAAAGTCAGCCGCTGCAGGACTACTTGCTGGAGCATTCCACTTCGGAAGAAGCCGCCAAACTCATCGCGGAAAGCATCAGCTGGCGGCAGTCGCTGAAGACCGACGTGTTCGACGAATACGATGCCGGCAATACGGAAGACGCCCGCTACAACCTGGACGTCATGCTGGCGCCGGTGTCCGAGAAAGTGATCGAAGGATTCACGGCCCTTGCCGACGGACGTGAAGCGAGCATCAAAGCTGAAGGCGCGGCAGCTATGAAGCAGGGGGACAGAAGCAAACTCATCACCCTCATCCTGCTTGCAGCCGTCTTTGCGGCCGGTATCGCGGTCGCGCTCTACACAGCCCGCCTGATCGCCAGCCCGCTGAAACGGGTGACCGAACGCATGACCGCCGTCGCGGAAGGCGATTTGAGCACCGGCCAGCTCGAAGTCCGGTCGAAAGATGAAACCGGCCAGCTCATCCACGCGGTGAACATCATGAACAGCAGCATGCGGGACCTCGTCAGCCAGATCACCGGCGTGTCCAAAAACGTCTCTGTGCAGAGCGATGAGCTGACGCATGCGGCGACAGAAGTGAAAGAAGGATCGTACCAGATGGCCGCCACGATGCAGGAACTGGCATCCGGGACGGAATCGCAGACCCACCACACGGTCGACCTGTCCCAGTCCATGGAACAGTTCTCGCAGAAAATGGCTGAAGTCAATAAAACCGGCGAGACCGTTTGGGAGTCGGCGAACGAAGTGGCCGGACTGACGGAACAGGGCAGCCGGCTCATGGAGGCCTCCGTCCGGCAGATGGCGGCGATCGACCGGATCGTGCAGGAAGCGGTCGGAAAAGTCAGCGGCCTCGACGAACAGTCGAAACGGATCGGCGAACTGGTGTCGGTCATCAAAGAAATCGCCGGCCAGACGAATTTGCTCGCGCTCAACGCGGCCATCGAAGCGGCCCGCGCCGGTGAGCACGGCAAGGGATTTGCGGTGGTGGCGGACGAAGTGCGCAAGCTCGCCGAGCAGGTCGCCAATTCCGTGACGGATATCACGGGGATCGTATCCGGCATTCAGAAGGAATCCGCCGAAGTCGCCAAGTCGCTGCAAGGCGGCTATCATGAAGTCGAAAAAGGCACGGAACAGATCAAATCGACCGGCGAGACCTTCACAGTCATCAGTGAAAATCTTGCGGGCATGGTCGTCCGGATCGAGGATATCACTGCGAAGATCACAGACGTGTCCGAAGACAGCCGGAAGATGAGCACGAACATCGAAGAGATCGCCGCCATTTCCCAGGAGGCGGCAGCGGGCATCGAAGAGACGGCGGCTTCGTCCCAGCAGATCAGCTCATCGATGGAACAAGTCGCCGGCAGCTCGACAGAACTGTCCCGTTCTGCAGGCGCGCTCAATGACCTGATCGGCCGGTTCAAAATATAAGCTTAACTTCAGCCGCACGCGGAAAAAGGAAACCGACTCCTTTTCCCGCGTTTTTTGCGTAGCCCGTCCTTTTCCTGCACCTAAATAGCGAAACATTCCTGTATCTTTCAGCCCTCCAATTAAAAATTAGTAATAGGTCAAAAAGCCTGTACAAAATCAAGTGAAGTGATTATAATGAATGATAAGAGCGACACGGAGAGGGGAGACAGGGAAGATGAAGAAATTCACGAACTACTACTACGTACTGGGTGTATCCCAGCTGGCTTCCCGCAAGGAAATCAGAACCGCCTATGAACAGAAAAAAAGACTGTACGCCGAAGGGGACGCCCAGCAGGCGCTCCTGGAGGAGGCATTTTCGATCCTCCACCAGCCGCTGTCCCGGGAACGGTATGATGAAGAATTCGAACGCAATACGAACCGCCGGATGAGCCGGCAGCGTGAGCTTCAGCTCAGCCTCCTCCGGCAGCGGGCATGATCAGCGGCTTCCCTTTTTCGTAAAGGGAGCCGTTTTTTATTGCCAAAAAAAGTTTTCAGAAAATAAGCTGCATCCGCTAGTGACAGTGATAAAATGGAAAACAGGGACATTCCGAAAAAAAGAAGAGGGGGATGATGACATGACTGTACTGTCGCGTGAGGCAGCACATGGGGGGCGGCCGAACTTCTACACGACGGATGAGACGCTCCGCCGCATCCTGCAACACTCGCTGGACGGCCCGTTTTTCGGCTACGCAGACCGGCAGCTTACGGAATTCGGGGCGAAGTGCGCGGGCGAACTCGATGAGCGGGCGCGCCATACGGACCGGAACGGGGCGCCGCAGCTGATCAGGTATGACAAGTACGGCGAAGAGGTTTCCGAAGTATGGGTAAACGAAGGGTACCGCCGGACGGTCGATGAAACGTACCGGACGGGTATCGCCGCTTACGTCCATAAAGAGATCCCCGAGCTCGGCAGGACCGGCAATTACACGTACAGCTTCGCCCAAGGCTACGTGCTCTCCCAGTCGGAACCCGGTTTTTACTGCCCCGTCACACTGACGATGGCCACCGCCTATCTGCTGGATCACTTTGCGGATGATGAACTGAAGCGGAAATTCCTTCCGCACGTCTGCTCGACCGGGGAGACGGAACTGTTCGAAGGGGCGACCTTCCTGACGGAGCGGCAGGGAGGGTCGGACGTCGGAGCGAATTCGCTGAAAGCGGCTGAAGAAAACGGCACGTGGCGGCTCTATGGCGAAAAGTACTTCGCCTCGAACGCGGGGATGGCGGGCGTCGCGATGGTGCTTGCCCGCATGGAAGGCGCGCCGGCCGGTTCAAAAGGGCTGACCCTCTTCGCGGTGCCCTGGCGCACAGAAGACGGTTCGCTGAACGGCATCCGTATCCGGCGGCTGAAGGACAAACTCGGCGTGCGCGCGGTCCCGTCAGGCGAAGTGGAATTCGACGGGGCGGAAGCATTCATCGTCGGCGATCCGAAAAACGGCCTCAAATACATGATGGAAGCCCTCAACCTGTCGCGGATCTCCAATGCCGCGGCTTCGGTCGGCATCATGCGGCGGGCATTCACCGAAGCGCTCGATTACACATCCCGGAGGCAGGCGTTCGGCAGCTACCTGACCGACTACCCGGCAGTCCGGGATACGCTCGTGAAACTCACCGTTAAACAGGAGATGGAAACCGCCGCGCTGTTCGACCTGATCGGATTGTATGACCGGGTGACTGCCGGGCAGACGACGGAAGCGGAAAGCATCCTGTGCCGCCTCCTCATCGCCGTCATGAAAAAAGAGACCGCGGAACAGGCGGTCCGTTTCGCCCACGAAGCGATCGAACTCCATGGCGGGAACGGCTACATCGAAGACTTCGTGACGCCCCGGCTGCTTCGTGACGCCCAAGTCCTGACCGTCTGGGAAGGCACCGCGAACATCCTTGCGCTCGAACTGATTCGTCTTGTCAATAAATTCAGCGGCCACCTTCTGTTCATCGATCACCTTGAACAGCGGCAGGCCGGCTTGCCGGCAGCCGCCCGGCGGGAAATCGCAAAACTCTGTGAAAAGCTGGAACGGTTTGCGGACTACGGCCATGACCGGCAGACGGTGGAAGCGAAAAAGCTGATGGAAGACATGGCGAAATGCTATGAAAGCGTGGTCGCTTCGGAATGGGCCGAGCGTTTCGGCGGCCGCTATGCGCTCATGGCGGAACTTTACATGGAAGAAGCATTCGGGCAGGAAAACAGCATGAAAGCCGCCGAAACCTTCGACCGGATCATCCGTTGACCGGATGTCGCCGTTCCGGAATAGGAGTAGGCATAAAATCGGGCAGCCGGTGGTCCCGGCTGACCGATTAAAATTGCTGGGGGAGAATTGCTTAAAAAGAACTATCTAAAAATTTAAAAATTCATTGAGTAATTTGTCGGATTATGGGTATAATCTTATAGAGATGGATTTTACTCAGCAGTTTAGGAGGTTATCGGATGTCATCTTCCATTAATTACCGTAATACGGAAAAAGTTCACTACCCTCAGCAACGAAGCATCCAGGAGTGCCAAAACAGCCTCCGCTCCGCATCGCCGGCACTTGCTGAAAAAGGGGACCGCTTTCTGGAATATTTTCAGTATCATGCGACAGAAGAGGGGGTTTTATTCCGGACGATCCAAGAATTGACCAGGGAATTGGATATGCCCCACCAGACGCTTACAAAAATATTGAAAATACTGGAAAGTAACGAGCTGATTTATCGGCGGAATGGAATTATCGGCCTTTGGAAAAAATAAACAGATAACGAAAGAGCCCGGAAGCAAAAGCTTCCGGGCTCTTTTTTTAGTTCCTAGGATTCATTTATTAAGAAAAAAGAGGGGGGCGGTCAATAGACCTTTTTTCCTTTATTACTAGAAGCAATACTGTCATGACACTCTTTTGGATTAAGGAAAGGTGTAAAAAGGTAAATTCTGTAGACATTAGGTCCTTCATTTTGCAGATTTGTGGCTTTCAAAAAGTTAGAACCTATGATAAACTATTCTAAAAATTTAGTACTTTTTAGTTTCATTGTCACGGTCCAGCTTTTCAACGGCGAGGAGGGTGAAGATGAGATACGGCCAGTATAAAAAAGTGGTGGAACGGGAATTCGGTAAACCGCTCGGCTCGCTGATGCGTTCATTGTGCAAGGAAGAACGGCTGAGCGCTTCGGAAGGTGCGAAGCGTCTGGGCGTACCGAAAGAGATGTTTATCTACTGGCGTCATCACTACCGCCTGGAACCGAAGCAGCTGGCATTCGATCGGGCCGTCACCGAGCTGGATGTACGAGGTGAAGAATTTGCTGCGGATGCCGGCGCCGAAGTGCTGAATAGCCCTCCAAAGTATGCGGATGAAACCTCTCTCCGCGGACTTGCCGAAGAAATCAGCAGAAACGTCGCGTATTACAAAAAGCGCCGGGCTGAAAGCGAAGGGCTTGACCCGGAAGCCGGGATGCTGCCGCTGTATGAGTTTGCAGAGGAACTTGTCACGGAATATATGTCCAGGGAACCGAAAAACCAAGAGAATTCACAGAGATAAAAAATCAGGGGGTTCAATGAGTCTTTCCAAATACTAGGGGCAGGTGAAAAGCATGCGCTATGCACAGTACAAGGGAGTCGTTGAACGGGAATTCAATAAGCCGCTGAGACAAGTGATGTACGAAACCTGTGTGGTCGAGCAGCTGACCGCTTCGGAAGGCGCGAAAAAATTGGGTGTGGTCAAAGAAATTTTCATCACGTGGCGGCGTCACTACCGCTTCGAGCAGAAGCAGCGACTTTTCGATGCGGCTGTAAAAGAACTGGAGACGATCCGGCTGTAGGGGAAAAATGAAAACCGGTGAGCTGCAGGGCCCTGCGGGAGATGTTCAGAAGGGACTGGTAACGATGAAATCTGCAGCAGCCGATGACCGGCGGCTATCCATGAACGGGAATCCGCCGCAAAGTATGTTCAATACGGACGCCCCGGAAGTGACCGGGAGCGAAGGGAAGGCGAAGATCTTTTGTATCGGTGCCTTCTGCACGGAACAACCGGCCGATTCAGTACATACGCTGCTGACTGCAGCTGAACTTCTGCGGAAACGGAAATGCCGGTTCAAGCTAGTCTTGGCCAGGATGGCGGGACAGGGAAATCAACCGGCGTTCAATACAGGGGAAATCCGGCTGTACGAGACAGTCGATGTGGGAATGGCAGGAGCAGACAAATTTTTCGCGCGTCTCGATCTGTGCCTGTTCGTCGGCATTTCGGATTCCGCAGCGCATTATATGATGGAAGGTATGAAGATAGGGGTGCCATGGATTGCGGTGGGCACCCCGGAAACGATCGACCTGCTTTACGGGGAAGAAGGGAATCGGCTCGGCCCCGCCGGTCTGGTCGTGCCGACTGGCGCAGCGGATATGATCGCCGATTACTGTGAGTGGTTCATCCGCAATCCGGATGTCCGGAAACTGTTTGCAGAAAGCGCGAAATCGCGGGCTAAGGGATTGCATTAGATCTAAAGGAGCTGAAGAGCGGACGGAAGGGATTGGATTCCATGACAGAAGAGAACGCGGGGAAATACAGAGTCTGGTTTGCTGTATTCGTGAACGGAAAGAAAGAACAGTTCCGGGAATACGACGTGGATTCCGTCGAAACGGCCGCGAAAGTCATCAAAATCTTTATTCAGGAATTCGAACGGCTGGACCGGAAGTCCAACTACCTGTTCGGCCTCGAACACTTCGACGAGGAGCACAAGGAATGGGTGGAGTGGCAGTCTGAACAGGGGGAAGATATCCTCGCCTATATTTACTACCACGACCCGATTGACCGGTTTCTGTAGACAGCGGAAACCGGTTTTTTGGCGGAAAGTGAAGGCAAAGCTAAACCGCCGCAGGATGGCGGCGGTTTATGTAGGGCTGATTAAACTAGGTCGCTTTTGATGCTGAATGGTGGTGGAACAGTGACTTGAACAGCGACATCATAGCTTGAGACAAATGGCGGTGGAACAGTAACTTGGACAGCCAAGTCTTGTTCATTCACTTCTTTAGGACTGACTGGTCCATTCAACAACGCCGCGGCTGCAATTCCAGCCATTAGTAATAAAGAACCTGCTTTTTTCATCTTCTCTCCTCCTTTTAGGTTAAAATCATAAATTGCCTTGTGGCCTTTTGGGCCTTGTCTAACATTATAGCAGATTTCTTATATTTTCCTAATTCTAAGTAAACATTTCCTAGTTTACCATAGTAATATCCTAAATCAGAAAAATTAATATCAATCTTTAATGCGGGAATTAAATTTTCTATAACATTTTGCTCAAAGCTCAAGAGATCTCCGTTTACAAGATATTGAAGAGAAATAAATTCGTGGTAAGCTTCAACAAATTTACCGTCGTTTATTGCTTCCAAATCAATTTCTTTATCTGCAATTAATTCTAGCCCCTTGTTCACCCATTTACGCTGCTCATTTTTATCTCCTAATTCCAGATAAGACTTAACAAGAACTGAATATGCTGAAAGAATATCTGCTAAATATTCTTCTGGAACATACTCTAAAGAGTTTTCATATGAAAATAGCAGATTGGATTTCGCCGTGCATAAAATAGAAGACTCCGCAATTATATTCCGCTACATATAAAAGATGTTCGAAATCCAATTTTTTACTGATTTTAAGTGCTGTTTTTAAGTGCTCGATTGATGACCTGAGATTCTTCATGCGTTGCTGACTTATGCCTAAATTTATATGGCACTCTACCACTCTTTTAGGGAGAAATTCTTCTTCATATATAGCCAGAGCCATTCTGGTATATTTGTCAGCAGCTTCGTTCTTTTTAACTTGAGTCGAAGAAATTCCGATCGAGTAATATAAATCCCCGCATTCTGTCGGCGAAATATTTGCGGGGGCTATTTTTTCGGCAAGGAGGTACAAGTTCAGTGCCGTTTCAAAGTTCCGATTCATGTATTGGAAAGTGCCGCAGTATTTATGGAACAAAAAGTATTGCTCTTGGTTCATGAATTCTTTTAATTGTTCCATGTCTTCTATTTTTTCTTCCGCACTATCTAAGTCACCAGTTACGATAAAAAAGCGAATTAGCTGGATGCTATAATCAATCTCGATTTCCTCATCAATATTCAGAAGCGGATGCTCTGAAATCATTGAGTAAAGTTCCCGGATCCGCACTCGATCCTGTGGGTGCAGCAGCAATTCCTTGAATTGTTCGATGAGCTGCTGGCCGATCGGGTTTTCCACCGGCGCAAGCGGAATCCGGAGTTTCTCGCACAGCGCTTTATGCAGATCAGCGGAAGGGGCCATATCGCCCAGCTCAATCTTTTTGAGTTCAGCAGGAGACAGAAGACCTTCAGCAAGCTCTTCCAGTTCCATGTTCTGCTTCTTCCGGTGATACTTGATGCGTGCGCCTAAATCCATGCGGCTTCTCCTTTCAGACCCGACAGGCAGGAAAGTGGTGATGATCGATTTTTCATAACGAGCGGAGCGTCCGTCTTTCTTAGTCACGGACGTATTCAAACGGCTGCCTAGTACGATGGTTTCCGCCTCCATTTCCGATTCTGTTCTCTCAATTCTATGAATCTCATACTACCACTTTTTACAAAAAAAGAACTCCTATTTTTTGAGAAAATTCATAAAATGAATCTATTTTCGTATAGAATGTCCAAGGGGTCGTTAGTTCTTCTGGTCCTCCTAGGGCTGAAGCATCTACTAACATTTATGCACTTTTTGAGAGGAGACCTTGCTTTTTCAGTGAATAAAGTAGAGAATGTTTAAAAAGTTATCATTTAACCTTTCGAGGGGGAACAAAAATGGAAAAACAGATTTCTTTCTGGTGGGCGATCGTACCGCTCATCGCCATGGTGGCAGCCATGCTGATCACCATCGTTTATTTGGAACAGGGGCCGCACATGCCGCTGCTGTTCGGTACCGCCGTAGCGGCTCTTGTCGCCTGGCGCAACGGTTCGAAATGGCCGGAAATTGAAGAAGCCATCTACAAAGGCATCCGCCTCGCGCTCCCCGCTGTGATCATTCTGATTCTGATTGGACTCATCATCGGTTCTTGGATCGGCGGCGGCGTCGTGGCGACGATGATCCTTTATGGGCTTGAAATCCTGAGCCCTTCGCTGTTTCTTGTGACGATCGCCGTCATTTGCGCCGTCGTGTCGCTTGCCATCGGAAGTTCATGGTCGACGATGGGGACGATCGGTGTGGCCGGCATGGGGATCGGCCTCAGTATGGGCATTCCTGCCGCTATGATTGCCGGAGCCGTCATTTCCGGTTCATATTTCGGCGATAAAATGTCACCGCTTTCAGACACGACCAATCTGGCGGCCGGCCTGACGAACACGGACCTCTTCGAACATATCAAGCACATGTGGTGGACGACAGTTCCCGGATTTGCCATCGCGCTGATTGCGTTCTGGTTCCTGGGACGCGGATTCTCGGCAGCCGGAACGGATACAGCGGATATCGCAACGACTGTCGGAGTGCTGCAGGACAGTTTTGTCATTTCACCGTGGCTGCTGCTCATCCCGCTCGCGGTGTTCGTCATGGTCGGATTCAAAGTCCCGGCCATTCCGGCACTCTTGATCGGCGCGTTTCTCGGGACTTTGGCCCAGATTTTCATCCAGGGCGGATCGATCGCGGAAGCCGTCGGTGTGCTCCAGGGCGGCTATGTCATCGAAACGGGGAATGTGCTCGTGGATGACTTGTTCAACCGGGGCGGGCTCGATTCCATGATGTACACGGTGTCGCTGATCCTCGTCGCGATGTCGTTCGGCGGAATCCTCGAATACACCGGGATGCTGAAGGCGATCATGGAAAAAATCCTGAAACTCGCCAGAACCGGCGGCAGTCTCGTGGCGTCCACGGTCGTCTCGGCGACAGCGACGAATGCGATGTGTGCGGAGCAGTACATCTCCATCGTCGTCCCTTCGCGGATGTACGCAAGTTCGTACAAAGAAAAGAACCTGGCTTCGAAAAACCTTTCCCGTGCACTGGAGGACGGCGGAACACTGACTTCCGTTTTCTTCGCCTGGAACACGTGCGGTGTGTTCATTCTCGGCACCCTCGGCGTCAGTGCGTTCGAGTATGCGGCGTTTGCCGTCTTTAATTACACAGTGCCGCTGATTTCCATCATTTACGGCCTGATCGGCTTTACGATTGCGCCGAGAGGCACCAGCGGCGAATACGAGCCGCAAGCGGAATAAACGAAGCAGCCCTCTGCCTTTTTGGCAGAGGGTTTTTGTGTTTACAGGGCCGCTTTTTACGGGTAAAGAGTCTGAAAAGAAGCTAACTGGAGGTTTTATGCATGAACGTTGATAAACGGTACGCTGGAATCGCCTTCAGCGATGAAGAGGCGAAAAACTGGATCGCGGAACTTGAAAAAAGAGGCTATGCAGCCCGTGACATCCATATCATCGCGGATGATGAAGATAAATTCCGTTCCTGGGAACGGACGCTCGGAGTCCATGTGGAGTCGGACCACCCGCATGAATCCTTTACGGATAAGTTCAAGAATTTCCTGGGCGGCCGTGAACAGGCGGACGAAGGGCTCGACCGGCTGAATCTGACGGAAGCGGAACGCGAGAAATCCCGGGAAGCTATCCGCAGCGGCGGTGTGCTTTTATATGTCGAGGAACGGGATGATATTGGAAGGGAAGGACGCGGACCGGTCGATGTGGCGGAAGACGGCGATTACAAAGATCGTTCGGCTACGGCGCCGGACGCGCACATCAGCCCGTCGACGAACCAGTTCGTCAATTCGGTCGACAACGAATACGGCCAGCAGGAAGAACGGTATGATGAAGGGGAGACATTCATTCCGACAGGTACGTTCAATGTGTTCCCGATCCTTCTGAAGGATGTGCACCATTATTCCTTCACGACCGGGGAAAAACCGCTTGTGGAACGGCCGCGCGCCGGCATGAGCAAAACGGAGACCCGATCAAATCCTGAGAAATGACAAGCGGACGGGCTGTCCGGAACCGCGCCTTACAGGTGCGCCGGACAGCCCGTTTTTTTATTGGGCGGTATAGCCGCCATCCACTAGGAAATTGACACCGGTGACAAAACTCGCTTCATCGGAGGCGAGGAATGCGACCGCATTCGCGACTTCTTCCGGTTCGCCGAGCCGGCCGACCGGGTGAAGGGAAATGAGGTGGTTTTTCATTTCTTCATCCAGCTGATCCAAGAGAGGCGTGTTGATGTAGCCGGGGCAGACAGAATTCACGCGGATTCCCTGCGGCGCGTATTCAACGGCGAGCGCCCGTGTCAGATTGACGACTCCGCCTTTCGCTGCCGTGTATGCCGCTGTCTGTGCCTGGCCGACATGGCCGAGGATCGAAGCGTTGCTGATGATGCTGCCGCTGCCCTGCTTGAGCATTTCTTTCAGTGCATATTGCGCGCATAGGAAAACGCCTGTCAAATTGATATCCACCACGTTCTTCCACTGGTCGAGCGATTCTTCATGGGACGGAGCGAGTGAGCCGATGCCCGCATTCGAAAACAGGATGTCGATTCTGCCGAATGTATCGACAACCGATGCGATCATCTGATCGATCTGCTTTTCGTCCGACACGTCCACTTTCACAAAAGCCGTCATGTCCCCGAGTTCATCTGCAAGTTTCCTTCCGGCTTCTTCATTGAAGTCGGCGATGACTACTTTCGCACCTTCCTGGATGAATTTCCGGACTGTCGCTTCCCCGATTCCGCTTGCCCCGCCTGTCACGACTGCCACTTTCCCTTCGAGTCTCATTCCATGCGCCTCCTTGGCGAAATAGTTTGTTCACTTGCATCGTACTCCTGAGAGGGGAAGGGGTCAATAAGGGAAAACGTGCATTTCGGCCGGACGGGCACAAAAAGCGGCGACTGCACTTTTGCTCTGCGCCAAAAAGGGTATGCAATAACGTAGAGGACCAATTTTACTGAGGAGGGTTTGGATGATCGAAAAACAGACAATCCGCACATTGATTGTGGAAATTCCATCCGCGCCCGGCAACTTCGCCAAAGTCGCGACAGCGATCGGTGATGCCGACGGGGATATCGGAGACATTAAAACCATTAAAATCGGAACGCTGTCCACCGTGCGGGACATCACGGTGGTCTGCGAAACAGAAGATGACTTGAAGCAGGTGGTCGAATCCGTCCGGGCGGTCGACGGCGTTGAAGTGCACGCAGTGACCGACGATGTGCTGAAAGCGCATGAAGGCGGAAAAATCCATATGAAAAGCAAGAGGGACGTGCGCTCATTGAGTGATTTGCGCCGCGTCTATACACCTGGGGTGGCGAATGTCTGCAAAGAAATCCAAAAGGATCCGGAGCAGGCGCGCTATTTCACCAGCATTGGGAATTCAGTGGCGATCGTGACGGATGGCACGGCGATCCTCGGTCTCGGGAATATCGGACCGGTCGCCGGCATGCCGGTCATGGAAGGGAAAGCGGTGCTGTTCGACCAGTTCGCCGGTATCAGCGGCGTGCCGATTTTATTGGACACAAGCGATCCCGACGCAGTGGTCGAAACGGTCAAGCATATCCATCAGAGCTATGGCGCCATCCTGCTGGAAGATATCGGGTCGCCGCATTGCTTTGAAATCGAAGAGCGCCTGAAGAAGGAACTGCCGATCCCTGTCATGCATGATGACCAGCACGGCACAGCGGTCGTAACGCTCGCGTCTTTCCTGACTGCCTGCAAGGCGGCCGGCATCGATCCCGCGGAAGCAGACGTCGGGCAGATCGGCCTCGGTGCAGCAGGGATCGCCATATGCCGGATGCTCATGGAGTATGGCGTGAAGGATGTGTTCGGCGTCGATTTGAACGAGGAAGCGGTCAAACGGCTCCAAGGGTACGGCGGCAAAACGCTCGATTCGCTTGATGAGCTGATGGACCGCTGCGATATCGTCATCGCGACGACCGGAGTATCCGGACTGATCAAGCCGGAGATGGTGAAGAAAGGGCAAGTCATTCTGGCGCTGTCGAACCCGCATCCTGAAATCCGTCCGGAAGACGCATTGGAAGCCGGCGCCGCTTTTGCGGCGGATGGCCGTCTCGTCAACAATGTACTCGGTTTTCCGGGGATTTTCAGAGGCGCGCTGAACGCGCGCGCGAATGCCATCACTTATGACATGCTGATTGCCGCAGCGGAAGCGATTGTGGCGCATACGAAGAAAGGCGATCTCGTGCCGCACGCGCTCGACCCTGCCGTCCACCAGGCAGTCGCCGAAGCGGTTGAACGCGTCGCTGCCCGGAACCATGTCTGAGGGGGACTGGGCTTTTCGGAAAGCCCTTTTCCCAGCTTGATCCGCAGGCTAAATGCCGGCAGGGTTTGGTTTAATGGATTCACGGTCCCGGGTAAACATTCAGTAGATCCAAAACGGAAGACAGGAGGCTGAAACAATGAAATCCGAGGACCGAAAAGTGGAAGTGGTTTATACGCAAGGTGAATTCGACCAGAAACTGGATGAACTGAAAGGACAGGGGTATGAAGCCCACGATCTCCATGTCCTCTCGAATAACGAAGATAAGCTGGTTGACCGTGAAAAGCACGATGTTACGCGCT
The DNA here is from genome assembly GCF_002167005.1 of Indiicoccus explosivorum. Lineage (GTDB taxonomy): Bacteria > Bacillota > Bacilli > Bacillales_A > Planococcaceae > Indiicoccus > Indiicoccus explosivorum. The sequence goes on from NZ_NHTN01000011.1 coordinate 27,869, forward strand.
TCAAGTCGTTTTACACAGAAAGCGACATCAACGAGGAGCGGATGCGGACATTGAACTTGACGGACCAGGATGCAGGGAAGTTCAAGGACGACCTGAGTAATGGGGCGGCCATCATTTATACCGATCATCAGGTTCCGTATCGTGACCGGATCAATGACCGGGGCGTCGATATCGGGGATAAATTCGATGACGGCCTGGTTATTGCGGCGGGAACGAATTTTGAAGGTGACGATACGGATGTGGAGCCTGTCGGGCAAAGCCCGGCTGACCACAAGCGGCGCCGGACGAATAACGAAGGCGAATCCCATGTCGACCCGCGCTATGAGGACACGCGGTACGTCACCGACCGGGATGTGACCGGCGATCATGTACAAGGGCGCAATACGGCATTGTCCCCATTCGGGCGGGACATCGAACGGGACGAACTCCGGCATGACGATCCGCAGATAGATGATGAAGATGTGGAGAAAGGAGAGAGAACGATGTACAGTGAAGAACGCGGCAGATCAGATGACGGCCGTCGGGAGCACGGAGCACCGATCCATCCGTCTTCCAGCGACGGTGACCTCGAACCGGCATCACCGGCAAGGGATAACCACGAACCGCCGATGGTCCGGAGAACAGAAGAGGAAGCAGATGAAAAGCGGGAACATCCATACGAAGATGAACGTGAAGGCGTGAACCGGAGCGATGACGAACCGTCGCCGGGCAATGATCCGAATCTTGGACCGGCACCATTCGGCCGCGACTCCGAGGAGCAGCATCTGATGGAAGAAAAGGAGCGGAGAGGCCGTGACGTAAAGGGGGATGAGCGAGTCAAAATCATCGACAAGCGTGACAAGAACTACGAGGAACGGCGCGATGACGACCTGCCGCCGTCACCGAGATTCTTCTAATCGGCAGACGAATAGACGAATAGGGAAAACACGAAAAAAGCCGCCAGCGGGCGGCTTTTTTGTTATCCGTTTCTGTAAAAGTTACATGTTTGAAGAAAATTCAGAAAAATGGTGCCAGGCACCACCGCTTTCAACGTCTCCTCCAGTATGCCGCGTCCCGGGTCATTTCGGACGGCGACGTCTCTGAGTCCCGATTTTTGTCTGGATGTCCCCTTTCACTTTCTCGAACCGGCCTTCCCGCTGCAAGCCGACCTTGCCGCTCCGGGTTCCGGTTTTTTCTTTCAGTTCGCCTTTCGCGCGGCTGACAGCCCCTTTTACCTGTTCAGTGAGTCTGTTACCCATCTTGGGTTCCTCCTTCAGGTTTAGTCTTATTCTTTTCCCCGAAGCGGAAAAACGAAACGCTTTCCTGTAAAATGAATCATAAGTCCAGGAGGGAATCGAATGAAGAGACAGGCAGCCGGCTATTGGCTGAAACAAAAAAGAAAAACGCAGCCCACTGCGCGGCGGAACCCGTCCCGCAGGAACTACACAATGAGTATGGAAATCTCACCAGATTATGTCGTGCTCGATTTTGAAACGACGGGCCTTCGGGCAGGTGAGGATAAAATCATCCAGATCGGTGCGGTGAAGTACATCGGCCATGTCCGGACGGAGACGCTTTATTTGCTCGTCGACCCGGAACAGCCGATTTCGCGCACCATCACCCGGATCACCGGAATCAGGGACGAAGACGTCGCGGATGCACCGGTGATCGAAGAAGTGGCGGAGGACCTGATCGCATTCATCGGCGGACTTCCGATTGTCGCGCATAATGCGCCGTTCGATATGGGTTTCCTCTGCGCGCTCAGCAGCATCGTACCCGTCCCGCATTACACCGTTATCGATACGGTCCGGCTGGCCAAGCGGGTGATGCGGAACGTACCGAACCACAAACTGACGACGCTGTCCGCCTTCCTCGAGCTGGAACACGATGCGCATGATGCGCTCGGGGACTGTCTGGTGACCGCACACGTCTACCAGTATTGCGCGGCACAATTGTAAAAGCTCCCGGCGGTATGCCGGGAGCCTGTTTCTGCAACAGATACGGTTTTCGTTTACGATGACGCCGGCATCAGTGAATCCAATGTCCGCTTTGCAGCATCCTGGACGCTGCTGCAGAGATCCTGCTCCGAAAGCCGTTTCAGTGTGGAGACCGGTGTTTTGGGGTTTTGTGCAGCCCCTTCCCGGACTTCCGGATGCTGATCCAGTGACAAATCGACAAGCAACCCTTGACACGTGATGGACTTTGCCAGCTCCGCCCGTTTCAGCCAATCCATGCGGAGAACGGCTGCCTCATCATAAGGAGACCAGTGCGTCTTTACGGCATACTCGCGAAATTCGTCATTCATATTGTGTTGAGCACCTCTGTTTTGGTTGATTTGGTCCTGGCCGGCTTCGCATCCGTCCGCCCGGACGCTTGCCGGGGGGATTTTATGTTTCAGCCGTTCAGTTGATTTGCAATATCATATCACATTTTCCCGAAAAGAAAAGCATGAAACTTTATTTTAGGAGGGTATTTTATGAAAATTTTGATTCTTGGCGGAACTTCTTTCGTCGGACGCCATATCACCGCGGAAGCGGCTAGTCGTGGACACAGCGTCACACTGTTCAATAGAGGGAAAAGCCATCCGGATGCCTTTCCGGATTTGCCCCGGATCAAAGGCGACCGGAGAACGGACGCCAAAAAGCTGGCGAAGGAGGAATGGGATGCGGTCATCGATGTCAGCGCCTACACGCCGGCGGATTTGGATCCGGTCTTGCGGAACATCAGGACTGGCCACTATACCTTCATTTCCACCATCTCCGTCTACGAAAGTTTCGCGCGCGGGCCGGTGACCGAAGAATCACCCGTCCATACCGAACGTCCGCAGACGGATGAAGTGACAGGGGAGACATATGGGCCGCTGAAAGTGATGTGTGAAGAACGGATCGCTGAAAAGTTCGGCAGTCAGGCGCTCGTCATCCGGCCGGGCATCGTGGCCGGACCGTTCGATCCGACCGACCGCTTTACATACTGGGCGGTGAAGCTGGCCGAAGATGGGCCGCTTCCTGTGCCGGGCAGCCGGGACCGGCAGATCCAGTGGATCGATGCAAGGGATCTGGCGCGGTTCACCGTGGAACAGACAGAAAAAAAGACGGCCGGCATGTTCAACGTAGCCGCCGATCCGATGAAGATGGAAACCTTTACGCAGCAGGTCGGCACTGGTGCCGCTTCCCTCGTATGGGTGCCGGATGATTCGCTGACGGAGGAAGGGGTCCAGCCGTTCGAAATTCCGCTGTGGATCCCGGAATCGCCGGACTATCCCGAAGGCTTCCTGCTCACGGACAACTCGAAAGCCAAACGGCATGGCGCTGTGTTCACTCCGGTGAATAAAACCGGCGAAGACACCCGCGAATGGTTCCGCTCCGAGGGACGCCTGCTGAAAACCGGCATTTCCACAGAACGGGAACAGCGGCTGCTTGCCGAAGGGCGGAAGCGGTGAATCAAAAAAGCTTGCAGCACACTGGCTGCAAGCTTTTACTATGATCACTGCACGGGTGGTTTGCTGTCGGTTTTTTTCGGCTGGATGACGCGGACCGTCCAGCGGGAGAAGTCCGGTTCATCGACCAGCAGCATCTCTTTCGGGAAGATGAAATTCCACGGCTTCGTCGTGTTCGCCCGCACCTGCAGCTTGTCCAGGTTGAAGGACCCAGCGGCGACCCGGCGGCCCTGCGCATCAAGAACTTCGAGCGGAATCTTCTCGATGACCAGGTTCCGCTTGCGGCCGTTCCGGATCAGAAGGGAAACAGCCAGCGCCCCGTTGTCAAGCTGCCGGATCTGGAAGCCGGTCACGTTCACTTCGCCAGGCTTCAGCTTCGGCAGCGTGCTGACCGCTTTGGCGAGCACTTTCTTCTGGTCGTCCGTCAGCGCGTCCTTCCATGTTGGATCGAGATCCAGCATATGCGGCAGCAGCGACTTGATGTTGAATGTCAACTTCCAGCCTTCACCCGGCACTTCCTCCGTCCGGATGTTCTCTTTCCGGAATTCGAATACCCACGGCCGGTCCGAGCGGGCCGGGATGGTGCCGAGTTCCGACATATCGAATTCCTGGGCAGCGACCGGTTTGCCGCTGCTGTCGAGGACGAGGAGCTCCATGCTGCCGAGCTTGATTTCTTTATTGAGCGAAGAACGGAGGAAGGCCTCGACTTGCCAGTTCCCGGTTTTTTCTTCCGGTTCGATGTCGATGCCGGACAGCGACAGCTGGTTCGCTTTCAATTTCGGCAAGTCGTTCGACAGGAATTTCAGCACGTATTCCTGTTCTTTGCTCACTTCCCAGTCCGGATGGACCGAGAGGGAAGTGCCGACTTCCGCAGGAGCTTCCGCCTGGCCAGCCCCTTCCTGACCGGGCTCCGGTTCCTGGCCCTCCAGCTCTTCCTGTTCGTCTGTCTGCCCGGTCAATTCCGATGATTCGACAGTTGTGTCCGCACCGGTCTTGGTCGTTTTCTTAAAGAATGAAAAAATTCCCATGTTCAGTTTGCCTCCTTCTGTTCTGACTCCCGCAGCCGCATGAATGACAGGAGTTCCGTCACTGATTTCATCCGCAAGTTCTGAAAGTTCATGGTGAAGAGTTCAAGCCCTTCACGCTGGTAAATCCGCATCGGATCTTCCTGCTGGTACATCCGAAGTCCGATCCCTTCTTTCAAGTGGGACATCATTTCCAGGTGTTTGACCCACATCTGATCGATGAATGTCCGGAGAACGTTCGTCGTGACCGCATTCACGCGGGGGTGTCCGATTTGGGCGTCGATCATCTGCCCTGCTTCGGCAATAGGCTGCGCCGTCCGCGCATCCGCCTGTTTCCGTCTGTCCAGGTCTTGCGGCAGACGGAACGATCCGCCGAACAGTTCCTGGAGTGCCGCTTCCGCTGTCTGCAGCTGCTCCGGCTCGATGAGTCCGTCGGGCGGCAGCGCTTCATCGAGGATGAAGGAAACCGCGTCTTCAAGCATCGTCTTCAGCAAGTGGCCGTTTTCATCGCCATTCAGTGCGCGGCTCCGCAGATCATAGACGATTTTCCGCTGTTCGTTGATCACGTCATCCAGTTTCAGGTTGTATTCACGCATTGAGAAATGGGCGCCTTCGACGATCCGCTGCGTGCGGTCCGACAGTTCCTGGACCGCTTTGCCGCGGTATTCGCCTTCGGCATCCGGGAAATTCTTCTTCTTGAATTTTTCGGTGTCTTCTTCGGCGAAGCGACGGAACATGTCGTCTTCCAGCGAAATGATGAACTGGGAAGAGCCCGGGTCGCCCTGCCGGCCGGACCGCCCGCGGAGCTGGTTATCGATACGGCGGCTTTCGTGCTTTTCCGTGCCGATGACGTGAAGTCCGCCGAGGGCGGCGACGCCCTCACCGAGCATGATGTCGGTCCCGCGGCCGGCCATATTGGTCGCGACCGTGATGTTGCCCGGCTGGCCGGCCTGGGAGATGAGCTCCACTTCCTGTTCGACGCTCTTGGCGTTCAGCAGCTGGAAGGAGAGGTCTTCTTCGCGCAAGTAGCGGGCGACCGCTTCCGACTGGATGATGGACGTCGTACCGACAAGCACCGGCTGTCCTGACCGGTGGCGTTCCGCCGTTTCCTTGGCGACTGCCCGGTATTTCTGGTCCGCCGTATCGAAAAAGCGATCGGACAGATCCTGGCGGATGACGGGTTTATTCGTCGGGACCTGGATGACGTCCATGCCGTACACTTCGCGGAATTCCCGCTCCTGCGTCTTGGCGGTGCCGGTCATGCCGGAAAGGAGCGGATACATCCGGAAATAATTCTGGATGGTGATCTGCGCCTGCGCTTTGTTTTCTTCCGTAATCTCGAGTTTCTCTTTCGCTTCGATCGCCTGATGGAGCCCTTCAGACAGCGTCCGGCCTTCCATCGGCCTGCCGGTGAACATGTCGATCAGCAGCACTTTGCCGTCTTTGACGATGTAGTCGACGTCCCGCTCGAACATGACGTGGGCACGGACCGCCTGGATCACATAATGATACAGCGTCTGGTGTTCCAGTTCGTACAGGTTGCCGACGTCGAACGCCTGCTCGACTTTTCCGATTCCCGTATCCGTCAGCGACGTCGCTTTCGTTTCACTGTCGAACTCATAGTCACGGCCTTTCTCGAACCGGCGGGCGAGAAGGGAGGCGACGGTGTGGAGGTCGCTGTTCCCGGCCATTTTGCCGGCGACGATGAGCGGTGTCTTCGCTTCATCGATCAGGACGCTGTCGACTTCATCGATGATGGCATAGTGGTAAGGGCGCTGGACTTTATCGGCATTCGTCCCGGCCATGTTGTCCCGCAGATAGTCGAAGCCGAATTCCGTGCCGACGCCGTAGGTGATATCGGCGGCATACGCTTCCTTCTTGGCCCCGGTATCCATCTGCGGCAAGTTCAGGCCGACGGTGAGACCGAGGAATTCATGGATCTGGCCGATCTGGCGGTAATCCCGCTGCGCGAGGTAATCGTTGACCGTGATGACGTGTACGCCTTCACCGGTCAGCGCGCGCACGTACGCAGGGAGGGAAGAGACGAGCGTTTTTCCTTCGCCGGTCGGCATTTCCGCGATGTTTCCTTCCGCGAGGACAAGTCCCCCGATCAGCTGCACATCGAAATGGCGCATGCCGAGCACTCGCCGGGAAGCTTCCCGGACGGCTGCGAACGCATCGGGGATCAAGTCCTCCAGTTTCTTGCCGTCCGCGAGCAGTCCGCGGAATTCCGCCGACGCATTCTGCAGTTCACTGTCCGTCTTGGCTTCGTAGACGGACTCCAGGCTGTTGATCCGTTCGACGGTCCGCTGATACTTTTTTAGCTGGCGGGCGTTTGTTTTATCTGAGCGTTTAAATAACGATACCATCCGATGTAATCTCCTTTTTTAGGCAATGCTTCCTGCCTATTTTATCAGAGTTTTGCAGTAATCTCTACCGGAGCGGGAAACCTTTGCCGGCGTTGCGCGTCCAATTGTTTGAGTTGGGCAGATGTTTCTGTTTATTTGGAAATGGGAACATGGTATACTAAGAAGCGGATTTATGCGCACGAAAAGTGCCAGAGGAGGAAACCCATGCTATACCTAGGGCTGGTAGCAGCATTCATTGCATCCATCATACTGACTCCGATAGTCAAGCGGATCGCTTTCCGGGTCGGTGCCGTCGACCAGCCGAACTACCGGAAAGTGCATGCGAGAATTATGCCGCGTCTTGGCGGTCTGGCCATTTTTTGTGCTTTTCTGATCGGATATATCATTGCAAGACCGGAAGATCCGGCCGTGCTGCCGATCCTGATCGGCACCGCGATCATCGTCGCGACGGGTGTCCTTGACGATATGCTGGAAATCACGGCAAAGGCGAAACTCGCCGGACAGCTCCTTGCCGCCGCCATCGTCGTCACGTGGGGCGGCCTGCAGATCGAATTCATCAACTTGCCGTTCGGCGGACAAGTGGATTTCGGCTACTTGAGCATCCCGCTGACGATCATCTGGATCGTCGGCATCACGAACGCCGTCAACTTGATCGACGGGCTTGACGGACTGGCCGCCGGCGTCTCGACGATCGCCATGATCACCCTTGCCGGCATGGCCTATATCATGGGCGACATGTTCGTGCTCGTCATGGCCGGCCTGCTCGTCGCCAGCACGCTCGGTTTTCTGTTCTACAATTTCCACCCCGCGAAGATCTTCATGGGGGATACCGGGGCGCTGTTCCTCGGGTTCATCATCTCGGTCCTCGCGCTCATGGGCTTCAAGAACGTCACTGCCGTCGCGCTGATCATCCCGATCATCATGCTCGGCGTGCCGATCTCGGACACGTTCTTCGCCATCGTGCGGAGACTTCGGGAGAAACAGCCGCTGTCGGCTGCCGATAAATCCCATCTGCATCATTGCCTTCTGCGCGCGGGCTTCTCACACCGCCAGACGGTGTTGATCATTTACGGGATTGCGGCGCTGTTCGGCCTGGCCGCGCTCCTGTTCTCACAGGCGACGGTGTGGGGCGCGATCCTGCTCATCACGGTCATGCTGATCGTCATCGAGCTGTTCGTGGAAGTCATCGGCCTGGCCGGCAAGAACTACCGGCCGCTCCTGAACCTGCTCAGGCCCGACCGGAAAGTGACCGGGAAGAACTGACGCGGTTTCATTCCTGACAATAAACGACAGACCGCTGGACCCGTGAAAGGGCTCGGCGGTCTGTTTTTTGATCAGGATCCTTCAGGCGGACCGGCGCAGTAAAATAGGCAAACGAAAAGCCCGCCGGCTGGCGGGCTTTTCCGTATCATTCCGTTGCGTATTCGCCGCTTTCCGTTTCACCGGTGTAGGAAGAATCGCTGTTCGTGAGCGTCGATGTGTCCGGTTTGAAGCCGAGGTGGCTTTGGAGCACATCCTGGATCTCTTCAAGGGATTCCTCGTCGAGCTGCCAGTAGTAGACGCCGGTCGACATGTCATCGTAACCGTCGAGTGTCAGGTTCTCGATATCGAGACTGCCGTCTTTAGCGTATTCGAGGAACGCCTGCATATCCTTGAACGTCAGATCGGTCTTCATGTTGCTGCCGACCGCATCGATCACGTCATCGTACTTGAAGATCGAACCGGCTGACAGCAGTTCATCGAGGATCGCTTCAAGAATCATCTGCTGCCGTTTGCCGCGCTCGATGTCGTTATCGTAGTGACGTGTCCGGGCGAGCGCGAGCGCTTCGCTGCCGTTCACTTCCTGAATCCCCGGCTCCAGCTGGATGGCGCCGTGGATATCCGCTTCGTTCTTCTCTTCGAGCGCATATGGCACGTCCACCGTAATGCCGCCGAGCGCGTCGATCACTTCGACGAACGCATTGAAGTTCATCTTTACATAATAATCGACCGGCACGTCGAGCAGTTCTTCGACCGTTTCGATCGTCGACCGGGCGCCGCCATAGCCGTAGGCATGCGTGATTTTGTCATATGCGCCGATTTCCGGGATATAGACGTATGAATCACGCGGAATGCTCACCAGTTTGACGGACTTATCGTCATTATTGAGCGTCGCAAGGATCAGTGCGTCCGTCCGCGTATTGCTCTCCGACTGATCGCGTTTCTTGCTGTCGTCCAGTCCCATGAACAGCACGGAGACATTGTCTTCGAGCGGTTCCACCTTTTCAGTCCGCAGGTCGGACATCGCTCGCCCTTCCAGGCTTTCATAGGATTGGTTCGCTGCGTGCTCCGCCTGCTTCATCAAGTAAATGCCGTAAGCCGACAAGGCGAGCAGCAGCGTGACGGCTATCGCCAAGACCGCTTTGAGAACGTTCCTTCGCCTGCCGTTCTTCCTCTTGCGGTACTCTTTTCTGTTCATCGTATTAGACTCCTCCAAGAAAATGAAATGGGGCCGGGCTCTTGCCGGCGTTCTTCCATATCCGTCATCGATTCATTTTTCGGTTGCACGATTGATGCCTAACTTCCATTATACAACGGGGAGGACGCTGAGTAAAATGAATGATTTCAGACCGGAAACTCCAGGAATTCTTCTCCAGATTGCTCAATATTTGCCTGGCCGTTCGTCAGTTCGTTCATCCAGGCGGTGAACGCGTCCGTCTCTTCGGCCGGAACATACACATACAGATCGACGCTGTCCGTATAGAGGATCTCTTTCAGCGGATAGACGGACTGCCGGACCTCGTTTTCCACCTTGCCGAGCCATGTGTAGTCGATCGATACTTTCATCAGGCTGTGGAGGCGCCGTTCCACAATGCCAGCCGCATCCAGCGCTTCCGTCACCGACCGCCCATACGCGCGGATGAGGCCGCCTCCGCCAAGCTTGATGCCGCCGAAATAGCGGGTCACGACGACGACGGCATCTTTCAGCCCTTGCTTCTTCAGTACTTCAAGCATCGGCACCCCCGCAGTGCCGCTCGGTTCGCCGTCGTCGTTCGCCTTCTGGATCTGATCATGTTCACCGATCAGGTAGGCGGAGCAGTTGTGGGTCGCACCGCTGTGTTCCTGTTTGATTTTTCGAATAAATTCCAGCGCCTCTTCCTCGGTTTCCGCCCGGGCGGCATGCCCGATGAAACGGGACTTTTGAATGCTGACTTCCGCAGCAGAAAACGCACGGATCGTTTTGTAATTGGCTCGCATTTTAGTTCCCCCTGGTGTAAAATATAATCAGACTATTTGTAATGATTTCTTAATATGGTCCTAGGCTCTTCATGCTATAATTGAGAAGTTATAGGCAGTAGGTAACAACAATTATTCCGGTTCTTCAAAAGAAGCACTGAAGCAAATTTTTCAGCACACGTTAGGCGGGTTGCACGTGACTTCCAAGAAAGTGGACGCTCATGAACTGGATCTCATTTTCAACCGGATGGTCGAAACGATGAACCAGTCGAAGAAAGATATTTTCATTATAAGCGAACAGAGCCGCCGAAGTTACGAAGAAATGCTGGCGGAACTCGAAAAGGTCCGTTCCGACATCCACCGGGTCATCGACGAAGGCGACGTGCTTGAAGAAAAGGCCCATGTGGCGAGAAAACGGCTGGCGGAAGTCTCGAAACGCTTCAGTTCCTTCACGGAAAGCCAAGTCCGCCTGGCATACGAACAGGCGAACGATCTTCAGGTGCAGCTGTCAGTCAACCGGTCCGAAGAAAAACAGCTCCGGCATAAGCGGGACGAACTGGAGCGGCGGCTCCATCAGCTGCTCCAGACGATCGAACGCGCCGAGCACCTTGTCAATCAAGTCAATGTCGTCGTGAATTATTTGACGACCGACCTGAAGGAAGTCAGCAGTGAACTGGAGAACGCCAAGCTCAAACAGGATTACAGCCTGCGGATCATCGAAGCGCAGGAAGAGGAGCGCAAGCGCGTCTCCCGCGAAATCCACGACGGGCCGGCCCAGATGATGGCGAATGTCCTGCTGCGCTCCGACCTGATCGAGCGGACCTACCGCGAAAAAGGGGCGGCGCAGGCGTTCCAGGAAATCAGTTCGCTGAAGGAGATGGTCCGCAACGCCCTCATCGAAGTGCGCCGGATCATCTACGATCTCCGCCCGATGGCGCTCGATGACCTCGGCCTCGTGCCGACGCTGAAGAAATACTTGGCGACAATTGAAGATTATAACACTGAATGCCGGATTACGTTCCAGTCGGAAGGCACGGAGCGCCGGCTCCCGGCGAACCGGGAAGTGCCGGTGTTCCGGATGGTGCAGGAAGCGGTATCCAATGCCATCCGCCACGGCAAGGCGAGGCACATCCAGGTGAAGGCCGAATGGCTGAAAAACCAGGTGACATTCATTGTAAAGGACGACGGAACCGGGTTCGATCCGTCCGTCGTCAAGCAGCAGTCTTACGGGCTGCTCGGCATGCGCGAGCGTGTCGACCTCATTGATGGTAAACTGTTCATTAACTCGGCACCCGGTTCGGGGACTGTGCTGATGTTTCAAATACCGTTGAACGAAAGCTGAATTTTCGAGTGGAGGAGGATGACTGATGACGAAAATTATCATTATTGACGATCACCAGCTGTTCCGCGAAGGAGTCAAGCGGATCCTGGATTTTGAAGAGACATTCGACGTTGTGGCGGAAGGCGGGGATGGCACGGAAGTCACGAAGCTGTACGAAGAGCACCAGCCGGACGTCGTCCTGATGGACATCAACATGCCGCAGAAGAACGGCGTGGAAGCGACCGGCGAACTGATTGCCCAGTTCCCCGATGCGAAAGTCATCATCCTTTCCATTCATGACGATGAATCCTATGTGACCCACGCGCTGAAGACGGGCGCGCTCGGGTACATGCTGAAAGAGATGGACGCCGAAGCGATCGTCCAGGCGATCAAAGTCGTCGCCAAGGGCGGCTCGTACCTGCATCCGAAAGTGACGCGCAACCTCGTGGCGGAATTCCGCCGCCTGAGCGAACGGGAGAACAAGGGCTCGTTCCATCAGTCGGAGATCCGCCGTCCGTATCACCTGCTCACAAAGCGCGAGAGCGAAGTGCTCCAGCTGCTGACAGACGGACAGAGCAACCGCGCGATCGGCGAAACGTTATTCATTTCCGAAAAAACCGTCAAAAACCACGTTTCCAGCATCCTGCAGAAAATGCAGGTGAACGACCGCACCCAGGCAGTCGTCACAGCCATCAAAAACGGCTGGGTGGAAGTCCGATGAAACAGACCCGCGGCGAAAGGGCCGCGGGTTTTTTATGTGCCAAAATTGGGTCTTTGGGGGCGGCCACCCGCTGAAAATCCCATTTTGGAAATAAACCACGGTCAGCGGCAGCCGAAACGTCCGCAAAACACGGATTTGCGCCGATTCAGGCATTCAAATTACGGGTTTGGGAAAAGGCATTGGCAAGCGGTCCGGCGGGTGGTAACGTGAAAATCAAAAAGAGGGATCAGCTTTGATTATCAAAAGAAGGGGGAAACAGGCGGATAAAGAGCGTCTCGAAATTCTGATGCGCCGGTTTCCGCGTGCCGACCTGCTGGTGAACGAATACGCCGCGGCCTGTGCCGGCGAGGGAGGCGAAGAGCGGTTCGATTTTTACATCGACCGGTGCGGACCGAAGTTTCCGCATCTCATTCTGCATGACGTGTCACTGAAATCGGTATCCCCGTTTCAGCTTGACTCCGTGATGATCACGCCGTGGTGCCTGTACATATTTTCCGTCAAGAATTTGAAAGGTGTCACCGAAATACGGACCAACCCGGCGCAGAGCATCCATACGAAAGACGACGGCTCGGCATCCGGCAGGCGGAGCCCCGTCGAAGAGCTGGAGACCCATGCCTGGCTGCTGGAGGAGTGGCTCATGCGTCACAATCTCATCGCGCCCATCCGGACGATCCTCGTGTTTTCGTATCCTAAGCAGATTCCCGAAGGCATTCCGCCAGGGCAGATCGTCCTGTTCTCGCATCAGCTGCCGATGTTTCTCGCGAAGCTTAAGGCAGAGCCCGCGGTGTTGCGCGAGACCGAGATGCGGGAGATTGCGGACGAGATGCTGCGGTATCACCGCCCGTATGTGCATGCGCCGATTTGCAAGGATAAGCGATACCCGGTTTCATTGATGAAAAAGGGTGTGTGGTGCAAGGATTGCGGGCGGCTCGGGATGCGGCGGGTGCACGGCTATTGGGTGTGCAGCTGCGGGGCGAAGGATAAGGACGCGCATAAGCGGGCGATCCGGGACTGGCTGCTGATCACGGGTGAGCCGGTCACGAACCGGGCAGCGAGGGAGATGCTGGGGCTGGATAAGGTGAAAATCGTCAATAGGTTGCTGCGTGAGATGGATTTGGAGCGAGTAGGGGCATATCGCGGGACGGGATATCAGCTGAAAACGCACAAATGAGAATAAAGCAGGTGAATTCGAGAATAAACGTGGCATATTCGAGAATAAACGACCCAATTTCGAGAATAAACGGGGGAGATTCGAGAATAACCGGGAATCCGCCTCGTCCCATGCCACATTCCCGCCACACGTCGCAGATTCCTGCTATGCCCGAGTTGAATGCCGGCACTCATTTGTGCAAATGCGATGCGGGATATCGGCTGAAAACGCACAAATGAGAATAATGGGGGTGAATTCGAGAATAAACGTGGCGTATTCGAGAATAAACAACCCAATTTCGAGAATAAACAGGGGAGATTCGAGAATAACCGAGAATCCGCCTCATCCCATGCCACATTCCCGCCACACATCGCAGGTTCCTGCCATGCCCGAGTTG
>NZ_NHTN01000012.1 GCF_002167005.1 Indiicoccus explosivorum
TTTCTTCGGAATCATCCTGCCGGCGGCGCTCACGCTTTACTGGGTGATCGGAAATATCATTTCTCTTATCCAAAATATGGTAATTTATCGCCCTTGGGAAAAGAAAGAGGGGCAGCCTGTCAAATCAGGAGGGATGAAAAAGTGAAACGGGTGACGCAAAGCGGCGCAACTTCGGAAGAAGCGGTTGCTGCCGCCCTTGAACAGCTTGGCGCAAGACGGGATCAGGTGACTGTCCGGGTCATTGCGGAAGGGAAAAAAGGGTTTTTTGGCATCGGTGCCCGGCCGGCCGCTGTGGAAGTCACATTGAATGAAGAAGCGGTCCTTGAAACGGCTGAACCGGTTTCTGAAAAACCGGCTGAACCGTCCAAGCCGGCAGAAGCGGTCCCTGAGCACCGGGAGCCGGCCGAACAGCCGCAAAGCACGGCATCCGGGACGGATAGAGCCGTCCGGGAAACGGAAGACTATATCCGCCGGATTGCCCATGAAATGGCTGTAGATGATCTGGAAATCCATACGAAACGGAACGGCAAACATATCCATATGCGGCTTGAAAGCGATAAAGCCGCCCTGCTGATCGGCAAACGGGGGCAGACTCTGAATGCGATCCAGCAGCTCGCACAGCTCGTCCTTAACAAGCAGTCGAAGCAGTTTCTCTTAGTGCGGCTGGACGCGGAGGATTACAGGGAGCGGCGGCAGGAGACACTTGAGCAGCTGGCGGATAAGATGGCGGATAAAGCGGTCAGGACCGGCCGCACCGTACGTCTGGAGCCGATGCCGCCTCATGAGCGAAAAGTGATCCATCAGGCGCTGTCCACCAGAATCGACATCGAAACCCATTCCGAAGGGAAAGAGCCGAAGCGTTATCTCGTCATAGAACCGCTGAAATAATCAAAGCTTGCCGGGAGGCAGGCTTTTTTTTGTCCTCTTTGCCTCATTCCAGATTTTCAGGTTCCTGCGACTGCCAGCGCTTCCGCTGATTCGGCAAGCTTTCGTTTTGCTTTCCAGTATGCTATTCTAAAGCGTCAGGAAAGATGCAGAAGTGAGTTGTCCACATGTGGACAACTTTTTTATCAAGGAGGAACACAAATGGAGTTCGATACGATTGCTGCGATATCCACACCTTCAGGAGAAGGCGCCATTGCCATCGTCAGACTGAGCGGCCCGGAAGCCGTTCAAATCGCTGACAGACTGTTCAGCGCACCAGGCGGCAAACAGCTCGGCGATCAAAAATCCCATACTATCCATTATGGAAATATCATAGATCCTGGAACCGGGGAACTTGCGGAGGAAGTCATGGTTTCGCTCATGAAGGCGCCCAAGACATTCACCCGGGAAGATGTTGTCGAAATAAATTGCCATGGCGGGCTTGTTTCAGTGAATCGGGTCCTGACCCTCGCACTGGAGGCAGGCGCCCGCCTCGCTGAACCAGGCGAATTCACGAAACGGGCATTCCTGAACGGCCGGATCGACTTATCGCAGGCCGAAGCAGTCATGGATTTGATCCGTTCCAAGACCGACCGTGCGATGAACGTGGCGCTGAATCAAATGGATGGGCGCTTATCGCGGCTGATCGGAACGCTCCGTCAGACCCTTCTTGAAACCTTAGCCCAAGTGGAAGTGAATATCGATTATCCGGAATACGATGATGTGGAAGAAATGACGGTCCCGCTGATGCTCGAAAAAACCCGATGGGTCCAGTCAGAGATCGAGCGGCTTCTTGAAACCTCCCAGCAGGGGAAAATTCTCCGCGAGGGGCTATCGACTGTCATCGTCGGCAAACCGAATGTCGGCAAATCGTCGCTTCTGAACAGCCTGGTCCAGGAAAACAAAGCGATCGTGACGGAAATCGCCGGAACCACCCGGGATATCATCGAGGAATATGTCAACGTCCGGGGCGTGCCGCTCCGGCTTGTGGATACAGCCGGTATCCGGGAAACGGAAGATATTGTTGAACGGATCGGTGTGGAGAGGTCCCGCAAAGTGCTTCAGGAAGCCGATCTTATTCTGTTTGTCCTCAGCGGCGCGGAAAAACTGACGGCAGAAGATGAGAAAATGATGGAAACACTGGCGGGAATGGATGTAATCACCGTAGTCAATAAAACCGATCTGCCGCAGGCGATCGATTTGGAACGGGTCAGGGCATTTGCCGGCAGCGGCCGCCTTGTGACGACGTCGCTTTTGAAAGACGAAGGCGTCGATCAGCTTGAACAGGCCATCGCCGATCTGTTCTTTGAAGGTTCCGTCAGTACCGGAGATATGACCTACGTCTCCAACGCCCGCCATATTTCGCTTCTCCGGCAGGCACACAACACGATTTCAGACGCCATGGCGGCTGCCGAAAGCGGAGTGCCGGTGGATATGGTCCAGATCGATGTTGTTCGCACCTGGGAGATCCTCGGCGAAATCGTGGGCGATACGGTTCAGGAAAGCTTGATCAACCAGCTGTTTTCACAGTTCTGTCTTGGAAAATAAAACAAAGAGAGGATGAACGGACATGCCGAATTTTGAAGCAGGCACGTTCGATGTAATCGTCATCGGGGCAGGCCATGCAGGGACTGAAGCCGGTCTTGCATCCGCCCGGATGGGGGCAAATACACTCGTTTTAACCATGAATCTCGATATGATCGCCTTTATGCCGTGCAATCCGTCGGTCGGAGGTCCTGCAAAAGGGATCGTCGTCCGTGAAATCGACGCACTCGGCGGCGCTATGGGCCGTGTCATCGATAAAACCCATATTCAGATGCGGATGCTCAATACGGCAAAAGGACCGGCTGTGCGGGCGCTGCGGGCGCAGGCGGACAAAGTGCTCTATCAGCAGGAAATGAAACGGCTGATGGAAGAGCAGGAGAACTTGACCCTTCATCAGGGAGTTGTGGAAGAACTCCTCATCGAAGATGGAAAAGTGAAGGGGCTGGTTACGCAGGCAGGCGCCATTTACCGCTCGAAATCAGTCGTTGTCACGACCGGGACATTCCTCCGGGGGGAGATCGTGATCGGCGATCTCCGTTACTCCAGCGGACCGAACAACCAGCAGCCCTCAGTGAAGCTTGCTGAAAACCTTCAAGAACTCGGATTTGAAATGGTCAGGTTCAAAACAGGCACACCGCCGCGTATAAACAGCCGGACCATCGATTACAGTAAAACCGAGATCCAGCCAGGTGACGACGTGCCGCGCGCGTTCAGTTATGAGACGACGGAATTCATCATGGATCAGCTGCCTTGCTGGCTCACTTACACGAATGAGCACACACACCGCCTGATCGACGAGAATCTCCATCTGTCGCCGATGTATTCCGGCATGATTAAAGGGACCGGCCCGCGTTATTGCCCTTCCATCGAGGATAAAATCGTCCGGTTCAATGACAAGCCCCGTCATCAGATTTTCCTTGAACCTGAAGGACGCAATACCCGGGAAGTCTACGTACAGGGCTTATCGACCAGTCTGCCGGAACACGTGCAGCGGAAAATGCTCGAGACGATCCCCGGCCTTGAAAAGGCGGAAATGATGCGTGCAGGCTATGCCATCGAATATGACGCCATTGTCCCGACGCAGCTTTGGCCGACACTTGAAACAAAACAGATCGAGAACTTGTATACAGCAGGACAGATCAACGGCACTTCGGGTTACGAAGAAGCCGCTGGACAAGGACTGATGGCAGGAATCAACGCGGCCGCGAAAGTCCTGGGAAGGGAAGAGGTCATTCTGAGCCGGTCCGATGCGTATATCGGTGTCCTGATTGACGACCTCGTCACCAAAGGGACCAATGAACCTTACCGGCTGCTGACGTCCCGTGCCGAGTACCGGCTGCTGCTTCGCCATGACAATGCGGATATGCGATTGACGGAAATCGGCTACAAACTCGGTATGATCCATGAAGAGCGGTTCGAAGCGTTCAAAAAGAAGGAAGCAGCGATTGACCGGGAGATCGCCAGGCTGAAAAAGCTGATCATCAAACCTTC
This sequence comes from Indiicoccus explosivorum, assembly GCF_002167005.1. Lineage (GTDB taxonomy): Bacteria > Bacillota > Bacilli > Bacillales_A > Planococcaceae > Indiicoccus > Indiicoccus explosivorum. The sequence continues at coordinate 3,961 of NZ_NHTN01000012.1, forward strand.
GGAAGACGTACAGGAACTGATCCGTGCAGCAGGCGGAACCGAACTGAAAGACGGCATCCGTGCAGCGGATCTGCTGAAGCGTCCGGAAATGACGTACAGCCATATTGAACAGCTTGTCCCTTCGGAGGCAAGACTGACAGAAGAAGAGAAAGAACAGGCTGAAATCCAGATCAAGTATGAAGGATATATTGCAAAATCCCTCCAGCAAGTCGAGAAGCTGAAAAAGATGGAGGACAAACGGATTCCGGAAGACATCGATTACAGTGCAATATCAGGACTGGCGACTGAAGCCCGATCCAAGCTGGCGGAAGTAAGACCGCTCAGCATTGCGCAGGCGTCCCGGATTTCAGGCGTGAATCCGGCTGACATTTCGATTCTGCTGGTGTATATTGAACAGGGAAGAATTGCGAAAGTGGCTGTCCGATGAACAGGAACAGCGATACTGCCTGGAAAGGCTGGATTCGTCCAGCCTTTTTTATTTGGACCAGAACTTGGGGAGGGAATTGAAGTGAACGAACAGGAATTCCGGTCTGCACTGAATGAACAGGGAATCGAATTGACAGAAGTACAGTTAGCACAGTTCCGGATTTACTTCCAGGAGCTGATCGAATGGAATAAAAAAATGAACTTGACGGCCATTACGGATGAGCCGTCCGTTTATTTGAAGCATTTTTATGACTCTTTGACCGCGGCATTCTACCTGGATTTCAGCAGCATTCAAACCATTTGCGATGTCGGGTCAGGCGCGGGCTTTCCAAGCATTCCGCTCAAGATCTGCTATCCGCACCTGCAGGTGACCATCATCGATTCTTTGAACAAGCGTATCCAGTTCCTGAATCACCTGAAGGACCGTCTGGAACTTGAAGGAGTCAGCTTGGTTCATTCGAGGGCAGAAGACTTCGGTCAGTCGGACAAGCGGGAAAGCTTCGATCTTGTGACAGCCCGGGCGGTCGCGCGTCTTCCTGTGCTGGCAGAGCTGTGTGTGCCGCTTGTGAAACAGGGAGGCATTTTCGCCGCGATGAAAGCGGCGTCGGCCACTGATGAACTCGAAGATGCGAAACCGGCTCTCGACAAGCTCGGCGCCGGATATGAAAAGACCCATTCATTCAGGCTGCCGGCAGAAGAAAGTGACCGGCACATACAGATTTTCCGTAAGGTCGGCCGGACACCGAAAAAGTATCCGCGTAAAGCGGGGACGCCCAATAAGTCGCCAATTTCTTAAAAATGTTCCACGTGGAACAATCCGGACAGCAAGTTTTGGAATGTTTCACGTGAAACATTCCTTTTTCATGACAAAACACTGCGGGAATTTGATAAAATATAACTTGCTGGTGTTTTTGTACATACAGTGAGGCATGTACTGAGGAAAACAGATAGAATTTTTGAGGAAGAAAGTAGGTGCGGCAGTGGGAAGAACGATTGCAATCGCCAACCAGAAAGGCGGGGTGGGCAAGACGACGACTTCGGTCAATTTGAGTGCGAGTCTGGCTTATCTCGGGAAAAAGGTATTACTGATTGATATAGATCCGCAGGGCAACGCGACAAGCGGGGTAGGAATCAACAAAGGGGATGTCGAGCAGTGCATTTACGACGTGCTGATCGATGATGCTGACGTTGCCTCGGTCATCATGGAAACCAAAGTTGAAAATCTTCACATCATACCGGCGACAATCGCCCTGGCAGGGGCGGAAATCGAACTGGTTTCGACCATCTCACGGGAAGTGCGCCTGAAGCATGCGCTTCAAAGCATACAAAAACACTATGATTATGTCCTGATCGATTGTCCGCCGTCACTCGGTCTGCTGACCATCAATTCATTGACCGCTTCAGACGCCATCGTCATCCCTGTCCAGTGTGAATACTATGCACTGGAAGGCCTGAGCCAGCTGCTGAGCACCATCCGGCTCGTCCAGAAGCACTTGAATGATGAACTGGTGATTGACGGGGTGCTCTTGACGATGTTCGATGCTCGGACAAATCTCGGTAATCAGGTCATCGAAGAAGTGAAGAAATATTTTCAGGATAAAGTGTATAAGACGATCATTCCCCGGAATATCCGGCTGAGCGAGGCGCCAAGCCATGGAGAACCTATCATCATTTATGATCCTAAATCACGCGGCGCGGAAGTGTATTTAGAATTGGCGAAGGAAGTGATCAGCAATGGCTAAAGGGCTGGGGAAAGGCCTGAATGCATTGTTTCCGGGAGAGTCTCTTGATAAGAGTGAAAGTGTCGAATTGATCAATGTCCGGCTGCTGCGGCCGAATCCGTTTCAGCCGAGAAAAATATTCGACGATACCGCTCTCCAGGAATTGTCGGATTCCATCAAAGAACACGGGGTGCTGCAGCCGATCGTCGTAAGAGGGAAAGAAAAAAACTTTGAGATCGTAGTCGGGGAACGACGTTTCAGGGCCGCCAAAATGGCAAATCTTGCGGAAATCCCAGCGATCGTCAAAGAACTGACCGACCAGCAAATGATGGAGCTTGCCATTCTCGAGAATCTCCAGCGCGAGGATCTGACACCTATCGAAGAAGCTGAAGCGTATCAAAAATTGATGGAAACGCTCAGCCTTACACAGGAACAGCTGGCGTTCCGGCTCGGCAAAAGCCGCCCGCACATTGCTAACCATCTAAGACTGCTCGCGCTTCCCGAAAGTGTCCGGTCGCTCATATCCGACAGGCAGCTTTCAATGGGGCACGGAAGAGCTCTCTTAGGACTGAAACGCAAGAAAATGATTCCGGAACTGGCTGAAAAAACAGTGAAGGACGGGCTGAATGTCCGGCAGCTGGAAACGCTTGTCCAGCGGCTGAATGATAATGTTCCACGTGAAACAAAAGATATCAAACAGGATTTGTTCGTGGCTGAAAAAGAAGCGGAACTGAGAGATTATTTCGGGACGAATGTGCAGATCAAGAAAACTAAAAACAAGGGAAAGATCGAAATCGAGTTTTTTTCCGAAGAAGATCTGGAGCGGATTCTCGATTTGCTGGATTGAAGACGTGACAGCGGATCAGGGGGAAGCGGGGTAGGTCGATGGTTCTTTTAGGAGCATTTGTCAACGCGGTTTGCATTGTATTCGGAACATTGTTAGGGCGGGCGCTTCGCAATATCCCCGATAAGATGAAAGAGACTGTCCTGCAGGGAATCGGTATTGCCATTATCGCTCTCGGCCTGCAAATGGGCTTTGAAAGCAGCAATTTTGTCATCGTTATCATCAGCCTCGTTTTCGGCACCGTCCTGGGGGAATGGTGGGACCTGGACCGGCTGCTGAATAACACCGGAAAATTCATCGAACGCAAGCTCGGTACGAAGGAAAATCAGGGAAGCCTTGCACAAGGCTTTGTGACAGCGACGCTCATATTCGTGATCGGCGCGATGGGTGTGATCGGTTCTCTTGAGAGCGGGCTTACAGGAGAGCATAAAATCCTTTATTCCAAAGGAGTGATCGACGGTTTTACTTCCATCGTCCTGGCCTCGACACTCGGGATCGGTGTCCTGCTGTCAGCTGTTCCTGTTTTTGTGTACCAAGGGTTCATTGCATTGTTCGCGACACAGATCAAAACCATTGTCCCTGAAGATGCGCTGGATCTGTTCGTAGGTGAAATGACGGCGACAGGAGGGCTTATGATCGTGGCGATCGGTCTGAACCTGCTCGGTCTGATGAAGGTGAGAGTGGCGAATATGCTCCCGGGCATTCTGGTGACTGCAGTCATCGTCACCGTCCTGTACCAGATGGGGTTTGTGTAAAGAGGAGGAAAGAAACGAAATACTATGAGCAATGATGTGAGTGAAGTAGCAGAAAAAGCGGCTGAAACGGCGAAAGCCGAAACGGAAGAAACGCTGAATCTCATCGCTGACATAAGAGAACTCCTTGTCAGTGAAGATACGTGGATTTTCCTCGGAATTATTGCGTTAAAAGTTTTGCTGATTGTTCTTATTTCAGTCATCGCAGTGAAAATCCTGCGGACGATCGTCCGCCGTGTGCTGGCTATCCAACTGAAGGGGCCGCTGCACACGACGGACCGAAGGCAGCGGACACTGGTCAAGCTGCTGGAAAATGTCGTCGCCTATGTCGTCTATTTTGCGGCAATCCTGGCGATTCTTTCGACATTCCAAGTCGATACCGCCGGTCTGCTGGCCGGTGCCGGTGTTGTTGGTCTGGCAGTCGGATTCGGCGCACAGAGCTTGGTGAAAGACATCATCACCGGATTTTTCATCATTTTCGAAGATCAATTTTCGGTCGGTGATTTTGTCCGGGCTGGCACAGCGGAAGGGACGGTAGAAGAAATCGGACTCCGCACCACAAAAATCAAGGCGTTCACAGGGGAACTGTTCATTTTGCCGAACGGATCGATCGTTGACATTACAAACTTTTCGGTCAATAATTCCATTGCCGTCGTCGATATCAGCATCGCTTATGAATCGGATATCGCAAAAGCTGAGAAGCTGATTCAAGGATTCCTTGAGAATCTTCCGGAGAATTACGATAAAGTCGTAAAACCGCCGGAATTGCTGGGAGTCCAGATGCTTGGAGCTTCGGAAGTGGTGCTTCGGGTAACCGCTGAAACCTTGCCGATGGAGCATTTCGCGGTTTCCAGGAATTTGCGTCGGGATCTGAAGATTTTCCTGGATAGCCATGGCATCGAAATCCCTTATCCTCGGATGGTGACAATCCAGCGGTCCCCTGAAGATTCGGAATCTCCGAAGGAACAGCAGGAGGAAGAGTGAGAGGGGCGGAAGAAGCATGGAAATGAAAGAATTCGGATTAAATGATGTGGTCGAAATGAAAAAGGGCCATCCATGTGGCGCCAATGCTTGGAAAATCATCCGGATGGGCGCGGATATCCGGATCAAGTGTGAAGGGTGCGGACGCAGCATCATGCTGCCGCGCCCGGAATTCAGCAAAAAAATGAAAAAAGTACTGGTAAAAGCGGACGCGGAATGACCACTAGTGGACATTTCCGCGTTTCATTTTTATAATGAACAAGTTGCAGAGAAGAGAAAGGGCGTGAAGCCATATGGCATTAACAGCAGGAATCGTCGGACTTCCGAACGTCGGAAAGTCGACACTGTTTAACGCAATCACAAAAGCGGGGGCGGAATCCGCCAACTACCCGTTTTGTACAATAGACCCGAACGTCGGCATCGTCGAAGTGCCGGATGAGCGTTTACAGAAACTTACCGAACTCGTCCAGCCGAAGAAAACCATTCCGACAGCCTTTGAATTCACAGACATTGCCGGGATTGTGAAAGGCGCCAGCAAAGGGGAGGGGCTGGGCAACAAGTTCCTGTCCCATATCCGTGAAGTGGATGCGATCGTCCAAGTTGTCCGTTGCTTTGCGGATGAGAACATTACACACGTTTCCGGGAAAGTGGATCCGATTTCAGATATCGAAGTCATCAATCTGGAGCTGATCCTTGCCGATATGGAAAGCGTGGACAAACGGCTGGCCCGTGTTTCGAAGATGGTGAAGTCGAAGGATAAAGAAGCGATGGCGGAAGAGCCGGTGCTGCTGAAACTAAAAGAGGCTTTCGAAAATGAGAAACCGGCACGTTCAGTGGAACTGACGGACGATGAGAGACACATCGCGAAGAATTTCCACCTGCTTACAATAAAACCGATGCTGTACGTGGCGAATGTATCGGAAGAAGAAATTGCGGACCCGAGCGACAACGAATATGTCGCAAAAGTACGGGAATTCGCGGAAGGCGATAATGCGGAAGTGGTCGTTGTCTGTGCCAAGATCGAGGAAGAGATGGCAGAGCTTGACGACGAAGAAAAAGAAATGTTCCTGGAAGAGCTTGGCATTAAAGAAGCGGGGTTGGATCAGCTCATCCGGGCAACTTACCAACTGCTTGGTCTCGCCACGTATTTCACTGCAGGAGAGCAGGAAGTGCGTGCCTGGACATTCCGGAAGGGGATGAAGGCACCGCAATGCGCGGGGATCATCCACTCTGATTTCGAACGCGGATTCATCCGGGCAGAGACTGTGGCGTACGAAGATTTAGTGGAGGCCGGGTCGATGGGCCGCGCGAAAGAGGCCGGCCGAGTAAGACAGGAAGGAAAAGAATATGTCGTGAAAGACGGGGATGTCATGCTGTTCCGTTTTAACGTCTGACAGCAAAGGCGGATGCAGCGGGGCTGCGTCCGTCTTTTTGAGAGGTGATGAATGATGAACGTGTTTGTTTACGGAACGCTGAAACAGGGCGGGATGTATCATGCTTATCTTAAAGGCGCAAAGCTCATTGAAAAAGATGCTCTTGCCTCAGGAACTTTATATGATACCGGTTTCGGTTATCCGGCTATGACAGCAGGGGAAGATGGAACCGTGGCGGGGGAAGTGTATGAAGTGCCGGATGAGTTATGGGCGGGTCTCGATGAAGTGGAGGACTGTACGGGGAGTCCGGATGACCTGTATGAAAAAATCACAGCGGAAGTGAAATCACCGTCAGGATCGCATCAGGCAGTCATCTATGTCGCAAAAAAAGAAAACCTGCTTCGCCAGCGGATTGAAAACGGAATCTGGATCAACCGATAATCCGGATCAGACTGCAGACGGAACCAACAAACCGGTTCCGTCTGCAGTTTTTCATTCATCCGGATAATCATCGTACACGTAGAGCTTCGGTTCCGTCTTGTCATCCATCACCCAGGCGGAAGTTTTTACATTCCTCAGTCCCCGGTACATGGAAAAATCCCCGATTGCGCCCGCGATCAGTATCGCACTCAGCAGGACGAGTACTTGATTTGGAAGAGTGAAGCCGATGATTCCGGGCAGCACGCCGGTCATCCAGAAAGGGAGAAGGAGCGCTTTCCGCATCGCCCCGATACGCAGCGGCCGCTCAGTAGTGGCATACGCCACACCCATTTTCAGATTCAGTCCGTAAGCGAGCGATGAAAGCGGGACGCGCCCGAACACGACAAACCCGATTAGGTGGAAGAGCTCGTGCAGAACAATCAGCAGGACATAACCGACGATGAACAGCCCAATGCCGCTCCATGAAAAATTGAAAGTCAGTGGTTCTGTAAAAAAATGGTATAAGAAAGCGAAAAGGACCAGGAGTCCGGCATTCCACCACATGCCGGTCCTCATGAGCTTTTCAATATTGAGGGAAATCACTCTGGCAGGTTCCATCGCATTCACCTCCTTCATTCTGATTATACGCTGGATTTTTAGGTTGCACAGATGGTTGTAAAGTGTTAAAATGTATTGATGTGAGTAATGCAACTGAATTGCTCCTTGCCCGCTCCAAGAGAGTAGGGCCACAGTCCATGAGGAGGTGACAACAGATGAGAAAGTACGAACTTATGTACATCATTCAGCCACAGATTGAAGATGAAGCGAAAAAAGCGCTTGTTGAGCGTTTTGATGAAATCCTCACTTCAAATGGTGCTGAAATCATCGAGTCGAAAGAGTGGGGTAAACGCCGCCTGGCTTACGAGATCAACGACTTCCGCGAAGGTTATTACCATATCGTGAAAGCTAACGCTGATACCCGTGCCATCGACGAGTACACACGTCTTGCGAATATCAACGAAGATATCATTCGCCATATCGCTGTACGCGAAGAAGAGTAATAGAACGAGTCGGACCAATTTGTCTTGGGGGAGGTTGAATTCTGATGATTAATCGGGTTGTCCTTGTCGGGAGACTGACGAAAGATCCGGAGCTCCGCTATACACCGAATGGCGTAGCTGCCTGTAATTTCACGCTTGCTGTGAACCGGACATTTTCGAATGCGCAAGGTGAGCGGGAAGCGGATTTCATTAATTGTGTGACGTGGCGGAAACAAGCCGAAAACACGGCAAATTTCCTGAAGAAGGGAAGCCTTGCCGGTGTTGAAGGGCGCATACAGACACGGAACTATGAAAACAGCGAAGGCAAACGCGTATACGTGACGGAAGTCGTCGCTGACAGCGTCCAGTTCCTGGAGCCGAAAAATGCGAATCAGGACCGCTCGCAAAGCCCGGCTTACGGAGCACCGAGCCAGCCGTCTTATCAGCAGAACCAATCACCGCGCCAAGGAAATCAAGGGAATCAAGGGAATTATACACGTGTGGACGATGATCCGTTCGCCAATAACGGCCCGATCGAAGTATCGGATGACGATCTGCCGTTCTGATCATCTGCCGGCGCTGAACTGAAATAACCACAAGGGAGGTTTTCGATTATGGCACCACGTCGCGGAGGACGCAAACGGAAAAAGGTTTGCTATTTCACTTCTAACAATATCACGCACATCGATTACAAAGATGTCGATCTGCTGAGAAAGTTCATCTCTGAGCGCGGGAAAATCCTGCCACGCCGAGTGACAGGCACAAGCGCAAAATGGCAGCGCAAGCTGACAGTCGCAATCAAGCGCGCGCGCATCATGGGTCTTCTTCCGTTCGTAGCGGAAGAAAGATAAACGGTTTACATTCCGAAAATAAGAAGGGCTTCTGCTGGGGCAGAGGCTCTTTTTTTGTGCGCTCACAGTAAAGGATCCGGGGTTTTAATGGCCGGCAAGGAGGAACATATGTTCTTTTAAGGCGCCGGCTTTTTTGTTCGAGATTCCCAATCGTGGTACAATGACACGGATGAAATAAAATGGGAAGAAGGTTGGCTGACGCAGTATCATGATGAATAATCGCACGAAAAAAATCACCCACGGCGCGATGATGGCAGCCGTGTTTGTTGTCCTGACAGCCGCATCTGTCTATGTCCCTGTCCTGAATATCGTGTCGGCGCTGTTCCTGCCGGTGCCGATTGCGTGGTACAGCGCAACTTATGGCGCCAGAGCGTCGGCACTTTTTGCCGCGGCGGCTGCATTGCTGACGTTCGTGGTCGGCGGTATAGCGGCTCTTCCGCTCGCGCTGCTGTTTATTCCGTTCGGCTTGGCCGTCGGTCTGTCCATACATGCAAAGAAAAGCAAGCTCTTCTTGTTCATGTCAGCGGCCATGGCGCTTCTTATTGCCACGCTGGTCGAGTATGCAGGCGCAATGCTCCTTTTGGAGATAAACTTCCTGATGGAACCGATTGACCGGCTCCGGGAAGCGGGAGAAGCGATCGGCAGCCGGTCTGAAGAGCTGGGCGGCCTGCCGGAAGGATACGGCGCCTGGCTGGCCGATACTGTACACACGCTGGAGATGATGCTCCCTTCAGCTTTCATCCTGTCAGTCTTCCTGCTGGCCTGGCTCCTGCTGCTGGCTGATTTGCCGATTCTCGGCCGAATGGGGCTGAATGTGCCGAAGTTCCCGCCATTCCGGGGAATGAAACTGCCGAAAAGCATTTTGTGGTATTATTTAGTCGTACTGCTGTCGCCATACCTCTTTAATTTTGAAGAAGGTACACTGGCCTACTCAGCAGTGCTGAATGCATCTGTGATCCTGCAGGTCCTGCTGTTCCTGCAGGGTGTGTCATTTTATCACTATTATATCCACCAGCAGGGCTGGCCGAAGTGGTCGGCGGTTCTTGCCACTTTCCTCGCAGTCCCGCTGGCCGGCTTTACAGGAATTGTCGGCATCATCGACCTGGGATTCAATATCCGGGGACTTGTGAAGCAGGCGGACGAATCTAAACGGAAATAAGGAGCTGAAAGGAATGTCGGATTTCTTAAAGAAACGGAGCCTCCGGTATCCGCTTCTTGCGTTATTCCTCACAGGGATTGCCGCAGCGATGCTGCTGTCGGTCTGGTCCGAGTGGCTGGCGTTCTTTTTTCTCATACTGTTCGCTGCAGCCTTCACTGCCGCCTGGTATGCGGAAGAAAAAATGTACAAGGATACAGAGAGACGGATCGAACTGTTATCGTACCGGATGAAACGGGTAGGGGAAGAAGCGCTGCTCGAGATGCCGGTCGGGATTGTGCTTGTCAATGAAGACTTCGAAATAGAATGGGCGAATCCGTACATTACGGAACAGCTCGATTTGGATTCACTGATCGGCACGTCGCTTTTTTCGATTTCGGATGAATTCCATACATTAGTTAAATCTGAGAACATTACGGAGCTGTCAGTGGCACTGAACGGCAGGAAGTACCGGGTCGTCTATAAGACGGACGACCGCCTGCTTTACCTGTTCGATATAACCGAACAGGTGGAGATCGAAAAACTCTATCAGGCAGACCGCACAGTGCTGGGCATTCTGTTCATTGATAATTACGACGAGCTTGCCCAAGGAATGGACGATCAGATGCGGAGCAGGCTGAATAGCCTGGTCACGTCGCTTGTGAATAACTGGGGCGCCAAGTACGGCATTTTCGTGAAGCGCGTCTCAGCGGACCGTTTTATGGCGGTATTCAACGAGTCGATTTTAAAGGACCTCGAACAGACGAAGTTTGCGATTCTGGATGAAATCCGCGACCTGACTTCCAAAGAGAATATGGCGCTGACACTGTCCATCGGCGTCGGAGCCGGATCGGATTCCCTCGTGGAACTCGGCGAATTGGCCCAGTCCGGTCTCGATCTCGTTCTCGGACGCGGCGGCGACCAGGTCGCCATTAAGCAGCCCAGCGGAAAAGTCCGCTTCTATGGAGGCAAGACGAATCCTGTCGAAAAGCGGACCCGTGTGCGGGCGCGGGTCATTTCCCATGCACTCCGCGACCTTATCCAAGAGAGTGACCAAGTGTTTATCATGGGTCATAAACTTCCGGATATGGACGCGATCGGAGCAGCCGTGGGAGTGGCGAAGATGGCGGCGATGAACGGAGTCGAAGGGCATGTGGTCATCGATTTCGATAATTACGACCGCAGTGTCATGCGGCTCATGGATGAAATCGAACGGGATCCGGATCTTTTCGGCAAGTTCATGTCATCGGATGATGCGCTTCAGGCCATGACCGAGAATTCCCTGCTTGTCATTGTGGATACGCACAAGCCTTCCATGGTCATTGATGAGCGGCTGCTGAACCGGATGGAAAAGATCGTCGTGATCGACCATCACCGGCGGGGTGAGGAATTCATCACGAATACATTGCTCGTCTATATGGAGCCGTACGCTTCTTCCACATCTGAACTTGTGACAGAGCTGATCGAATACCAGCCGAAACAGGAAAAGTTGACGATGCTGGAAGCCACGGCGATGCTCGCCGGCATCATCGTCGATACGAAAAGTTTTACATTGCGGACAGGAGCGCGCACGTTTGAAGCAGCCTCCCATTTCCGGGCGAATGGTGCGGATACGGTCCTTGTGCAGCGGCTCCTGAAGGAAGATCTGGATACGTACGTGGAACGGGCGAAGATCGTCCAGACGGTGGAATTCGCCGGTGACAGCATCGCCATCGCCAGGGGGGAAGAAGGCCGGACTTATAATCCGGTCCTGATCGCGCAGACTGCGGACATCCTGCTGACCTTGAAAGGGGTCGGGGCATCGTTCGTCGTCGCTCCGAGAGACGAGAATACGGTCGGCATCAGCGCCCGGTCACTGGGCGATACGAACGTCCAGCTTATCATGGAAGAACTGGGAGGCGGCGGCCATCTGACGAATGCGGCGGTTCAGCTGCAGGGTGTGACAGTCGAAGAAGCGGTCGCACGTCTGAAGCAGGCGATACAGAACCTTACAGAAGGAGGACCAGAAGAACAATGAAAGTGATATTTCTGAAAGACGTAAAAGGAAAAGGCAAAAAAGGCGAAGTAAAGAATGTGGCAGACGGGTATGCACACAATTACCTGCTGAAAAATAACCTGGCGGTTGAAGCGAACCAGTCGGCTGTGAGCCAGCTGGAAGGCCAGAAGAAAAAAGAGCAGAAAGAAGCCGCCCAGGAACTCCAGGACGCCAAGGACCTGAAAGCGCAGCTGGAAAAACTGACAGTCGAACTGACTGCTAAATCCGGGGAAGGCGGCCGGCTCTTCGGCTCCATCACAACGAAACAGATTGCAAAGGAACTTGAAAAATCGGACGGCATTAAAATCGACAAACGGAAAATGGAATTGGATGATGCGATCCGGACGCTCGGTTATACGGATGTCCCGGTCAAGCTTCACCCCGAAGTGACGGCCACACTGAAAGTACACGTCACCGAAGAGGCGTAGGGAGGAAAAAGTGAATGAACGAAGCCATCGACCGCGTTCCGCCGCATAATCATGAGGCGGAGCAATCGGTCATCGGGGCGGTTTTCCTGGAGCCGCAGGCACTGATCACAGTAGCGGAGATTGTCATGCCGGACGACTTTTACCGGCTGGCCCACCAAAAGATTTTCAGTACCATGCTGGCATTGAATGACCGGGGAAAAGCGATCGACGTTATTACGGTCACAGAAGAGCTTTCTGCCAAGAAGGAACTTGAGGATGTCGGCGGTGTTTCTTATCTGACGGAAATAGCCAATTCGGTGCCTACTGCTGCCAACGTCGTACATTATGCGAACATTGTGGAAGAAAAGGCGCTGCTGCGCCGGCTGATCCGCACGGCTACATCCATCGTGGAGGACGGATTCACACGCGAAGATGAAGTGGAAGCGCTTCTGTCAGAAGCGGAAAAACGGATGATGGAAGTTTCCAGCCGCAAAAACGCCGGTGATTTCAAGCACATCAAGGATGTACTTGTCCGGACATATGACAACATCGAACTCCTCCATACCCGAAAAGGAGATGTAACCGGAATCCCGACCGGATTCCGCGACCTCGACCGGATCACGGCCGGATTCCAGCGCAACGACCTGATTATCGTCGCTGCCCGGCCGTCGGTCGGTAAGACAGCATTCGCGCTCAACGTCGCCCAGAACGTGGCGACGAAGACGGACGAGAACGTGGCCATCTTTTCACTGGAGATGGGGGCGGAACAGCTCGTCATGCGGATGCTCTGTGCCGAAGGCAACATTGACGCGCAAGTCCTGCGGACAGGGGCTCTTCAAAACGAGGACTGGCGCAAGCTGACGATGGCGATGGGCAGCCTATCGAATTCAGGCATCTTCATTGATGATACGCCCGGCGTCCGGATCAATGAAATCCGCGCCAAATGCCGGCGCCTGAAGCAGGAGCATGGACTCGGTATGATTCTGATCGATTACTTGCAGCTGATCCAGGGCAACGGACGGCCGGGGGAAAACCGGCAGCAGGAAGTATCGGAAATCTCCCGCTCGCTGAAAGCACTGGCGCGTGAACTTGAAGTTCCGGTCATTGCCCTGTCCCAGCTTTCACGGGGTGTTGAACAGCGGCAGGACAAGCGGCCGATGATGTCGGACCTGCGGGAATCCGGATCGATCGAGCAGGACGCGGACATTGTGTCGTTTCTGTACCGGGAAGATTACTATGACAAAGAGACGGAAGACCAGAACATGATCGAGATCATCATCGCAAAACAGCGGAATGGCCCGGTCGGCACCGTCAAATTGGCATTCGTTAAAGAGTACAATAAATTCGTCACTATCGACTGGAGCCAGCACGAATCTGCACCGGCGTAGACGAAGGAAAAAGCGGCGGAATGAAAAACCATCTGCTGAATTAAATTCTTAAAACACGAACGATTCCTTTTTTGATTCAGGAATTAGTTCGTGTTTTTTCGGATTCAGCATTGACTGCATTCAGAATACACTGCTACAATAAAGCTGTTTGAGACAGGGCGAGAGCCTGACGGAGGTGCTCCAATTGACATCAGTGGTAGTAGTGGGAACGCAATGGGGAGACGAAGGTAAAGGCAAAATCACGGATTTTCTTTCTGAGCATGCGGAAGTGATCGCGCGCTATCAGGGAGGCAACAATGCAGGACATACCATCATATTCGGCGGTGAAACATATAAACTTCATCTTATCCCATCCGGAATTTTTTACGGGCAGAAGACGTCGGTGATCGGCAACGGCATGGTCATCGATCCGAAAGCGCTCGTCAAGGAACTGAAAGGTCTCCACGAGCGGGGGGTGCCGACAGACAATCTTCGGATTTCGAACCGGGCGCATGTCATCCTGCCTTACCATATCCGGCAGGATGAAGCGGAAGAAGCGCGGAGAGGGGCCAATAAAATCGGCACGACGGGCAAAGGAATCGGACCCGCCTACATGGACAAGGCCGCCCGTACCGGCATCCGGATCGCCGACCTCCTGGATTGGGAAGTGTTCGAAGAAAAACTCGGGCATAACCTTGCTGAAAAAAACAGGATGTTCGAGCGGATGTATGAAACAGAAGGGTTCCGGACCGAAGAGATTCTGGATGAATACTACGCATACGGGCAGGAGATCGAGCGTTATGTGACAGACACTTCGAAAGTGCTGAATGATGCGCTCGATGATGGCCGCAGAGTGCTGTTCGAAGGAGCGCAGGGAGTCATGCTTGACATCGACCAGGGGACGTATCCGTTCGTCACTTCGTCGAATCCGGTCGCCGGGGGCGTAACCATCGGCGCGGGGGTCGGTCCGACCGCCATCTCACATGTCGTGGGCGTCTGTAAGGCTTATACATCACGGGTCGGGGACGGACCATTTCCGACGGAACTGTTCGACGAGACCGGTGACCGCATCCGGGAAGTCGGCAAAGAGTATGGCACGACGACCGGCCGGCCGCGGCGTATCGGCTGGTTTGACAGCGTAGTGGTCCGGCATGCCCGTCGCGTAAGCGGTCTGACCGATCTGACGGTGAATTCAATCGATGTGCTCACAGGGCTGGAAACCGTGAAAATCTGTACGGCCTACAGGCTGAACGGCGAACTGATAACCGAGTATCCGGCAAACCTGCGGCTCCTGGCACAATGTGAACCGGTGTACGAAGAAATGCCGGGCTGGCAGGAAGATGTCACCGGCTGCCGATCGCTTGACGAACTGCCGGCTGCCGCACGCCACTATTTAGAACGGATTTCCCAGCTGACCGGCGTACCGCTGTCCATCTTCTCGGTCGGACCGGACCGAAATCAGACGAATATTGTAACGAGCGTATGGAGATGAGCGAATAATTTTTATCCGATGGCCCGGAAAGGTGAAACTTTCCGGGTTTTTGTGCGGGAAAGAATGGATATAAACATGATATGATTATATAATCCTCAAAGGGACCCTTTAATAAAATAAAGGCAAAAGTCCCGAAGACGATAGCTTCGAAAAGAACCAGCGATAAAAAAATCAGATGATTCCGTGACTTACTACATAACGATGAATGGAGTTTTAGAATTTGTGCGGATTTACAGGATTTATTGGCAAAACAGGTAACGCTTCGGCAGTGCTGGAGCAGATGATGGACAGGATCATACACCGCGGGCCGGATTCTTCCGGTTCGTTTACGGAAGATGAAGCGGCGCTCGGTTTCCGGCGGCTGAGCATCATTGATCTCGAAGCAGGCCACCAGCCGCTTTATAATGAGGATGAATCATTCGTCCTTATTTTCAACGGCGAAATCTATAATTTCATGGAACTGCGGGAAGAGCTGATCGGGAAAGGACATATTTTCAAGACGCATACAGACAGCGAAGTGCTGATCCACGGTTACGAAGAGTACGGAGAAGCACTGGTGGGCCGGCTTCGCGGCATGTTTGCATTCGTCATCTGGGACCGGAAAGCGAAGAAGCTTTTTGCTGCCCGGGATATGTTCGGCATCAAGCCGTTTTACTACGCCCGCATGAACGGCACTTTGCTGTTCGGCTCGGAGATCAAGAGTTTCCTGCCGCACCCGCATTTCGAGAAGGAATTGAACGAACAGGCGCTGAAACCGTATTTGACATTCCAGTTCCCGGTGCTGAACGAGACCTTTTTTAAAGGCGTCTACAAGCTGCCGGCAGCGCATTACATGACTTATGAAAACGGCGAACTGGATATCGTCCGGTACTGGACGCCGGAATTCAAGCCGGAACAGCAGCCCCTCGAAGAAGTTGTGGAAGAAATCGACCAGGTCGTGCGGGAATCGATCCGCGCCCACCAGATCAGTGATGTAAAGGTCGGTTCATTCCTGTCGAGCGGTGTCGATTCCAGCTATGTGGCTTCTGTACTCCAGCCGAATAAAACCTTTACGGTGGGATTCAGCGACCGTAATTTCTCGGAAATCGACAATGCGAAAGCGCTGTCGGATGAGCTCGGCATTGAAAATGTCAGCGAAGTGCTCGATTCGGATCTGTGTTTTGAAAAACTGGATGAAATCCAGTACATGATGGATGAACCGCATTCGAACCCGTCGATCGTCCCGCTTTACTTCCTCGCGGAACTGGCACGCCGTGATGTGACGGTCGTCCTGTCCGGTGAAGGGGCGGATGAACTGTTCGGCGGCTATGCCGAATACGATGAGACGCCGGCATTGAAGAAATACAAAAAGCTGCCTTCCGCGCTGCGGAAACCGCTCGGCGGGATTGCGCAGGCGCTGCCCGAAATGAGGGGCAAGAACCTGATGATCAAAGGCGGCCGTCCAGTGGAAGACTGGTTTATCGGCCAGGCGAAAATTTTTCAGGAAAAGGAAGCCGCGGATATCCTGAAAGGGCCATACCGGAAAGGCCCGGCAGTGAAGGAAATCGTCAGTCCTTATTATGAAAAGGTCGGACATGAAGACGATATCACAAAGATGCAGTATTTAGACCTTCATCTGTGGCTCGTCGATGATATCCTGCTGAAAGCGGATAAAATGAGTATGGCCCATTCCATTGAACTCCGGGTCCCGTTCCTGGACCGCCGGGTGATGGAGGTGGCGGCGAAAGTGCCGTCCCCTTACCGGGTGAATGACATCGACACGAAGTACGCGTTCCGGCTGGCCGCGCGCCGTGCGCTGCCGGAAGCTTCGGCAAACCGTAAAAAAATCGGGTTCCCGGTGCCGATCCGTCACTGGATCCGCGAAGAAAAGTATTACCGGAAGATCGAGGAAATGTTCCGGAGCCCCGAGGCCGCCCAGTTCTTCGACCAGGAGGAGATCCTCGGTCTGCTGGAAGCGCATTACGAAGAGAAAGCGAACAACGCGAGAAAAGTCTGGACCGTATTCATGTTCCTCGTCTGGTACAAAAAGTATTTCGGTTAACAGACCGGACTGCCGGAGCACCGGAGAATTGCATAGGCAGCACTTCGGGCGTATAATAAAAAAAGGATAATTCTAGTATTAATAAGACCGGCAGAAGCCGGTCTTTTCATTATGCCTGCCCCGTGGGAGTGAAAGTGCGGGAATAGAGGAATAATGATAAAATGAAACAGACAGGCAGAAGGTACTGCCAGTGAATGAAGGCAAAACAGATGGGGGAGAAAGGCGATGAGCAAAACCATTCTAGTAGTGGATGACGAAAAGCCGATAGCGGATATTCTTCAGTTCAATTTGAAAAAAGAAGGTTTCAATGTGGTGTGCGCGTATGACGGGGACGAAGCAGTCCGGCTGGCAGGCGAAGTCGTGCCGGATCTGATGCTGCTCGATATCATGCTGCCGAATCGCGACGGCATGGAAGTCTGCCGGGAAATCCGCAAAAAGTACGATTTTCCGATCATCATGCTGACCGCGAAAGATTCGGAGATCGACAAAGTGCTCGGCCTCGAGCTGGGTGCGGATGACTACGTCACGAAACCGTTCTCGACGCGTGAACTTGTCGCCAGGGTGAAAGCGAATCTCCGGCGCCAGGATGCAGTGCCGGCGGAAGAGGAAGCGCCGGCTTCCAACGACATCGTGATCGGGTCACTGACAATTCAGCCGGATGCTTATCTCGTGCTGAAACGGGACGAGACGATTGAATTGACACACCGGGAATTCGAACTGCTCCACTACCTCGGAAAACATACCGGGCAAGTGATGACACGGGAGCATTTGCTTCAGACGGTATGGGGATACGACTATTTTGGCGATGTGCGGACTGTCGATGTCACCATTCGCCGGCTGCGTGAAAAAATCGAAGACAACCCGAGCCATCCGGCCTGGATCGTGACACGCCGGGGCGTCGGCTACTATTTGCGCAATCCTGAGCAGGAGTAAACGGAATGCAGAAAGTCAATTTCTTCAACTCGATCCACGTGAAAGTGGTTCTGATCTATATTTTGCTCATCCTGATCGCGATCCAAGTGATCGGGCTGTATTTTGCCCGTGAGCTTGAAAGGGAAATGGTCGATAACTTCCAAAGTTCCATCAAAGACCGGGTCGGACTCGTCGAATTCAACGTGCTTGAAGAAATCATGAGAACGCGGGATGAAGATGATCCGACCATCGCCCAGAGCCTGGACGACGTGCTGGAAGGACTGAACTCTGAAGACATCATTGAAATGCGGATCATCGATTCGAATTACCGCATCCTCGCTTCTTCCGAAAACGAATCGATTGTCGGCCAGCGTTCGGCGGACGACCTCGTCCGCGATGCCATCATGGCCGGTACGCCCTTCCAGGAAATATTCGTGGATGAGGCCGAGGGCGACAGGGTCTGGGTATATGCGCAGCCTTACTCGAACCAGGAAGGGGTCGCAGGCGCCATTTACGTCAGTGCGGACATCGAAGGGGAAGTTTACGATACGATGAGCGAGATCAACCAGATCCTCGCCGTCGCAACCGCCGTTGCGCTACTGATTACGGCGGTGCTTGGAGTCCTCATCGCCCAGACGATTTCCCGGCCGATAGCTGACATGCGGAAGCAGGCGCTGACGATGGCAAAAGGGAACTTCTCCCGGAAGGTTAAGATCTACAGTGATGATGAAATCGGGCAGTTGGCGAAAGCGTTCAACAATCTGACGAACCGCCTCCAGGAATCACAGCAGTCGACGGAAAGTGAACGCCGGAAACTGGCGTCGGTCCTGTCGAATATGACAGATGGGGTGTTGTCGACAGACCGCCGGGGACGGATCAACCTGATCAACAACACGGCGCTGATGCTGCTGAATGTTCCACGTGAAACGGTGCTTGGCCGGCCGGTGACGGAAGTGCTGTCGCTCGATGATGAGTACTCATTCGAAGATCTTATCCACATGAAGGAAGCGCTGAACCTCGATTTCAGCACTGCCGAAAAAAACGCCGTACTCCGGACCAGTTTTTCCGTAATCCAGAAAGAGACAGGTTTCGTCAACGGCCTGATCGCGGTACTGCATGATAACACCGAGCAGGAGAGAATCGACATGGAGCGCCGGGAATTCGTCGCTAACGTCTCCCATGAACTCCGGACGCCGCTCACGACGATGCGGAGCTATTTGGAAGCACTTGCGGAAGGGGCTTGGGAAGATAAAGACATCGCCCCTATGTTCCTCAATGTGACCCAGACAGAGACCGAGCGGATGATCAGGCTCGTGAACGACCTTCTTCAGCTTTCGAAAATGGACGCTGCCGAGTCCGAACTGAATAAAGAAGTAGTGGAGTTCAACCGGTTCTTCAATCGGATCATCGACCGCTTTGAAATGTCGAAGTCCCAAAAAGTCAGTTTTAAACGAAACTTACCGAACCAGCCTTATTTTGTTGAAATCGATACGGATAAAATGACTCAAGTGATCGATAATATCATTTCGAATGCGCTGAAATATTCGCCAGAGGGCGGAATAGTGCGTTTCGATGTGACGATCCAGAATGAAGACCTGATTGTCCGGATCGCCGATCAGGGAATGGGGATTCCGAAAGAGAACGTGGAGCGGATTTTCGAACGGTTTTATCGGGTGGATCGCGCCCGCTCTCGCGCTATGGGCGGAACCGGTCTGGGTCTTGCCATCGCAAAAGAAATGATCAAGTTCCACGGCGGCAACATCTGGGCGGAGAGCAGAGAAGGCAAAGGCACCTCCATCTTCTTCACGCTGCCGCTCGAAACGGACGATGGGGGGGAATGGGAATGAGATATGTCGAGCAGATCAAATCGGTCGTTCTGCTGCTGCTCGTCTTTCTGAGCATATTCCTGACGTTCACCGTCTGGACATACAAACCCCCTTTTAAAGTCGTGGAAACGCCAGAAATTACAGCCCAACAGCAAATTGCGGAAAAGCGGACGCTCGAAGAGGTAGTAAAGCCGCTGAAAGTCCTTTTCCATTTTGATGAAGTGACGACGGGGACGATCGATGCCGAAGAAATCAGCTTTATCCGTTCGGCCATGCGGGAATGGGTCATCCGTGATGTGACTCTCCTATCCGAAGCGATCCCCGAGGGTCAGCTGACAGATCTCCTTTCGAGCGAAAACAGCACCGTTCTGCAGTATGCCGCGCCTGTCCCGCTACCGGTGTTCGACGCGTATATGCAATTCGATCTGGATTCAAGTGTGCCGGAAGCCGCATTCGACCGGATTGTCATCGACTGGGACAGCCTGGCTGAGGGAAACCCGCCGCTGTATTTTATTGATACCGCTTCCCGCAGGGTTTATACCGCCGCGATCGGTACGGCGGAACTCCAAAGCTTCCAGGACAGGGCAGTTGCCGTAGCTGCGGATTATCCGGTATATGCCTTGGCGGAAGGAATCGGGAAGTGGCCGGTGTACGTCCCGACCGAACCGATCAGCCTGCCTGTCTATTCCTTCTTTTCAGAAGAAATGTATGCGCAGTTCGAGTCGGTCCTGACAGAGATCGATGAAGAATCAGGAGATGGTCTTACAGGGTTTACGAGCGTGAACGAGGAAATGAAGAGCTTCAGTTATATCCAGCCGGAAACAGTCACCTCAGACCCGGCAATCATGTCGGACTTGGTGTTCAATACACTGGATTTTCTTAACGAGCATGGCGGTTGGACGGACGATTACCGCTATTTCGCCATCGATCCGCTCAATCAGTATATCCGGTACCAGATGTTCGTCGGCGGCCTGCCGGTCTTCAGTGATGAGCTGTCGACAAGGATTGAACAGTGGTGGGGGAATACAGGAATTTATAATTATTACCGGCCGTACTTTGAACTCGATGTTCCCGTGACGGCGGAAATGACGGAAGTCCGGCTGATGGCCGGAACGGAGGCCGTTGAATTGCTGACAGAGGTTGAAGGACTGGAGCGGGACGAGGTTCTGAACCTGCTGCCGGCTTACCAGCTGGAAGTCAACAGTGATGAGCGGCTGCTTGAACTCACACCTGCCTGGTATTATCAGACGGGAAGCTCATGGTTCCCGCTGATCCAGGAAGAACAGGAAGGGGGCGTGCAGCTTGGATTGGAGTAAGACGAAAACGATTTTTATCATCGTTTTTGCCATCCTGAACTTGTTTTTGTATACTCTTTATCTGGAGAAATTCACGCGGGCGCAAAGTTACCAGCCGCTCGATGAAGCGACGCCGGAAGAA
>NZ_NHTN01000013.1 GCF_002167005.1 Indiicoccus explosivorum
TTTATGCGCGTTCAGCGAGATTTATGCGCGTTCAGCGAGATTTATGCGCGTTCAGCGGGATTTATGCGCGTTCGGAGGGATTTATGCGCGTTCAGCGAAACACATAGCGAAACACAGCACCTTCCGACGACAAAAAGGCGGCCGCAGCCGCCTCAACACCTCTTTTATTCGCCTTCTTCCACCGGAAACCAGCCTTTTACGCTTAAAATACGGCTCCACAGGTTATCCGGCACGACGAGTTCTTCCTGATTGTCCGGACGCAGCGTCGTCCGGATGGTATCTTCCTCACCGACCTGCACTTTCTGCACCCATTTCGGCTCCATGATGAGTTCACGGCCGAGTGCCACAAGCGGCACACCAGTTTCGAGCGCTTTCACGGCGTCGTCCGGCGTATGGATGGAACCGACGCCGATGACCGGCAATTTATCCCCGACACGCTCTTGGATCAGCACGACGCGGGACCGTTCGTCTTCCTTGTCGCGGATCGAGCCGCCCCAGAAATCCTGGACCGACACGTGCAGGTAATCGAGTTTCTGCTTCGCCAGTGTGTCGACGAGCTGCAAAGTGTCTTCCATTGTAATACCCGGTTCTTCAATCTCTTCCGGCGACAGGCGGTAGCCGATGATGAACGGATCACGCGCATGCTCTTCCGCAGCTGCGTTCACCCGGTCAATGACCGCGAGCGGGAACGCCGCGCGCCGCGGAATTGTCGTGCCGCCCCATTTGTCCGTCCGGCAGTTGGAATGCGGCGAAAAGAACTGCTGGATCAGGTACGTGTTCGCCCCGTGGATCTCGACACCGTCAAAACCGGCTTCAATGGCACGGCGTGTCGCATCGCCGAATTCCTGGATGATCGTTTCGATCTCCTCTTCGGTCAGTTCGCGCGGTTCGACGAGACCCGGGCGGTTCGCCTTCACCGCGCTGGCGCTGACCGGCTGGCCGTCTGGCAGCAGTTCCGGCGGCGCCATGCGTCCGGCGTGGAAAATCTGCAGGATCGCTTTCGCCCCTTCGCCTTTAATCGTCGCCGCAAGCTTCCGCAGGCTCGGAATCATTTCGTCCGAATGCGCGGAGATTTCACCCGGGAATCCTTTTCCGCCCGGTGTGATGTAGGCGACTGCCGTGATGACCGTGCCGGTGCCCGCCGACCGCTCCCGGTAATATGCCAGCTCCTCTTCCGTCACGAAGCCTTCGTCGTCCGATGAGTAGTTCGTCATCGGCGCCATGATGATGCGGTTCTTCAGTTCCACGCCATTCGGCAGCGTATATGGTTCAAAAAGAGTTTTATACGTATCTTTCACTGTTTTCGTGTTCATGCACTGCGCCTCCTCGTCAAAAAATCTTCCAGCTATTTAAAGCATATTACAGATATTCCCGGTTACCGGTGTTTTATTCCTTGAAACCGTGATTCTTTATTAAAAATCACAATTCCTTAACAAACAAGAGGTCCGTCTGGCGTTCGTCCCCCATGTAAAAATCATGGCGGCCCCGTTCCTCAAAACCGAGCTTTTTGTAAAACTCGATCGCTTTTTCATTCTTTTCCCATACGCCGAGCCAGATGGCGCTTTTGTCGAGCTCGAACGCAATTTCGAATGCTTTATCCATCATTTTCTTCCCGAATCCTTTGCCCTGGAAGCTGTTCTTCACGTAAATCCGCTCGATCTCGAGCGAATTTTCCGCGAAATCCTCCGTCTGCGCTTCGTCGTCGTTCAGCTTCAGGTATCCGGCCATCTCCCCATCCGCTTTCAAAAAATAAAACAGGGAATTCGAGTTGACGATTTCATTCGTCAGCTGGTCCTTGCTGAACGCTTTTGACACATATGCTTCCAGGTTTTCGGGTTTATTCTGCGCACCGAACGTCTCGGTGAACGTCTCCTCCGCCACTTGCTGGAGTTCGTCCAGATCTTCCGGCGTCAGTTTCACAAATTCCGTCTGCATCCGATCCATCCCCTTCCGATTGATGTGAATGAAAGAAAAACCTGCTCCAACGGAACAGGCTGTCTTACCAGTTGTCGATGTCTTGCCGTTCGCCTTTGAAGTTGTTCTTCACGGCGTGCCGCTCGTGCAGCACTTCTTCGACCTCCCGCAGCGACACGCCCTGTTCGTGCAGCAGCACGGTCAGGTGGTACAGGAGGTCCGCGGTTTCATTGACCACTTCCGAACGGTCCCGGTTCTTGGCGGCGATCGCCACTTCGAAGCTCTCTTCGCCGAACTTTTTCACGATTTTATCCGTTCCGGATTTCAGCAGGTAATTCGTATACGATGAGCCGTCCGCTTCTCCCGCGCGGTCCGCCACCGTCTGTTCGAGTCCCTGGAGCGGTTCGGGAGCCGTTTCACCGAAACAGCTCTCCGTCCCCAAGTGGCACGTCGGCCCCGCCGGTTCCACCTGGAGCAGCAGCGTATCGCTGTCGCAGTCGAGCGCCATGCCCTTGACGCGCTGGACATTGCCGCTTGATTCGCCTTTTTTCCAAAGCCGGTCCTTACTGCGGGAATAAAACCAGGCGACGCCTTCTTCCTTCGTTTTTTCGAAGGCCTCTTCATTCATATACCCGAGCATCAGCACGGTACGCTTTTTCCAGTGCTGCAGCACGACCGGCAGCAGCCCTTTCGAGAAATCAGGTTTCACGCACAGCCACCCCGTTCCGTTTTGACAGTTCCTTCACTTCATGGATCGATACTTCTTTGTTATGGAAAATGGATGCCGCAAGCCCTGCCGATACGTCAGTCTCTGTGAACAGGTTGACGAAATGTTCGGCATTGCCGGCGCCGCCTGAGGCGATGACCGGTACAGATACCCGCTGTTTCACAGCGAGCAGCAGTTCATGGTCGAACCCCTGCTTCATGCCGTCCGTATCCATGCTCGTCAGCAGGATCTCACCGGCACCAAGCCGTTCCGCTTCCTGCACCCAGTCGAGTGCCCGCACGTCCGTCCGTTTCCGGCCGCCGTGCGTGTAGCAGAACCAGTCCCGTTCTTCTTCCTCCCACTTTGCGTCGACCGACAGCGCGATGCACTGGCTGCCGTAACGTTCCGCGGCTTCCCGGATGAGTTCCGGCCGCTTGAGGGCGGCCGAGTTGATGCTCACTTTATCCGCCCCGGCGTTCAGCAGTCGGCCGACATCTTCCGCCGTCCGGATGCCGCCGCCGATGCCGAGCGGGATGAACAGCACTTCCGCCGTCTTTTCGATCACTTCGAGCATCAGTTCGTGGCCGCGTTCCGTCGCCGACACATCGAGGAAAATGAGTTCGTCCGCGCCTTCATCGTTGTAGCGCTTCGCCAGCTCCACCGGATCACCGACATCGCGCAGTCCCTTGAACTGGATGCCTTTGACGACGCGGCCGTCCTTCACATCGAGGCACGGAATGATCCGTTTCTTGATCATCGCACGTCCCTCCAGAAATCCGGGGAATTCGCCGCTTTGCCGACGATCGCCGCCGCGACGCCTTCCGCTTCGAGCCGGCTGATGTCTTCGATGTGGCGGACACCGCCGGATGCGGTCACCGGCCACTTCGACGCTTTGGCCAGTCTGCCGTTCATCTCCACATTCGGCCCTTCCATGCGCCCGTCTTTCGAGATATCCGTGTAAATGACGCCGCCGATCTTTGAATCCGCGAGTTCTTCAAGCACATCGAACACCGTCTTCTCCGATTCTTCCTGCCAGCCGTTCAGCGCGACCCGCTCGCCTCGCGCATCCAGCCCGAGGTAAAGCTTTCCCGGATACCGCCTGGAAACATCCGTCAGCCATTCGGGGTCCGACAGCCCTTTCGTTCCGATGACGAGGTAGGATGCGCCAAGTGCAAAATACGATTCGATCGTCTCTTCCGAGCGGATGCCGCCGCCGATCTGCACCGGCTTGCCTGCCGCTTCGATCAGCTGGCCGAACAAGTCCTGCTCGACCGGTTCTTTCTTCAGCGCGCCGATCAGGTCGACGGTGTGGATGCGCCCCACCTGCTCGAAACCGCTGTAAAATGCCGCCGCTTCAAGCGGCGTGCGGCCCATCGCCGTGCTCGATCCGTAATCGCCTTCTGTCAGGCGCACATTCTGCGAATTGATAATATCGATTGCCGGCCAGATCTCGATCACCGGAATCCCCCTTTCATCGCCTGATCGAGAATCGCCAGCCCCGCATCCCCGCTCTTTTCGGGATGGAACTGGATGCCGATCAGGTTGCCCTTCTGGACGATGGCGACGACTTCCTCGCCGCCGTATTGCGCGGTCGCAACGGTGTATTCGTCCGGTACCGCTTTATAGGAATGAATAAAGTAAACATCTTCACGCAGCGTTTCGTTTTCACTGTTCAGCTGATTCCAGCCGAGGTGCGGAACGGGAAGCGACGTGCGGATCCGTTCGATCTTCCCCGGCAAAAACCCGAGTCCGTCCACGTTACCTTCTTCACTGCCTTCGTACAGCAGCTGCATGCCGAGACAAATGCCGACGAACGGTTTTTCATCCTTCAGTTCTGTCAGAATCGGAATGAGTCCGTCCGCCTCCAGCTTGCGCATCGCGTCACCGAAGTGCCCGACCCCCGGCAACACAAGACCGTCCGCCTGCCGCAACTCTTCCGGATCCTTGGTCAGTAGCACCTGGTAGCCCAAGTACTCGAGCGCCCGCCGGACATTCGCGATATTGCCGAGTCCGTAGTCGACGATCGCAATCATCAGAGGACCCCTTTCGTCGACGGCAGCCGGCCGTCTCCTGTCTCCATCGCTTCGCGCAGCGCACGGGCGAACGACTTGAAGAACGACTCGATCTCATGATGGGCGTTGCCGCCGCGGATCAGGTCCATGTGCACAGTCAGACCTGCATTGATTACGACCGCCCGGAAAAACTCTTCGGCAAGTTCCGTGTCGAATGTGCCCACTTTCTCCCTTGAAATGACTGCATCATAGACGAAAAACGGTCTTCCACTGATGTCGACGACCGTCCGCGTCAGCGTCTCGTCCATCGGCACATAGCTCACGCCGTAGCGGCGGATGCCTGCTTTATCGCCGATAAGTTCTTTCAGGAGCTGACCGAGCACGATGCCGGTGTCTTCCGTCGTGTGGTGGTCATCGATGTGCGTATCCCCTTCCACACGGCAGTCGATCTCCAGGCCGGAATGGAATGCGAACAGCGTCAGCATGTGATCGAGGAAACCGACGCCGGTATCGATGGAAGATTCTCCTGTCCCTTTCCCCACTGTCAGTTTGATCGATGTTTCTTTCGTCTCCCGTTCGCGCGATACTTTCATCATTCATTCCCCCGTTTTCCGAGCCGCACTTCAATGGAAGCGGCGTGCGCGTGAAGTTGTTCCGATTTCGCGATCGGCAGCGCCGCGCTGGCGAGCGCCGGGTACGACTCTTCCGTTACGCGGATGACCGCGTTCGTCTTCAGAAAATCATTGACGGACAGCCCCGACTGGAAGCGGGCGTTGCCGCTCGTCGGGAGCACATGGCTCGGCCCCGCCGAGTAGTCGCCGAGTGCTTCCGGCGAGAAGCCGCCGACGAACAGCGCCCCCGCATTGCGCACATCGCGCGCATACGTCTCCGCGTCCGCCGTCTGGACGGACAGGTGTTCCGGCGCGATTCTGTCAAGCACCTGGATGATTTCGTCCCGGTTTTCGCACAGCACTGCATAGTGATTCGTCCGGAGGCTTTCTTTAATGATATCGGCGCGCGGCGCTTCTTCCGCCAGTGCCGATGCCAGCCGGCTTACTTCCTCCAGCTTTTCCCGGTCTTCGGATACTAAAAACGTGCGGGCCATCTCATCATGCTCCGCCTGCGCGAGCAGGTCGTACGCTGCCCATTCGGCGTTCGCCGTGCTGTCGACGACGACCGCAAGCTCGCTCGGCCCTGCAATCGAATCGATGCCGACATCGCCATAGACGAGTTTTTTCGCCAGGGCGACAAACTGGTTGCCCGGCCCTACGATTTTATCGACGCGGCGGATCATGTCCGTTCCGTACGCGAGTGCCGCAATCGCCTGCGCGCCGCCGACTGTATACACATGATCGACTCCACACATGTAACAGGCGGCAAGCGTCGACGGGTTCACCGGCGGCGGCGTGACGACGGTGATTTCTTCCACGCCCGCCACGCGCGCCGGCACAGCGGTCATCAAAACGGTCGACGGGTAGCTCGCCTTGCCGCCCGGCACATAGATGCCTGTCCGTCGTATCGGGTGGAGGACCGGATGCAGCCCGTCCGCTTCCGGTTCCGGCCACTTGATTTTGCGCTGGTACGCCTCGATGTTCTTTTTCGCCTGTGTGAGCGCCGCCTTCAGGCCGGGTTCCAGCGCATCGAATGCGCTCTTCAGTTCACCGGCCGGCACTTCCCGCACTTCGGCGTCCGGCCCGTCGAACTGTTTCGTGAAGCGGTCGAGCGCGGCGTCGCCTTCTGTCTGCACCGATTTGATGATGCCGAGCACGTCGTTCACTTTCGTCCAGTCGAAACGGTTCCGGTCATTGAATTTTTCATTGAATTCTTTCGCTGTCAGCATTCAGTTCACCTGCAGTTCGTTAATGAATGAGCGGATATCCGCTGATTTCGTAAAAAAGGCATGTTTGTTGGCGATGAGCCGGGCGCTGATGTCATCGAGCCGGATCCGTTCGCTCAGCCCGTTCATCCGGAGCGTCTCCCCCGACTGGACGATATCGACGATCGCGTCGGCCAGTCCGATGACGGCCGCCAGCTCAACGGAGCCGTTCAGCTTGATGATCTTCACCGGCTGCCCTTCCCGGTCGAAGTAATCCTGTGTGACATTGACGTATTTGGTCGCGATCGTCCGGTACGCCGGCAGTTCCTCTTTCGATGCGATCGCGAAATGGCATTCGCCGAACGGCAGCTTCAGGAGTTCGTTCACGTCCGGAGCCTGTTCGGCCAGAATATCACTGCCGGTGATGCCGAGGTCCGCGGTCCCTTCTTCGACATACGTCGGCACGTCGTCCCCTTTGACGAGCAGGAAGCGGATGCCCCCGGTTTCGACCAGCAGTTCCCGCTGGGCATTGGCGAGTGACCCGTACCAGCCGGGGTGCCCATTTTTATTGAGATAATCAAGGAAGCTTTTCAAAAGCCGTCCTTTGGAAAGTGCGATTGTCAGCATTGCTCTCATCCTGTCTTAATAGAAGATTCCCATGCCGAACGCTTTCGACTGGGCGGTGTATTGGCCGCCGGATGCGAAAGGCGCTGTGCGGCCGGGTTCGTACAGTTGTATGAAGACGCCGTCATAGTACGACTGCGACGGCAGTGCGGTGATGTCCGGGTAGACGGCTTCGATGCCCGCCCGGCGGATCTCTTCTTCCCAGGCGGTCAGTTCCCCGAGGATCGGCTCGAGTTCCGGATACAGTTCCCGCAGCTTGTGGAGCTGGGACTCCGGCTGCAGTTCAAGGAGCTGCGGCAGCGGATGGTCGCCGAGCAGCTGCTGAAGCCTCGACGTGCTGCGCTGCGACAGCGCGCGGCGGATGTCCGGGTCCGTGTACTGCTCCGGCGTCAAGATGGATTTCAACAGTGCGTAGTGGCTGATGACCGCTGTCTGCACGCCGATCTGCAGGCGGTCCCGGATGAATTCGAGCAGGAGCGCAAGACCGTGCTGCTGGTCCGCCCGCACATCCGAGAACACTTCCATGCCGAACTGATGCGACCCTTCCCCGTTTTTGTAGACCGGGCCCGAATAAGCGACCTGCCGGGAGCGGACGTGGTATTTCTGGAGGTAGCGGACGATCGCATTCGTCCAGTCGTGTCGGAGGGTGTGCACCTTGCCGTTTTGCACCCACGTTTCGCGGCGCGGCATGAGGCTGAGGTCGTCCGGCGTCATCCCCGTCCAGTCGAACGTCTCCACGACCGGCAGATCGATGACGTCAAACTCATGCGTATGGAAAAACGTCAGGAACTCCACTTCCTGCTCCTTCTGACGGATCAGTGACGGATTGAAAATAAAAGCGGTCATAAACAGCACTTCCTTTTACTTTAGTTCTCTACCTTGTTAAAGTATTCATTAGCTGAAATCGTATCATAACTCTTTTTTCATTTCAATAACTGGCTCCACCGGCTTCTGTTGTTTATGATAGCCAAAGAGAAGACTGAACGACCAAGGAGGAATCCCTATGCTAACCGATGGCCACGTCCATTCCCCGTTCTGCCCGCACGGAACCGACTCGCCGATGGAAGACTATGTGAAAAAAGCGGTCAGCCTCGGGCTTGAAGCGATCACTTTCACGGAACACGCCCCGCTGCCGGCCGGCTTCACCGATCCGGTGCCGGAGAAGGACAGCGCGATGCGCGCCGAGGATGTGCCGGCCTATCTTGCCGAAGGCCGGCGCCTTGCTCAACAGTATAAAGGACAAATTGATGTGCGGACAGGATTTGAGGTCGACTACATCGAAGGCTTCGAAAAAGAGACGGAAGCGTTCCTGTCAGCGAATAAAGGAGCGGTACCGCATTCCGTTTTGAGCGTCCACTTCCTGAAGCTCGAAGACGGTTATTTCTGCCTCGACTACAGCGCGGACCTGTTCGAAGCGAAAGCGGAAGAATTCGGGGCGGAGGCGCTGTACCGGAGTTATGAGCGGACGCTGCGGCTGGCGGCTGGCCGGCCGTTCGGCAGCTTGACGCCGCCTGTGATCGGACATGTGAACCTGATCCATAAATTCCGCAAGCGAGTGCCGGCGGATGATCCGATCGACTGGGAAGCTGTGCTGCGGCTGGCAAAAACACACGGCCGCACGCTTGATTACAACTTCGCAGGACTGAATAAAGCGGATTATGGCGAGGCGTATCCGGATGCCGATATACTGAAAGCTGCCCGGCTTTATTCGATTCCGCTGCAGACGGGGTCGGATGCGCATCATCCGGATGACGTGGGGAGATACTTTGCGGGGGATGACGAACTCGGGAAACTCTAATGAAGTCTAACAAAAAGGACCGCCGCGGCG
>NZ_NHTN01000014.1 GCF_002167005.1 Indiicoccus explosivorum
GGCGGTTTGATCCTCAATACGTTCAAAGAAGAAGTGAAAGCGACGAGGGCGTCGAACTACTGGTTCTTTGCAGCCGGAACCCTGATCGTAACATTCCTGCATGTCCTCATCCATTAAAAAAAGCTTCGGCGGCCGCCGAAGCTTTTTTCATTCCCTTAGAACGGGTTGGTCGCCCACTGGCTGGATGTCGGGATGAAAATTCGCGGGTGCAGTTTCAGCTGGGCGACCATATAATCCGCAATGTCTTCCGGCTGCATGAATTTCTCTTTGCTGTTTTCAGGTTCAGGAGACGAACTGAACCCGGTGATGACACGGCTTGGGGTAAGCGCGAACACACGGATATTGTGCTTTCTAACTTCCTGCATCAGTGCTTCTGTCATGCCGAGCAGTCCGAATTTCGAAGCGCTGTACGCGCTGGAACCTTCCGTGCCCCGGAGACCGGATGACGAGGAAACATTGATGATGTCCCCGCCGTTTTTATCGATCAGCTGCGGCAGTACCGTGCGTGTCACATAGAATGCGCCTGTTAAATTGACATCGAGCACTTTCCGCCAGTCTGCCGGATCGATTTCAAGAAATGGTCCGTACGCACTTGTTGCAGCATTATTGATCAAAATATCGGCTGTTCCAAGTTCATCCGTCAGCTTCCGGACTGCCGATTCCACTTCTTCGAGTGACGATATATCAGCGGTGGCGAAAGCCGCCTTTCCTCCCGCATTTTTGATTTCCCCAGCCACTTTTTCCAGATCGGCTGCCGTCCGGGCTATGAGCCCGACACTGACGCCTTCTTCAGATAACGCCAGAGCTGCTGCACGCCCGATTCCTCTGCCCGCCCCGGTGATGATGGCTGTTTTTCCATTTAATGATTGTGTCAATCCGCTTCCCGCCTTTCGCTTGAATTAAGATGATTCCTATTTAATTCTACCCGCCTTAAGAATTATTTTACAGAAAGTCGGTTCTGAAAGGGTCAACTGGAAAGAAGTTCTCTGCCTTCACTGCCATGCAGACGTTTATCCTCTTCACGACACCGGATTGAAAGGAGCGGTCTGCTAGTCACTGTCACTCAAAAACGAGTTCCCTTCTTTAAATCCAGCGCTGCTGCCGTTCAGAAAAAACTAAAAACGCCTCTCCATGATGGAAAGGCGTCCCGTCTCAAAATTCATTCGGGTATTTTTTCTTCAGCTGTTCTTCGAGTTTTTCCCAAATGACTGTATTCATGAGCAAGCCCTCTTCAAACAGCAGTGTATATCCTTCTGCTTCTTGACCGGAATTGATCATCCCATATGCTTTAATCAGCGAATCGGGATCCATGTAGTAGTACCCCCCCATATCATCCGCTGTCTCCGCACCCGTCTCTTCTTTCACCTTCTTTACGATTTCAAGCGATTCAGCCGGATCGGTCAGCAGATAAACTTCCGCAAGCAGCAGCAAATCGTCCGTACGGAACTCGCTGTCGCCTGTTTCGAGTTTGGTCTCGAGGAGCCGGACCGCTTCCCCTGTCTCTCCCAGCTCCAAGTGAACATCCGTGAGCATCCAGAGTGCCTGGTCTGCATCGTATTTCCCGCCTGTCCGGACAATCTCTTCGAGCGGAAGCTTCGCATCTGCAAACTGCTCCCTATCGAATGCGTCATAGGCTTCCTCGAACAGATCCGCTATGACGGCGGCGGCCTCGATTTCATCTTCCAGGAACGTTTTCCGGAACGCCTCGATGTCCTTCCCGGTGATCGACTCCATCTCCTCGTAAAATGAAATCGGTGACTCTGAAGCTAAAAGCTGCTGGAGCGCTGCTTCCCCATGATCGTCTGCAATCGAGTTCACCGCAAGGAAACCTTGTACGTAAGGATCAAATGAATAGGAAGCGGATTCATGGAATCCCGAGTAGGAATCCAGTGTATAGAAATCGATCGCTCCAAACGAAGCCGGATCAATCCAGTAGGTGCTTTCCCCGCCGAAATAATCAGCTATTCCTTCTTCGAACCACTGCGGCAGCCGGGTCGCCGACATGTTCTGCTCCTGCGAATATTCATGGCTCAGGAAATGCGTATATTCATGGAGGAAAATCAATTCCCACTCTGGATCATCCGGTACGAGATGGATGGATTGACTGTAGAAATCATAATAGCCCGCTGGATCCGGAATCATCGATTCGGCTTCCAAGGATTCATAGTCTTCATGGAACACAACTGTAAGCGGATCGGTCCCATCAAGTCCGAAAAACGACTCCAGCCGGTCTTGTTCCGCCTGAAGAAGAGCATCGAATTTAGCGACATCCTCTCTGCTTTCAGCCGGGAATAAATAAAGGACACCATTCAGTTCTTGAGTTATCCGTTTTTCATGGATCGGGAGCTTCAGCACATCCCGTGCAACCAACAGCAGCTTATCTCCTGCATGGAGATCCCCTTCATTCATGAATTCAGCTGCAGTATTGGCAGCGCCGATCATTCCTGCGATAAGGCCGAGGTACAGAGAGAACATCAGAAGTCCGACTGTTTCCAGCCGGTTTTTGAGCCGGAGCTCCGGAAGCCCGCCGCGGCCAATCCCCCAGCAGCTGATGCCGAACAGAACGAGGGAAAAAACACAAATGATTCCGGATGCGATCAGGCCGCCAGCCAAATTCTGATTGAAAACCAGTCCGAATGCCGTGACAGACAAAACTGATAGCAGCAGAAGGAACAACAAGAACTTTTTAATTATCGCCAACCGATTCTCCGCCATTTCTGTTAAAAGTTGTTTCATTATAGCACCGGGCAAGCGGAAGGGAATGTGTCAATGGCCCTATTATCAGTCGCTCGCCCGCGAAAAAAGCACCTTTGGCAGCGTGATTAGGACGGAAAAATCTCTTACTGTCTTCAAGCTGCTGATTCTTTCTATAACTGCTGAAAAACACGGGACAGGATCCGGCACAGGAACGAAACCGATCAAACGGTGACCGCCTCCAATTCCTTCCACTTGCCGAACCGGTAGTAACAGAAAGCCACCGCGCTGCTGATGACGAAACTCGTGCCGATTCCATAAGCAATCCCTTCCGAACCGAATAATTCAGCAAACAAGTAGGTGACCGGATACCGAAGGACCCAGAACGAAATGATGTTAAGGACGAGCACCTGCAGCATGGCACCGGCTGCCCGGACTGTTCCGTTCAGGATGAAATTGATGCCGAGGAACGGATAAAAAAATGCGATGGTCGTCAAATAATCCGTCCCGAATGCGAAAGCCGGTCCTTCGTCCAGAAAGAGACGGATTCCGTAACGGCCGAAAAGGACGATCAGACAGGCGATAGCGGCCATGACAGTGAAATTCAGCAGCAGCCCATAAACCGTGATCCGGTGGACGCGCCGCCATTTGTCCGCCCCGATGTTCTGTCCTGCCATGCTGTTGACGGCTGTACCGAGCGCCATCGCCGGCAGCATAATGAGCGAATCGAGCCGGAGGGCCGCCCCATAGCCCGCTACGACAGCGGTTCCGAAAGAGGCGACTACGCTCATGATCGCCGTGACGCCGGCTGCAATGACACTCATCTGCAAGCCGGCCGGAATCCCAAGCTTCGAAATTTCGGTCACTTCTTTCCGGGAAGGGATGCTTGGCGCGGTGAAAGGCGCTAAATCCTTCCGCAATGTATAGATCAGGCCGGTAAGGAAAGCGATTCCCTGTGAAAAGATGGTCGCCACTGCCACCCCTTCGATGCCGAGCCCGAAAACGGAAATGAATAAGGGATCGAGGAACGCGTTCAAAACGGTCGCAACCAGAACAAAATACAGCGGTGTCTTGGAATCCCCAACGGCGCGGAGCACTGTGCCGATGAAATTATAGCCGAACAAAAACAAAATCCCGATAAAGTTGATCTTCAAGTAGGATACGGCAAGCGGCATCATTTCCTCAGGCGTCCCTAAAAGCAGGAGAATTTCTTCTGTCAGGAGAAAACCGATCGCACCGAGTGTCAACGACAAAACGATCATCATGACGACGAATGCATTCAAATAACGCCTGAGCCCTTCTTCGCTGCTCCTCCCTTTCTGCTGGGAAAGGATCGTCAGTGCGGCATTGTTCAATCCGATGATGAACGACAGCACAGTGAACATGACCGTTCCGGACAGTGAGACCGCACCGAGCGCAGCAGGACCGATCAAATTGCCGACCCACAGGCTGTCGATAAACTGATATGAGATCTGCAGCAGGTTCGTCAGGATAATCGGCCCTGAAAACCACAGCAGCTGTTTGAACAAATCCCCTTCGGTGAAGTCATGCTGAGCCGCCAAGTCATCGCCTCCAAACTGTTTCGTTCTCCGAATAATACCATACCCACCGATTGCGTTTTGTTAACGTGTTTGTTTTTTAAAAAAACCTTTTGTAATTCATTACTTTTTTAAATTAAAAACCGGCGTCAACCGCCGGCTCCCTTCAATAATCATCTTCAGGTTCATACGTAATTTCATCTTCATCCGAAACGTCCACCCCATTCAGGATGTGGACCACTGTTTTAAGAATGAGCTTTTCATCCCCCTCCGTCTGCCACCGCTCATCCGGTTCCATCTGGAATTCGAGGATGTGTGTATTTTTTGATACGAAGCCAGCCGCCACCTCCAGCGACTGTTTCGTGACGATTTTATCCACTACTTCAAAATCACTGTATTCGCTGTACCGCTCTTTCCGCTTCAGCACGATCAGTTCGATGTATTCGATTTCCTGACCGTGTTCGTTGTCTTCAATGTAGATGTCGCCGATCAGTGTGCCGCCTTCCGAAATATCCGGCGTTTCGACGACCGTATCGACGGTGAGTGTCCCGATCCCGATCGATGATAAGAACTTCCTGAAAACCATGTTATTTCCTCCCTTTGATGTACAGATAGTGTACCACCCGAGCACCCGTTTTAAACCGTCAGCCGAGGTGCCGTTCCTCATACCGCTTCTCTTCCTTCGGTTCGAACGCGTTGTACCGTGCCTTGAACAGGAGGAACAGATGAGCGACGACGACACGCAGTAACGCGTAGATCGGCACACCGAGAAGGACGCCGACGAAGCCGAATAGAGCGCCCGCAGTCAAAAGGACGAAAATGATGGTCACAGGGTGGATATAAAGCCGCTTCCCCATGACTTGCGGGGAAATGAGGTTCCCTTCGACGAGCTGAATGACTGTCCAAACCACCAGCACTTTGACAAGCATGAACGGGGAAACGACAAGCGCGACGATTGCCGCAGGCGTGATCCCGATGACCGGCCCCAGATAAGGGATGATGCTGGTCACCATGGCGATGGACCCGAGGAGGAGCGCATAATCCAGTCCGATGACCAAAAAGCCGATCGTGGCCATCACACCGATGAAGAATGCCACAAGAAGCTGTCCTTGTATGTAGCCGCTTAGCTGTTTGTTCGCTTCCGAAAATACGGACCGCAGACCTGGCCGGAACCTCGGCGGCAGCAGATGGAGAATGAATTCCGGCAGTTTCTCGCCATCCTTGAGCAAATAAAACAACACAAACGGCACGATTACAATGGAAATGATAAAGCTCGTCACCGTCGAAATGAATCCTGTCACCCCGGTGATCAGCCCGGTCACCGTTTCCTGCAGCATATCACCGATGTTTTCCGGCAGTGTCGCGATCAGCCGGTCGATATCAAGGCCCGATCCGGTATAATAAGCGCCGATGACCGACTCACCAAGGAAGGTGTCCAGACCGGCGAGCAGTTCCATGAACAGGACCGGGAATTCTTCCGCGAAATTGAGCAGCTGGTCTCTCAGGAACGGAAACACTAGAATGATCAGGAGCACCAACAGACCGGAAAACCCAAGAAAAATCAGCAGGATTCCCCAAAGGCGGGGAATCCGCCACTTCTCGAAGAGCCGGAGGACCGGACGGAGCAGGTAATACAGGACAAGCGAAATGACGGCCGGGAGCACAATGGTCTCCAGGAAAATGAAAAGCGGATCGAAAACGAACGATACTTCATTGAAAATGAAAATGACCAGTCCGAGGAGGACGAGCAGGACCATAGCGAACAGCGTATCCCGCCCTCCGAGGAACCGGATGAACTTTGTGGCAAAAAACGAAGGTCTTTCCGGTCTCATAGCTGCATCCCTTTCTGTCATTCACTCAGAAATTGCTCGATTGCCCGGCGGTTCGCTTCCAGGTCGATTTCCAGGACAGATCCTGCTTGCGGATAAGATGCGAAAGTGTAAGAGCCTTCGACCGGGACCGTCAGCCGTCCGATTTCTTTATTGCCGAACAGCGCGAAGCGGAGCGCTTTTTCCACTTGGCCGGCAGCAGACATATCCGTCTCGATCGCTCCCTGTACAGCGCCGGCGAGCTTCGGATACCGCAGAACGGCGAGTGGCGACGTCAGTTCGTCTTTAAGCGCCGCAATGACTTGCTGCTGCCGTTCCACCCGGCCGAAATCACCGTTCTCATCCGCACGGAACCGGGCGTAGCCGAGCAATTCTTTCCCTGAC
The DNA here is from genome assembly GCF_002167005.1 of Indiicoccus explosivorum. Lineage (GTDB taxonomy): Bacteria > Bacillota > Bacilli > Bacillales_A > Planococcaceae > Indiicoccus > Indiicoccus explosivorum. The sequence goes on from NZ_NHTN01000014.1 coordinate 6,446, forward strand.
AGCTTCTGCACGCCAGGTTCCAGCGTTACACCGATCTTTTCGGACATCGGCTTTTCGACATTGATTTCCACCCCGCCTGGCGCCGCGATATCGGTCAATTTTTCGAAACTCTGAAAATCGATGATGGCGGCATGGTGGATCTCGAGGCCGAACATCCCGCTGATCGTTTCTTTCAGCAGATCCGCTCCGCCAAGGTAATACGCGGTATTCAGCTTGTAATCTTCATAACCCGGAATATCCGCATAAATGTCCCGCATGAGCGATATCAGTTTGATGTCATTCGTCTCTTTATTCCATGAAGCAATCATAATTGTATCGGTCCGTGCATTCTCTTCACCGCGGGCATCAGACCCGAGAAGCAGGATATTTTCGGTCGTCCCCGTCACGGGATCACCGGTGAACTCCATAGTTGCCGTACCGCCTGCTGCGGTCGCATGGTACCCGTTCCAGTACTGGAACGAGCTGTAAGCTGTCACGATCAGCGTGACGATCAGGAGCAGGAAAAACAGCCGGCCCCAGCGGAACTTTCGCCGTCTGCGCCTTTCGCTCCGTGATTCGAATTCTTGTTCCATCATAAAACCCCTTCCCTCCCGCTTTATGGGACGCAATGCCGCGCGCGGAAGTTCCTGTTCCAATTATAATCGAATTTCATTGCGGAACAACCGGCTTTGGTGATAAAATCCTCTTTATGAAACGAGAGGAGCAGAGGGATATGAGCGAGAAAGCGACATTCGCGGGCGGCTGTTTCTGGTGTATGGTCAAACCGTTCGATTCATATGAAGGCATCGAGAAAGTCGTCTCCGGCTACACCGGCGGTCATGTGCCGAATCCGACTTATGAAGAGGTCAAGACAGGCACGACCGGCCACTATGAAGCGGTGGAAATCACGTTCGATCCGGATGTGTTCCCCTACCGGGATCTGCTGGACATTTTTTGGCCGCAGATCGATCCGACAGATGATGGCGGGCAGTTCCAGGACCGGGGCAGCCAATACCGGGCGGCGATTTTCGTCCATAACGGACAGCAGCGTGAACTTGCGGAACAATCAAGACGGGCACTCAGTGAAAGCGGACGGTTCTCCCGGCCGATCGTGACAGAAATTCTGGATGCCGTCACGTTTTATCCCGCAGAGGATTACCATCAGGATTTCTATAAAAAAAGCCCTGATGCCTACACGGAAGATCGTGCGCAATCCGGCAGGGATGAATTCATTGCAGCGAACTGGCAGAAGCGCGACGCATAAGAGCGTCGCGTTTTCTGTTGTCCGGAGCCGGAACTTGCGTTCGCCCCGCTTTTCGCATAGACTAGCCTCAGAAAGGCGGTTCCGGAATGAGGCTTGAAACGTGGTCATATACGAGACGCTACCAGATCAAGGCGATATTCGATGTGTATCCGCACGTGACGGTGCTGTTTCGCCAGATCGGAAGCTATTACTTCATTTATTCGATGAAAGGCTTGACGAAGGACCATTTGCCCGGGAGAAAAGAGTATGTGCAAATGGAGTATTTGCTCAACAAAGAGCTTGGCCTGCGTGATGCGTACAGGCAGCGGAAATTCAGATGAACCGGCCTTCCCTCTCTATGCGGAAGGCTTTTTTCCGGCAGCTCCGGGTCCGGCTGTGTCCCGTGCCCTGACGGCTTATTCATGGTATACTACTCGTATTGTGAAATTAAGGAGGTACAATCATGCTGCAAGCAAGCAACGTCAGTCTTCGGTTCGGTGACCGCAAACTGTTCGAAGACGTCAATATAAAATTCACGGAAGGGAACTGCTACGGGCTCATCGGCGCGAACGGGGCCGGCAAGTCCACGTTCCTGAAAATCCTGTCCGGCGAACTCGAGCCGCAGACCGGCAATATATCCATGGGGCCGGACGACCGTCTGGCTGTCCTGAAGCAAGATCACTTCCAATACGAGGAATATGCGGTCCTCGATACGGTCATGATGGGCCATAAGCGGCTGTACGAAGTGATGCAGGAAAAAAACGCCATCTACATGAAAGAGGATTTTTCGGATGAGGACGGCATGCGCGCCGCCGAGCTGGAAGGTGAATTCGCGGAAATGAACGGCTGGGAAGCCGAATCGGAAGCGGCGATCCTCCTGCAGGGCCTCGGCATCCCGGACGAGCTGCACCAGAAGAAGATGGCGGACCTATCGGGATCCGACAAAGTGAAAGTGCTCCTCGCACAGGCGCTGTTCGGCAAGCCCGATGTCCTGCTTCTCGACGAGCCGACGAACCATTTGGACCTGCAGGCGATCCGCTGGCTCGAAGAGTTCCTGATCAACTTCGAAAACACCGTCATCGTCGTTTCCCACGACCGTTATTTCCTGAATAAAGTCTGCACCCACATCGCGGACCTCGATTTCAGCAAAATCCAGCTGTATGTCGGGAACTACGATTTCTGGTATGAATCTTCACAGCTCGCCCAGAAAATGGCATCTGATCAAAACCGGAAAAAGGAAGAAAAGATCAAAGAACTGCAGGCGTTCATCGCGCGTTTCTCAGCGAATGCTTCCAAATCGAAGCAGGCGACTTCACGGAAAAAAATGCTGGATAAAATCGAACTTGATGACATCAAGCCATCATCCCGGAAGTACCCGTACATCAATTTCCAGATGGGCCGTGAAATCGGCAACGATGTGCTTGTCGCCCAAGGGCTGGCCCAGGAAATCGACGGGCAGACGCTGTTCAGCGACATCAAATTCAATATGAATAAAGATGATAAAATCGTCCTGCTCGGCGATCCGATCGCCAAATCGGCGCTGCTCCGTATTCTCGCCGAGGAAGACGAACCGAAAGAAGGCTCCATCCGCTGGGGCGTGACCACCACACGCGCATACTTGCCGATCGATAATGCGGCGTATTTCGAAGGGAATGAAAAATCCCTCGTCGACTGGCTGCGCCAGTACTCGCCGGAAGACGAGAGCGAAACATTCCTGCGTGGATTCCTCGGCCGCATGCTGTTCTCGGGTGAAGAAGTCAAAAAGAGCCCGGCGGTCCTGTCCGGAGGCGAGAAAGTCCGCTGCATGCTGTCACGCATGATGCTGTCGAATGCGAACGTCCTGTTGATGGATGAACCGACGAACCACCTCGACCTTGAAAGCATCCAGGCACTGAACAACGGGCTGATCGCCTTTAAAGGCGCACTCGTTTTCACTTCCCAGGATCATCAATTCATCCAAACGATCGCGAACCGGATCATCGAAATCCATGAAGACGGATCGATCACCGATAAGCAGATGACGTACGATGAATACCTCGAGTGGAAAGACGCACAAACGGTTTAATAGATGGAACGAACCTCCGGCGATGTGCCGGAGGTTTTTGTTTTGCTAGGTTTCTCGCTGGAAGAGAGTTTAGTTGTGGCAGGATTTATGCGCGTTCAGCGGGATTTATGCGCGTTCGGCGGGATTTATGCGCGTTCAGCCGAATTTATGCGCGTTCAGCGCGATTTATGCGCGTTCAGCCGGATTTATGCGCGTTCGGCGCGATTTATGCGCGTTCGGCTCCATCCTATCCCTGCCATCTGCTTCAAAAAAGAATTAAATGCCGATAATTTTATTATGTAAACAAAAAACAAACCCCGCACCTCACTCGATGCGGGATTCCATCGTTTATTTTCAAGTTTTCAGGAACTTCCTCGCCAAGCCGCCCGCCGGGATTTTGGATATCAGCTTGTTTCCGCTCCCCGTCACTTTCTGCAGTGTCGTGAGCAGTTCATCTTTCCCTGCCCAATGTTCTTCTACAATTTCTTTTGGATATGTGTTCAAAATCGTATTCAAGATGAAAGCGGCAACCACGACATCATCGAGAAAGCCGCCCGGACCGATCAGGAACTCCGGCAGAAAATCCAGCGGCACGAAAAAGTAGAGAATTCCGCTGCCGATCAGCGCCTTGCTTTTCGTATCAATCCGGCCATCGAGCATGAGCTTCATCAAAAGATGGAACAAGTCCGGCGCCAGCAGCACATAAGGCAGCGCTTTGCTGAGTGCCCCTTTCGATTCGCCCCACTCCTGGACCCGCTCCCTGAGTTTCTGATAAAAGTCTTCCTGTTCTTGTCCGCTCGGCAGCGGCTTTGTCAAGTGTTCGTCCGTCATCCGTCTTCCCCCTTGTCCTGTTTCTCGTACTATACCTGAAACCTGTCTTCATCAAACACTGGAGCGGACAGCCGAAAATAAAAAAAGGACAACCCCGCCAGCGGGATTGCCCTTGAATCTGCAATTTGACTTACAGTTTAACTACGTTTGCAGCCTGAGGTCCGCGGTTGCCTTCAACAACTTCGAACTCTACGCGCTGGCCTTCTTCGAGTGTTTTGAATCCTTCGCTCTGAATAGCGGAGAAGTGTACGAATACATCGTCCTCGCCTTCAACTTCGATGAATCCAAAGCCCTTTTCTGAGTTGAACCACTTAACTGTTCCTTCTTTCACGTGAAAAACCTCCCGTAATGAAAATGTTCAATACATGAATCTCTTGCTAGACGAAAAAATTCACATATTCCAAAAAGTACCGTCACTTACCGATCACTTTTTGGAATACGTGAATCGCTGTGTTTCTGGTAGCCTTGCTTTGTTTCTGTTGTTGCCTCCATTATACCAGTTAAAATGGAAAAGTCAAAGAAATGACAACTTTATTTATGAAAAATGAACCGGTTTTCCATCGACAAGCCATATCAGGCCATGGTACGTCTGTAAATCGTCGTCACACGCTTCACAAAAAACTTGTTCTTCTTCGGTCCAGAACGCAATGAATGCTTCTCCTTTTGCCGACTGGTATGGGTAGCGGACCGCAAAGGCGTCTTTCATTTCCATGAAAAAGGATTTCGCTTCCGCCGCTGTGCTGAATAATTTGCGGGACACGACTTCCTTTTCCCAGCCATCGAACTGCCACCACGGCTCATAGAAAGCTTTCATATAAATGATTTCGTGCATACAACAACCCTCTTTTTTCGTCTTACTGAGCATTCTGCCAAAAAAACCCGGTTCTGTCCACCCATCTGCTTCACGCTTCCCCTTTGTACATCCGGCTGGAATTGCGTAAAATAGCGGTAAGGTGAAACTTTTATTTGAATCCAGCCGTATAATAGGTACCAGAGGAGGTTACCGGCATGAAACCGTTCGAGAATTTTGTTGTCCGCCAAACTGTCGGACTGCCGCTGATGACTGTCATGTTCCCGGTTCTTTACTTAGGGGCCGAAATCGGCTTCGTGCTGTCCGGCGCTGCCGCAGCCGGTACGTATATCGCCTCCACGGGTGCGATGAAGCAGCTCCAGGTCTCGAATGATTCAAAACATCTCGGCATGACCCGCCGGGAATTTAAATCCGTTAAACAACAGCTCAAAGAAGCGAAGAATAAAGTGGCACAACTGCAAAATCAGTCGTTCCGTCTCCGTTCCCTGACTGTGATCAAGCAGCAGATCGAAATGACGAGGACGGCGAACAAGATCATTTCCTCCATCCAGCAAAATCCGCGGAAGTTCTACCAGGCGGGCGATTTCTTTTATTCCCATCTCGATTCCGCTTTGGAACTGACATCGAAATATGCGCTGCTCGCCAGTCAGCCTGTGAAGGACAAGGAGATGAAACTGGCCCTTCAGGAAACCCGCGAAATGCTCAGCGCATTATCACAGGCCATACAAGGGGATTTGAAACGCGTGCTGGCTGATGATATGGAACAGCTCCGTGTCGAACTCGATTACGCCCAGCTGTCCACGAGCCGGAAAGAACGTCCGGAACTGTCGCTTTCCGATCAATCCAATGAAAAAGGAGAAATGCGTGATGACTCAAAATCAGCAGAATAAAAGCGATTTGGATACACTTCTGGAAACGCCTTTCGGAATGGAGCCGTCTCCGGCCGCCTCTCCTGCCCTGGAACGCGGGCAGGAGAGGCCGGTCGCGCTGTTGGACCGCCTGTCACCGGAAGAGCAGGAAAAAGCGCAATCGCTGGCCAAACAGATTCCTGCCGGCAATTACGAGGCTATCCTGACATACGGCACGAATGCCCAGAATCAGCTTTCCCAGTTCTCGCACAAAATGCTCGACCATGTCCAAGGAAAAGACATCGGACCGGTCGGCGATGTGCTTCACGACCTGATGCGGAAACTGAAGGAAATGGACCCGGAAGAACTGTCCGCCAGCAAGAAAACGGGAATCCGGAAGCTATTCAATAAGGCGAAGGTCTCCATTCAGGAAATGATGACCAAATACCAGAAGCTCAGCACACAAGTGGACCGTATCAGTATCCAGCTTGAGCATTCGAAGCGGGGTCTGCTGGAAGATGTCCAGATGCTCGAACAGCTCTATGAACAGAACAAGACATATTTCCAGGCGCTCAACGTCTATATCGCGGCAGCCGAAATCAAACGGGACGAAATCCTGAATGAAGTGATTCCGGAGCTCCGGCGGAAAGCCGAAGCCTCGAAAGATCAAATGGCTTACCAGGAAGTGAATGACATGGCGCAGTTTGTCGACCGGCTCGAAAAACGGCTCCATGACCTTCAGCTCTCCCGGCAGATCACGATACAGAGCGCGCCGCAGATCCGGATGATCCAGCAGACGAACCAGACGCTCGCCGAAAAAATCCAGTCATCGATTATGACGTCGATTCCGCTCTGGAAAAACCAGATCGCCATCGCCCTCACCTTGAACCGTCAGGCGAAAGCGGTGGAAGCGCAAAAGCAAGTGACATCGACGACCAATGACCTGCTTCTTAAGAATTCTGAAATGCTGAAAATGAATTCCATCGAAACCGCGAAAGAGAACGAGCGGGGCATCGTGGAAATCGAAACGCTGAAACAGACGCAGGAAAACCTCTTGGAAACTATTGAAGAAACGCTCCGAATCCAGGCCGATGGCCGCTCCAAGCGGAAAGCGGCGGAGATTGAAATTGCCAGAATGGAAGAGGACCTCAAGCACCGGCTGCTCGCCATCGCAGATAACCGCGATAATCGGGGATAATATAAAAGCGGGAGTTTCATGGGTATATCCCCGTGAAACTCCCGCTTTTTTTGCGCCGCTCTGTCCCTATTGGGATTGCACAACGAGATGGAGCGTGCGTTTCAGCAGCCGGACCGTCTGGTCAGTGAAACGGTCAAGTGAACCGGCGCTGACGGATTTATTGCCGTACATGACTTTGAACAGCTCGGACTGGTCTTCTGAGACCGAATCGATGTTCAAAAACAAGTGCAGCACTTCCATGCCTGCTTTTTTCGCCTCGCTGACCGCTGCTGCGGTATCTGTAATCCCGTTTTGCGCATAATTGTACGCCGACGGTTCGCCGTCGGAAAACACCAGAAGGAATTTATGCTTCTCCTGCCGCCTTTTCATTCTTTCCGCCATCCAGCGGATAGCGAATCCGTCCCGGTTGTCTTCATGGGCTTCCATTGAAAAAATGGCGGCCCCGTGATCCGCAGACCCGTCTTCAAAACGGTGCATCCACTCGAAGGTATTCGGCTGCTGTTCTTCCCCCGCCTCGAATGCATCTTCATAAAACAATGCGATTTCATGGGAAATCGCCAGTTTCCGAAGGACATCGTGGAACAAGAGCACCGCCTGTTTCGTTTCATCCAGCTTATCGGCCATGGAAGCGGAGCCGTCGACGAGCAGACCGAACACTGCGTCGAGCTTACCGGACGGTGCCGATTTCCGATAAAACGGTTTTGGACGGTCTTCGGTGACAACCCCGGTCATTTGCTTGGAGAGCCGGCCGCTCATGAGGTTCTTCCGGTCGCTCTGTTCTTTTTGCCGCATGCGCTTGCGCAATTCTTTTACGACTGCCCGCACGTTCGGCTCCTGCAGCCTTCTCGTTTCCTGCACCGCATGCCGCCAGGCGGAGTTGCTTTCGATCCTTTTTTCTTCGAAGACCACTTGACCGTTTTCTTTGCCGAATGACTTGCCGGCTTTTTTCTTGTTTCCGTCCGTTTTCCGGTCAAGGGGGTCGCCGCTTTCCTTGAACTCCCCTTCGCCGGACTCTCCTTGGGCGGTGAAATGGATCTTAGAAGCGCCTTCTTCTTCCCTGCCGCCTGTGGCTTCACCCGACTGGCCGTCTTCCAGCTCGAATTCCATCGCGGTATCGTTCTCCAGTTCCATGGCGCGGTGCCATGCCTGAAACCACTCTTCGACCGTCTCCAATTCCTCTTCGATTTCTCCGTCCGTCTCCGCCCCTTTATGCTCACGGGGTTTCGGCAGTTTGTCGGCCGATTCACCGAACGTATAGAAGGTATGGACCAGGTCTTCCTCAACCAAATACTCGAGTCTCGGCATCATGGCGTCGACAATGCGCGCAGAATCCGCCGTGCTTGCCGCATCAAATAAACCAGTCCACTGATTGAACAGCATGGCGTCCATCTCTGTGCCGGCCTCCGTTCTACCCCGGAGTGCCAAATACGCCGAATTCAGGAATGCATCGGCAACAAATCCTTTATTGCCATTGATGGTCCGCTGCTGCCGGTGGAAATCAGCGTAAACCGACTCCCGGAGACTGAAGGCGCGTGCCATCCCCGGCCGTTCTTTCCTCAGTTTTTCGGATAATCGGAATTCCTCAGCGCAAAGCAGAAGCTGCTGCCGGAGTTCCGGCAGCGGCGACGGCCGCTCCAGAAAGCGCCGCCACGCAGAAAGACTGAAATGCTTCCAGAAACCGGCCGCCAGCAGGTAGATATCCGACAGCTGGCCGGTCCGCACTGTATCGGGATCCCGGTGTTTCCAAAAGACACTGATGGAGATTGCCTGTTCGGAAGCCCGGAACTCGATGAGCTTCCGTGTAGTGAGACTCAGCTCCGGTGATCCGGCAAGCGCCCGCGCCAGCACTTCCAGCCGGTTCAAACCGGCCGCATCCACCATCTCATTATTGAATTGGATGAAGCGGTTGACCGATGTCATCATATCCACCTACTTTAACCAAGTTGAACTCAAATCCCTTACGAGCTGCCGCTCACTTTCGTCGTCCAGTTTCTCGGCAATGGCGTAACCGACCGCCCGTTCCGGCCCGATGTGGACGGCAAGGGCCGTCGCATCCAGGAGACTCCGGATTGAAGCGGCTTCGTCCGACAACAACCCGTTTTCGACTTGCTTCATCAGATCGGCCGCCAGATTCAGCATGAATTTCTTCAATTCACCCGGCGCATCCGGAAATTCCCGTTCCCAGAGGCGGCGCAGTTCCCCGCCGCCCAAGTACGGGACCGGAACCGCCACGAAACGGTTCTTCAAAGCCTCATTCATCGGAGAAGTCCCGATATATCCTTCGTTAATGGCGGCGATAACCCCGAAGTCCGGATGGGCCTTGATCACTTCCCCTGTGAACGGGTTCGTCATCATCCGGCGGTAATCGAGCACGCCGTGCAGGATCGGCAGCGTTTCTGCACGCGCCATATTGATTTCATCGATATAGAGGAGATGGCCTTCTTTCATTGCCTTGACGACTGGCCCTTCCACGAAATCGATCACGCTCGTCCCGTTCTGCTGGATGAGCGTCTTGAATCCGAGGAGCGATTCCGCATCCAGATCCACGGAAGAGTTGATGCTCTGCATCGGCTGCTGGAATTCGGAGGATACCGATTCCGCTAATTTCGTTTTCCCGGCACCCGTCGGCCCTTTCAATAAAACCGGCTGGCGAAGGGCTACGGCCGTCAGCACATCGGTCCATAACCGCTCATCCGGCGAAATGTAGCCGCCCGTTCCGATCAGCCGGCTGTATGCGCCGTGGTCCCGCCGGCGGCGCTGCTCTGTTTCCTGTGCAATCAATTCCATGTTTTACCTTCTTTCTTTATTCCGGACATGAAAAAACCGATGATGGTTCATCGGTTTAGACTCAGTCAAAATACGTTTTGTAATAACCGCCGATTTTCCCGGTGTTGTCGACCACAAACAGGAATTCATCGGTTTCGTTTTTCACTTCATACGTTTTTCCGGCTGTGAGCACGTTGGAAACGAGAAATTTTTCCGCATCCGTGTGCTTGCAGGTCACTGTCCGTAACGTCGGCCGATCGAGCCACTCCAAGTGATTCACCGTTCTCACCCTTTCCTTTATCCATCTTCAGTATAAGGAATTTGAAGGACCATTTCAACGGGACAGCCGTTTCTGACGGAAGAAGCAAAACCCGATCCCCGCCAAGGCGACAGTGATGGCGGTCACGACAAGGAAACGCTGGAGCTCCCCGAGGATTTCTTCGTACAGGGCGGGAAACAGCCGGCCGACCTGGAAAAAAAGAAGCGACCAGATGAAACCGGCTGTTCCGGCGTACAGGAGATAGCGGTTCAGCGGATAACGGTTCGCCCCCGTCACGTAAGGCATCACCATCCGGAATCCCGGAAGGAAGAAGCTGAAAGAAACAGCCCATCCGCCATAGCGGTCGAAAGCACTCCGGAACCGCCTCGCGCTGTTTCGGAACTTTGGCCGCTCGAGCCGTTCCAGGACTTGGGCGGCGAACAGCCGGCCGATATAATAAGTAAACAGATTGCTCGTCATAAGGCCGGCATACGCGCACAGAAAAGCGAACGGCGCATAAAATGATCCCGTCTCAGTGACAGCACCCGACAGGATCGCGACAGTTTCACCAGGCAGGGGAACTCCAAGAAGCATGATCCAATTCAAGAGGAACATTGCGACATAACCGTAGTCCTGCACCCACTCCACTAAGTAGGAAACGTCCATACGCTGCGCCTGCTTTCTTCCCTTTTTATCATTTTGCCAAATACCGGCGGACCGCGCAAGAAAATCGGATTCCACACAAGCTGCAGGCCAGCAGCTTTGCCACGAGCTTGCGCATGAGCAGAAAGGTTTCTCGCATTTCCGTTAGCTCTCATTGGCCCTGTCTTCAAAATCAACTTTGCTATTCACAAAAGTAATCAGAGGAATTCAGACCTCCTTCCCGGCTTTTTTACATCCGCCGAATCGAATAGAGGCTGCTTCTTCAACAATAGAAAAAGGGCCGCCCCTCGGGTCATTTTCATGACCTTTCGGGACAGCCGCTTTTATTTGGTCTATTACGATTCCAGAAGAAGGTCTTCCGGGTTCTCGATGAGATCTTTGACCATTTTCAGGAATCCGACGGAATCTTTACCGTCAATGATGCGGTGGTCATATGACAGGGCCACATACATCATCGGACGGATTTCCATCGTTTCTTTGTCGATGGCGATCGGGCGGTGCTGAATCGTGTGCATGCCCAGAATCGCGGCCTGCGAACCGTTCAGGATCGGTGTCGACATGAGGGATCCGAAGACGCCGCCGTTCGTGATCGTGAATGAACCGCCGGTCATATCGGAAAGCTGGAGCTTTTTGTCGCGTGCTTTCTTGGCGAGTTCACCGATTTCACGCTCGATCTCCGCGAAGTTTTTGCGGTCCGTATCACGGACGATCGGAACGACCAGGCCTTCTTCCGTCGAAACGGCGATGCCGATATCGTAGAACTTCTTGAGCAGCAGGTCGTTGCCGTCGATTTCGGCATTGACGTTCGGATATTTCTTCAGCGCCGCAGTCACAGCTTTCGTGAAGAACGACATAAAGCCGAGTTTGACATCATTCTTTTCAACGAATTCATCTTTTTTGCGGCTCCGGAGCGCCATCATGTTCGTCATATCGATTTCGTTGAAGGTCGTCAGCATTGCCGTGTTCTGACGGACTTCCAGAAGGCGGTTGGCGATCGTCTGGCGGCGCCGGCTCATTTTTTCACGGACAATCCGGTCATCCTGCTGCGGTTGGGCGGCAGATTTCGGTGCTTCCTGCTTCGCTTGAGGAGCAGGCTGTGAACCATGTGCTTCAACATCCTGGACACGGACTCGTCCGAGCGGATCGGCTGTCTGCACGGCAGACAAATCGATTCCCTTTTCACGGGCAAGCTTGCGTGCCGCCGGGCTTGCGATGATCCGGTCTTCCGGCGAGGATGGATCGGAAACGGACGGCTGTTCGCCCGTCGTTTCTGCCACCGGGCTGTCCTCCGTCTGCTGAGCCTTGGCATTCGGCTCTTCCTGTTTCGGCTCTTCCTGTTTCGGCGCCGGCGCTGCTTTCTGTCCGCTTCCTTCGCCGACTACCGCAATCACTTGCCCGACTTCCACAGTATCCCCTTCTGCCGCCAGCAGTTCCTGGACCACACCGGCCTCTTCGGAAATCACTTCGACGTTCACTTTATCCGTCTCGAGTTCAACGATGAATTCCCCTTTCTCCACCGTATCGCCGGGCTGTTTCAGCCATTGTGCTATCGTTCCTTCTGTAATCGATTCTGCCAGTTCAGGCACTTTGATTTCCGCCACAATCAGTTCCTCCTTTGAGTCTTTCTTTCTGGAATCCGGTCCGGCCGCCGGCAGCTGCCGGCGAACCCGCCGGGAATAACCTTACTTCTTCTTGCCGAGTGCCGAATCCAAGATCCGTTCCTGTTCGGCTTTGTGGGCTTCTCCGTCTCCTTCAGCAGGACTTGAGCGCCGGATGCGGCCATGGTAGGTCACTTTTTTCTTGCCGGCGAGTTCCCGCAGGTACGGCTCGGCGAATGACCAGGATCCCATATTTTCCGGCTCTTCCTGAACCCAGGCCAGTTCCTTCACTTTCGGGAACCGTTCGAGGATCCCTTTCACTTTCTCTTCCGGGAACGGATACAGCTGCTCGATCCGGATGATATGGAGTTTGTCGAATCCTTCTCCGTCCTTTGTCCGTTCCGCCAGATCGATCGCCATTTTTCCGCTGGCAAAAAGAAGGCGTTCCACTTTGCTTTCGTCTTTGCCGGTCGTCGGATTTTCCAGGACTGTCTGGAATTGGCCCTCTGCCAGTTCCGATGGCTCCGAAGAAACGAGCGGATGGCGCAGAAGCGACTTCGGTGTCACGATGATCAGCGGCCGGATCGATTCCTCGCCCAGCATTTTTGCCTGACGGCGGAGGATGTGGAAATAGTTCGCCGCGCTCGAAAGATTGGCCACTGTCCAGTTATTTTCCGCTGCCAGCTGCAGATGGCGCTCCAGGCGGGCACTGGAATGTTCCGGCCCTTGCCCTTCATACGCATGCGGCAGCAGCATGACGAGCCCGGATTTTTGACCCCATTTCGCTCTTGCGGAAGAAATGAAGTTATCGAACATCACTTGCGCCATATTCGCGAAATCTCCGTACTGTGCTTCCCAGATGACCAGCGCTTCCGGGTTTTCGACATTGTAGCCATACTCATACCCGAGAATAGCCGATTCTGTAAGCGGGGTGTTATAAACCGAGAACGACGCTTCCGCTCCCTCGATGTGGTGCAGCGGAATCAGTTCTTCCCCTGTATTTTCATCATGGAGTACGAGATGCCGATGGGCGAATGTGCCGCGCTGCGTATCCTGCCCGGACATCCTGATCGGATTGCCTTCCTGCAGGATGGTGCCGAAAGCGAGCGTTTCCGCATGGGCCCAATCGATTTTCCCTTTTCCGTTGAATGGCTCCTCACGGCGTTTCAGGATGCGCGCCAGTTTCTTGAAAGGCGAGAATTCTTCCGGCCAGTTCAGAAGGTCTTCATTCAGTTTGCGGAGCGTTTCCTCTCCGACGCCTGTATCTGTCTCCGGGAATCCTGCGAGGACAGCCTGCGGAATGTCACCTTTTTTCGCTTCTTCCAGGTTTGATTCCTTCACCCGGTCATAAGCGGCCTGCATTTCAGCCAGGACTTCCTTATCGGTTTTGTCGACGTCATCCGCTGATAAAACACCTGCGTCGGCAAGGCGGCTGCCGTAGAGTTCCCGGACAGTCGGATGGCTATGGACGTTGTGGTACATCAGCGGGTTCGTCACCAGCGGCTCATCCATTTCGTTGTGGCCATACCGGCGATAACCGATCAGGTCGATCAGGATATCCTTATTGAATTTCTGACGGTATTCGAACGCCAGCCGGGCGACCGCGACGACCGCTTCCGGATCATCCGCATTGACGTGGATGATCGGCATTTCAAACCCTTTCGCAGGATCCGAAGCGTAACGGGTCGTGCGCGAGTCATACTGCTCGGTCGTGAATCCGATCGTGTTGTTGGCGATGATGTGGATGGATCCGCCCGTTTTGTAAGCGTCCACCCCGCTGTAGTTCATCGTTTCTGTGACGATGCCCTGGCCGGGAAAAGCAGCATCTCCATGGACGAGGACCGCGAAAGCTTTCTGCGTATCCTGTTTCGGCTTCCCTAGCTGCCCGGTGTCTTCCTGTGCCGCCCGGGTCTTTCCGGTGACGATCGGACTAACGACTTCAAGATGGGACGGATTATAAGCCATTTTGATCTTCAGGCCATCCGGAGACTGATAAGAAGCGCCCATGTGGTACTTCACATCGCCGTACCAGCCTTTCGACAGCGACAGCGATCCGTCTTCAGGAAGGAACGAGTCGTTCGGGACATGGGCGAAATCGGCAAACATCATCTCGTAAGGCTTGTGGAGGATATGTGTAAGCACGTTCAAACGACCGCGATGTGCCATCCCGATCATCATGTTCTTCGCACCGAATCCGCCTGCTTGACGCACCAATTCATCCATGAGGACCACAAGTGTATCCAGCCCTTCGATGGAGAATCGTTTCTGACCGACGAATGTGCGGTGTATGAATTTTTCGAAGCCTTCCACATGGGTGATCCGGTTCAGGAGTTCCTTTTTTTCGTCCGCAGATAATGAAGGAAGGGCAGCGCCGGATTCGATTTTGGACTGGATCCAGCTCCGTTCTTCTTCGTTCGCCACTTGGGAGAATTCGTATGCGGCTTTTCCGGTATAGAAGGATTTCAGCTGTTCAATCGCTTCCAGACCGTCACGCGCATCTGATTCTGGCCCCAGAATCAGGGAAGCCGGCACGTCGCGCAGATCCTGTTCGGACAAGCCATACGCATCGAGGTCCAGCCTTCTTGTTTCCCGGTCGTGGTCATTGAGCGGGTAAATATCCGCCGCCAAATGGCCGTATGTCCGGATGGACTCCGCCAGTCTGACAGCCGCAAGCACTTTTTCGGTATTGCCTGCAGGGACTTCCGCTGCCTGCTGTGGGGCAGGCAGCGGCGGGCCGTATGTCCGGAATAAAGACGCCAGTTCCGGTTCAACTGAATCCGGAGATTCCTGGTAAAGCTCATACTGCTCCATAATGTAGCCGGCGTTCACTCCGGAGATGGAACGCCATGGAGATTCTGTTCGGGCAAAACTGTTAGACATAACAAACCCTCCAACTTTTTGCAAGGCGGCATCCGCTTCTTGCACGTTATCCATTCAAAATTTTATCATGCCCATCCGGCGGCTGAAAGCTGAAGGCAATCAGCGTCGGATGATAATTTTTTTCCATATCAATCTTACTACTATTCATGAAAAAAACAATGCTTTTGCTGCAATTTCTAAATCGAGCCCCACTGGGATGGCGGGTTTTTCCGCGAAGACAGGATGAGCCGCGTTTTCCGCTCTTCCCGCCCCGTCCGGATAAGCACTCCCGCACTCCGGATCGGCACGGCAGCCGCTGACCTTACTATTCCCTCAGAAAAGGGATGCAAACCCTGACACACCGCTCTCTTCACCCTGTTCCTGTCCCGAGAAAAAAACCTTTGCAATTCAAGGAAAAATCCGTATAGTAATAGAGCAGACAATTTCATATGGGAAGGCAAATGGTGCGCCACCAGCTTTACTGGTTCTAGTGGGTTCGATTCCCACCCCGGAATTTTTTATGCAACTCTAAATGAAAAATTTCGAGGACAGTCATCGGCTGTCCAGGCCAGGAGGCGGCATTATGCTGAAAAAGCGCGACCTGCATGAAAGCGGTCATCTATTCGAATTACTTTCCCATCCCGCTGTATATCCCTATGTCCGGCAAAAAGCGGACTCCGCTGAGGAGTACTTGTTTGTCACAAAACAGACAATCGAAGCGGAAGAACGCGGTGAATTGATTTCCCGCACGATCCTGGATGATTACGGCATGCCGATCGGCACCATCAATCTATTTGATATCCAGGACGGTGCAGGATTTTTAGGAACTTGGATCGGCCAGCCATTCCAGGGAATGGGTTATAACCAGAAGGCGAAACAGCAGTTTCTTGATGAATTATTCTTTGTCCACGATATCCAGAATGTCTTTCTCCGGATCCGGAAAGTGAATGCCAAATCCCTCCGGGCTGCACGCAAACTCCCGTATGTAGCAGAAGCTTCCGAAACTCATCCGCAGCTTTTGCAGGAGCTGAACGCCGACGGGGATATTTATGAGCTGTTCCGGATCCCTAAAGATCTGTACTATATGACTCAGGCCAAACAGCCGCATACAGCAGACGAGCAGGCCATGTAAAAACGGTGACAGTCATGTCACCGTTTTTTTATGTGGCCAGCTATCAATGCCGCCATTTCCGCCGCTGTTTTCGGCTCTGGGGCAGCAGCCATCCGTTCTGTCATTGTGCTTCTTTGTGCCTCCAGCTCCCGCAGCTTCCCGATCAGTGTGTCGGCCATCAGCATCTCCTCTTCAAGGACAAACGCGTAGCCCTGTTCCTTGAAAAGTGACGCGTTCAACAACTGGTCGCCCCGGCTCCGCTCTTTCGACAACGGGATGAGCAGCATCGGTTTACGGAGCGCAAGGAATTCGAAAATCGAGTTGGAGCCCGCCCGCGACAGCACCAGATCCGCATAGTGGAGCAGATCCGGAAGTTCTCCCGTGACGAACTCGAATTGGACATATCCATCGGCCCCCTCTAAAGCAGGATCGAGGTTCCCTTTCCCACATAAATGAATAATATTGAAAACCTCCGTCAGATCGCCAAGCCGGTCACGGACCGCCTCGTTGATCACGGCGGACCCCTGGCTGCCGCCCATGATCAGCAGTACCGGTAATGTCCGCTGAAAGCCGCAGAACCTTTTCCCTGCTTCTGCAGTTCCCTGAAGCAGCTCTTGTCGGATGACCGCACCGGAAGCTGTCGCTTTTTCTTTCGGGACATGCTGAAGCGTCTCATGGAACACGGTGTAGATGTGGTCAGCAAACGGCATCGCCAGTTTGTTCGCAAGTCCAGGCGTCACATCGGATTCGTGGATGATGACCGGAATATTCATCATTTTCCCCGCCATGACGACAGGAACCGATACGAACCCGCCTTTTGAGAAGATTGCAGCCGGTTTCGTCCGGCGGATAATCTGCATCGACTGCAGCAATCCGCGACCGACACGGAACGGATCAGTGAAATTCTTCCGGGAAAAATAACGCCGCAGCTTTCCGCTGGATATTGCATGATACGGTGTTTCCGGAAATGCCTCTTTAATGATTGATTCTTCAATGCCGCCTTTCGAACCGACGTATTCGATGTGGAACCCCAATTCAACGAGCTCCGGGAGCACCGCCTGATTGAGGGATACATGTCCGGCAGTGCCGCCGCCTGTCAATAAAATCGTTTGTTTCGTCATTCGTTAGCCTACTCTCTCTGTCTTTTCGCAATCCATATACATGCAGATACCCGAATGGTGGATTGGAGCTGGGCCATCAGCGGAGTCGCGTACCTTCCTGCCGCTCCAGCACGCGACGGTACAGGTCTTCAAGCGCGGATTTTTCCGCTCCTGTCAGCCCTGACTGTTCTATGCGCTCCATCGCCATCCTGAATTTTTCACTTCTTTTCCGCCTAAGCCGCGGATGCGTCAATTCATCATTCAGTTCCATCGCAATCCACGCTTCCAATTCCTCTTCAGAGCGGATATTTTCAATAGCTTTCCGATCCTGCCACAATTTCCTGTAGGCATCTGTCAGCATCCGTCCGACTCCTTTCCCTGGATGATTCCAATGTTCAAGGCAGATCCTAGAGAGGAAGGAAATCAGAAAAAGGCGGACAGCCACAGCCATCCGCCCTTTTTCATTGTCCCTCTTCCGCTTCGCTGTCTGATCCAGTCTCTTCTGAAGGCGATTCAGTTTCTGCTCCGTTTTCTGAAGCTGTGCTTTCTTCCGGAAGTTCTTCCGTGATGCCTGCCTCTTTCCGGATCAGTTCCGCCGCCTTTTGAACCATCGGATCATCATTTTCGATCTTCTGGCGGATCGCATCGATGACTGCGTAGGAAGTGTCCCCTGACAGGATGCCTGTCACTTCGAGCTCCTGTTCCTCTTGGAACTGTTTGACGGCTTCCGTCAGCTGGTCATCGAAGAGACCGTCCACTTCGCCGACATCATAACCGAGGGCTTTCAGCATCTGCTCCGCTACCTCCACTTCCTCGGAAACAGTGCCTTCTTTGAATTCCGCTTCCGTATCGAACACCGGCAACGTCATGTAAGTCGGATATCCGATTTCCACATCAGGCTCGATGCCTTTCTCATGGATCCAGTTTCCGTCCGGTGTCAGCCACTTGGCCGTTGTGAACTTCAGATTCGAACCGTCCGGGAGGTCATTGGCCGTCTGCACGGTCCCTTTCCCGAATGTCTTTTTGCCGACCAGCTGGACATCGGCGGACTCGCTAAGCGCGCCGGCCAGAATTTCCGAAGCCGAGGCACTGCCTTCATCGATCAGAAGTGTCACGGGCACATCGACTTTTTCACCGCCGGTTGCTCTGTAGATTTCCGGTTCCATCCCCCGTCCTTCCACTTGGAACAGGATTTCCCCTTCTTCTACAAACAAGTTGGCGATATCTTGTGCTGTCCCGAGAAGACCGCCAGGATTTTGCCGGACATCCAGCACAAGGGCTTCCATCCCTGCCGCTTCCATCTCTTCAAGAGCGGTCAGGAGTTCCTCATAGGTATCCTGAGAAAAGCTGGTGATGTGGATGTGTGCCACTTTATCACTGACCATTTCCGCATAAACCGTCTCCAGCGGAATTTCATCTCTCTCCACCGTTATGTCGATCGTTTTTCCGCTGTCGCCGCGCTGGATGGTCAATGTCACTTCGGTGCCTTTCTCTCCACGGATCAGCAGGACGGCGTCTGTGACGCTCATCCCTTGAATGTTCTCACCGTTCACGGCAATGATCTGGTCGCCAGGAAGGATTCCCGCCCGTTCAGCCGGGGAATTGGCAATCGGTGAGACGACGGTAATAAGCCCGTTGCGTTCCTGGATCTCTGCGCCGATTCCTTCAAAACTCGAAGAAATGCTGTCCATGAACTGAGCCGCTTCCTCCTCGCTCAAATAATCCGAATAGGGATCATCCAGCGATTCCACCATGCCGTTGATCGCTCCGTTGATGAGCGCTTCGCTTTCGAGCTCCGAGTAGTACTCGCTCTGGAGCTGGTCATAGGCATTGTATAACTTCTCGAACTCCTGCCGAACCGGAGCGCCGACTTCCACCGCTTTTTCCTCACCGAAGGTCAGAGCGAAAATCGTCAGTCCGGCGGTTGCGAGTACAAGGAAGAATATCAGCATAATGAACTGAAAAGTCTTCATCCGGATGTGGTGCACCCGGTTTTCTTCCGTCGCGGGCGACTGTTCCTGTTCAGGCCGCTGTTCGTTCATACCTTTCCCTACTTTCAATGCGCCGCACGCCGTTCGGACGCGCTGCTGTTATTCCTGGATAGCTGCTTCAAGCGCAACGACGATCATGTCGTTGAATGTCAGTTGGCGTTCTTCTGCTGTCGTCACTTCCCCTGTCAGCAGATGGTCGCTGACGGTAAGCACTGAAAGTGCCTGGCGGCCGAATTTCGCCGCCAGTGTGTAAAGGGCCGCAGTTTCCATTTCAAGGCCGAGAATGCCGTACTGTGCCCATTTTTCATGGTCCGCGTTATCGTTGTAGAACAAGTCTTCCGTGAAGACGTTACCCACACGGAGATTCAGCCCTTTTTCCTGACCGGCCTGATATGCTTTGAGGAGCAGATCAAAGTCTCCGGTCGGCGCATAATTGACGCCGCCGAAAATGATGCTGTTCAGGCTGGCGTTCGAAGATGCGCTCTGGGCAAGGATGACGTCCCGCACTTTGACATCCTGGTGGATGGAGCCGCATGTTCCGACACGGATCAATTTCTTCACATCATATTCATTCATCAGTTCGGTGATATAAATGGAAATGGAAGGTACACCCATTCCAGTCCCCTGGACCGAAATGCGCTTTCCTTTGTATGTTCCGGTGTAGCCGAACATGTTGCGGACTTCGTTGTACTGCGTGACATCTTCAAGAAACGTTTCCGCTATATACTTTGCGCGGAGCGGATCTCCAGGAAGGAGGATTGTATCCGCGATCTCATTTTTTTGGGCATTAATGTGTACGCTCATCATAAAACCTCACTTTGCTATAGTCTGTACTATCATACTGTTTTTTATTTAGCGATGCAATGAAGACCTTACCGTTCCTCGTATGCATTCCATAATTCATCGAAAATGGCAGCGGGCATATCAGCATCCGCCTTCTCTTCCAGGTAACGGGAAATTTCATCGAAATCCCCTGACGTTTTCGGAAAGCTATGGTCATGGAACATCGCTTCCGCAAAACGGGCATGACGATCTCCTTTTCCGCCGCCCCGGTAGGCAAGCGCAAACTGGTAAAACGACTTTTTCAATTCTATCCCCCTCGGACACAGCAAAAAGCCCGGGCAGCGCCGGGCCGGTTTTCAATCAAACAATTTTTTATACTCGCCGTACCCCTGCTCATCCAATTGGTCTTTCGGGACGAACCGCAGGGCCGCTGAGTTGATGCAATAACGGAGGCCGCCCGCTTCCTGCGGACCATCCGGAAACACATGTCCGAGATGGGAATCGGCGGTCTTGCTCCGGACCTCCGTCCGCCTCATGCCGAAACTCGTATCGAAGTGCTCTGTCACTTCCGGCGAGTCGATCGGCTTTGTGAAACTTGGCCAGCCACATCCGGCATCGTACTTGTCGGCTGATGAGAACAGTGGCTTGCCCGACACGATATCGACATAAATGCCTTGTTCAAAATGCTGGTCGAACTCATTCTGATGCGGCGGCTCCGTGCCATTCTCCTGCGTCACATGGTACTGCATCGGTGTCAGTTTTTCCTTGAGATTCTCCTTCATAGCTGATCCCCCCAATTTTTTTCAATAAAAGATGCGCGGCCGGATCCTTGATTATAGCGGTTATAATGAGCCGGGTTCTTCTTGTAATAATCCTGATGATAGTCCTCTGCCGGGTAAAACGGCTTCGCGTCCCGGATTTCGACAGCGATCGGTTTACTGAAGCGCCCTGAAGCATCCAGTTCGCGCTTCGATTTTTCCGCTGCTTCCCGCTGCTTTTCGTCATGGACGAAAATGACCGGCTGGTAAGAAGATCCCCGATCGAAGAACTGTCCGCCCGCATCGGTCGGATCGATTTGGGTCCAGAACACGTCCAGCAGTTTTTCGTATGGGAACAGGTCCGGCTGATACGTGATCTGCACGGCTTCGACATGGCCGGTCCTGTTCGAGCAGACCTGTTCGTATGTCGGATTCGGCATATCGCCGCCCGTATAGCCGGAAACGACCGATTCAATGCCGGGCAATGAATCGAACGGTTTGACCATGCACCAGAAGCATCCGCCTGCAAATGTCGCTTTTTCGGTATTCATGCTGTCCCTCCGTTCATTAATTCTGTATAGTCACCCTGAGCCGGATGTCATTTTCCTGAAGGTTGAACTTCATCGCTTCAACCGTCATGCCGCTCTCGAGCGGGATTTCCGGAAGCTGGAGCAAAATCTCTTCATCGCCCGTGCGGACTTCCATGAATTCCGGCAGGTCCACTGAATCTTCCAGCAGCTTAAGTGCCTGCGACGGCGGAATATCCAGCATGCCGACTTTCACGGACTTCTGCTCAAGCAGCAGGCTGCCGTCGGGCTGAACAACCGGCTCGAAGGTTAGAAGGATCGGCAAGGTCACCGAAAACACATCGAGCTCCGTCGACAGACTGACATCATCATCGACTGAAAGCGTCAGAGGAAATTTCTGATTGCCCATTTCCTTCCGGATCAAGGTATTCGCAATTCCTTCGAAATCCTCTTTCGTTGTGCGGATCACCAGTGAATTCCCATCTGCAGTGGCTTTCGCTCCGGATTCATAGGAAACGAAATCGTCAGAGGGGCTGACCGCGGCGAAAACCAGGAGCAGCAACCCGGCGATCACTGCAGAAAAGAGGGTGAAAAAAGCGATTTTCCAACGGTTCATCAAACAGCCTCCTCTCCTGGCGCCACGCCGCACTCTTCCATTCTGTCAAGGACACGCTCTGCAATCAGATCGTACCCTTTCGCGTTTGGGTGAAAGAAATCGGTGTGATACACGAGGTTTTCATTCTTGAAAAAGAATTCGCTGACGGGAACGAAACAACCTTGCGGATCCGCTTCCACTACTTCCCGGATTTCATCATTGAACGCTTCAATGATTTCGTTGAATTCCGTCGCTTCATCCGTGAAGACGGACAAGGGATTGTATATACCGACCATAATGATCGGTGAATTCCCGTTCAGTTCCCGTATCTGTCCGATGATGTTGCGGTAGCGGGTTTCAAACAGCTCCAATTCTTCATAAAATGCTTCGGGCGTCAAATTGAACAAATTGTTCTTGACCACCTTCATCACGTCATTGCCTCCGATGGTCATTACGATGTAATCGGCGCGGGTGACAGGCCCGGTCAGTTTCCCTTCATGGAACATGGCCAGCAGCTGGTCGCTCCGCCTGCCCCGTTTCGCCGTGTTCTTCACCATCACGCCTTCGACGCCCGGCCACGCGGCCATATCCACTGCTAACCGGCCGACATAGCCGCTCAAGCTGTCTTCGTCTCCGACACCTTGCGACAGAGAATCCCCAAGGGCCGTCAGGACAATCGTATGAGGAATGAAGTTCGGCGCTACAGTGTACTCAGAGAATTCCGGCGACTCCCGCGGAACCGCTTCATTTTGAAGAAACCGGAACGGACCGCTGCATCCCGAAAGGACCAGCAGGAGTCCGGCAATGAACATCAGCTTTTTCATCATAGAATTCCTGCCTCATTCCGCGAAATACATGAATCCGATGGCACCGGGGCCGGTATGAGTGGCAATGACCGGGGAGGTGTATCCTTTTCCTGCACCCGGGAATCCGGCATCGGCCAGCATCCGTTCCAGCGGTTCCGCCATCGCCTGTCCGCCCGCATGGACGATGCCGATCCCTTTCACCGTTTTGCCGGCCGTCTCTTCTTTGAACCGGTCAAAAAGGTATGATACGGCCTGACGGTGGCTTCTCGCTTTGTGGACAGGTGTATACTCCCCGCCTTCGAGGGAAGCGATGGGTTTTATTTTAAGAAAAGAGCCGAGCAGTGCGCGGCCTTTCCCGATCCTTCCGCCTTTCACGAGGTTTTCCAGCGTATCGACTACGACGAACAGCGACGTCGCTTTCCGGACTTCCGCAAGACGCGAAGCGATTTCCGAAGCGGTCGCCCCTTCTGCGGAAAGCCCGGCAGCTTCGAGCACTTGAAAAGCGAGCGCACGGGAAATGAACCGTGAGTCGATGACTGTCACGTCCGCTTCTGTCATTGCAGCCGCCTGCCGTGCAGCATCTGCGGTCCCACTCATTCCCCCAGTCATGTGGATGGAAACAATCTGATCGCCCTCTTTGCCGAGACGGCTGTACAGGTCCGACAAAACTCCAGGCGCCGGCTGCGAACTTTTCGGAAGTTCGTCCGACTTAGCCATAATTTCCAGAAACGTTTCCGGCTCGAGGTCCACCCGGTCCTGATAAAGTTCACCGCCTGCCTGAATGGTAAGCGGTACGACGTGAAGATTGTAGCGGTCGATTTCATCCCAGCTCAAATCAGCTGTCGAGTCTGTAACGATATGAACATTGCCCATGAATACACTTCCTTCGTTATACTATTCCTGCTGACTGGAGACCTGAAACCCGGATCGGACGAAAAGGTTCTCCGTGCTGGCCGGACGGATCATCATTCGCTGCCGCGGGCTTTCTGTCCCTCCTGCCGTTCGTAAACGAGGAACGAGTAGGGAATCCCGGAAGTCTGATGCTTTTCTGAAGAAGAAACGAGTGTCCATTCTTCCTTTCCATACGGCGGAAAATACGTATCCCCTTCAAACGGCCGGTCAATATAAGTCACATAAAGCCGATCAGCGATGGGCAGCGTTTCTTTGAATAGTTCAGCCCCGCCGATGATCATAATTTCCTGATGCTGCTCAGCCGCCGACCGGATCCCGTCATCCAGTGAATGGACCACTTCCGCGCCGGGAGCTTCGTAGTCTTTTTTGCGGGTCAATACAATGTTTTTTCTGCCGGGCAGCGGCCTGCCGATCGATTCGAACGTTTTTCGGCCCATCACAATCCCTTTCCCCATGGTCTTTTCCTTGAAGTATTTCAAATCTTCAGGAATGTGCCAAGGCAGCTGATTATCCTTTCCGATCACTCTGTTACTGTCGTGTGCCACTAAAAGTGATATCATGTTCCCCCTCCTCAGACTGCGACCGGCGCCTTTATGCGCGGGTCCGGATAATAGCCTTCAATTGTAATATCCTCCGTTTCAAGCTGGAAGATGGAATCCTTACTGTCACTGATGACAAGCGACGGGAGCGGTTTCGGTTTACGGGAAAGCTGCTCCTTCACCTGCTCCATGTGGTTCTGATAAATATGGGCATCTCCGAATGTATGGATGAATTCACCTGGTTCAAGACCGCACTCCCTGGCGACAAGGTGCGTCAAAAGAGCATAAGAAGCGATATTGAACGGAACCCCCAGGAACACATCAGCGCTCCGCTGGTAGAGCTGGCAGGAAAGTTTGCCATCCGCGACATAGAACTGAAAAAACGTATGGCATGGCGGAAGTGCCATTTCATCCACGAATTCAGGATTCCATGCTGTCACAATGTGGCGTCGGGAATCCGGATTGTTCCGGATCGATTCAATGACGTTTTTCAGCTGATCGATGGAACCTCCTGTGCTGGTGGGCCAAGATCGCCATTGCTCTCCGTATACCGGACCGAGGTCCGCATAAGTTTCCGCGAATTCCGGGTCATCCAGCACCCGCTGACGGAATTCAGCCATCTGCTGATTATACTGTTCCGCAAAAACGGGCTCTTTCTGCGACCTGCGTCCGAAATCCGTCATATCCGGTCCGTCATAGTCCTCGCTTTCCACCCATTGGGCAAAAGCCCATTCATCCCAAATATGATTGTTTTCCTGCAAAAGGGTCCGGATATTCGTATCGCCTTTCAAAAACCATAGGAGTTCCGACACAATCAGCCGGAAAGCCGTCTTTTTTGTTGTGACGAGCGGAAAACCCTCTTGAAGGTCATAGCGGTTCTGGTAACCGAAAACACTGATGGTGCCGGTTCCTGTCCGGTCACCTTTTTCTGTGCCGTGTTCCAAGATATGGCGGCACATGTCCAAATATTGTTTCATCTGTAGTTCCCTCCATTGTTGATTTATGATAACACAAAAGCTCCCGCAGGGCGGAAGCTCAGGAAAGCCATTTCGGCGGTGTATTTTTGGACCAGAAAATATCTCCGACTGTGTAGTGCGTCTGGAACCCGTCTTCTGCTGTATGGTAATGGAAATTGAACGAATAGCCTTCCAGCGGTCTCTTCTCTGTCCGGACATGGAACCTGATGACATCATCACCGGTCTCTTCATCGAAAATATGGAAGATCTTTTCAGAATAGTTGCCGGACGGATTCTCGCTGACTGCGAGCCGTTTCAGGCTTTCACTGTCTAAAAACGTCAGCTGCTCCTGGATCACTTCCTGCATTTTCGGAAAGATCTGCCGATCGAAGTCCGGCCCGATGACAGGCCCGATTCTGGATCCAAATTTAATATGGGCCTGCTGTTCAGCTGATTGGTATAAATTTTCCAGCACCAATTCATCCGTAATCCAATATTCCGACGGATCGGTCCACACCGCTTCATATGCTTCTGTGAAATTTTCGCTCTCCGCTTTCGCCTGGCCCTTATCTTCAAGCAAATGCTCCCAAATGACATGATTCGGGGAAATAGCGCCGAACGTTGCAAGAGCGACTGCGATGACGAGCAGTTTATGCCATCCATTTTTCAAGTCTTCCACCTGCTTATTATGAACATTTTCGCAAACCTGGTCATGCGGCCAGCACAAATAAATCGGCTGACGGTTTCATCTTCGATGCTTTCATTGTACAATAAAGTCATGATATAAGCCCTGTTTTTTTAGAAAAGGAGGAAAATTTCATGGATTCGTCACTTCTTATCGAAATCGGATTTATCGGATTGCTGCTTTATTTGACATCACTGAACTTCAGCCATTAAAAAAAACTCCCGCCACTGCGGGAGTTTTTTTATTTCCGGATGACTCCGTAGTGGAATTTCGTGTTCGGCCGGACCCGCCGCTCGAAGCCGTACTTCTCGAAGTCCGCGGACCGGAAATGCGCTTTCAGGACAACCGATTTCCGGGCGACCCTTATTGCTTCGCTCACCCAGCGGTCGTCCAGCTGGTGACCAGCGGCAGCATCCCGGAACACATCAAAATTGACCGCGCCTTTGATCGGTTCGTCGAACATCGGATCCATATAGACGACATCAGCCCACCGATCGGGGAGCTGCTGCAGAAATCCTGCGGCATCTTCCCGGATGACTTCGATTCGTTCCATCGGGGCCTTCAAGTGTTCCAGTTCCGAATAGGTTTTAAGGCCGCGTCCGACAATGAAGGCGATGACCGGATCCGCTTCGCAGCCGATCACTTTTCCGGAAGGACCGGTCCGGGCGGAAGCGACGATGGCATCCGATCCCATGCCAAGTGTGCAATCGATGAAGACATCTCCCGGCTCCAGATCCGAGACGGAAATGAGCGGATCCTCTAAAAGCGGCCGCCTCGTGCGGAACGCTGAAGAACTCGGGTGGAAAAAGAACGGCTTTGCCGAACCTTTCGTGTAATATTCGAGCCGTTCTTTCGTAACCGCTACGACGCCAGAATCGTGCTCCTCCTGAATACGGGAGACCGATGTTTTGCCGCGCTCGACAAAAGACAGCCCGAGTTCAGCGGCAATCTGTTTAGCCGTACCGATCGTTTCAGGCGTGCACCGGATGGCTGTCGTCACAATCGTCTTCACCCGGAGGCGTTCTCCTCCAAGGCAAATCGGAGTTTATCACGTACATCTTCCATCGTGTAGCCTTCAATCTGTTCACGCGGAATGAATGCGGCGAGTTCCCCGTCTTTCAGCACCGCAATCGATGGTGAAGAGGGAGGGGTATCCTCGAAATAATTACGCATTTGCGCAGTCGCTTCTTTATCCTGTCCGGCGAACACCGTCACGAGGTGGTCCGGTTTATGGGCTGTTGCATCAAGCGCTTCGATCACCGCCGGCCGGGCAAGACCTGCAGCACAGCCACAG
The DNA here is from genome assembly GCF_002167005.1 of Indiicoccus explosivorum. Classification (GTDB taxonomy): domain Bacteria; phylum Bacillota; class Bacilli; order Bacillales_A; family Planococcaceae; genus Indiicoccus; species Indiicoccus explosivorum. The sequence goes on from NZ_NHTN01000014.1 coordinate 33,602, forward strand.
ATCGAATTGATTACGACCAGACTTGTCCCCTTTGCCTCGCTCATGTGCCGGTTGACTTCTTCCGCAGTCGTCAGTTCTGTAAAGCCGTTGGAAGTCAGTTCTTCCCGCATCGGCCCAACGATGCCTTTCATGTATTCTTCGTAAGCATTCATACTCATAATACCCCGCCTTTCTCTATATTTCCTTGGCTGATTGCCGACAGCTCTATTTTATCATACCGGCATGTCCATTTCTTCCTTTCGCGATTTACCTGTACAGCCGTTCATCCGTTTCTAAGTAGATTTCCCTTGCCTGTTCGGGTGTGACCTGGAACTTATAAGCCGCTTCCTTCAGTGTCAAAGACATATCTCCATGCATCCCGAATTGCTCCTGAATAAAATCATACAGTTCCCGTGCTTCCGGCGGCAGTTTTTCCCGTTCCTCTTCAACCGTCCGTTTTCTCGTATGGAGATCCGGCGCCACGGCTGCCGCATGTCCGTTCGCCGCTTCCACTTTAGAACCCGTGACCGTCCATTTATATTTCACGGGCATCCCGGACGTTTCTTCAATAAATAGAATATCCTCCCCGGCAGTTTCCCACTTACCGCGGGTATGCCGTTCGGCCAGGTATTTATCGAGTGTCATTCCATCTTTATTCGGCACGTGTTCCTTCAGCCTGTCAATCATATCTTCTCGCCTCCGCATGTGCGAAAAGCCCCGCTTCCGCAGGGCTACTCGCTTATTTCCTTTTTGTGCTGCCGGCGGATCCACCAATCGATCTGGCTTTCGTAAAAACTGACCGCTTTCCCGGATCGGACATGGGGCAGCGCTTTTTCTGCCAGCAGCTTTTCGACTTGCCTGTTTGTCAGCGGGTAACCCGCATTTTCCAAATACTCGAGCAGGCTGTCGATTCCATCGATTCTCCTCATTATAATCCCCTCCCGCCAGATTCTCCTTAGCAGTTCACTAAAGAAAACCCGGCATGAGCGGCTTATACAAGGTTACTTTCGTTTTTCCCGAATTCAGCCTTCGAAAACCTTTTTGCTATCCGTTCACTTGACTCTGTTGTATTCTTCATTGATAAACGACAGCAGTTCCCGGAATATCCGTCCGTCAAACCATTCATAAGGAACCCGCTGGGCCACATCGCCGTCTTCTTTGATCCGGAGACTGCTCGCTGAAAGCTGGGCGATGGCCAAGTCATCCACCTGGTCATCTTCTTCAGCGACCGTATACTCCCTGAATTTTTCCCGCGCCTTGTTGTACACTTCGTTGCGGATAACCGGATCCTCGAAATTCCATGACTCATACTTCCCTTGGTAAAGAAGTTCAATCGTATATATTTTTTCACCCATCACTTCGTCCTCCTTTCCCCCTGTAATTCCTGTTCTTCCCTCTCTGTTAAACATCGAAAGGCGGCAAAGCGGCAGAAAGCCCAAAAATTCGGTCTGTGACAAAAAAAGATCTGTGCCGAATTTGCACAGATCCACATCACGTATTATTCTTTTTTGGCTGCCTGTCTCGCTTCTGTCATTTGCTTCCAGACGGAACCTTTCGCTTCCTCTCCGCCTTCGATGCGGGCCACTGCCATTTTCGCCTGAAGTTTCACTTCGAATTCCTTATCCTCCGAAGCTTCCTTCAAGGCCGGGAGCGCTTTTTCCGTTCCTGTTTCATACAGGAACATGGCAGCACGCCAGCGGACAAGTTTATTGCGGTCGGACAGGGCTTCGATCATGGCATCCTCGAATTCCTGGAACCCGAGATCACTCATGCAGTCCCCTGCCGTTCTTCTCACGGCCGCACTTTTATCCTGCAGCGCCCGCTCCAAATAAGGAACGACCTCGGGTTGTTCGATCATGCCCAGATACACCGCAGCCAAGCGGCGGATGGACATCTGTTCATCTTCAAGGGCTTTCGCCAGGAGCGGAAGATCGGTTGCATCCGGATCCGGAAGCTGGTCGAGCAGCTGGAAGCGGACCTTCCAATCCGGCACGTCGAATTCTTCCACGGTGACTTTATGTCCTCGCGGCGCGGCAGGCTGCTGGCCGCCCTGGTCCCGTTCAATGAGGCTGTCCAGCCGGTCCTGCGGATAAGCAGCCTCGATCTCCCGCAAGACGTTTTCTCCGATTTCGGCTTTTTCGCCATACCGGACGCCATAATCGGCCCATTTCCGCTGGAAAATGTAATTTTCATCTTCTTCCTTCATGACCGCCTTCATGGCCTCCAAAAAGCGCGCCGGCATCCCGAAACGCTCTTCGGACTGGCTGTCAAACACTTTTACTTGGATCGGAATCCCTTTGAATTGCTGGACATGGACATAGACTTCGCCGTAATGCTCGTCCATTTCCACTTGTTCTTCTGAGCCGTCCCCTTCGCCGAACACGCGCCGGACCTCCGCCAGAATCCCTTCCCAGTCATACTTTGCGTTCCGTTCGACAGCCAGGAAATCCGCTACATGGTATACACCTTTCACGCCGTCAATTTCGAAAAGCGCCCGCACCTGTTCCGGTGCGCCGTCCAAATTATCCGGCTTGTAATTATGACTTTTCCCGAACGGCAGTTCCTGGTCGATGATGACTTTCATCGTGTTCGGGCTCGGTGTCGGTTCAATTGCTGTAATTTTCATGACCATTCCTCCAGTCTGTAAGCTCATGTCTCCATCAAATCGGCGAGGTAGTCCCACCGGGCGATCAATTCTTCATACTCACTGTTCAGCTGGTCCAGTTTTTCCTGCAAACTCTGGAGCGCTTCAAAATCGGACCCGAGTGAAGCCATTTCATTCTCGGCCCGTTCAATTTCGTTTTCTGTTTCCGCAATCCGCTCATGGATCGCTTCCCATTCCTTCTGTTCGGAAAAGGAAACTTTCTTCTTTTTCTTTGATTTCACCTCGGCCGGCTCCGCTATCGGTTTTTTCGGCACATCGGGCGGTGCAGCCTCCCGCTGAATAAAATCGGAGTATAGCGCGAACACTTCCTCCACGGTCCCTTCGCTGACCGACCAGAGCTTCCGGGCAACCCGATCCAGGAAAAACCGGTCGTGGGAGATGGCGGCGACCACTCCGGGAAACTGCTCCAAAAATTCTTCCAGTACCGCAAGCGTCTGGATATCCAAATCATTCGTCGGCTCATCAAGGAGCAGGACATTCGGCTGCCCCATCAAAAGCCGCAACAGATGCAGGCGTTTCCGTTCACCGCCGGACAACTTGCCGACCAATGTCCCGTGAGCATTCGGTGCAAACAGGAACCGCTCCAGCATCTGAGCAGCGCTCACCCGCTGGCCATCCGCTGTTTCGATGTCGTTTGAAACTTCCCGGATATAGTCGATCACCCGCACGTTCCCGTCCATTTCAGGCAAGTGCTGAGTAAAGTGGGCGATTTTCACCGTTGATCCGGTCTCAAGCCGTCCGCTGTCCGGTTCCAATTCGCCGGCCATGATTTTCATCAGCGTCGACTTTCCCGCTCCGTTCGCGCCGACGATCCCGACACGGTCGCCGGCTTGGAGAAGAAAACTAAAATCAGAAAGCACAACGCGGTCACCGTACGCAACATGGAGGTTCTCCCCTTCAATTACTTTTTTTCCTAAACGGCTCCCAGCCAGGCCCATTTCAAGCGAAGCCGTGTCCGTTTTCTCCTTCACCTGCTCCTCGAGTCCCTCAAAACGCTGGAGGCGGGCTTTCTGTTTCGTCGATCGCGCTTTCGCTCCCCGGCGGACCCATTTAAGTTCCGCCCGGTACCGGTTTTCCTGTTTCTTTTTCGTTGCATTCGCCGCTTCCTCGCGGACCGCTTTCGCTTCGAGGTAATCCCCGTAATTTCCGCGATGGGTGTACAGGGTCTTATCCGCCAATTCGAAAATATGAGTGGAAACCGCATCCAGGAAATAACGGTCGTGCGTGACGAAAATCATGGCCGCCCCCATCCTGGTCAGCGCATCCTGCAGCCATTCAGCTGAAGCGGCATCCAGGTGGTTCGTCGGTTCATCCAGCAGGAGCAGATCAGCCGGCTCGACAAGCGCTTTGGCAAGCGCCACCCGTTTCTTCTGGCCGCCCGACAATTCACCGATGGGCCGGTCGAACTGGCTGATTCCAAGTTTGGTCAGGGCGGTCTTGGCAACCGCATTCACATCCCACGCCTGTTTCGCTTCCATCTCGTCCTGCAGCCGCAGCAATTCAGCCTGAACCCTACCCGATTCAGGATCCGCCGCCAGCTTCTCAAGCGCCTTTTCGTACGCTCTGTTGAGCGCAAGGATCGGAGAGTCGCCCGAAAAGACACTTTCCAATACACTTTTAGAACCATCGAATTCCGGTTCTTGCGGCAAATAAGTGATCCGGTACTGTTTCGGATGGTCCATCACCATGGCGTCCGCATCAGCGGATCCCGCCAATATCGCAAGAAGTGTCGATTTCCCCGTCCCGTTCACACCGATCAGCCCTGCGCGCTCACCAGAGGAAAGAGTGAAACCAATCCCTGAAAAAAGAGTTTTCGCACCGACTGTTTTTGTCAGTGCTGAAATCGATAATTGATTCATGCATTCCCGTCCAATTCATTTTGTAGTTGCTCTAAATAGGATAACATAAACCGGTGGCGGCCTTCAGCGAGACGCTTACCGGTGTCTGTGAGCATGCGGTCTTTCAGAAGAAGCAGCTTTTCATGGAAATGGGTGACGCTCGCTGTTTTCTTCGTCCGGTATTCCTCTTCCGACATTTCGGTCCGCGGAACTTCTCCCGCATCGTACAGTTTCCGGTCTTTCGCACCGCCGAATGCGAATGTTCGTGCGATGCCGATAGCGCCGATCGCATCCAGCCGGTCAGCATCGCGCACGATTTTCGCTTCTGCGGAATCCGCCTCTTTTTCATTTCCGCCGCTGAACGAGACCGACCGGATGACTGCGCGGACCTTCTCTTCCGATTCCCGCGGAAGTTCAAGCTTTGACAAAATTTCCGTTTCCGGATCTTCTCCTTCTTTTACATACTTCTTATCCGAGACATCATGCAGCAGGACGGCCAATTCGATGATGAACGGATCGCCTTCTTCCTTTTCCAAAAGCGCCCAAGCGTTGTGCCGGACCCGCTCGATATGCTGCCAGTCATGGCTGGCATCGAATGAATCATAAATTCTTCTTACAAGCTGTTCACATTGCATTAACTTGCTGTTATCCATGACAACATCTCTCCTTCGTTTTCCAACTTCCATAGTAGCAAATTATCCCCTTCCGCGGGTATCCGGCCGCACAGGAACAGACCTGTCAGGCGGAATACCGGGCCGCACAGGTCTGTGTCGGATATTTGTTAAAAGTTTCTGATAACTTATTGACGGTGTCGTTCCAATTCTGTATAGTTGATTAGTAAACATTGCTTTGCTTCTGACTGCAAGACTCGAAATCGCTACATTTTGGGGGGACGGTCATGCACCAAGGAAAAGTGAAATGGTTCAACAATGAAAAAGGCTACGGATTCATTGAGTGTCCGGACGGCAATGATGTGTTTGTCCACTTTACCGGCATTCAAGGCGAAGGATACCGGAGCCTGGACGAAGGCCAGTCCGTTACATTCGAAATTGTTGAAGGCAACCGAGGCCCTCAGGCGGCACATGTCAACAGAGTGGAAGCATAAGCGGAATCCATCGAAAATAAAGGCAGTCCGGAAATTCCGGACTGCCTTTTTCCATATCACTCTGTCCAGGTATAGGCTTTGCCCCAGCTTTCCCTGGCCAGTTTTTCCACTTCTTCAATATCGGCTTCTTCCACCATAATCGTATCGCCCATCTCGTACTGATTGTAATGGAACGCGTACATCCGAGACAAGAACTGATTGAACGGCAGGGACGATTCGCCTTCCATCTCACCGTTGCCCTGTACGCTCGTTTCAATTCCCTGACCCCAGTTCTGGCCGCTGTCGTTATTCGGATTATAGAAATAAACCCGGTAGTCGCCCGCCGGGTCCTGCGCAATGCGCTGGATGGAAACAGCGTGCAGTCCGAGAAGGCGTCCATGGACATTCGTGATGTAAATGCCGACCGGGTTCGGGTAGATCATCTCGTAACCTTCGTTGTAATCCGGATGGTGGGTTGCATAGAACAGCCGGACAAACGATTCATAATCTGTCACATAGCCGGTCAGCGGATCGATGATGTTGACAAAGCCCCGATTGATCCATTCCCCGTAGAATTCGGGATTGACCCATTTATGGCCGTCCTCTCCCCGGAGAAGCGTCCGCTTCATCATCTCGTTATAGATTTTATCCAGATGGGGGACAAGGACACTCGAGACTGGATCCAGATCCTGGTGGATCTGTTCGGCGACACCGCCTTCAATCGTGCTGGAGTGGACCGGCTCACCTTCGAAGACCATATCAATGTCGTTATCCCGTACCGCACGTGCGATATATTCAAGAAGCTGGCCGATGCCGAACTGCGCCCATAGGGAAATGCCTCTTGCCGACTGGCACGTCGGATTCATCCCCTGACCGATGCCGAGCGGCTGGCCGAGGACGCTGATGACCCCGCCGACAAGGATGCCGTTCGCGGTGATGCCTCCTTTACGGAATTCGGGTTTCATAAGCGTCTTCTTCACTTCAGGCAGGATATCGATTTCCAGCAACCGGCGGATGGCCGGTAAAAGTGTCTCCTGAGTCAGCACACCGCGGTCGAGCATGCGGGACAGCCCATAAATCACTTTGCTCGTCTGCGGGTGCACCGCCAGCTGGATCAAATCCCTGATGAGCTCCTGATTCGCTTCATAGCTTGCCGAACCGACGTCATTTAGTCCCAGCATTTCCGGGATGAGGTCCGGGTGCTTCCGATTTAAATAGCGGATGAACACCGCAGCCGATGGCGCAACCAGTCCATACTTTTCCATGGAGGAAGCGAAAGCGGCCGCTTCTTCCCGCAGCATCGTTTCATCCGCTTCCATCAGATGACGCCTGTATTCTTTCGGTTCCGGATGCTTTTCGCTGAGCGGTGTCGGGGTCCGGCTCGCCGTTTCGAACGCGAGGAGTTTCGCCTTGGTGGCCTCATCAATGTTCTCATCCAGCATTTGAGACGCCGTGGAAATCATCGTGAGGATCCGCTCGACCATGATCGGCCTCTGGACCGACAGCCGTTCGATTTCATCGACGATCTGCTCGGCTACCGCCTTGTAGGACAGCTTGCTGCCGAGGAAGCGGAACAGCCGCTCGGCCCGCTCGATATGCTCCCCGCCTGAAACTCTCGCTTCTTCCGTCTCCGCCGGGAATAGCAGATCCAAATTGAGCGCCAGCACTTCATTCAGGAAATCCGCCGCATCATCGGCCGGGATATCCGGATGGCTGTAACGCCCTTCCGCGATGGACAGCATCCGCAATTCGCTCATCAGTTCCACGATCGAGTTGACGCCCCGAACGCGGAGAGAACCGCCGACGAACTGAGGCTCCAGTTTGGAGGCATCGGCCCAAGGCCCGCTGTGGAATACGCCCGCTTTATCAAAGCGGTCCGCATAGGCGGAGAGCGCCGCAATCCCCTCCTCAGTCGCCGCCAGTTCGGTCGCCAGCTGGAACACTTCGGTCTGGTACATGCTTTTTGCGAATGGCCGGGCTTCACTCAGCGTCTGGAGTGCCTGCTGGAATTTTTTCTCGATAACTGTTTTTTCTTCCGTCTCCATTCAATTACCTCCAAACCGGTTTAATGATAGAAATCGTATTCCTCGTATTTTTTCAGAAGGTCGTGCATCCGCTTGCTGTCATCCCCGAAAAAGAATAGCGTGCCGTAATGGTTTCCGAAGCCGACCCGATCGGCGACTTTCGACGTATTCGGCAGGAACAGGTCATGTTTGAGGAAGTACGGATCGTTCTTCAGCTCATCCGGCACTTCCAGCCGTTCTATAAGCCGCACCCGCGGATACACCATCAGACTTCCGGAATAGCCTTTCGACGATGTGACTTCCTCTGGGAAGAATGCATCGATTTCTTCTTCCGGTGTGGTCGGATCGCTGCACAGGATCTGTGCCTGGAACGGACTGAAACCGTACGACCGTTCAATCAGTTCAAAGATATGGCCGCCCGGCACCCGCGCCGCCACCTCGCCGAAGTTCAGCGTGCCGTCCGGAGAGATGAAGTATTCGGGGTGGATGACACCGTACTGGATCTCGAACGCGTCGACGAGCCGCTGCACTTCCCGGTGTATTTGCGGCCGGTATTTCTCAAGTTCCGGGGACGCCGGCACGAAGTTCGAATAGCCGAGCCGGACATATTCCGTGATATTCAAAAACTTGATTTTGCCATTAAAAATGAAGGCTTCCACTGAAAATTCCTGGCCATCCAAGTGGCTTTCCATCAAATACGGAAAATCGGATTCATTGATTTTGTCGATGTCCGAAGCGTCGCGGATCACCATATGACCGACCGTTCCCGCTTTGTTGAGCGGCTTGATGTGAATCGGGTCATTCGGGTCCCCGTGCACTTTGATGAGTGCTTCATTTACCCGCTTCATGAAACGGTAAATGTCATCTTTATCGTGGGCTTCCTCGAATACCCCAACTTTGATTCCTGCCATTTGGGCTTTCCGTTTCATGAGCCCTTTATCACGCAGGAGCAGAGAGCGGTTGAATATCCGCGGATCATCGAAGAACCGGGCATTCAGCGCACCTGCCCATTCCACCGTTTCTTCATAAATCGGTACGGCGACTTTCGTGTTCAGCGCGTTCAGTTTTTCGTACAACTCATCCGATCCTTCATTCAGCCGGTCGAAATCCCACGCGACGAAAGTGATATCGTTTTCATCCGCGAACGTCTGGAATTCCGGCGTGCTGACAACGACAAACGGCTGGCCGAGTTTGTCAGCCGCTTCAATCGCCTGCAGGCTCCAGCCGAGAATCGCGATTTTTTGCTGATTATCATTTGTCTGAGCCATTTCCATTCCCCTTTTCTTAATCGAATTTTTCGAAATTTAGTTATCCTTATTCCTATAGCCTCGCACCGCCGGGTTCAAACATGGAAGGACCGTGTTTCCCCCTTCCCAAAATCGGTTATAAAATAAATAGAGAGCATTTTCAGACTTCATTCTCTCGAAAGGAGATGAAAAAGAAACATGAATACTTGGTTTGAACACCTCAGAGGCTATTTCCCTGCACGTGAAATGAAAAAAGAAAGCCATATGGAAGGACTATTCGAGGATAAATCCGGTGAGTATAAATTGGATAAAAGTGACCAGCATACGATGGTTTATTTTGAAAAGCCGGATTACGTGTTCATCGACTATGTCCTGATCGACAGCTCGGCCCGCGGCAGCGGACTCGGGAGCCGGCTGATCCACAAAATGAAGAAAAAAGGGAAACTTGTGCTTGCCGAAGTGGATCCGATTTCTGAAAACGACCCGGCCTCCGCGAAACGGGTGCGTTTCTATGAAAACAACGGTTTCCAGAAAGCTCCGTCCATCAGTTATGTGAGACAACACCCGCAGACAGAAGAGCGGAGCGAAATGGACATCTTTTATTGGGCGCCCGAGCCGGTATCGGAGGAGTTTGTACTTGAAAAAATGCGGGATGCATACGAAGAAGTGCATGCTTATGAATCCGAGCGCCACTATGGGAAAAAACCGCAGACGGCCGAAGAAGTTCTCCGTGTACTGGAAAACGCCGAAAAACCGAGATGATGAAAAGCCTGGACAGTTAAGTCCAGGCTTTTTTCATCGGTTATCTGAGGTGGCCTTGTTCAGTTCGCCGCCGAGGAACTGGAGCTGACGCCCGACGGTGCAGGATTCGATGCAGAACCGGTGAGCAGCTTTCTTCCCTTCATCTTCCCGCAGCTGCCGCTTGACGAAACAGCCATCACAATACATTTCCATCATTTCATCTATTTCAGCGATAATCGATCGTTTATTCAACCCTTCACCCCTAAAGCGAAAAAAGTATAATGTTGTCATTCTACTACAAGATTGACTTTCATTCCAACATTCTATACACTTTAGAACGGTTCGCCGCGGTTCGCAAACTCCCGCGTTATCAAAACTACAGGAGGCTTTTTTTATGTTCAATGAGTTCTGGGGGCTTGGTTTTGCCCTGCTCAATTTCACGGCGCTGCTCGTCATGTACAGGTTATTCGGGCGCACCGGACTGTTCGCCTGGGTGGCCATTTCGACCATTCTTGCGAACATCCAAGTGACCAAAACCATCGAAATCATCGGCCTTACCGCCACATTGGGGAACAGCCTGTATGCATCGACGTTTCTGGCGACGGATATCCTTAACGAGAAGTACGGCCGGAAAGACGCGCAGAAAGCGGTTTGGCTCGGTTTTTCATCGCTTGTCATCATGATGATCGCCATGCAGTTCGCCTTGCAGTTCCAGCCGGCGGAAAGCGACTTTGCCCAGGGAGCACTGGCAACGATATTCGGACTCATCCCGCGGATTGCGCTCGGCAGCATGATCGCCTATATCGCGAGCCAGCTGCTGGATGTCCACATCTTCACGCTCCTGAAAAAACTTTTTCCGAAAGACAGCCAATTCTGGATCCGCAACAACGGATCGACCATGATCAGCCAGCTGCTGGATACCCTCATTTTCACAGTCATCGCGTTCTATGGGACTTTTCCGTTCAATGTCTGGCTCCAGATTTTCATCTCGACCTATATCTTGAAATTCATCGTGGCGGCACTTGACACGCCGTTCGGATACTTGGCGAAAAAAATCACGCCGCAAGAAGAAAAGCAGGTGGACAAATGCTTGAACTCTTCACCGATGCAGCGACAGCCGGAACTCCGCAAGTAAGCGCTGCCGGAATTTTCATCCGCGGGGAAGGCCACCAACTGAAAATGGGCGAATATCTCGGTGAGATGGACAACCATGAAGCAGAATTCAAGGCGCTCGTTCTCGGACTGCGGAAAGCCGCAAAGCTGACCACCGGCATGGTTTCCATCAAATCGGATTCAAAAGTCGCCGTGGATGCATTCGAACGCGGCCGTGTGAAAAACCCGAAATTCCAGCCTTATCTCGCGGAAGCGCTCGCGCTGGCGGAAACGTTCGACTACTGTTTCATCAAGTGGATCCCGGATTCTGAGAATCGCGCGGCGGATGCGCTGGCAAAAGAAGCACTCCGCGCCCATAAGTAACAGAACACCCGCCCGGACCTCGTGGTTCGGGTTTTTCATTCGTATGCCGCTCTCAGTCTGATAAAATGAAATAGAAATCCATTGGAATGAATTTGAGGTGCTGAAAGTGAAATTCTCGCTGCTGTATGTAATCCCTCTTGTCATTTATTTGCTGCTGAATGTTTATACGGAAACGTTCAGCCTGATCACGTATATCATCATCCTGTCAGCCTTCTTTGCGTTCCGGCTGTCGCGCCTCCGCTATCCGCGAAACGTCTATCCATGGACGGCACGCGCGGCTCACGTTTCCTTTTATGCGCTGACTGTCGCCCTCATGCTCCGGGACCGGCTCTTCAGCGAAGCCTTGGTGAATGGCCTGCTGGCCGTCACGCTCTTGTTCGTCATACTCGATCTTGCCATGCCGGCGAAAAAAGCCCAAAAAGACTGATTTCCGGGAGGAGAAAAGCGATGAGAACTGCCGCTATGGCGATCGCTCTGCTGCTGTCATCCTGTACCATGCAGCCGTCCGGACCAGCGGAAAATCCAGAAGATCCAGCTGCAGGACCGGGAGCTGCCGTCTTGGCCGAAAACCTTGAAGTGCCTTGGCAACTCAATAAAAATGATGAAGGCTTCTTTATTTCGGAACGCACAGGCGCTGTCGTTTTTGTGGAAGAAAACGGTTCTGCTGTCCGTCAGCCGGTCCGCTTCGCCAATCCGCTATCCGATGCGGCAGAAGCAGGCTTCCTCGGCTTCGTCCTGAAGCCGGGGTTCGATGAAAATCGGGAAGCATTCGCCTATTATGTGTATGAACAGGACGGCCGGTCATTCAACAAAATCGTCACCCTCACGTTGAAGGACGGTACCTGGCATGAAACGGACGTCCATCTGGACGGTGTGGCGACCGGTCCAGTCCATCACGGCGGGCGGCTTGCCATCAGCCCGGACGGCACACTTTTCGCTTCCATCGGGGATGCTTCATCGGCAGGCCTTGCCCAGGATCCGGATGTCCTGAACGGCAAGATCCTTAAAATGGATCCGGAAGGCGGATTCAGCATTTATTCCGCCGACCATCGGAACCCGCAAGGATTCGCCTGGCACGAAGGAGCCTTGTATGCATCCGAACACGGACAGTCCGCCAATGACGAAATCAATCGGATCCTTGAAGGCCGGAATTACGGCTGGCCGGTGATTGAAGGAAAAGAGACAAAAGATGGATATGAGACTCCCTTTTTCACGACCGGCCCCGACGAGACATGGGCACCGAGCGGTATGGCCGCCGCTGACGGGCAACTGATCATCGCGACACTGCGCGGCGGCGCCATCCATTTCCTGAACCTCGACGGCAAAGAAGTGACGGCATCCATCAAAGGGTTCGGCAGGGACCGCGATGTGCTGATTTCCGGTGATACGCTGTACTTCATCACGAACAACACGGACGGGCGCGGCCATCCATCGCCGGATGACGATAAACTGATCGCTGTTCCGATGGTTTGGCAGTAAACAAGTGAGATTCGGTAGTAAATAAGGAAGGTTGGGTAGTAAACAGATCCTTTTCGGCAGTAAACGGGCAATAAAGAGCGCCGGAACAGTTTCCGGCGCTCTTTTTCTATAAAAACTTCACCATCAGGTCTTCATCGATATAGCGGCCTTCATGTTTCATCGCCCGCCGGTCCGTTCCGAATTTCTCGAAGCCGCTTCTGCGGTACAGCTGTTTTGCCGCTTCGTTCGTTGAAACGACAGCAAGATACAACTGTTCAGCTTCCATTTCCAAAGCAAGTGCGACCGCCGCTTCCACGAGCTTCCGACCGGAACCGTTCCCCCGTTTCCGTGGTGTTACATACATGGCCAGCAAGGTTGCCCGGTGCGCCATTTTCGGTATCGTCTCTTTGCGCACCGTGACATTGCCGACCAGATCCGCGCCGTCGAACAGGCCGATCGTCGCGGAAGACGGTGAGGACAAGCGGTCCCGGTATTTTTCAAAAGTGGTCTTCTTTGCGTCTTCCAGAGTTGTCGCAAACGCTTCAGGATTGTTTTCGAGCGCTTCAAGCCGCAGAGCGAAGTACCGTTCCGCATCATCCGGTCCCAGCATTCTTATTTGCATATTCCCCCCTGCCTTTCTCCAAAAATATCCGTTCCAAAACAGAACAGTCAGCGGAACGTCTGGTGTACAATCCCTTTCCCGTCTGCCACATCGATTTCCGCCCATGCCCCGTTGACGAACGTCAACTGCGGCGGCTGGTGGCCGCAATCAATGTCGAATACGACGGGTATATCCAAATCCTCAGCCAATTCTTCATAAACCACCCGCGACGTATAGTCTCCCACCGGCATATTTGCCGCGCTGCGGCCGAACAAAATCCCGGTGCAGTTTTCGAACCAGCCGGCATACTTCATCTGGACAAGTGAACGTTTCAGATCAGTGGTCGTCAGCTCGCAATTCTCCAAATACCAGACTACCGGGTCTCCCGGAATATGCCTGTTCCTGAATGCGTCGACGCCGCCGAAAGGAGTTCCGACCAGATGACGGATCACATCGATGCAGCCGCCCAAAAGCCGTCCTTCGAAAACCTCCTTTTTGCCGGAAATTGTCTTCCATTCGGTCTTTTCAGTTAAATGAAACACGGAATCCGACGGTGCGTCGTGCCGCCATTCCTTTTGATACCGTGCGGAAGAGACCTGCCCGACTGTTTCTCCCGGAGCTGTCTGCAGCACGTCCAGAAACCGGGCGGTCGTTTCGTCCATCTTCTCTCCCCGGATATCCACGAAATTTGTTCCATGGGCGGTCGCGATGCCTGTGCGGAGTGTAATTGCCAGTAAAAGCGCGCTGACATCGGAGTAGCCGAGGATCCATTTCTTCGGAATGCTGCTGAAATCCAAAAACTCCAGCATTTCCAGAAGCAATTCGTCGCCCCATGGCGGCATGATGAAATCGATGGAGTCATCGCTGAGCATGGTATGGAGTTCCGTTGCCCGTTTTCGGGCTGCTGCTGATTTTGCATGTTTTTGTGTCCACACCGTCTCTCCTGCCACAACAGCCAGGCCTCTTTTATTTTGACGGACAGCCGAGTCATGGATCAAATGATGGAGCGCTTCAGGCACCCCTGAAGAAGGAGCGGTCACCCCGACCGTCTGCAGCCGTCTGTCCGGATACTTGATCATTATTGTCACCCGCCTGTTTCGGTTTTCTCTCCATTATACAGAACGGACAGAATTCCGGAAGGTTATCTTCGAATTTTGAAGGGTAAAGTACAGGGGAATTCAATGGAGAGGAGTCTGATGGGAAATGAAAGTTCTAGTTATCGGGGCCAACGGCAAAATCGGCAGGCAATTCGTCAGAATGCTCGCTGAAGACGGACGGCATACGCCGAAAGCGCTGATCCGGAAAAAAGAACAGAAAGAGAAGTTCGACAAACTGGGCGTGGAATCGGTGGTCGCCAGCCTGGAAGGAAGCGTGGAAGATCTCGCTTCTGCAATGGAAGGGATGGATGCGGTCGTTTTCACTGCAGGAAGCGGCGGCCATACCGGACCGGATAAAACCCTCCTCATCGATTTGGACGGAGCCGCGAAAGCGATCGAGGCTGCCGGCCGTCTTAACACTGGGCGGTTCATCATGGTCAGTGCCATATTTGCGGACCGGCGCGAACACTGGACAGAAGAGATGGCGCCATACTACGTGGCAAAGCACCACGCGGATAACATCCTTCGGGCGAGCGGCCTCAATTATACGATTGTCCGGCCCGGCGGTCTGACAGACGACGAAGGCACAGGGAAAGTGTCCGCCGCTTATCATCTTGACCGCGGTGTGATTCCGCGTGAGGATGTGGCACGCGTCCTGCTCCACTCGCTGGAGAACGAAAAAACGTACAATAAATCATTCGATCTCCTCACCGGCAACGACAGCATCGAAAACGCGCTGGCGAAACTATAAGCAAAATAGAGGCTGACTCCTGAAATCGGAGTCAGCCTCTATTTATGTCAGCCGCCGGATGACCGGCCCGTGCTGCGGGAACTTGGTAAGCAGCTCTTGCTGATTGAACAGTTCGAAATCCGCAAAGTCAAAGCCGGGCGACACCATGCAGCCGACGAGCGCATAAGCACCATCATCTGACAGTTCAGAGCCGAAAATGTCTCCTGCCGGGACAAGAAGCTGCGGCCGCTCGCCGCTTTGGATATCCAGTCCGAGCGCTTCCGAAAGAAGCCTGCCATCCGGTGAGATCCTGTGCACAGTCAGCGCACTTCCCGCGTGAAAATACCACAGTTCGTCCGACTTCAGCCGATGGAAACGGGAGACATCGCCTTGCTCCAGAAGAAAATAAATGCTCGTGTACAGCTTCCGGCTGCCGCCATGAGTTTTCGGATGAATAAAATCTTCAGCGGCGAATGACGCGCTGTAGTAGCCGCCTTCCGGATGACGTTCCATTCCGAGGTGACGGATCCAGTCCTTGGCCGTCGGCGCACTTTCCCTTATCATTCCCCGACCGCTTTCATGTCTTTGACAGCCTGCTCGTATTTATCGAAATCGAATTCAATCGTCCCTGGCTTGTAAAACCAGAGAATGTTCTCTTTCTCGCCAAGCGTCAGCCAGTATGAGACGACCGACTTTGGACTTTTCAAATCCGCCCCATGTTTTTCCGCCTTCCGCAGCAGGGT
Organism: Indiicoccus explosivorum; assembly: GCF_002167005.1. Taxonomy (GTDB): domain Bacteria; phylum Bacillota; class Bacilli; order Bacillales_A; family Planococcaceae; genus Indiicoccus; species Indiicoccus explosivorum. The sequence continues at coordinate 49,285 of NZ_NHTN01000014.1, forward strand.
GATGATCTGTTCAGGTGTCTCCATCATTTTTCTCCTTTCCGGTACATGACATCCCCGTCGACGACCGTTAGGATAGTTTCCGCCTTCAGGATATCATCCTCTTCAACTTTGAACAGATCCCGGTCCAGAACGGTAAAATCCGCATCGAATCCGGGTGCGACTTTCCCTCTGGAGTCCTCTTTCCTGATCGCACCGGCACTTCCGGCCGTATAAAGCCTGATCGCCTCGAACCGGGACAATTTTTCCTGCGGCATATATCCCTCGTGCAATTCTCCTGCTCTCCGCCGGGTGACAGCGGCATGGATGCCGAGCAGCGGATCCACGTCTTCGACGGGCGCATCCGATCCGCCGGCACAGATGAGCCCGCTGTTGATCAGCCGGTTCCAAGCATAGGACCATTCGAGCCGTTCATTGCCGAGCCGTTCCATGACCCATGGGAAGTCCGATGAAACGAACTGGGGCTGCAGATCAAGAGCCAAATCAAGCTTCTGCATCCTCTGGACGAGATCTTCCCGCACCACGACCGTATGGATGAGCCGGTCCCGCTTTCCTGCAGGCACCGGATGCGCTTCCAGTGCATCCAGCGCCATTTCGAGTGCCAGATCACCGATTACATGGATTGCGACCGCTTCCTGATACCGGCGTGCTTTGGCCACGAGTTCCCGCAATCCGTCCGGTGAATGGATCGCCACTCCGCTTGCAGATGGATCGTCCGTGTAAGGGGTTGTCAGCAGCGCTGTCCGGCCGCCGAGTGCACCGTCCGCGAATATTTTCATCGGGCCTGGATCGATGAAAGGCTCTTTGTAGACCGCATGCTGTTCCATTTCCTCGAAAACCGCGTGATGGCGCAGGAGATGAGCCCGGAATTTCAAATTCTCCCCGATGACATTCTTGAACGCTTCCAGCGGACGGGAATATGCGCCATAATAGGCCATGTCTTCCGTATGGGCACCTGTCAGACCGAGCGATAGCATGTCCTTCACCGCTGTGTCGACCGCTCGGGTCAATTCGTTCAGGCTCGGTTCCGGCATTGCCGCGAGCATGATTTCCTGTGCTGCGTCATGCAGATAGCCTGTCGGCTGGCCATCGGCATCTTTCACGATCAGGCCGCCATCCGGATTTTCTGTGTGATCCGTAATACCCGCCAGTTCGAGCGCGGCGGAGTTCGCCAAAAGCGCATGTCTGCAGACACGACGGAGCACCATCGGCGATTCTGTGATTTCGTCGAGTTCCTGCCTGTGGAAAATTTTCCGGTCCGGAAAATTATTCTCATCCCAGCCGTCGCCGATCAGCCACTCACCCGGCGCCAGTTTCCCTGCCTCCTGTACGAGCCGATCTCTCATATCAGCCGAACTCTGCACTTTTGACAAGTCGAGCTGCAGCAGTTTTTGGCCGTGGCCGATCAGGTGGAGATGGCTGTCCACAAATCCGGGATACAGGACGTTCCCTTCCAGGTCGATTTCTCTGTCGGCCTGCGGCTTCAGCTCGCTGTATGAACCGATTGCCGCAATGACTCCGTCATTGACAAGGACCGCCTCCGAGGTTTCGCCTTCTTTATTCATAGTATAAATCGTTCCGTTGTGCCACAGTTCCAATGCAGTTCCCTCCTACTTCTTCTTCACGTTTTACTATACGGCCATCCGGCTTTTTATACAACCTGGCTATTCTTCCAAACCCGGTTCTGCCAGAAAATCCGTTCCTCCATTGGCAACGTTTTCACGAATACGGTATACTGGTTTCATTACGAATTTGCGGAGGTGAACCCCGGCTGACCGGGGACCCGATTGGACAGTATACAGATATGGAACATTGTATTGGTTATTTTTCTTATCATGCTTGCAGCTTTTTTTGTCGGCGCGGAATTCGCAGTCGTCAAAGTTCGGATGTCACGGATTGAGCAGCTTGCTTCCGAAGGCAGCAAACCGGCTCGGCTCGTGCAGAAAATCATGGCGGATCTGGACCATTACTTATCCACCTGCCAGCTCGGCATCACGATTACAGCGCTGGGCCTTGGCTGGATCGGTGCTGAAGCGGTGGAAGTCCTCCTCTTTTCTTTCTTCGAGGATCTGGCTTTCAGTGATTCAGCGGCAGAATGGCTGGCCTTCCTGATTTCATTCGTATGCGTCGCGTTCTTTTTCGTGGTGTTCGGTGAACTTGCCCCGCGGTCTATGGCCGTGCAGCACGCCGAGCGGGTCACACTCGCCCTTGCCCGCCCCCTTTACGTGACGGGGAAACTGATGGCGCCCTTTGTCTGGATTTTGTCCGGTTCTGCCCGCATCGTCCTTCGGGCGTTCGGCGTTGAACCGGCAGGGCACGGCAAAGCCCATTCGGAAGAAGAATTGAAAATCATCATGACGCAGAGCTACAACAGTGGGGAAATCAACCAGACAGAGCTTTCATATATGCAGAACATTTTCTCCTTCGATGAACGGGTGGCCAAAGATATCATGCTGCCGCGCACACAAATGGAGGTCATCTCGCTCGATATGACGCATGATGAATTGCTGGAAGAGCTGCGGGAACACCAGTTCACCCGCTATCCGGTGACTGAAAAAGGGGATAAGGATGACATCATCGGTTTCGTGAACGTCAAAGAAATGCTGACGCTTTATACGTACCGCGAGGATCTCACTGCCTGCCTGGTCGTGCACGATCTGCCATTCATTCATGATAATGCCCCCATCCAGGACGTCCTTTTGACGATGCAGCAGAACCGGGTCCATGTCGCAATCATCATCGATGAGTACGGAGGCACGGCGGGGATGATTACAATGGAGGATATTCTGGAAGAGATCGTCGGGGATATCCGCGATGAATTCGATGATGATGAAATCGAGGACATCCGCGAGATCGATTCTTTCCGTTACATGCTGAGCGGCCGTGTGCTCCTTGAAGAACTGGAAGAGCGTTTCGGTGTGGAATTCGAGGAAAGTGAAGATATCGACACCATCGGCGGCTGGATGCAGGCTTATGATACAGAAATCTCTGAAGGCGAATCCATCACGACGGGTACCCACACCTTCACCGTCCAGGAAAAGGACAACCATACCATCATCCAGGTGCTCATGATGCGGACTGAACAGGATCTGAATCCTGCTGATGATCACGAAACCGATTAGAAAAAGCCGGCTCCCTCCGCGGGAAGCCGGTTTTTTTATGGATAGCCTGCAAGCATCCCGCTTGCCAAGCCTAATCTTCCTCTTTATTAAGCTGCGTTTTTTCATATTCGAACTTCTTCATCAGCATTTCACCGCTGTAACCTTCAGCGATCAGCCGGCCGAGCAGGGCTTTTGTTTCGTCATCCGCCGCTTCCGGATGGGCAGGCCGGTCAAATTCAACCGTGTTCGTTTCGTCTGAAATCCAGTCCGAATAGCTGCCCGCATAAAGCTTAATGTTGTCATGCCCGGCTTCTGTCATTGCAGCGAACAAAGCGGCGGCCGTCACGCCGCTGCCGCAATAAAGGATCGCCTTTTCATGCGGCACGATCACACCTGTGAAATCCGGATTCTCCCGGAATTCCCCTTCTTCAACAAGCCGGGACCAGTCAAAGTTCCTCGCTCCCGGAATCCTTCCGGCTACGGGATCGATCGGCTCATGGAAGCCCCGGTACCGTTCTTCTGAACGGGCATCGATCAGGGCCGTCTCCTCCCTGCCGGCAACCGCTTCTTTCACATCTTCCCGGTCAGCCTCGATCGCTCTGTTGAAAACCGGCACAGTTTCCGAAGGCTGCGGAACCGTCATTTCCGAAGTCGTCTCCGCACCCAGCGCTTTCAGTTTTTCAAAACCATTGCGGCTGATGGCCGCATTCGGGAACCCGGCATACTTCAGGAGCCACCAGGCGCGGGCGGCATACGGAGCGCCGCCCTGATCATAGATGATGATTTCATCTTCTTCGTTTAATCCGCTCCGCCGGATAAGAGCGGTCAGCTGGTCATCCGATGGCATCGGATGGCGGCCGCCTTCAGCTGCCATATCCGACAAATCTTTCTCGAGATCCCAGAACACCGCGCCTTTAATATGTTCTTTTTCGAACATCCGCCGGCCGGCATCCGGTTCTGACAGATCGAACCGTGCATCGATCCATTTCGTCCTGTTATTTCCAAGTGAATCGGTCCAAACTGTCATGACTGCATCACCCTTTCCTGATCCAGCTGCGCCAGGATCTTCTTCCATTCTGTTAATTTCTCCTGCTCGTTCAGCAGCGAGCGTTCCGCTTCTATCGCCTCCACCGACTGCCTGAGAAGATGATGCCGGAGACCTTCCGCTTCATGATCGATCCAGTTGGCGATCCAGTTCTGAAGCAGCCGCTTTTCCTCTACAAGGAACTTGCCGGTATCCGGCTCCAGTTTCTCCAGCAGCGCGGTTTTGACTTTTTCTTTGCCATTGCGTTCAAAGAAGTCTTTCGTTCCGCGGAACAGCCGGTTCGCTCCGGAATAATCCGCATTCCGGAACGGCCAGCCCGGCTCCGGCACATCGGCATCGGACGTCTCATACGGCGTGTATGAAAAATCATTGTTCACCGCCTGCAGCTTTTCCGCTTCTTCCCGGAATCTATCATCGAATCGCTGGCCGGCGAAACGGAGCATCCGGAGCGCCGTCGCCCGGACCTCCTGCCGCAGATCGAAAGCGGTCATCCCGATCAGCTCCTCCAAAGCGATGCGCAGCGCTTCGTTCGAAGGCTTTCCGTTGAACGTCGAAGGGTTGTACGCTTCTTTAAAGAAGTCACCGAACCGGTAAAACACCCGCTGTTTTACATAAGTGAGCAGCTCTGACAGTTCCCTTTCCGCTTCTTTTGTCATGGCTGGTGCGGCCGAAGAACTCAGCTGCTTCCGGACCGCCTGTTCCATTTCCCGGAGTTCCGCCAGCCGCTCATCTTTTCTCAAAGCATTGCGTTCGGTCTGCCGGATCAAGTTTTTCAGACGGCTGATGGTATTGCCGGTGGCTTCTTGAAGGGCCCGCAGTGCAAGACCTTTCAGTTCACCATCCAGGAATTGATGGAAATCGGTTTCAAATTCAGGAAAACCTGAAGCGTTTCTGTCTTCCAGTGCCCCTTTGCTCGAAACACCGGAAAGCCGCGGAAACCGGATACCGAACCGCTGCAGTTCGTTCCTGACATAGGTTAGGACGGCTTCCTTTTCTTCCTCATCTTCAGCCAGGTCGATGGCGTTCACCAAAAAGAACATTTTATCCATTTCGAAGGCGTCTTTGACTCGCCCGAGCTGGATGAGGAACTCGCGGTCTGCGCGCGCGAATGCATGATTATAGTAGGTGATGAAAAGAATGGCATCGGCATTCTTGATGTAATTGAACGCTACGCCGGTATGCCGGGCATTGATGGAGTCGGCTCCCGGCGTATCGACGAGCGTGACGCCGCTCCGGGTCAGCGGTGAATCGTAATAGAAATCGACGGATTCGACGAAGCAGCTTCGGGCTTCTTCCGAGACGAATTTCACAAATTCCGGGCGGCCGACCGTCACAGTTTCACCGAGTTCCCCTTTGAAACGGCTGTACCCTTCCCTGAACGCACTGATGAACGACTGATGGACACTATGCTGATCAGCTTCCGCAAACCAGTCCGACCCTGCGAGTTCATAAGCTTCATCCAGCGTCCCGACTTCCCGGCCGAGGGCTGAGAACGAACGCCGGACATCTTCAGTGAGCATGGCTTCCGTCTTTAAATGGACGCTGGCCGTTTCATGTTTGTCTTTATCCGTAACAGGACGGATCCTATTGATGGCGGCAGTGGTCGGATTCGGGGATACCGGAAGTACCTTATCCCCTAACAAGGCATTGGCAAATGAGGATTTCCCCGCGCTGAACGCGCCGAACAGCGCAACGGTGAATTCCTTGTCCCGCAGCCCCTCGGCCTTCCGCTCGAGATAGCGGGCGGCCTCAGCAAAGCCTTTGATTTCCGACACCGATTCCGCCGTTTCCTGTGCTTTCCTGATGATTTTCTTCTCATCATATTTCTCTTCCGCCTGCTGACCGGCTTCTTCCGGCACCGCTTCCTGAAGCTTCTGCTCCAGCATTGATGGCTGGAACTCCACTGCTCCGGTTTCCATTCCGGTGAATTCACGCCGCCATTCTGCCGACCGGTGTTCAGCCTCTTTCAGTTCCGACGGCTGAGGAGCCCGCAGGGAACGCTCGACGGCCGTGTTCCGTGCCTCGGTCTCTTCCAGGGTCGCGATGGCCAGCGTTTTCTGCTCCAGCAGCTGCTGTTGGACTTCCGTTTCCACACTGTCTGCCGGCAGCGCGCTGAACGCTGTTTCCTGACCGGACGCCCACCGGTCCGTCTGTTTCCGGAACCACCTCCGGATGTTCTCGGTGATTTGCCTGCCGGTATTCAAAACAGCCGTCCCGTTTACAGCCGCCTGGTCAGGGATCGCTTCTTCCATCGTGTCTCCAGGAACCTCAAAATCCATCTCTTCGATGGCCAGCGCCCTGTCGTCCGTCAAGAGCCCCACATTCTTCAGCTGCCGCTTCATGAGCGTCCTCATATGGGGTTCGATCTGCTTCTTGACTTCCGACTGCAGTTTTTCGGACAGCACACGCTGTCTGCGCTGCCGTTCTTCTTCTGTTTTTTTCCCGGCGAACAGGACGCCCACCTTGAAATCAGGCTGCCTTGCCTCCAATACACTTTCCAGCGCTTCCCGCACTTCGTAAGGCGTGATCGTCGCATTATTGAGCAATTCATTCCTTTTTTTAGCGAAAGAAGCTTGCCATTCGCTGAAATCAGCAAGTTCACGGCTGTCCCGGAGCCGCTCCTGTTTCTGGCGGATCTCGTCCCGCCGCTCCCACTCGTCCGGTGACAGGACGTCGCGGAACAGCTCAAGCTGCTCCCGCTTTTCCTCTTCCAAAAACGCCGTGTGTTCCGCCCGAAGCTTTTCCAATGCCGCAACAGCCATTTGTCCGGCATAATCGCCTTTATGGTGCATCGCCTCATCCACGAGCTGCCGGACGGCTGCAAAATCGTTTTCTTCCAGCTCCCGATCTTTCAAGGACGTGAAATAAAACCCGTCCGGTTCGACGCCCCATGAACGGAAGGCGTCCTTCACAGAATTCCTGAAGGCGTCAAACGACAGTTCATCGGCTCTGTGCTTATCGATCTGATTCACAATCAAGTGCAGCTGTGTATACTTCTGCAGCTGTCTCGTAAACGTAAAGTTGAGCTCTGACTGCACATGGTTATAATCCATCACATAAAAGACCAAATCGGCCAGATGGAGGGCGGATTCTGTCGACCGCCGGTGTGCATCATCGACCGAATCCACGCCCGGTGTGTCCATAACCGTGATTCCTGGAGGGAGCGAAGAATCGGCGTGTCCGATTTCGATCCGTTCCACATCACCGCTTTTAGCGAATTCCTTCAATGATGCCATCTGCTCGTGATCCGAGAATTTTACGGCCGGCCGGTCTTTCAGCCGCACGAGGGCAAAATCCCGTTCCGCTTTCCGGACCGTGACAATCGTGGCGCTTGTCGGAATCGGACTGGACGGTAAGATTGTTTCTCCAGTCAAGGCATTGATCATCGTTGATTTCCCGGACGAAAAATGTCCGGCGAATCCGATGATGAACTGCTCTTTCATCACTTTTTCCGCTAAAAGCTGCGCTTTTTGCATCCGTTCCGCATCTCCATTTTTCTCGAAAATGGCAAATAAGCGGGCTATTTCTGTCAATGTTTTCTGTTGTTCTGCAGCTTCCATAAACGTGGCTCTCCTTCTGTCTGTGTGCTTTGTCCATCATACCATTTCACGGCAGGAGGAGAAAATGACCGGTTCTGCCTGGACTTGCCGGCGCGGCCGCTTAGAGAATTACAGCCGGTTTATTCACGAAAAGCCATGGATGGTCATCCCGCCATCCACGAACAGCGTCTGCCCCGTGATGTAGCTCGCTGCGTCGGAAGCGAGGAACACAGCCGGTGAAGCCACTTCCGCCAGTTCCCCCACCCGTTTCATCGGTGTCACAGCTTTTATCGAATCCAGGTAATCTTCATCCTGCAGCAGCTGGGCTGTAAGCGGCGTATTGAAATACCAAGGGCCGATCGCGTTCACCCTGATGTTCCGTTCACCCCACTCCATCGCCATCACTTTCGTCATTTGAATGATCGCCGCTTTTGAAGCCGCATAAATGACGCCCGTTTTCAATGCCGTCGCCCCGCCCACTGAAGAGATGTTGAGGATGGCGCCGCCGGCAGTCATATGTTTCACAACTTCCTGCGAACAAATAAAAACGCTTTGCGCATTGGTGTCCATTATAGTGCGCCAGTCTTCGTCTGTTGCTTCTTCTGCGTTCCTCCGGATATTCATTCCGGCATTGTTGACAAGGACATCGATTTGGCCGAAATGGGCTGCCGCTTTCTCAACCGCTTCTCTCACCTGCTGCCGGTCCGTAATATCCGCTGCCGCCCGGATCGTCCGGCCGTTGCCGATTTCCTCCTGGACTTCCTTCAGCTGTTCTTCTGTACGCGAAACAAGCACCAGATTGGCGCCAGCTTCCGCAAATGCAAGAGCGATCGCTTTTCCGATCCCTCTTCCCGCTCCTGTTACGATAGCGGTCTTTCCTTCCAGACTGAATGATTTCAGCATGTAAATCCCCTCCTTTTCCCAGTATAGTCGAACTTCACATATCCTTCACAAATTCAGCAGTATAGTGTGATTTTTATCACAGATTCCCGTTGTCTGAAAAATTATGATGGGAACACAATCCAACGAAGAAAGGAAGTGGAGCACATGACACGCCGCAACCATAAAGAAAAGGAAGAGGAAAAACTGAACGGCACACTGGCTGCCGTCATGATTCTCGGACTGTTTCTCATCGCGTCATGGGTCTTCGTATTCGATTTATTTTTAAGCCGTTTTTAACAAGGAAGGGGAATAAGCATGCACATTCATAAATACGAAAAATGGTGGCTGACGTTCGGCATCACCTGCCTAGTCGTTTTTCTCAGCATCGTCGGCTTCAGCGCCTTCCATGCGGGAGCGCATCCGCCTAGCGCACAAGTCTACATCAATCAGGAACATGTCGACGAAATCGCCCCTTTTGATAACCCGGGCGTCCGAAAAGTGGAGGGCGAAGAATGGGATTATGAGGTCGTGGTGGTCGCGGCTGCATTCATGTACACGCCGAATGAATTCGAAGTGCCGCTCGGTTCGAAAGTCAAATTCATCGCCACGACGAAGGATGTGGTCCATGGTTTCCAGATTGCCGGAACGAACATCAACATGATGCTCGAACCCGGGTACGTCTCCGAATTCGTCACCACGGTGGATAAGCCCGGCGAATTTTTGATTTTGTGCAACGAATATTGCGGCGTCGGCCATACAGCGATGTCAGCTAAACTGAAAGTGGTGGATCCGGATGAAAAACGCGAACAGCAGTAAACAGGATGGCCGGACGGCCGCTGGGATCATCCTTAAAAAAAGCTTCCTTACCCAAGGCTTGAAAACGGAAAAAAGAGAAACCGTCGACCGCCGGGATGCAAAGCTGGCGATGGCGCATATTTATGTGGCGATGACCGCGCTTCTTCTCGGCGGACTTGCCGGTCTTGTCCAAGTGATGGTCAGATCCGGTCAGTTCCAGCTTCCGTTCGGCATCGGCTACTATCAGGTCCTGACTGTCCACGGAATTCTCCTCGGACTGATCCTGACCACTTTCTTCATTTTCGGATTCCAGATTTCCGCAGTCAGCCGGACCGCCGGAACACTGTCGGATAAACAGCGGTTCTGGGGATGGACAGGTTTTTCGGTCATGACGGCCGGGACCATCATGGCCGCTGTCATGGTGCTGCTGAATGAAGCTTCCGTCCTTTACACGTTTTACGCGCCGCTGATGGCCCATTGGATTTTCTACCTCGGCCTGGCATTCGTGGTCGTCGGATCATGGATCGGGGCTTTTGCCCAGATTGCCCGCTATGCGCAATGGAAACGCGAAAACGGCAAGCAGCCGGGGCCCCTCTTGAGTTTCATGGTCGTCGTGAACAACTTGATGTGGGTCATCTGCTCGATCGGCGTCGCAGTCGCTGTGCTGTTCCAGTTCCTGCCATGGTCCCTCGGTCTCGTGGAGAGGATCGACGTCCTGATGAGCCGGACCTTGTTCTGGTATTTCGGTCATCCGCTCGTTTATTTTTGGCTGCTGCCCGCGTACATGGTCTGGTACACCATCATCCCGAAAATCATCGGCGGCAAAATCTTTTCGGATTCTCTCGCCCGTCTTTCGTTCCTGCTGTTTTTGCTTTTCTCGATTCCGGTCGGGTTCCATCATCAGCTCACCGAGCCGGGAATCGATGCGTTCTGGAAGTTCCTGCAGGTCGTCCTGACATTCATGGTCGTCATCCCTTCCCTGATGACTGCGTTCGCGATGTTCGCGACATTCGAGTCGGTCGGACGGGCAAAAGGGGCCACAGGGCTTTTCAGTTTCTTTAAAAAACTCCCTTGGGATGATGTCCGGTTTGTCGTTCCGTTCATCGGAATGGTCGCATTCATTCCGGCTGGTGCGGGCGGAATCATCAACGCTTCCCATCAGATGAACCAGGTAATCCACAATACCATCTGGGTGACCGGCCACTTCCATCTGACAGTCGCCACGACTGTCGTACTGACATTTTTCGGAGCAATGTATTGGCTGATCCCTCATTTGACGGGCCGGAAGCTGACGCCGAAGCTTAACCGCCTCGGAATCATCCAGGGCATTGTCTGGACAGTCGGGATGAGCATCATGTCAGGCGCCATGCACATCGTCGGCCTGATGGGGGCTCCCCGCCGGTCGAACTTTTCAACTTATGGTGGGTCTGAACAGGCGGCCGAATGGGTCCCTTACCAGCTTGCGCAAGCGGTCGGCGGAACGATTCTCTTCATCGGCATTGTGCTGATCATTTACATCTTCCTACAGCTTGCATTTTTTGCACCGAAAGGAGTTCAGGAATATCCGGTCGCTGAAGTTTCGGAAGGCGCCCAACAAACACCGATGTTCCTCGAAAATTGGAAAATGTGGATCACCATATGTGTCGCGCTGATCTTGCTGGCATATACCATTCCATTCATCGATATGATGCAAAACGGACCCCCGGGTTCTGTCGGATACAAACTTTGGTGAATCAATCACCTGCAGGGGCTGCATGTCAGCTCCTGCTTTTTGCTTTTTCCGCCGCTGGTTCCGGAATCCGGTGGTACGGATGGCTTGCTTCCTTATTTAGTCGGTTGGTTTTGATTTTTCATTCCTTCTGTAATTTTTTACTTATTAATACTGTGCCCAGCTGTTTGAAACCGGGTGACAGCTGCCGTTCGGCGAAATGTTTTTTTGCTAAATAAGAGGGAGGAGAATGTCATCCCTCCGACTGCATTGCCTGAGCGGCTCAAGGCGGCTTCAGCCGATGATGACTTTCTCTTTCGGATAATGGTATTTGTCTTTTCCGACATTTCCTCTAATAATGAACAAAAATGAAAAAATACCGATTCGTCCGATAAACATAAGCGATATAATGATGTATTTTCCTGCGGTACTTAAATCGGCAGTGATTCCCATAGAAAGCCCTGTTGTCCCGAAAGCCGAAAACACCTCGAATGCTATGGGCAGCAGCGGAAGAGTTTCAGTGATCATCAGTAAGACAATCGCAGTAATACACAGGCTGACAGCTGTAGAAATAACGATGAAAGACCGGATTATATCGTCGGTGTCGAGTTCCCTCTGAAACACTTTTACAGCCGTCCGTCCCCGCGCGAAGTTATAGATTGTCAGCACCATGATCGCAAATGTCGTCGTTCTGATTCCGCCGCCTACACTGCTGGGGGACGCTCCTATGAACATCAGGACACAGAACACAATTAAAGTAGGGACCGACAATTCGCTGACGTCCATTGTAGCCAGTCCCCCGTTACGGGTCGTGACCGATTGAAAAAGGCTGTAAAATATTCGGCGGTGCCATTCCATACCGGCCAGAAAATGCTGATGCTCCAATATGAGCATCAAAATCGCACCGACCGCAATCAGCGCAAAGAAAGTGATGACAGTCAGTTTTGTAAAGAGGGAAAAACTGTAATGGGCCCGACCATATTTCGTTTCGCCCTTCAAAAAATCCTGTACTTCGATCAATACCGGAAATCCGATAGCTCCCAGGACCAGGAGAATTATATTGATGGTCTGAACGAAATAATCATTGGCAAAAGGAATAAGTGATACCCCCGTAATATCGAACCCGGCATTCGTTGTGGCACTTACTGCAGCAAACAATCCTTGGAGCCAGGCCTCCTGCCAAGTGTCGAAATACGTTAAAAAATATGTACTGAGGATAATGGTCCCTATCGCTTCGATGACAAGGATGGTTTTTAATATTTTCAGCATCAACTTAACCAGACCTTCAAGCGAAGTCCTGTTCTGATCGATTTGAATCAGCTGTCTTTCCCTGAGTCCGATGCGTTTTCCTAGTAAGACCCAAATGAACGTACCGAGTGTCATAATCCCGATTCCGCCAAATTGGAGAATGAAAGCCAGAGCCAGGATTCCCCAGACATTGAACGTATCAGCCGTCGGGACAACGGTTAATCCCGTCACGCTAATGGCGCTCACTGCAGTGAATATCACATCTGTAACAGAAAGTTCCACCCCCTCTTCATGGAGGAAAGGCAGACTCAGCAGCGCCGTCGAAAACAGGACAGCAATCCCGTAAAACAAAACAATCAGCTGTACAGTTGAAAAATAGCTTACTTTGAAATACTTCGACAGTTTAACCATTGCTTATCTCCATTCACTTAAACAAAATGCCTGTTTAAAGCCCTTTTTCCTCGAAACGCTTCAGATCTTTCCGATGGCCCATGACGACCAGCATATCGTTTTTATCGATAATATCAGTTGGCAGCGGAGCCAAATTCACTTCTTCTCCCCGCTTTACCGCCAGCACCATGCAATGGAACTTAGCCCTCACTTCCATCTGCTCCAGCGACTTTCCATCCGCTTTTTCAGTCGCGGCCATCTCAATGATGCTGTAATCCTTTGATATTTCAATGTAATCGATGATTTTTTCCGAATCCAGATTTTGGGCAATACGGATTCCCATGTCATGTTCCGGCTGTATCACCCTGTCTGCACCGATGCGTTCTAAGATCAGCCGATGCTGCGGATCTCTTGCCTTCACCCAAACTTTACTGATTCCGAGTTCTTTTAGAAGAAGGGTGCAGAGAACGCTGGCGTGTATATCATCCCCTATCGCGACTACCGCCTGTTCCACGTTACCTGCCCCAAGTGAACGCAAAGCATTCTCGTCCATAGCATTCACGACTGCCGAATGTGTCGCATACTTCCTTAGGGCGTTCACCCGTTCCTCCTTCTGGTCGATGATCAGCAAATCGTGTCCAAGACGGGCAAGCTCCAGGCACACACTGGACCCGAATCTGCCAAGCCCGATAATAATGCATTGTTTTTTCATAAATTTACCTGCTCTCCGACCGCGGACATTGACTGTCCTTTAATCGCCTTTTAAAGAATTGAATGTTTTCTGGTCACAGATGATGTAAAGACGTGCATTTTCAGGGAGCGGTTCATCCAGCTTTCGGATAACACCGAAGTCCTGGCCTTCCGCTACGAGATTCGCCCCTTTATTTTTTAATGCCTCAAACGCATCTCCATAAGTTCTCCAGCTGCTATCCGGTTTGATTTCCCACAAGTTATCACCGAAAGTATCACTGAGGAGCTGCATGAACAGCTGACTTGCACCATGGTGAAGCAGCGTCTTCGCCATTAAATGAGGGAATGCTTCACTGGACAGGACGAATTCATCGACATGCGCATGCTTAAACATCCCGATATGCCGTTCATGGACGATTTCCACAATCGTATAGACCTGCACACTGTGTTCTATTGCATATTTTTCGATAGCTGAGGCGATCAAAAGAGTTTTTCCATCTGCGAGCACTTCATCTTCATCTTCAGAAGAAAATACCGATACGGAATCAGCTCTTTTGATATTTGCCCGTTCCAGTACTTCCGTTTCTGTCGGATCACCGCTGATATAGTGGAATCTTTCATGAATGAGCGGCGCCTCAGCCAGTCTACCGATCAGCACCACATCCCGCTGGGCATTTTTAGCTTCCAGTAATTCATGAACCGTCTTCTCAGCGTTTTTTGACCAGCCGACGATTATAAAGTGCCCTTTCCCTCTGTAGTCAAGTTTTCCCGTCATTTTAAGCCTCCCGAAGTACATGTATAAATCCACCACTTTTCCGATAATGACACCGATCAAACCGATGCCGGACAAGTAAAGGAACATGGCGAAGACCATTCCCGGAACAGTCACAGGCGCATAATCGCCGAAACCGATTGTGGTCACCGTCGTCATGACCCACCAAAATCCGATGAACGGATTGTGGAATGTGTCTGGTTCGATAAAATAAATGATGAATGCACTCGATACGTAAAATAAGGCAGTGACCAGCACGAGTTTAAGCGCACTGACCTGCACAACTTTTTTCATCAGTTCGAACAACCGTCATCCCCCTTCCCTTAAAAAAGAACGCAAAAAAGCCATCAGGAAATGATGGCCGCCGGATTGCCGGCCTCCTCTCTTGTATACAAAACGCTTGCGAAGTTAGCTGTCGGGTTAGGGGTTGAGAGTACCCCTTCTTAACAAGAATAAGATTCACCCCAAGGCAAAGTACATGCCAAAAATGGTTCCTCCGCTCCATTACGGATTCAGCGAATAAAAGGCTTATTGCAGGTTTATTCAATTAACACCGTTAAATTTACTCTTGTTTGGATTGGAAGTCAACATGAAAAAGACAGTCCCGAAAAGATCGGCCCTGTCTGATTATGATGAATCAAATTTTCCTCAATTCGATATGGGAGACCGTGTGATCAGGACCCTTCCGGATAATGATATCGGCCCGGTTCTTCGTCGGCCGGATGTTGAGTTCGAGATTGCGCCGGTTGATCCGGTGCCACACATCCCGGGCAAACGCTTCTGTTTCTTCCTCAGACATGGAAGCGTAGCGGTTGAAGAACGACTCCGGCTGCCGGAATGCCGTCTGCTTCAGCAGGCGGAAACGCTCCAGGTACCACCGTTCGATATCGGATTCATGGGCATCCACATATAGCGAAAGGTCGAAGAAATCCGACACGTAGACGCTTGGCGATCGCTCGCCTTCATGCTTCGGAATTTGAAGGACATTGATCCCTTCAATGATGACGATGTCCGGACTCTGAAGTTCGATTTTTTCTTCCGGCATAATATCATAATGAAGATGGGAATAGACGGGAGCCGCCACGTGTTCATTGCCTGACTTCAAATCACTCAGAAACTGAACGAGCGCCTTTATATCATAGCTTTCAGGGAATCCTTTTTTGCCCATCAGCCCCTGTTCCTCCAGCACGCTGTTCGGATAAAGGAATCCGTCCGTCGTCACAAGATCGACTTTCGGCCGACCTGGCTGGTATGACAGAAGGGCTTGGAGGATCCGGGATGTCGTGCTTTTTCCGACAGCTACACTGCCCGCCACACCAATGATGAACGGCGTCTTGGGGGTCTCCTGCCTGAAAAACTGGTCTGTCACGGAATGGAGTTTACGTGCCCCTTCCACATGCAGACCGAGCAGCCGGATAAGCGGAAGGTAAATTTCTTCCACTTCCGTTATCGACATGTGCTCATTGATTCCCTGGAGTTCCTCGATTTCTTCTGCTGTGAGCATAAGCGGGGTGTTTGACCTGAGCGCGGCCCATTCTTTCCGTGAAAAGGATATGTAAGGGGAAAATTTTTCGGCGATCATCATTACCTCCCGGATCCTGCAGCGCAAACTGTCCGAATTTCCATGCTGTCCCCCCAATTATACACATCGCCTTTGCCGGCTTCCACAATCCGCTACGAATTTCCATCCATTGCAAAAGGGGCGGCTCCGTCAGAAGCCGCCCCTTTTCCATTCATATGCTGTTTCAGTCGTCTTCATTTTCGGTTTTTACGTCACCGGTTTCCGCATTCACTTCAACACTGAACTCGTTGCCGTCTTCGGCGGCGATTTCAAACTCATACACCGGTGTGCCGTTTTCCCCGTCGGCCTCCGTTTCGGTCACGGTGCCTGGCACCGCATCAAGAGCGAGCTGCTGCGCTTCGTCTTTTGAAATGGCTGCCCCTTCGAAATCAGCCGATTCTTCCTGTTCTTCTCCTTCATCGTCTTCTTCATCCGAGATGACAGTGCCGTCTCGGACTTCCACTTCACGGACGGCCCCATCCTCGGTCCGGATCTCGAATTCGTATTCTGTTGTGCCATCCTCCTGTTCAAAGTCCGAAGAGATCACTTCGCCCGCCACTTCTGCCAATGCTGCCTCTTCAGCCTGCGGGAGTCCCGCTTCGCCGGCACCTGTATTTGCGAACACTTGGCCGCCCGCTGCGATTCCGGTGATCCCAATGACTGCTGCCGCTGAAATGGCTGCGATTTTCGTGTTTTTCTTCATGATTGAATTCCTCCTTCGCTGTATAATCCCATAATACCCGGAGGAAATTAACGCATCCTTTGTATTTGATTAAAATACGATTAGAATTTCCGCGGCAGCGTGACCGTGACTGTGGTCCCTTCGTTCTCCTTGCTTTTGAGGGTGATTTGTCCGCCGTGCTGACCGACGATGGACTTTGCAATCGCCAGTCCAAGACCTGTCCCGCCCGTCTGTCTTTGGCGGGATTTATCGACCCGGTAGAACCGTTCGAACACAAGATCCTGTTCTTCCTCCGGAATGCCGATGCCTTCATCGGCGATCGTCAGGATAACATAATTTTTTTCTTCTTTGACTGCAGCCTGCACCGTCGTCCCACTATACTTCAGGGCATTATCCAGCAAGATCACGAGAAGCTGCCGGATATTTTCCGGATTTCCTTCCGCCACCACAGGAGCATCCGGGAGGTCAAGGCCAACCGGACGGTGATAGACCGCTTCCATTTCTTTTGCCGCGTTCCTGACAGCTTCCGTAAGATCCACCGGCTCCTTCACAAGTTCCTGGCCAGAGTCCTGCAGTGACGCCAGTTCGAGGAGGGCATGAACCATCGCCTTCATCCGCTTCGTCTCGGAGCGGATGGTGCCTACCGCTTCTTCCCGTACTTCCTTGTCTTCTCCGCCCCAACGGCCAAGGAGAGCCGCATAGCTTTCGATCACTGTGATCGGCGTTTTCAGCTCGTGGGAAGCATCGGATACGAACGACTTCTGCCGCTCAAAATTCGCTTCCATTTTGCTCATCATGCTGTTGAAAGTGACCGCCATCCGCTGAAGTTCATCCCCCGGACTGCCGGAAACAGCGATCCGTTCGAATGTGTCCCGTTTTTCATTGTGTTCCATCGTCTGTATCAGCCGGCTGATCGGTTTCAGAATCGTGAAAGCCAGAAACCGACCGCCCGCCGCAGCCAAGATCATGACTGCCAGAAGCGCACCGCCCAGTATCCCGAGCAGCAGCTGAAGCTCTTCTTCCGTCTCTTCCAGGCTATATGCGAGGACGAGTGTTTCCGCCGATGCATCAGGCGTTCCATCCAAACTAAAGGCGCCAGTCAGCAGTTCCCCGTCCGCAGCCAGTGACCGGAGCTGAGCATAACTGAATTCATCTTCTTCTCCGGCCTCTGCAAGAAGACGATCTTCTTCATCGAATACCCAGAGGCGCCAGTCATCCTCTTCGAACTGTTCCAGCCATTCTTCCAATCCGCCCTTGGTGAAAGCAGGTGTTTCATTGTCTGAAATCAGGCCCGCTTTCGTTTCCAGTGCGTTCTCAGCACGGTTGAGAAGCGATTCCTTATAAATAATATAGACTCCTGATCCGGCCGCCGTGAAAATCAGGCCGGAAATCAAAACCGACAGCAGCATGATCCGTGTACGGAGATTCATCGGCCGGACTCCTCTAAACGGTATCCTACGCCGCGGACCGTCCGGATAAGCGGATGGCTGAACGGCTGTTCGATTTTCTTACGCAAATACCTCACATACACATCCACGACGTTCGTTTCCCCCGCATAATCATAGCCCCAAACGTGCCGGAGTATTTGATCGCGCTCGAACACTTGGTCCGGATGTTCAATGAAGAAGACGAGCAGGTCGTATTCCCGGCGTGTCAGGTCGATCGGCTGGCCGCCATAATTCACTTCCCTCGTCCTTTCATTCACCGTCAGCTTACCGTGTGTCTTCAGGCCGTCTTCGGAACCGGTTCCTGTCCGCTGTCCGGCCCGCTGCATCACCCGGATCCTTGCCAGCAGTTCTTCGATTTCAAAAGGTTTCGTCATATAATCATTGGCGCCCAGATCCAGGCCGCTCACTTTATCGGGAAGCGCGCCCCTGGCGGTCAGCAGGATGACCGGTGTTTCATCGGTCTCCCGCAGCCTGCGGAGAACTTCCAGCCCGTTCAGTCCCGGCAGCATGACATCCAGGAGGATGACATCCCAGCTGCCGTCCGAAGCGGCGGCAAGTCCATCCTTGCCGTCGGCATACTTTCTGGTTTCATAGCCTTCGTGCTGCAATTCCAGTTCTAGTATCCTTGAAATGTGCGGGTCGTCTTCTATGATCAGGATTCTGCCTTTCATGGCGACCATCTCCCCTGCATTGATTGTGCTACTGGCAAGTTTACAGGACTTTTCATTGGTCCGCCACACACGTATGGTAAAATGCAAAGAGGAACAGGAGGCGGAAAATGTGGGAAAAGCTATGTGGATTATAACGGCGGGCGTCTGCGCCTGCCTGTTTCTGTACATCATCGAGCAGGTCCTCGATGTGAATTACGCAGTGAAGACGGCGGTGAAGCTGGTGCTGTTCATCCTCCTGCCTTTGTTTTATGTATGGAAGATCAAGCAAGGCCGGCTTTCTGAAATCCTCGCATTGAAAAATGCAGGCTGGCGCGGATTGATCCCCGCCTTCCTGTTCGGGTTCGCTGCGTTCTCCGCAGTTCTTGCCGCCTTTTTCATCCTGCAGGAATCCATCGACCTGGCTGCCATCGCCTATGAAATGGAGACGAAGTTAGGCATCACGCCGCAGGTTTTCGTTTTCGTCGCTTTTTACGTCACATTTCTCAATTCGCTTCTGGAGGAATTCTTTTTCCGGGGATTCCTTTTTTTAGAACTCCATCGATTGGGGTATAGAACAACTGCCTATGTTTTTTCATCGCTGCTGTTCGGGCTGTATCACATTGCCATTTTCCAGAGCTGGTTTTCACTGCCGGTCACCTTACTCGCGCTGGCCGGCCTGATCGGTGTCGGTTTTTTGTTCGACTGGCTCGTATCCCGGTCAGATTCGTTCATCAGTTCATGGATCGTACATATTTTCGCTGACATTGCCATCGTGCTGATCGGATTCCATATGTTCGGCATGTTCAGCTGACAGAATCGGCGTTGGCAAGGGAAGGAGTTCGCCAATGGAAATACTGTTTTTAGTGTTCGGAATCGGATTGCTCATTTTAGTGACTGTGGACATTTTATGGACATCGATCTGGGTGGATGGCGGCGGGGGACCGGTCTCCAGCCGGCTTTCTTCCGCCGCCTACAAGACCGTCCGGTTCTTTTCGCGGGACAAGTCGCTCGCACTCAGTATTACCGGTCCGTTGATACTCATGATTACACTCATGACTTGGATTGCGCTGACATGGGGCGGCTGGCTGTTCATTTTTGCCGGCGGGGAAGAAACATTCCTAGATACACGGGATGATTTGCCGGTGTCATGGACAGAGCGAATTTATTTTACCGGCTATCTGATCTTCACACTTGGAATCGGGGATTACGTCCCGAAAGATGGAATTTGGCAGGTGATATCCGCGGTCGCAGCGGGAAACGGTTTTCTGTTCATCACACTCGGCGCCTCTTACGTCCTTTCGGTCCTGGGGGCCGTCACCACCCAGCGTTCTTTCGCCTCGTCGATCACCGGGCTTGGCATGACGGGTTCTGAAATCGTCAAGAAGGCATGGGATGGGAAAGACTTCGGAAATATCGACTTGATCCTTAACGCCACTTCAGCTCAGCTCAGCACACTGACGGCCCAGCACAATGCGTATCCCATCCTTCATTACTACCATCCGAGAGACGTTAAACAATCTGCACCGTACGCGGTAGCGGCTCTCGACGAAGCGCTGATGATCTTGAAATTCGGGGTGCCGGAACGGAATCAGCCCAATATGCTTTTGCTGGAAGCTGCGAGGTCCACCATTCAAGAATATCTTGTGACACTCACATCGGCATTCGTCTCCTCTTCAAGAGAAGAACCTCCAAGGGCGGATTTGGATTTCCTCCGGGATGCCGGATTGCCGACGATGGATGACCATGAGTTCAATAAGCAGCTCGATAAGTGGACGGAGCACCGCAAAAGATTGTACGGAATCGTGAAATCGGATGCGAGAGACTGGCCTGAAAAAAGTGAGAACTGATTTAGACCGTACAGCAAGCTGTAAAACTAAAAGCCCTGATTGCACGCCTTCGGATTGGGCTAACCTAAATTAATGG
>NZ_NHTN01000015.1 GCF_002167005.1 Indiicoccus explosivorum
ATTTCGACTCTGCGGCGCCGTATTTCGACTCTGCGGGGCTGTATTTCGACTCTGGAGCACCGCATTTCGACTCTGCGGCACCCTATCCCAACTCTTCCCCCAAAAACAAAAAGCGGCACATCAGCTGTGCCGCTCTTCTGCTTAATTCGACGGATACGGTTCAATCCGCTCCACCGGTTTCGGTTTTTTGATTTTCGGGAGAATCTTATCAAGCGTGACTGTCCGCTCCAGGCTATGTGTCGCCGGATCTTCGGGATCATATTGATCGAGGAACTTCAGCAGCTCCTTCACGATCGGCGTCGGTGTCGATGCGCCCGCTGTGACGCCGACGGTCTCCACGCCGTCAAGCCATTCGAGCTTGAGCTGGGACAGATCGGTGATGCGGTACGCCGGTGTGCCGGCGATATCCTGGGATACTTGGGCAAGGCGGTTCGAGTTGTTGCTCATTGGGTCACCGACCACAAGCAGGAGGTCTGCATCACCGGCCTGCTCTGCGACGGCTTCCTGGCGCACTTGTGTCGCCAGGCAGATCTCTTCGTGCACTTCGGCCTGCGGGAAGCGTTCCTGCAGGCGCTCCATCAAGTTCTTGACGTCCCACTGGCTCATCGTCGTCTGATTCGTGATGGTGATTTTGCTGTTCGACAAATCCAGCGCTTCCGCGTCTTCCATCGTCTGGACGAGGTGGACTTTGCCGGGTGCGATGCCCATGGCGCCTTCCGGTTCCGGATGGCCTTTCTTGCCGATGTAGATGATATCGAAACCTTCCGCCGTCTTCTCACGGATCAGGTCATGGGTGACGGTGACATCCGGACACGTGGCATCGATGGAAACAAGCCCTTTTTTGCGGGCCAGTTCCCGCACTTGCGGGGAAACGCCATGTGCGGTGAAAATGACAGTGCCGCTTTCCACTTTATTGAGAATATCGAGGCGGTTTTCACCATCCAAAGTGATGATGCCGTCCTGTTCGAATGCGTCTGTGACGTGTTTATTGTGTACGATCATGCCGAGAATGTAAATCGGCCGGGGGAGGTTCGGGTCCATGGCCGCGTTCTTTGCGATCACCATCGCGTCCACGACTCCGTAGCAGTAGCCCCTTGGCGATATTTTCATTACTTTCACGAATCGGCACTCCTTTCAAGAACGATACCTTCATTATAACGGACGCATCGGCCTATGACAAAAGTTCAGACAGAAAAAGGGGCACTTTTCGTGTTACAATAAAACAAGCTAAGGAGGGAAACGATTCCCATGACAACTTTTCAAGACTATTCACTGAAACCATTCCTGAAAGAGGCGATCGGCAGACTAGGCTTCCATGAGCCGACGCCGATTCAGAAAGAGATCATGCCGCTCATTTTAAAAGGCAAAAGCGCAATCGGACAGTCCCATACCGGTACCGGAAAGACGCACAGTTTCCTGATTCCGATCACTGAACGGATCGACGAGTCCCGGCAGGATGTCCAGGCGGTGATCTGTACACCGACCCGCGAACTCGGCACGCAGCTTTACAACGAGCTGCAGAAGCTGACCGAAGGCACCGAGATCACTTCGAAGCTTCTGATCGGCGGTACCGACAAGCAGCGAGCGATCGATAAACTGAAGACGCAGCCCCACATCGTCATCGGCACACCCGGGCGGCTGAAGGACCTCGTCAATGAACAGGCGCTCCTTGTCCATACGGCGGAAATCCTCGTCATCGATGAAGCGGACCTCGCATTCGATATGGGGTTCATCGAAGAAATCGACCAGGTGGCGGGCCGCATGCCGGAGTCTCTTGAAATGTACGTATTTTCCGCGACGATTCCGGAAAAACTGAAACCGTTCCTGAAGAAGTACATGTCTTCTCCTGTCCACATCAACATGGGCGACAAGCGGCCGACGGCGGAAGGGCTGGATTTTTATCTCGTACCGGTCCGCAGCAAGCAGAAACTTGTACGCCTCCAGGAAGTGATGAGCACCTTGAATCCATACCTCGCCATCATCTTCACGAACACAAAACAGACAGCGGAAACCGTGGCGAATGGTCTTGCGCAGGCCGGCATCCGCGTCGGCCGAATCCACGGCGATCTCACGCCGCGCGAGCGGACGAAAATGATGAAACAGGTGCGCGATCTGGAATTCCAGTACATCGTCGCGACCGATTTGGCGGCCCGCGGAATCGACATTCCGGGTGTCAGCCATGTCATCAATTATGAAATTCCGGAAGATCTCGAATTTTTTATTCACCGGGTCGGCCGTACTGCCCGCGCGGGGAATAAAGGACTGGCTATCACGCTGTACAATCCGGAGGACGAGGATGCGCTTGTGAAGGTCGAGAAAATGGGCATCCCGTTCCAGCGTAAGGACATCAAAGACGGCGAATTCGTCGACCTGAAAGAGCGCCACAGCCGCAAGAACCGACAGAAAACGCAGGATGAGGCCGATCTGAAAGCGAAATCGCTCGTCCGCAAACCGAAAAAAGTGAAACCGGGCTATAAGAAAAAGATGAACTACGAGCAAGAACAGATCAAAAAGCGGGAACGCCGCATCAACCGGAAGAAATAAAGGAGGATTCACCATTGCTGTTAGGATCGCACGTATCCATGAGCGGAAAGAAAATGCTCCTCGCCGCAAGCGAGGAAGCGGCCTCGTACGGGGCTTCCACATTCATGATTTATACAGGGGCGCCGCAGAACACGCGACGCAAACCGATTGAAGAACTGAACATCGAAGCGGGACAGGCACATATGGGCGACAATGGACTGTCCAATATCATCGTGCACGCGCCATACATCATCAATATCGGAAATTCCGTAAAACCGGAGACGTTCGCGCTCGGCGTGGAATTCCTTCAGAAGGAAATCCAGCGCACAGCAGCGCTCGGGGCAAAGCAGATCGTGCTTCATCCCGGCGCGCACGTCGGTGCAGGCGCGGACGTCGGCATCGCGAAAATCATCGAAGGGCTGGATGAAGTACTGGCTGAGGACTATCCGGTCAACATCGCACTGGAAACGATGGCTGGGAAAGGATCGGAGATCGGCCGGAGTTTCGATGAAATAGCGCGGATCATGGATGGGGTCAAGAATAACGAGCGGCTGTCGGTCTGTTTCGACACATGCCACACGCATGACGCCGGCTATGATGTGAAAGAGGATTTCGACGGTGTCCTGAAAGAATTCGACCGCATCATCGGCATCGACCGGCTGCAGGTTTTGCATATCAACGACAGTAAAAACGTCCGCGGGGCGGCCAAAGACAGACACGAAAATATCGGATTCGGGGAAATCGGATTCGATGCGCTGCACGGCATCGTCCATCACCCGGATTTGATGCATGTGCCGAAGATTTTGGAAACCCCGTACGTCGGTTCCGACGCCAAGAATAAAAAACCGCCATACCAGCATGAAATCGACATGTTCCGTGCCGGCGCTTTTGCACCGGAAAAAATAGATGCACTCCGGACCCCTCAGGCATGAGGGGTCTTTTGTATGCCGGATTGATTTACTTTTCTGTGTGCCGTGCTATACTAATAGACGGATGTAAATCGTAATCATTCTGAATTGGAGCGAATCACGTATGAAAATGGAAGGAGGCGGAAGCATGGGTGCACCGCTCATCGAAATGGAACACGTCAGTTTCCGCTATGAACAGACAAAAGCACTTGAAGATATTACGCTGACCGTGCGGAAAGGTGATTTCCTGGCAATACTCGGCCCGAACGGTTCGGGCAAATCCACGTTGCTCAAAATTCTTCTCGGGCTCATTAAACCCACAACAGGTACGGTCCGATTGTTCGGGAAAGACATCCGCCACTTCCGGGAACGGGAGCGGATCGGTTATGTTTCTCAGAAAGCGAATTCGTTCAATTCCGGTTTTCCAGCGACTGTTGAAGAAGTGGTCAAAGGGGGACTGGCGAAAAAGACTGGACTGTTCAGGCGGTTTCCGGAATCAGCGGAAGAGGACGTCACACGCGCCCTTAAGGCTGTCGGGATGGAAACTTCCCGGAAACGGCTGGTCGGGGAACTTTCCGGCGGCCAGCAGCAGCGGGTGTTCATCGCACGCGCGCTTGTCAGCCGGCCGGAAGTCCTCATTCTGGATGAACCGACCGTCGGTGTGGATAAACAGAATGTCCAATCATTCTACGATATGCTGGATCGCTTGAATAAAGAGCAGGAGATCACGCTCATTCTGGTGACGCATGATGCCGAGATGGTATCCGACCGGATCAGCCATGTCGCCTGCCTCAACCGGACGATGCATTTCCACGGATTCAAAAACGAAATGGAACGGATGAGTGCTGAGCAGCTCGAAGCCTGGTATGGCCATTCTGTTCGGAAAGTCCATCATGCGGGTGCGGTCCGATGATCGAAGCCATTTTAACGTATGATTTCCTGCAGAACGCCTTCGCCGCTGGTCTCATCATCGGTGTGATCGCGCCGCTCCTCGGTGTGTTCATCGTCGTGAGGCGCCTGTCACTGATCGCCGACGCGCTCAGCCATGTGACACTCGCAGGAATCGCGGGCAGCCTGTTCCTGAGCCAGAGCGTGGCGGCGCTCGCAGCGTTGAACCCGCTTTATCTCGGGATCGCCGCTTCCGTCGCCGGTTCAGTGATGATCGAGCGGCTCCGCCGCCTCTATAAGCATTATGAAGAACTTGCGATTCCGATCATTTTATCCGCGGGCATCGGATTCGGCGCGATCTTCATTTCACTCGCGCAAGGATTCCAGACCGACCTTTTCGGCTACTTGTTCGGTTCGGTTTCGGCCGTCAGCCGGCAGGATTTGTGGATCGTCACCGCCATCGCCGGGGTGGTCGTCTTGTTTATTCTCCTGTTTTATAAGGAACTGTTTGTCCTGTCATTCGATGAAGAATTCGCGAAAGCCTCCGGTTTGCCGTCGAGATGGATCCATTTCCTTTTTATGATCGTCACCGCCCTCGTCATCGCCGGGTCGATGCGCATCGTCGGCATTCTGCTCGTGTCTTCGCTGATGACGCTTCCTGTGGCCGCGGCGATGCGGATTTCAGGAAGCTTCAAAGGGACGATCCTCTGGTCGGTCCTGTTCGGGGAATTTTCTGTCCTGGCAGGGCTCGTCATGGCCTTTTATTTCAATCTGGCGCCGGGCGGGACCATCGTCGTCACGTCAATCGTCGTCTTGCTGCTTGTCATTGCCTTCAGCAAATCAGTCCGTACCAAAACAAATGAGGTGGTAACATGAATCTGGAAAAGGCATGGAAGCTTCTCAAAAACAATGGATTCAAAGAAACCGAGAAGCGGGATCGCATCCTCCGTCAGTTCAGCGGCAATGATAAGTACCTGACTGCCCGGGATCTGCTCGATGTGCTGCAGAAGGATTATCCGGGCATCAGTTATGACACGGTCTATCGGAATTTGGCGACATTCACAGGACTCGGCATTTTGGAAGAGACCGAACTCTCAGGTGAACGCCATTTCCGGATGCAGTGCGAGAGCGCAGAGCATCACCATCACTTCATCTGCACGGACTGCGGCAAAGCGAAGGAAATTTTGCTTTGCCCGATGGAAATGCTGACAGAGTCGCTTCCGGCGTATAAAGTGGAAAGCCACAAATTCGAAATATACGGCACCTGTCCGGAATGCCAATAAAAACAAAGAAAAAGCGTGGACGGCTCCGGCCGTTCACGCTTTTTGTGTGGCAAATTCATTTTTGACCCAGTCTTCCGCTTCCAGCCAGTTCTTCACCCGGATGACGCCATCCGGAATGGATTCCCGGTTATAAGGCGTATCGAACAGCAGCACCGGGATGCCGAGTTCTTCGTGGATGCCGACAGCGTTGTCGTGCTTGTCCTCAAAAAACAAATCCACGTTATGGCGGCGCGCCGCCTCGATTTTATGGTGGGTGCCGATCAGTTCGATATGATCATAATGGATGGCCTGCTCGGCGAACCAGCCGGAGGTCACGTCCATGACGTCGTCGGCACGGGCCGAGATGTAGTAAAGTTCATACCGGTCCTTCCACTTGTCCAGCACTTGCTTGGCGTAGTCGGAAACCGGGGAAGAGGCGTAGATCTTCGCCTCCGCCGTATGGTACCATCGGTAAAACTCGCCTGGCTGGAGATGGGGAAGGGCGGCTGTCAGATCATATTCCTTAATATCATCGAGCGTCAGTGCGGTGCCGAACTGCTCATTGATATGAGGAATGAGGGAAGTCGGGCACGTCACCGTCCCGTCAATATCGATACCGAAGCGGTATTTCATCGCGATCACAACCAATCAGACATTTTGTTTGTCAGCTTCCTGCTTCTCAAGCTCCTGCTGCTCGAAGTATTCCTTCGCAAGCTTGTCGATTTCAACTTTCAGTTCTTCGACCATCGTTTCTTCAGGGACTTTCCGGACGGTTTTCCCTTTCATGAAGAGGAGGCCTTCACCGCGTGCACCGGCAATGCCGATGTCCGCTTCCCGCGCTTCGCCGGGTCCGTTGACCGCACAGCCGAGTACCGCGACTTTAAGCGGCGCCTTGATGGTCGAAATGTATTCTTCCACTTCGTTCGCGATTTTGATGAGGTCGATTTCGATTCGTCCGCATGTCGGGCAGGAGATCAGTGTGGCGGCATTGGATGAAAGGCCGAATACTTTCAGCAGTTCACGCGCCACCTTCACTTCCTCGACCGGATCGGCGCTGAGCGAAATCCGCATCGTGTTGCCGATGCCCATACTCAGGAGAGCCCCAAGCCCCGCAGAGCTTTTGACGGTTCCGGAGAACAGCGTGCCTGATTCCGTGATCCCGAGATGGAGCGGATAGTCGAAAGCCTGCGCGGCTTTTGTATAGGCTTCAATCGCGAGTTTCACGTCGGATGCTTTCATGGATACGATAATATCGTGAAAATCGAGGTCTTCCAGGATTTTAATGTGGTGGAGTGCACTCTCGACCATTCCATCAGCCGTCGGATAGCCATACTTTTTGAGGATATGGCGTTCGAGTGAGCCGGCGTTGACGCCGATGCGGATCGGAATGCCTTTCGCTTTCGCCGCATTGACGACCGCTTCCACTTTCTCGCGGCGGCCGATATTCCCCGGATTGATCCGGATCTTATCCGCGCCGTTCTCGATCGCTTTCAAGGCAAGCTTATAATCGAAATGGATATCGACGACAAGCGGAATATTGATGCGCTTTTTGATCTCGCCGATCGCGTCGGCAGCGCGTTCATCCGGACATGCCACGCGGACGACCTGGCAGCCCGCTTCCTCCAGCCGCTTGATCTCCGCGACGGTCGCTTCCACGTCATGCGTTTTCGTCGTCGTCATGCTTTGGATGACGAGTTCGTCGCTTCCTCCGATCGTCAGATCTCCGACTTTTACAGGACGCGTATTTGAACGGTGAATAATTCCACTCATGAACAACTCTCTCCTTTTCATCAATAAAACCGATGCTAGACTTCATTTTATCAGTCAATCATTCAAAAATACAAGGAAACGGTTCACCGCACAGGGGATGAAGCAGGGGGGCCAGGCGGCATTTTCGGATAAAAAGACGCATCTTGCCATAAAAGCCATAAGGTGAGCAAAACCATGGCAGCCGACGCCCAAAACCCGAATCCGGCCAGATCGAGCAGGACGGACAGCAAAGTAGGGCCGGTCACAGCGAGCGATGCGGTCCGCCACACATGCCGGTATTCCCCTTTTCTCCTCCTTGCTTTCAAAAAGCCGAGGCCGAACAGCGCGAAAATGCTGATTTTGGCGAAGTGGTAGACAGTCGTCGTCACAAACAGCATGAACAGTGCGAAAGGATAAAGGAGCCACCCGATACCGCTGGTGAATTCGGCATACCCTTCCATTCCTGACCCCGCACGGGACAGACCGCCGACCAGTCCGATAAAAGCGGCGGCGGTCAGTATGGCGATGAACAGGAAGACGAACTTCAGCACCTTCCCGATCGGCAGGACGCGGGCGGCCGCCTGTTTTTTCGGTTCCTTCAGTGCGGCTTTGAATAACTGATACATGGTCATAGGGATCGTTCCTTTCTCTGCTTCCATAGTAGCACTGCGATTATAATCAATGAAAGAAAACCGATTGTTAAGAGATTGTAAATTTTAAATAAAGGTATTTACAATAACAACGCGAATTCTTCATAATAGACGAAGTGTGAAAATGATACTGAACCAATTAGGAGTTGAATTTGCATCGTGGAAGTGAATTGGCAAGAAGTCCTGTTCGGATTCATTGGCGGATTAGGGATTTTCCTGTTTTCCATCAAATTTATGGGGGATGCTCTCCAGAAGGCGGCAGGGGACAGGCTGCGCAGCATACTCGACCGGTTTACGACGAACCCCTTCATGGGTGTCCTCGTCGGGATCATCGTCACGATCCTGATCCAGTCGAGTTCCGGGACCACCGTCATCGTGGTCGGTCTGGTCAGCGCCGGTTTTATGACGCTCCGTCAGGCGATCGGCGTCATCATGGGAGCCAACGTCGGGACGACCGTCACGGCGTTTATTGTCGGGATCGACCTTGGGGAATATGCCCTTCCGATTCTTGCAGTCGGGGCGTTCCTGATTTTCTTCTTTAGAAAAAATGCCATCCAGAACATGGGGGAAGTCATTTTCGGCTTCGGCGGACTGTTCCTCGGACTCGAGCTGATGAGCAGCGGGCTGAAACCGCTCCGGGAACTGGAAGCTTTCGTCGATCTGACATTGACGATGGCGGATATTCCGGTCCTCGGCGTCCTCGCGGGAACTATTTTCACCGTCATTGTACAAAGTTCCAGTGCGACGGTCGCAATCCTGCAGGGACTTTACGATGAGGGGCTCATGACGCTCGGCGCCGCTCTGCCGGTTCTGTTCGGTGATAACATCGGGACGACCATCACGGCTGTCCTCGCAGCTCTCGGCGCATCGGTCGCCGCGAAACGCGCAGCTGCCGTCCACGTCCTGTTCAACGTGATCGGCTCGGTCATCTTTCTGATCCTGCTCATCCCGTTCACTGCGTACGTCGAATGGCTCGCGGTCGTACTGAATCTGGATGAGAAAATGCAGATTGCATTTGCGCACGGATCCTTCAACGTGGCCAACACGATCATCCAGTTCCCGCTCATCGGACTGTGGGCTTACCTGGTGACGAAAGTCATTCCGGGGGAAGATGTCACTATCGAATTCAAAGCGAAGCACCTCGACCCGCATTTCATCGAACAGTCGCCGACCATCGCGCTCGGACAGGCGAAAGAAGAAGTGCTCCGCATGGGTGATTTTTCGGTAAAGGGACTTGAAGAGACATACGAGTACTTGAAATCGAAAAACAAGAAACATGCGGAGATGGGTTACCAGCTCGAAGATGCAATCAACAACCTTGACAATAAGATCACGGATTATCTCGTCATGATTTCCGCGGAATCGATTTCCAACGCGGACTCTACACGCCATACGATGCTGATGGAGACGGTCCGGGATATCGAACGGATCGGCGACCACTTCGAGAACATCATCGAACTGGTCGATTACCAGGAGAATAACCGCGTAAACTTGACGCCGGACGCGATGGAAGATTTGGACGAAATGTTCCAGCTCACCATCGGGACGGTCCGGAAAGCGCTCGATTCCCTGAATACGACAAGCCACGACATCGCGCGTGAAGTCGCGGAACAGGAAGACCTGATCGACCGGATGGAGCGGAAGTTCCGCAAAAAGCACATCCAGCGCCTCAATGAAGGCCAGTGCACCGGTCAGGCGGGCATCGTGTTCGTCGACATCATCTCCAACCTCGAACGGATCGGTGACCACGCCGTGAACATCGCGGAAGCGGTCCTCGGAAACCGGGCGTGATCCATTTCCCTTTTCATCATTTTGCTTTTCGGCTCAAAGTCGGGCAAGATGGTGGAAAGGGATTTTTTTATGAATGAAGGAGGCAACACCAGAATTTGCTCCTAACCCGAAGAAATCACTTCAGGCGGACGTTTTCTTACCCACATGATGTGAGGAATGCAGCCAGCGCGACAGGACGTCGCGGTGCTGGCTGCCAGGGGCGGTCCGTGAGCCTCCTCGGCTTCGCCTAGCGGGGTCTCACTTGGCAAAGAAAAACCTTGTGCTCCTGCGCCGCTCCGCGTGCTCGTCGCAAATGAATGGTCAAGATCCTCTTGCCCATTCATTCGCTGATCCCTCTGGAGTCGCCGCCTGCGCTCCTTCTTCTGAAACTCTGCCGCTGTCTCTCTTCATTCGATTAAATTAGAGTGGTGTTTCTCAGCGTTGCTTAAAAGAAAAATGTTAATTTAATAAAAGATTGATGAAGGAGGAAATTATGGAAATCGCAGGATGGCTAGTCATTTGGGTGTTGTTTTTAATCAGTTTCATCGGTCTCGTTTATCCGATCATTCCGGGTGTTCTGTTTTTGGCAGGCGGTTTTGTCGCGTACGGCCTGTTTTTCGGATTCGCGGAACTTTCCTGGTGGTTTTGGGCGATTGAAGCGCTGTTTGTCATTTTGCTGTTCAGTGCGGACCTGATGGCCAATGCGTTCAGCGTCAAGCGGTTCGGCGGATCGAAAGCGGGCCTGTGGGGAAGTACGATCGGGCTGCTGATCGGTCCATTCATCATTCCGGTCATCGGCATCCTGATCGGCCCATTCATCGGTGCGATCGGCGCGGAGCTTTTATTCAATAAAACCGGATTCAAGCAATCCGTGAAGGCGGGGGTCGGCTCTGTCGTCGGGTTCCTCACTTCTGTCGCCGCGAAAGGGGTTATTCAAATTGTCATGATTGTGATTTTCTTCGTAGCAGTTTGATGTAACTTTCAGGACCGCGCCTCGCTGCGTGCGTTTCATTTGATGGGGATATGCAAGTTTGATACGCTGGAATAGTAGAAAAATTGATTCAAGGAGGAATTCATTCATGGCTTACGAATTACCAAAACTTCCTTATGCGTACGATGCGCTCGAACCGCACATCGACAAAGAAACGATGAACATCCATCACACGAAGCACCACCAGGCTTATGTCGATAAGACAAACGCCGCGCTGGAAGGCACTGACCTCGCTTCGAAACCGATCGAAGAAGTTATCCGCAACCTAAATGATGTGCCGG
Source organism: Indiicoccus explosivorum (assembly GCF_002167005.1). GTDB lineage: Bacteria > Bacillota > Bacilli > Bacillales_A > Planococcaceae > Indiicoccus > Indiicoccus explosivorum. The sequence continues at coordinate 11,023 of NZ_NHTN01000015.1, forward strand.
AAGACAAGCGTACTGCTGTGCGTAACAATGGCGGCGGACACGCCAACCATTCCCTGTTCTGGGAAGTCCTTTCTCCGGACGGCGGCGGCAATCCTTCGGGTGAGCTTGCCGATGCGATCGACAAGAAGTTCGGAAGCTTCGATAAATTCAAGGAAGAATTCGCGAATGCCGGTGCAACCCGTTTCGGTTCCGGCTGGGCTTGGCTCGTCGTCAACAATGGCGAACTGGAAGTGACAAGCACGCTGAACCAGGATTCCCCGCTGACGGACGGCAAAACACCGATCCTCGGCCTGGATGTCTGGGAGCACGCGTATTACCTGAAATACCAGAACAAGCGCCCTGATTACATCAGCGCATTCTGGAACGTCGTCAATTGGGATGAAGTGGCGAAACGCTACAGCGACGCAAAATAACCTGACAGAATGAACTTCTGCACACACTTTTTCGTCTGAAAAAGTGTGTGTATTTTTTTGCGCCGGATGATATACTAACACGGCAGATAAGGTAGAGAGGGGACATCCTGAAATTATGAAACCAACTAAAAGCAGGAGAGCTTCCCAGACGGATTTGAAGATGAAGAGCAATTCCTCATTCCGGCTGAGCATTCTGTTTTTCGTCATATTCATCCTTTTTTCGCTGCTCATTTTCCGCCTCGGCTATCTGCAGATCGTCAAAGGGGAAGATTTTGTCCGGGCGATCGAGCGGCGGGAGGAAGTGCCGGTCAACACGAGCGTGCCGCGAGGGCGCATGTTCGACAGCGAAGGGCGTCTGTTAGTGGACAACGACCCGGTCAACGCCATCACCTATACCGCGATGCGTTCAGCGGACCGGGAGGAAATGCTGGAAACGGCCAGCAGACTGGCGGCGCTTATCGACCAGCCCGCTGATCGTGTGACAAAACGTGATAAACAGGATTTTTATATTTTATTGTATCCGGAAAAAGCCGCAGGACTTGTGACAGAAGAACAGCGGACGGCCATTTTGGAAGGCGGAGGGACACAGCAGGAAAAACAGCAGCAGCTGGACAGTCTGGTCCGTGAGCAGCTCACCGACGAAGTCCTCGCGCAGCTGACTCAAGATCAGCTGGAAGTCTTGGCGATTTATCGGGAAATGACTTCGGGATACGCGCTTTCTCCGCAAATCATCAAAAGCGACGGACTGACGGAGGAAGAATTCGCCCGCGTGTCCGAACGCCTCTCGGAACTGCCGGGAGTCAACACGGTCACCGACTGGCGCCGGAAAAAAATGACCGACCTGACCATCCTCGGCAGCACGACCACTCCGGCAGAAGGGATTCCGGCGAACAAACTCGATTATTTCCTTGCGCGCGGTTATTCACGAAATGACCGGGTCGGCACAAGCTTCCTTGAAGAACAGTACGAAAGTGTGCTTCAGGGGCAAAAAACTGTGGTGAAAAAAGTGACAGATTCGAAAGGACGCATTTCCGATACCATCACCGTAAAAGAAGGGAAAGCCGGACAGGATCTGGTTCTGAGCCTGGACAGCGAACTGCAGAAGAAGCTGGAGACCATCGTAACGGACAAACTGATCGAACTGAAAAAAGGCCCCCATTCGGAACTGCTGAAAGACGCCTACCTCGTGATGATGGATCCGAAGACGGGTGAGGTGCTGTCCTTGGTGGGCAAGCGTGTCGGTGAAGGTGACAACGGCCAGCCGGTTGTCTATGACCATGCATTCGGGACGTTCACGGCTGCGTATGAAATGGGATCGGCCGTTAAAGGCGCGACCCTGCTGACGGGCTATGCCCATGATGTTGTGGATGTCGGTGAAGTGATCATCGATGAGCCGATGAAACTGAAGAGTACGCCGGTCATGAACTCCGTTTTCAATAAGGAAATGGGCACCCGCATTCCCCTGACCGATAAAGAAGCCATTGCCCGGTCCTCGAACGTCTATATGTCGAAGATCGCGCTCCGGCTCGCCGGGGAAGAGTACGTCTACAATTCCGGAATCCGCATTGAGCCTGAAGATTTCCGGAAGATCAGGAATTCGTTCGCCCAGTTCGGCCTCGGTGTCGAAACAGGAATCGATCTCCCGGGGGAAGCGGATGGTTTGGCAAGTGCGGATCCGCAGGGCGGCAGTATCATGTACCAGGCGATCGGCCAGCTCGATACGTACACGCCTCTTCAGCTGGCGCAATACATTTCGACGATCGCCAATGGCGGCTACCGGATGGAGCCGCACATCGTGAAGGAAATCAGAAGTCCCTCACTGGACGGCGAAACGCTCGGGCCAATTGAAACTGTGATCCAGCCGGAAGTGCTCAACCGCATCGATAATACGCAGGAAGAGATCCAGCAGGTCAAGGAAGGGATGCGGATGGCCTACACGTCGCCGCAAGGCACCGCTGCCCGCTACTTTGCGGATGCGCCTTATACGGCTGCCGGAAAGACCGGAACAGCGCAAGTCATCTACTATGACGATCCGGAAAGCCCTTTTTATCAAGAGGAATCCCTGACATTGACACATGTCGGATTTGCACCATATGAGAATCCCGAAATCGCATACGCAGTGGTCATTCCTTATATTACGACGGATTTAGAATACGTAATCGGGGCGAACAGCCAAATTGCACGGGCCGCGGCGGATACGTATTTCAAGCTGAAAGCGGAACGGGACGGCGGTGATGACTTGACGATCAAGCCGCCTTACCGGCCGGAAGAAGCAGCCGAATGAAGGTGGGTGCGGGGATTTCCGGCAGTGCGGCCGGGAAGATCGTTCAGCTGAATTTAAAAGCGGAAAAACTGCGGCGAAAGCGATATTTCTTAGTGGATTTTTCATTTTGTTATGCTATAATAGGAAAGTCGTATAAATACCGCTTATATTTGCTTGATCCTATATAGTTGGGGAGGGATACAGATGCGTGTCAACATTACACTTGCGTGCACCGAATGCGGAGAGCGCAATTACAGCACTGTAAAAAACAAGCGTAACAATCCTGAGCGCCTTGAATTGAACAAGTATTGCTCACGTGAACAGAAAATGACTGTTCACCGCGAAACGAAGTAATTGTTTGACCAAAACCGATTCAGGTTTTGGTTTTTTTCTTTCCGGAAGGGGGAAAATGATATGGAGAAAAAAGAGATCCGGAAGCGGATGCTCAGCGCGCTGAAGGAAATGGAACTTGAGGAGCGGCTCCTTAAAACGAGGAAAATCAGAGACCGTCTGCTGGCTGACCCGGTCTTCAAAAGTTCGGATCTGCTTGCCGTCACGGTTTCGGCTTTTCCTGAAATCGATACGCTGGAGCTTATTGAAGCGGCATGGCGGCTCGGAAAACGCGTGGCAGTCCCCAAATGTCTGCCCGACACGAGAGAGATGGATTTCTATATCATCCGCCATTTCGGCCAGCTTGAGACTGTGTACATGGAATTGAAAGAACCTGTTCCGGAACTGTGTGAGCCCGCTGACCGGGAGGAGATCGAGCTGATGATCGTGCCAGGCGTCGCGTTTTCTGAAGCGGGTTTCAGGATCGGTTTCGGCGGCGGCTATTATGACCGTTTTTTGGAAGGATTCACGGGGAGCACTTATTCGCTTGCATTTGAACGCCAAATAGTGGAAAATATGCCAAACGAACCGCACGATGTTCCGGTTGGTTCGATTATCACAGAAAGCCGGATGATCAGAACGGAGGAATTCCGCTGAAAACCTTATATGACGTGATGCAATTGTTGAAAAGGTATGGGGTTTTCGTATATACTGGCAAAAAACTTGCAGATATTGATCTTTTGGAAGATGAATTGCGCGACTTGTATAAGTCCGGCCTGATTTCCCCTGAAGAATTCAGTGCAGCGCTCCTCATACTCAGGAGCGAACGGAACAGAATGTGAGAGAGCATTTTTGATTCGCGGAAACTTTTGTCTGTCCCATCCGTCCAAATTATAGCCAAGATGCTAAAAACGCTTTTTTTAAGTAATCGGAGGATGTGCGAAAATGAAAACAAAAACTTGGCCAAGGCACACGATCCTGGCGGTCGCGATCATTGCCACCTGGCTGAAGACGTATGCAGCTTACAAAACAAGCTTCAACATGAAAATCGAGAATATCATGCAGGAACTGATCCTGTTTATCAATCCGCTCAGCTTCCTGCTGGCGGTCTACGGGCTGTCGCTGTTCTTTAAAAGCGAACGGGGACGCAACCGCTACCTCATTGCGGTAAGTACGGTCCTCGCATTGATTTTGTACGGCAATGTCGCGTTTTACCGCTTTTTTAGTGACTTCGTCACCTTGCCGGTCCTATTCCAGACGAGCAATTTCGGCGATTTGGGCACGAGTGTGACAGAAAGTATCTTTTTTACTGATGTTTTCTATTTTATAGATGTCATTCTCATTGTGCTCGCTGTCCGTTACTTGAACGTCCGTCCTGCAGAAGGGGAGACGCGCCGGCTGTATCGCCGGGTTTATTATGTAATGACGGCGGCTGTGCTGTTTTTGAACTTGGGACTTGCTGAAACGGAACGTCCGCAGCTGCTGACGCGGAGTTTTGACCGGGAAATGCTCGTCAAAAATATCGGAACGTACAATTACCATCTATATGATGTGTATATCCAGTCGAAATCCCAGGCGCAGCGGGCGTTGGCCAACGGTTCCGAACTGGTGGAAGCGAGCAGCTACGCCCGTTCCACGGAACCCGAACCATCGGCTGAGATGGCGGGGATCGCGGAAGGCCGCAACCTGATTGTCGTTTCGCTGGAATCCCTTCAATCGTTCGTAATCAATAATGAAATGAACGGCCAGACGGTGACACCGTTCCTTAACAGCCTGACAAAGGATAAGGATACCATCTACTTCCCGAATTTCTATCATCAGACAGGGCTCGGGAAAACATCGGATGCGGAATTCCTGACAGAGAACTCCCTTTACCCGCTCGGCGGAGGCGCAGTGTTTTTCACACACAGCGGAAACCAGTACAACTCGATGGCGGAAAAGCTGGGGGAGAACGGCTATTTCACAGCTGTACAGCATGCCAACTCCAAGAGCTTCTGGAACCGCGATATCATGTATAAGTCGCTGGGCATCGAAAAATTCTATGACGTGGAAAGCTATGAAATCGGGGAAGGCCAAGCGGTGAACTGGGGGATGAAGGACATCCCGTTCTTCGAACAGTCCGTCGGACAGATGACGGAAATGCCGGAACCGTTCTACACACGCCTGCTGACGCTCACCAACCATTTCCCGTTCCACTTGGATGAACAGGATAAGTTCATATCGGAATACGATTCGGGCTCCCAGACCCTGAACCGCTACTTCCAGACAGCACGTTATCTGGATGAGTCCATCCGCGTCATGTTCGAGGAATTGAAAGAGCAGGGGCTGTACGAGGACTCCATCATCGTCATGTACGGGGACCATTACGGTATTTCAGAAAACCATAACGCTGCGATGTCCCAATATCTCGGTGAAGAAGTGACGCCTTATGTATCGGCGAATCTTCAGAAGGTGCCGCTCTTCGTGCACATCCCGGGATACGGTGAAGGGCATGTCGATGAGGAAATCGGCGGACAGATCGATCTGCGTCCGACCATCCTGAACCTTCTTGGCGTGGATACGGAAAAAGATCTTCAGTTCGGCGGTGATCTGTTCTCGGAAGAGCACGAGGAATTCGTCATTTTCCGGGATGGCCGATTTGTGACGGAAGAGGTCGTCTATGCCGGCAGCACGTGCTATGATGCGGAAACCGGTGAAGAAACCGAAAGCGAACGCTGCAAACCGTATATCGATCAGGCTTACAAAGAACTGGGTTACTCCGATGCGATCATCAACGGAGACCTGCTCCGATTCTACGATGAACAGACGGGCCAGCTGACTGAGCCGGTCGAATAAAATAAGCAAGTTGAATTGGATCCGTCCTTATAGGGTGCGAAAGCGCCTTTAAGGACGGATTTTTTGTTTTGCACATAAAAAAGCCGGCGCTTCGGAAAGCACCGGCTCCTGTAGATCAGTGGAGGCTTGGCGGATAGCCTTGGAAAATGATTGTAGCGGCTGTAAAACCACCGAAGACCAAAAACGTCAGCAAGTTGAAAATGAATCCTAAAAATTGCTTATGCTTTAGCGTCTGAACAACCCCGACTGCTGCAAAGATGGCAACCAGTCCGAAAATGACCATCAGTAAATTCAAGTATGACACTCCCTTCGACAAGTACGCTTCGTGCAGTTCCATTCTCTTCTATTGTAAAGAAAGCCGTGATTTTTGTCGAGTGGCATTATTGTCATTCTCTTGAACAGTGCTGTGCTACAATTGACCCGAGGTGATCATTTTGCAGACAATCGAAACACTCGAGCTCGGCCCCGTCCAGACGAACTGCTATATCTTGACCCATCATGACGGCAGCTGTGTGATCATCGATCCGGGAGCGGAAGCGGAAAAAATCATCGCCCGGATCGAAGAAAACAAGCGGGTGCCGCTTGCGGTCCTTCTGACGCATGCGCATTTCGATCATATCGGTGCAGTCGATGCTGTCAGGGGACGGTTCGGGGTTCCTGTTTACTTGAGCGAACACGAAAAGGACTGGCTCGGGAAACCGAACTTGAATGGTTCAGGGAAGTACCCGATGCTGCCTGATCTGAAAGTGAATGGGGCCGATTTCCTGATCAGCGGCAGCGAACGGAACTTGGAGCTCGGCCCTTTCCGGATCGACCTGTTCCATACACCCGGTCATTCGCCGGGAAGCATCACTTATGTATTCCGTGAAGAGGCACTGGCTGTGGTCGGGGACACGCTGTTCCGCGGAAGCATCGGCAGGACGGATTTGGCGGGTGGCTCCCATGGGACATTGCTTGCGTCCATCCGTGACTCGCTGCTCACACTGCCGGCGGATATGCCGCTCTATCCCGGCCATGGACCGGTCACGACAGCCGGAGCGGAAAGCCGCACTAATCCGTTTCTGTAAGCGGACCTTGCAGATTCGGCAGTCGGCAGAAGTAAAGAGGGTATAGCGAAATCAAAAAAGCGGCCGACAGCGGCCGCTTTTTTGATTCGGTGTTATTCAGGCTGATTCCGCCAGCCCAGTCTGTCGGCTGACGGCCGGATCCGCGATCAATGTCCTCCGCCAGGAATGTGGATGAACGTCGAGTAATAAGTGAATCCAACAAAGAATACAGTCAGGTAAGCTCCGAATACATACATATACATGCGCTCTGAAAGGTTCAAGAACCCGAAAAGAATGAAGAAGCCGGTGTTTCCGAGCATGAGCAGTGAAGCTTCCGGCATATCACCTAAATAAAACATGACAGCGAAGATCCCAGTCCAGAAGCCCATTAGTTTGAACATATTATCCATAGGGTGTCCCTCCTTTACGACAAGCACAATTATCTCATTCCCATTATATAAGAAAGACAACAAGAGTGTAAATAAAAGTTCGGTTTCTTTTGTGACAAAGCGGTGGAAATGACCGGGAAAAAGTGGGGTTTTCAGCGGAAAAACCGGTGAATCGGGGATGCCGCCGGACCAAAAGTAAGGTTTTGGGGCATCGGCACCCCTCAATTTGCGGGTTTCGCGATAAGTATTCCCAAGCAGCGTATTCAGAATTATACTGATGAGGAGCAAAGTGGCGGTCTTTGCATCCTACCTCCGGAGGTGCGTATGCAGGCGATCATCGAAAAGCGCTGTGCCGGTCTCCTGAAAATGGCGGTCGACAGAGAAGCGACAGATATTCACATGAAGCCGGAAATCGGCCAGTATACCGTCCAGTTCCGGCTGCTGCACGAAATGCAGACAGTTTTATCCCTCCCCCTTGATCTCGGCGATCGGATGATCGCTTACTTCAAATACCTTTCCCTTTTAGACATGAGCGAAAAACGGAAACCGCAGACCGGTTCCTTTCAGGAAACCGTCGGCGGGCTGTCGTGTTTTTTTCGCATATCCACCCTGCCCTCCATCCTTTCCCGGGAAGCGATTGTCATTCGGATCGTTTCCGACCGGACGGCTTTGCCGATCGAGGAACTGGCCGTATTCCGGGATTCGGCGCGCCGGCTCAAGAAGCTTGCGGCCGCCCGGCAAGGGCTGTTCCTGCTGACAGGACCGACTGGATGCGGTAAATCCACCACTCTTTATTCATTGCTGAATTACTGCAACTCACAGCTGAACAGGAACATCATCACCCTCGAAGATCCGGTGGAGCGGAAAAACGAGACGATGCTTCAGATCCAAGTGAATGAAAAAGCGGGTTTAAGTTATGCCACGGGTCTGAAGGCGATTCTCCGCCATGATCCGGACATCATCATGATCGGCGAGATCCGGGACGCGGAAGCTGCAGAAATTGCAGTCAGGGCTGCCCTTACGGGTCATCTCGTCTTTTCGACCATCCATGCGAAAAACGCGGCCGGCAGCCTCCATCGGCTCCATGATTTAGGCATTCCGTTTGAAGATATGGCACAGACGCTAGTGGCGGTTTCCGCCCAGGAACTGGTTCCTGCATTTTTCGGCGGAGGCAGCGCTGTCCGGCATGCCGCATTATTCGAACTCCTGACCGACGGCATGCTGGAGACGGCTATTGAAACTGTCAGGAAAGGGGGCTCATATCGGCTGCCGGAAAACGAGACCCTCGAGGGGCAAAAAAGGGAAGGGGTGATCATCGGTGCTATCGCTCCGGCTATCCGACCGTGACAGCTGCAGGCTCCGTCACCGGTCGGCTTTCCTGACCCGGTTATCGAAATTGATGAATGAGGGGTACTTGTTTCCCGAAGCACTTTCCCTTCTGTTGCCGATCCATGCAGCCGATCAGGCGGCGGCTTCCGCTGGCGTCCATGTGATTCTGAGCGGCGGCGGCAGTGCTGCCGATATTCTCCGGCTGCTCGGCTTCCGGAAAAGCGTGCTGTTTTCGGCCGAGATCGCTGAACGTCACGGGAAACTGGCTCAATCACTCGGTACCATCGCAGCGGATTTCGAGAAGACGGAAGCCGTCCGCCGGAAACTGACCGGTGTTCTCCTGTATCCGCTTTCCCTTCTCGCATTCACGCTCGTGCTGTTTTCCATGTTCCGCACCCACTACATTCCGGAACTCCAGCAGCTCGCAGCGGCGGTCGGGGAAGAACAGGGAAATCAGTCAGCCGGCCTCCTGTTGCGGCTGCCTGACTTATTCGCCGCGCTATTTCTGGCTGCTGCGGCGGCGGTCATCGTATTTTTACTCAGAATCAAGAATCGGTCAGCCGGACAGCAGGCAGCTGCAGTAGCCCGCCTCCCGGGTGCAGGAAGGTTCTTCCGGCTGTATTGGACGTATCTGTTTGCAAGGGAGCTCGGATCGCTTCTCCACAGCGGTATATCGATGCAGGAAGCGCTCCGTTACTTGGCCGCACAGGAGCATGACAGGTGGGTCGGCTGCCTGGCGGAAGAAGTCCGGCTCCATATAATGACGGGCAGCCAGCTGTCGGATGCAGTGAGCCGGGAGAAGCTGTTCACCGGGGACTTCAGCCTGTTCGCCGCCCATGGGGAAGCTGCCGGGCACCTCGGCAAGGAACTGATTCTCTATAGCGAAGTGCTTTCCGTCCGGATCGAGAATTTGCTCCATACATTGTTGAAATTCATTCAGCCGCTGTTTTTCCTGATGATCGCCGCCTGTATCATCGGCGCGTATATGGCGATCCTGCTTCCGATGTACAACTTGGTCCATACTATTTGAGGAGGAATTGTCTTGAAGTCCATAAAAAACGAAAAGGGATTTACACTGATTGAAATGCTGATCGTCCTGCTGATCATTTCCGTCCTTCTGGCTGTCGCGATACCGAATGTCACAAAGCAGACCGCTTCGGTCGATGAGAAGGGCTGCCGTGCTTTCGTGCAGATGGTGCAAGGACAGGTCGAGGCATTCCGTATGGAAGAAAAGAGAATCCCGGCGGTCACCGACCTGGTGACGGAAGGATACTTGAAATCCGCCGAAACAAGCTGCCCGAACGGGGATGCTATTGCCATCGCGGCCGACGGTACGGTGAGTTCTGTTGCAGCACCAGCGGTGCAATAGGGGATTTACGCTGCTCGAGACCCTGCTCGTGCTGACAATCCTGATGGCTGTGTCGTTTGGTGTGCCTGTTTATGCCGGACAGGCGGCCAAGCAGGAGGAAACCCGGTTTTTCGACCTCCTGATCGGCGATATCCTATCCATGCAAGGTGAAAGCTACAGGAACGGCGAATGGACCGAGCTTCATTTCGGAACCGACGGCGGTTCCTACACGGTTTCGAAAAATTACAGCACCGTCCTGGTCACCCGTCAGATGCCCGCAACTGTCAGGATGGATAAAACGAGCTATTTGAAAAACATTCGCTTCAGCCCGCAGGGGAACGTGGAAGCGGCAGGTACGATCCGCTTTTCTTCGTCTGGCGGTGTCCGTGTCCTGACCGTCCATTTAGGGAAAGGGAGGGTGGTGCTTTCTGAATGAACAGGGGTTTTCATACACGGAATCCATAGCGGCAATCGCCATGGTGATGCTGCTGTCCGGATCGCTGCTGCCGCTTCACCAGCAAATCCAATCATCGGTCGAAATGAAGAAAGAGCGCCTGGAAGCGGCTGAGACGCTGTACGAAGCTGCATCGATGCTCCGCTTCGGCGTTACCTGGGGAGAACGCATGTCGGGGGGCGTTACCTACCGCTGGAAATACGACGGCTCGCTCTGCGTGGAATATCAGTCCTACAGCGGAAAGCAGGTTGCCGTATGCGAAAGTTGAGAATCGGAATCCTCGGAGAGGAACGGGGCATGACATACATCAGCGCCCTGTTCGGATTGCTGATCTTTCTGGCCATCGCCCCTCTGTTCGCTCTGTTTTTCCGGTCCGGTTCAGAATTCGTGGAAGACGTAAATCCGAAACACGCCGAGTGGGAGCTATTCACATACGAGCTACGCAGCTATCTTCAAAATTCAGGAGGCGTCTCCGTGATCAATAACGGCCGCGGGATCCGCATGACGGACAGCAAAGGCGATTTATCCGTCGAACTTTACTCGCCGGTCATCCGGAAACAGCGGGCGGGCCAAGGCCATGAAATTATGCTCACCGGCCTGAAGACGGTCAATTTCGCTTTGTCAGGGAATAAAATCACCATTGCCGCCGAATTCACGAGTGGTATCCAAAAGGAGGAAACCTATGCGGTTCCGCCGGTTTCTCAATGAAAAAGGGGCGGTTTATCCGGCAGTACTTGTCTTTTTTCTGGCAGCGGCAGCTCTGATTGTACACAGTTCAGCGATGGCAGCCGTACAGTACAGGACAAATGATAGTTTGGAAAATGCGTACCGTCGTGCTACGATACTGTTACTGGAACAAGCAGAAATTAATACAGTCACACAGGAACAAGAGAGCAGCGGGTGGTCGGATGAGACGCATTTACTTAATCGGATTTATGGGGAGCGGAAAAAGCGCGGTCGGGAGGAGGCTGAGCTTCCTTTTAAAGCTTCCTTTTTATGACATGGACAAAGAAATTGTTCGGAGGGAAGGCATGACCATCCCGGAAATCTTCGAAAAATACGGAGAAGAACATTTCCGCAGACTGGAAGCTAAATTTTTGAAGGAATTCAAGAGCACCGACTGCATCATTTCGACCGGCGGCGGCACGGCGATCAACGAATGCAACCGGAGAATCATGCGGGAGACCGGACTCGTTCTGTTCCTGGATGCCCCTTTCCGGGATATTTGGCGGCGGATCCACCGGGACCCGAACCGGCCGATCGTCCAGCGGTCAACGAGGGAAGAAATCGAAGCGCTCTTCAACAAGAGGTATCCCTTGTATAAGCGGGCCGCCCATATCGGCGTTCGGACCGAACACCGGTCCCTCCGCCAGATTACCGAGTTTGTCGCGTTTCAAGTGGAACGTCTGAAAGGCGAATAAAAAATAGAAGAACTAAAGTATTGTTCGGCTTATTGCCCGGCATCAAAAAAGATTGCGCGTATCTGTACTGAATGTTAGGATATAGTCAAAGAATTGAGTATTTCCATAACGGTCAGGACCATTTCAATGAATGGGCGGATGAATGTGTGAGGAGAGAACGCCATCCGGCGTCGCCGAAGGAGCAAGTAGCAGCGCGCTGTTATGAATCTCTCAGGCAAAAAGACTCGCGCAGGACGCATCTCTGGAGAATGCTGCGCAGCAGCTGCCAACGAGGAAAGCCGAACGGTAAACTTTCAGGCTCCAGGACAGAGAATTCCCGTACAGCGGGGATACTCTGTCCTTTTTTGTGAACCGACAGCATAAAGGAGGAAATGGCACAATATGAGTGAACTGAAACGCACGCCGCTTTTCGAATCTTACAAAAAATACGGCGGGAAAACGATCGACTTCGGCGGCTGGGAGCTGCCTGTGCAATTTTCTGGTATTAAAGACGAACATGAAGCTGTCCGGACAAAGGCCGGCCTGTTCGACGTGTCCCACATGGGTGAAATCACAGTCGAAGGCCCTGGCAGTGTGGATTATCTCCAGCGCATGCTGACAAATGACGTGTCGAAACTGAAGGATGGACAGGCGCAGTATACGGCGCTTTGCTATGAAGATGGCGGCACAGTCGACGATCTGCTCGTCTACAGACGCTCGGATGACCGGTATCTTCTCGTCGTGAATGCCGCGAATATCGAAAAGGATTTTGATTGGCTGAAAGCGCATGCACAGGACGGCGCGGAAGTTGTGGACCGTTCAGAAGAATACGGACAGCTGGCATTCCAGGGACCGGCTGCTGAAACGGTCCTGCAGCGGCTTACTGATGCCGACCTTTCGGAAATCCGGTTCTTCCGTTTCCGTGAAGAAGTTCCTGTGGACGGCAGACGGGTCCTCGTCTCGCGTACCGGTTATACGGGGGAAGACGGTTTCGAGATTTACGGGTCACCGGAAGACATCGTGGCGCTTTGGGATGCGATCCTTGAGGAAGGCAGGAATGACGGAGTCGTGCCTGTCGGTCTCGGTGCCCGGGACACTCTCCGTTTTGAAGCTTGTCTCGCATTGTACGGCCAGGAACTCACAAAGGATATTTCTCCGCTGGAAGCCGGTATCGGATTTGCGGTCAAGCTGAAAAAGGATGCCGATTTTATTGGGAAAGAAGCACTGCTTGCTCAAAAGGAAAACGGCCTGGAACGGAAGCTGACCGGTATTGAAATGATCGACAAAGGCATTCCGAGAACCGGTTATAAAGTGTTCAAGGACGGCAAGGAGATCGGCCATGTCACTTCAGGGACCCAGTCACCGACATTGAAAAAGAACATCGGACTCGCGCTGATCGGGATAGAACATACAGAACCCGGCACTGAAGTGGAAGTGGAAGTCCGGAACCGCCGGCTGAACGCTGTAACGGTGGAAACGCCGTTTTATAAGCGCCCAACTAATTCGTAAAGGAGATTGACAGGATGGAACACCGCTATTTGCCGATGACGGCACAAGATAAAGAAGCGATGCTTAAGACGATCGGCGTGGATTCGATCGAGGAACTGTTTTCGGATATCCCTGAAAAAGTGCGTTTTAAAGGCGAGTACAATCTCAAACCGGCGAAATCGGAATCGGCGCTCCTGAAAGAATTGAGCCGGCTGGCTGCGAAAAATGCGGATCACCGGAATTACGCCTCATTTCTCGGAGCCGGCGTCTATGACCACTATAAGCCGGTCATCGTTGACCATGTAATCTCCCGGTCGGAATTTTATACCGCTTATACGCCATACCAGCCGGAAATTTCCCAAGGCGAATTGCAGGCGATATTCGAATTCCAGACGATGATCGCGGAACTGACCGGAATGGAAATTGCGAATTCGTCCATGTACGACGGCGGCACAGCCCTCGCGGAAGCCGGTATGCTCGCGGCCGGCCATACGAAACGGAAGAAAATCCTTGTCTCCCAGGCTGTCCACCCGGAATCTCGCGAAGTTGTACGGTCTTACGCCCTCGGGCAGTCGATTGAAGTGGAGGAAGTGCCGCTGAAAGACGGCGTGACGGATGCGGGCGCGCTGAAGGAACTTCTGGACGGGGACGTGGCAGCCGTCATGATCCAGTATCCGAATTTCTTCGGTCAAGTCGAGAATTTGAAAGCATTGGAACCGGTCATTCATGACAGCGGTGCATTGTTTGTCGTCTCAGCGAATCCGCTGGCGCTCGGGGCGCTAGAAGCACCTGGAAACTTCGGAGCGGACATCACAGTCGGTGATGCCCAGCCATTCGGTATTCCCGAAGCGTTCGGCGGCCCGCACTGCGGTTATTTCGCGGTCTCTAAAAAGCTGATGCGCAAGGTGCCGGGGCGTCTTGTCGGGGAAACGGTCGATGAAGAAGGCCGGCGCGGCTTCGTTCTGACACTGCAGGCGCGTGAGCAGCACATCCGCCGGGACAAGGCGACGTCCAACATCTGTTCCAATCAGGCGCTCAATGCCCTTGCCGCTTCTGTCGCGATGACGGCGCTCGGCAAAAAAGGGGTCAGGGAAATGGCGGTGCAGAACATCGCGAAGACCCGCTATATGAAACAGCAGCTCGAAGGGGCGGGGCTTTCGGTCGAATTCGGCGGCGCGCATTTCAATGAATTGACCGTCAAGCTCGGGAAATCAGTGAAAGCGTTGAACGTCCGTCTTCTTGAACAGGGCATCATCGGCGGCTACGATCTTGGCCGCACATATGACGGGCTGCAAGGACATGTTCTCGTGGCTGTGACAGAACAGCGGACAAAAGAAGAAATCGACCTGTTCGTGCAGGAATTGGCTGCATTTGTTCAGGAGAAGGAGGCTGCTCATGCGTAAGGACGAAAACCAGCCGCTAATTTTCGAAGTGTCAAAAGAAGGACGGATCGGCTACAGCCTGCCGGTACTCGATGTGCCGGAAGTCGACTTGGAAGATGTTCTTCCGGCTGACCTGATCCGCGCTGAAGACCCGGATCTGCCTGAAGTGGCGGAACTGGATATCATGCGCCATTATACCGCGCTGTCGAACCGGAACCACGGTGTCGATTCCGGCTTTTATCCGCTCGGATCATGCACGATGAAGTACAATCCGAAAATCAATGAATCCGTCGCGCGGTTCCCGGGATTCGCTGATATCCACCCTCTTCAGGATGAATCGACGGTACAGGGTGCAATGGAACTCATGTACGACCTGCAGGAACATCTGAAGGAAATCACTGGAATGGACGAAGTGACGCTTCAGCCGGCTGCCGGCGCGCACGGAGAATGGACAGGTCTCATGATGATCCGCGCGTTCCACGAAGCAAACGGCGATTTCGGCCGCACGAAAGTGATCGTGCCGGATTCCGCGCACGGTACGAACCCCGCGTCTGCGACCGTTGCCGGTTTCGATACTGTCACAGTGAAATCGGATGAAAACGGGCTTGTGGATCTTGAGGACCTGAAGCGTGTCGTGGGTCCGGATACGGCGGCGCTGATGCTGACGAATCCGAATACGCTTGGTTTATTCGAAGAGAATATTCTCGAAATGGCGGCCATCATCCATGAAGTGGGCGGCAAACTGTATTACGACGGCGCCAATTTGAATGCCGTCATGAACAAGGCGCGTCCTGGGGATATGGGCTTTGATGTCGTGCACTTGAACTTGCACAAGACCTTCACAGGCCCGCATGGCGGCGGCGGTCCGGGATCCGGTCCTGTCGGCGTGAAGAAGAGCCTGCTTCCGTACTTGCCGAAACCGGTTCTGATCAAGACCGAAGACGGCTACACATTCGATGACGACCGCCCGGACTCGATCGGCCGCGTAAAGCCGTACTACGGGAACTTCGGCATCAACGTCCGCGCCTACACGTACATCCGTTCCATGGGGCCGGACGGGCTGAAGGCCGTGTCCGAATATGCGGTCCTCAATGCGAATTACATGATGCGGCGCCTTGCGCCATACTTCGATCTGCCGTATGACCGCCACTGCAAACACGAATTCGTGCTGAGCGGCCGCCGTCAGAAAAAGCTCGGCGTGCGCACGCTCGATATGGCGAAACGGCTTCTGGATTTCGGGTACCACCCGCCGACGATCTACTTCCCGCTCAATGTGGAGGAAGGCATGATGATCGAACCGACGGAAACCGAATCGAAAGAGACGCTCGACGCATTCTGTGACGCGATGATCCAGATTGCGGAAGAAGCAGAGAACAGCCCGGAGACTGTGCAGGAAGCGCCGCATACGACGGTCATCAGCCGTCTGGATGAAGCGCAGGCCGCACGCAAGCCGGTACTGCGGTATCAGAAGGAGAAAGCGGAATAAGGGGAAGAGGCACGCCGTGAGAGGCGTGTCTCTTTTTTGAGGTGTGGCGGAATCGTCGGTCGGAGCTGGGTTCCACTAATGTTGGTGTGAGTTCCACTAATTGATGGCTGAGTTCCACTAATTGATGGCTGAGTTCCACTAATTGATGGCTGAGTTCCACTAATTGAGGGCTGAATTCCACTAATCTAATAAACTCCCTTTCCCCTGTCTTTCTGCAGCTTGGAGAGAAACTTGTTCCGGCAAGTTTCTTTTTTAGGGAGGTCAGCGTAAACTGAGTAAAAAGGGGGCCGGAAATATGACTGAAATCAGAAGGATCCACCAGCTTGAAGGCACCGGAATTGAAAAGCTCGCGGCAGAAAGCGAAACAGAAGGGTATCGATTTGTCAGACGGCTGATCGACGATTTTGAAAGCGGCCGAAACCGGTTCGGTGAAAAAGGAGAAATCCTTCTCGGTGTATGGGAGGCGAACGGCAGGCTGGTAGCGGTCGGCGGCCTGAACCGGGATCCATTTACAGAAGATGAAAACATCGGACGGCTTCGGCGTTTTTATGTTTCCGCTGATTCCAGAAGGCACGGAATCGGCAGTCTGCTGCTGGATGCCATCGTCAGTCGGTCAACGGATTTTCAAAAACTGGTGTTACGGACTGATTCGGCGAATGCTGACGCCTTTTATCGCAAAAACGGATTCCTGCCGGTAGAAGGCCATCCGGAGTACACGCACGAACGAAAAGTGATCCGGTCCTGAGAAGGATCGTTATGCAGGCATTCAGCGATAAATGGCCGCAGCACTTCCTTGAAGAGACTGCAAAAAACAGGGAGAGATAACCGCTTGGTTATCCTCTCCCTGTTTTTAATTTCAGAGGGGCTTTTTGTACAGCCGCTGCTGTCATTTCGATCTGACTTTCCCGGTCCACGTTTTGAACCCGCCCTTGAGCTGGTACAGGTCATGATAGCCTTTTTTCTTCAGGAACATCGCCACACGCGGGCTGTTGATGCCATTCTGGTCGTACAGGTACACCGGTTTATCCGGCCGGATTTCCTTATAGCGCTGACGGAGCTGTGACTGCGGAATGTTACGTGCCCCGAGAATATGGCCGGCATTGAAATCCTTCGATTCACGGACATCAATGAGCTGGGCTTTCCGGTAGCCTTCAATGAACTGTTCCTGTGTCAGCGGGGTGACCGTGTTTTTCGTCCGGAAGTAGTTGACCAGGATCACGATTGTCAGGATGAATAAAAATCCTGCAATTACATACAAAAATTCCACTCGTACTGCCCCTTTCTTTATGCCTGAAGATCAGGCGCAGAAGCACGGTAAACACCTTCTGCCATCATTCATTATAAAAGATTTCCGTTCCGCACTTCAACGTCTGATTTCCCTATGTGAAACCGCAAAAATTTTTTCAGCGGATTTCCGGCGTCAGGACAAGGTTCCAAAGCCCTTGCCTCCTTGTGAACAGAAAAAACGGATTGACTGGATGTTTCAAGATATAGTATGGTGGGAACTATAGATAATACAACATGTTGTGTTATTCCCATAAATCAAAAAGGAGGATTTGTCAATGGTTCTAGTTTCACAAAACCAGAAACCGACACTTGATGTTTCTTCGCTCAACGAGGACATTCGTCAGTTTCCGCAAGTCCACGCCATTACCGACGATATGAAGACGGTGCACAAAGGCGTATCCCGGCTCGTCATGATCGACCGGTACTCTTTCAAGGATACCGAAAAGAAGACGCTGAAACCAGGGGATTTTGTCGTTCTGACAGTCAAGGAGGACCCGAAATTCCCGGCACGCGGGCTCGGGTTCATTAAATCGATCGATAAAGACGCGAACAAAGCGGAGGTCTGGATCGAAGAGGATTACCGCTCGGCGATCGATGATCCGGCAGAACAGGAAAAAGGGGTCGTCCGCCGGCCGCTCGACGTGATCGAGAAACCGCTCGAGGTTTTCTACGAGCAGATTGCGAAACGGAATGCCACCGGCCTGTCTGCGATCGAGAAGACACCGGAAAAACGCGATGAGTGGTTCACTAAGTTCTATCAGCAGCTGGCCGACCTGAAGTTCATCCCGGCGGGACGCGTCATTTACGGAGCTGGTGCAGACACCGATGTTACATACTTCAATTGCTACGTGATGCCGTTTGTCGCGGATTCACGGGAAGGCATTTCAGAACATAGGAAGCAGGTCATGGAAATCATGAGCCGCGGCGGCGGTGTCGGAACGAACGGATCGACGCTCCGGCCGAGAAATACACTGGCGCGCGGCGTCAACGGCAAATCGTCCGGGTCGGTGTCATGGCTGGATGACATCGCGAAACTGACGCACCTCGTCGAACAGGGCGGAAGCCGGCGCGGGGCTCAAATGATCATGCTGGCGGATTAAGAAAATGCTAGTCCGCGTCGTCCAGACAATGGACGGCTAGAAAACCGGGTGAATTGCGGGAAACTCCTTAGAGGCCATTAAGCGACAACGTGACTGGAAACGGTGAGCGTGAACGCTCAAAAATTAATGGCATTGGACAATCCGCAGCCAAGCACCGTTCAGGTGAAGGTCCAACGACTATCGAAAACGTTCTGAGAAGAACGGAAGTAGAGTAGGGGAGAGATCCCCGAAGTGCCCGGCCCCTCCCAGGTCAAGCTGAGGGTGATGATATAGTCTAACCCGTCTGCTGAGAGCAGAGCGAAATATCCTGAAAAGGACGGTATCGGTGTGGCATCCTGACATTTGCGAATTCATCATTTCCAAGATGCAGAACCCGCGCATCTTGCGCTACCTCGTCGAAAACACGGAAGACGAGACGATCAAGAAACTTGCGAACGACAAACTGAAATTCAAACCGCTGACCGAGCAGGAAGAAGCGATGTACACAGGGCTTCTCAACTACCGCAGCATTCCGGGCATGGGCGGCTTCAATGAAGCGATCATGCGGGATGCGGAAACGAAGCTGCGCGATGGCGGGACGTACTCCGTGCATAACGAGGAGTTCCTGACAGGCGCCAACATTTCCGTGACGCTCACGAAAGACTTCATGGAAGCTGTCGAAGCGGATGCCGATTTCGACCTCCGTTTCCCAGCAGTCGAAAACTACTCGCCTGAGGAGATGGCGGTCTACAATAAAGAATGGCATGAAGTGGGCGACGTCCGCGAGTGGGAACGGCAAGGCCACGAAGTGCGCGTCTACCGGACGATGAAAGCACGCGAACTGTGGAACTTGATCAACGTGTGTGCGACTTACTCTGCAGAACCCGGAATTTTCTTTATCGATAATGCCAACGAACAGACGAATGCGAGAGCGTACGGACAGAAAGTTGTAGCGACGAACCCGTGTGGTGAACAGCCCCTTGCACCATACTCAGTCTGCAACCTCGCAGCCGTCAACCTGGCCAAGTTCGCAGACATGAAGACACAGGAAGTGGATTTCGAAGGACTGAAGGAAACCGTCCGCATCGGCGTCCGCATGCAGGACAACGTCATCGACGCAACCCCTTACTTCCTGGAAGAGAACCGTGTCCAGGCGCTTGGTGAACGCCGTGTCGGACTCGGCGTCATGGGTCTTGCCGATCTTCTGATCCACACCGGCAAAAAATATGGTTCGCCGGAAGGCAACGAGCTTGTCGACAAAATCTTCGAAACGATCGCAGTCGCGGCTTACGAGGAATCGGCGAAACTCGCAACAGAACGAGGCAGCTTCCCGTTCCTCGAGGGCGAAACGGAAGAAGAGACGAAAGCGCTGCGCAAAGCGTTCACGGAAACCGGCTTCATGCAGAAAATGCCGGCGCACATCCGTGAAGCGGTCCTCGAAAACGGGATCCGCAATTCACATCTCCTGACAGTCGCGCCGACCGGTTCGACCGGAACGATGGTCGGGGTGTCCACAGGACTCGAGCCGTACTTCTCGTTCACGTACTACCGCTCAGGCCGTCTCGGCAAGTTCATCGAAGTGAAAGCCGATATCGTCCAGGAGTTCCTGAAGCACAACCCGGAAGCGGAAGCGGACAGCCTGCCTGAATACTTCGTCTCAGCGATGGATCTCGAGCCCGAAGCCCACGCCGATGTGCAGTGCGTCATCCAGCGCTGGATCGATTCATCCATCTCGAAGACGGTCAACGCGCCGCGCGGTTATACGGTCGATCAGGTGCAGGGCATCTACGAGCGCCTCTATAACGGCGGCGCGAAAGGCGGAACGGTCTATGTGGACGGCTCGCGTGATGCACAAGTATTGACATTGAAAGCGGAAGAGAATTCTTTCGACGATGCGGTCGAAGAGCCGGTCGCTGAAAAACGTCCGGTCGTTCTCGTCGATACGATCCAGGATCTCCGGTCGACGAACGTTACGATCGGATCCGAAGTCGGCAACACCTGCCCGGTCTGCCGGAAAGGGACCGTCAAGGAAATCGGCGGCTGCAACACCTGCACGAACTGCAACGCCCAGCTGAAATGCGGGCTTTAACCGAATAAAACAGGAGACCCGGCCGGCATCATGCAGGCCGGGTTTTCCCGTTCACAGGAATATTTAATGTAATTTTATTATGTAAACTAAAATAGCGGCAGCAGATTGCGCATTGCCCCGCGGCTCCGTTATGCTAGAATGGAAAAGAACCTGACAGGGAGGTGTGCATTTTGCGGATATTGTGTCTGAATGGGCCGAATCTCAATCGGCTGGGCAAGCGCGAGAAAGAAGCGTACGGCACGTTTACACTCGCGGAAGTGGAACAGGATCTGAAAGCTGCAGCGGAAGCGGAAGACATCGAGCTTGAATGCCGGCAGTCGAATCACGAAGGGGAACTCATCGACTGGATCCATGGATCGGAAGAGGAACAGGCGGACGGCATCATCCTCAATGCAGGGGCCTTCACCCATACAAGTGTGGCGATCCGCGATGCCATCGCTTCCGTCACAGTCCCTGTCATCGAAGTGCACATCTCGAATGTGTACAGACGGGAGGAGTTCCGTCATCATTCGTTCATCGCCCCGGTCGCCGAAGGACAGATCACCGGGTTCGGACAGGACGTATATGAGTTGGCGCTCCAGGCGTTTATTTTAAAACGAAAGAGGGATCAGCGATGAAATTGGACAGACTCAGAAAAGAATTCGGGAACATTGGGATCGATGCGATGCTGGTGACCAGTACATACAATGTCCGTTTTCTGACCGGATTCACCGGTTCTTCCGGCGCGGCGGTCATCACCGCGGACAAGGCGGTATTCATAACGGATTTCCGCTACACCGAACAGGCCGGAAAGCAGACAAAGGGCTATGAAGTCCGGCAGGCGGATAAAGGCTTGCTCGATGAAATCGCCGCTGTTGCAAAAGAGCTCGATATCAAACAGCTCGGATTTGAACAGGACCATGTGACTTTCGCCATGCATGGTAAATTCGCCGGAAAAATCGATTCGGAACTGGTGCCGGTATCGGGAGTGATCGAAAAACTCCGCATGGTCAAGACACCGGACGAAATCCAGGTGATCCGGCAGGCGGCGAAGATTGCGGACGACGCGTTCGAGCATATCATCAAATTCATCGAGCCGGGCAAAACGGAACTTGAAGTGTCGAATGAACTGGAATTCTTCATGCGCAAACAAGGGGCAACGTCATCCTCATTCGATATCATCGTCGCTTCGGGCATCCGATCGGCACTTCCGCATGGAGTGGCGTCCGGCAAAGTGATCGAAAAAGGGGATTTTGTCACACTCGATTTCGGTGCGCTGTACAACGGATATGTATCGGACATCACCCGCACCGTCTCGGTCGGGGAGCCGTCAGCTAAACTGAAGGAGATTTATGAAATCGTCCTGGAAGCCCAAGTGGCGGCATTAGAGCAGATCAAACCGGGCATGACCGGAAAGGAAGCTGACGCGGTGTCGCGGGATTTCATCAAAGCCAAAGGCTACGGCGACGCGTTCGGGCATTCGCTCGGTCATGGCATCGGTCTGGAAGTCCATGAAGGCCCGACGCTGTCCTATGCCGCCGAAACGGAACTGGAAGAGAATATGGCGGTGACGGTCGAACCGGGCATTTACCTGGCCGGCATTGGCGGAGTCCGTATCGAAGATGATATAATCATTACCGGAACGGGCAACGAACGATTGACCCATTCGACAAAAGAACTGCTCATCTTATAAGAAAACGGAGGAACCGATATGATTTCAGTAAACGACTTCAAGACGGGGCTGACAATCGAAGTGGATGGCGGCATTTGGCGCGTCATGGATTTTCAGCACGTGAAACCGGGCAAAGGGGCGGCGTTCGTCCGCTCGAAGCTCCGCAATCTCCGGACAGGCGCCGTGAACGAGAAAACATTCCGCGCCGGAGAAAAAGTGGCGAAAGCGCAGATCGACAATCGCCGGATGCAGTACCTGTACGCGAACGGGGACATGCACACATTCATGGACACGGAAACTTACGATCAGATCGAACTCCCGCAGAAAAACCTGGAGTACGAGCTGAAATTCCTGAAGGAAAACATGGAAGTGCAAGTCATTCAGTTCGAGAGCGAAGTGCTTGGTGTGGAATTGCCCAACACAGTGGAACTGGAAGTGACGGAGACGGATCCCGGCATCAAAGGGGATACTGCAAGCGGCGGATCCAAGCCGGCGACGCTCGAGACCGGTCTGACAGTCCAAGTGCCGTTTTTTGTCAATGAAGGCGATGTCCTCATCATCAATACGACAGATGCTTCTTATGTGTCGCGCGCGTAGTGTCGCGCGCGTAACCGAAAATCGTTTATTAGGAGTGGGATGAGTTGAAGATTCAGGAAATCCGAGAAATGATCAAACTGGTGGATCAGTCCTCCATCGAAGAATTCACGTATGAAAATGAAGGCACTAAAGTGAAGATGAAGAAAAAAGGCGGGCAGGTCCAGCCTGCAGCAGCACCGGCAGAAGCGGCTGCACCTGCGGAAAAACCGGCCGCTCCTGCGGAAAAACCGGCCGCGGCACCAGCACAGCCTGCGCCTGCGCCGGCTGTAGAAAAACCTGCGGAAAAGCCGGCACCATCGGCCGATTCTTCCCTTCATGAAATCACTTCACCGATGGTCGGCACATTTTATCAGGCGCCTTCACCGGAAGAAGCAGCGTTCGTTCAAGTGGGCGACAAAGTTTCCAAGGAAAGCGTCGTCTGCATCGTGGAAGCGATGAAGCTCTTTAACGAAATCGAAGCGGAGACAGAAGGGGAAATCGCAGAAATCCTCGTAAAAGACGGGCAGCTCGTGGAGTATGGCCAGCCGCTGTTCCTAGTCAAAACGACTTAAAGGGGGATGCTGGCATGCTGAAAAAAGTACTGATTGCGAATCGTGGTGAAATTGCAGTCCGGATCATCCGGGCCTGCAAAGAAATGGATATAAAAACAGTGGCCGTCTTTTCCGAAGCGGACCGGGAAGCGCTTCACGTGCAGATGGCGGACGAAGCGTACTGCATCGGCCCGACTGCTTCGAAAGACAGCTACTTGAATTTCTCGAATGTAATTTCTGTGGCAAAGCTGACCAATTGCGACGGCATCCATCCCGGATACGGGTTCCTGGCGGAAAATTCGAGCTTCGCCGAGCTCTGTGAGCAGTGCGATATCACATTCATCGGCCCGTCATCATCCGCCATTTCCAAAATGGGGACAAAAGATGTGGCGCGGGAAACGATGCGCGAAGCGGGCGTTCCGGTGGTCCCGGGGTCGAAAGGTGTCGTCGACGGTGTCGAGGACGCGATGAAAATCGCCGAAGAAATCGGTTATCCGGTCATCATCAAAGCGACGGCCGGCGGCGGCGGCAAAGGGATCCGGGTGGCCCGTTCCAAAGAAGAACTGGTCAAAGGCATCCAAGTGACGCAGAAGGAAGCGGCGGCGGCATTCGGGAATCCGGGTGTTTACCTCGAGAAGTTCATCGAGGATTTCCGCCACGTCGAGATCCAGGTGCTGGCCGATTCGCATGGCAACGCCATCCACCTCGGCGAGCGGGACTGCTCCATCCAGCGGCGCATGCAAAAACTGGTGGAGGAAGCGCCATCGCCGGCGCTTGACGAAAACCTGCGGAGCGCGATGGGCGATGCGGCAGTGAAAGCAGCGCTCGCGGTGGATTACCGCGGAGCGGGGACCGTCGAATTCATCTTCGACGCGGCAGAAAAGAAATTCTATTTCATGGAAATGAACACCCGGATCCAGGTCGAGCATCCAGTGACGGAAATGATCACAGGGGTCGATCTGATCCAGCAGCAGCTGAAAGTGGCTTCGGGTGAGAAGCTCGAGCTTCGCCAGGAGGATGTCACTTATAGCGGCTGGGCGATCGAATGCCGGATCAACGCGGAAAACCCAGCGAAGAATTTCATGCCATCGGCAGGTAAGATCGACATGTACCTTCCGCCGGGCGGGTTCGGTGTGCGCGTGGATTCCGCCGTCTACCCAGGCTATATGATCCCGCCTTATTACGATTCCATGGTGGCGAAACTGATCGTCCATGCGGATACACGCGAAGAGGCGGTGGCGAAAATGAAACGGGCACTGGATGAATTCGTCGTCGAAGGCGTCTTCACAACCATTCCGTTCCATTCAAACCTCATGTCCCACGACGTATTCCAGTCGGGTGAGTTCAATACGAAGTTCCTGGAGAAGTACGACGTCCTGAATCCGTAAAGGGGGAAGACCGATGGCAGAAAAAGGATTGGCATATGTACGGATGCAGCCGCCCGCAGGCAAAGAGGAAATCGGCAGCATCGAGGCCGCTGCGGAAGTGCTGGAAATCATCGCCGGAATTGCTGCGAATGAGATCGAAGGGGTCGCATCGATGCGGGGCAATTTCGCCTCCGGTGTGGCAGAACGCCTCGGCAAGAAAGTCCACAGCAAAGGGGTCAAAACCGAACTGCATGAGGACAGCCTGGCTGTCGACATCCATCTCGTTGTCAATTACGGCGTGTCCATACCGGAAACCGCCAGGAAAGTACAGAAACAGGTCCGGCAGGCTTTATATAACATGACGGCCCTGGAAGCGCAGGAAGTGAATGTCCATATCACCGGAATCCAGTTCGAGCATACGCCGGCTGAATAAATTCCGGATCAATCGGCACTGCCATTCGGCGGTGCCTTTTTGACGGAACAATCTGTACTTGGAAAAACCGAACATTTAACGTTATAATGAGACAAAATGAACGGAAATGAGGCTTTGTTATGAAACGACATGAAGCAAGGGAGAAAGCGTTCCAGACGCTTTTCCAGCTGGACAGCACGGATATGACCGTCGAAGAAGCGATCGAGTATATCATGGAAGGCAAAACCGACGCTTTCTACGATGTGCTCGTCCAGGGGACACATAAAAACCGGGCAGACATCGACTTGCTGCTGAAACAGAACTTGGAGAAATGGTCGCTTGACCGGCTGCCGAAAACCGAACGGACGATTCTCCGGATCGCGATATTCGAGCTCGAATACCTTGATGACGCGCCGGACCGCGTCATTTTGAATGAAGCGATCGAGCTGAGTAAATCATACGGCGATGACCAATCGCCGAAATTCGTCAATGGTGTCCTTTCGAAATTCACGGACCGAAAAGGCGAATGATGATCCTGCCGGTTTTACCGCCGGCTTCCAGCCGTTTCCGGTCCGTATAACAACCAGGCAGCCGGAAACCCCTCTCCGAACCAGACGAAAATCCGAAGGAGGAACAGGCATGACAGCGAAACTGATGGATGGAAAAAAAGTGGCACAGACGATTCGGGAAGACGTTAAAAGACGGGTGGACCAGCTTGCGGCATCAGGTGTCAAGCCGGGGCTCGCGGTCATCCTGGTCGGTGATGACCCGGCATCCCGGACGTACGTGAACAGCAAGAAGCGTACTTGTGAGAAACTCGGGATGCGCTCCGACCTGATCGAATACCCGGAGACAGTGACAGAAAGCGAACTTCTGTCAGCGGTGCACCGGCTCAACGGAGATCCGGGCATCCACGGCATCCTCGTCCAGCTGCCGCTGCCCCGGCAGATTGATGAAACAGCCATCATCAATGCCATCCGCCCGGAGAAGGACGTCGATGGCTTCCATCCCATCAATGCCGGGCGGCTCCTCACCGGCGGGGAAGGGTTTATTCCATGTACGCCGAACGGCATCATGAAACTGCTGGAGTTCTACGGTATCGGAGTGGAGGGGAAAAACGCGGTGGTGATCGGCCGCAGCAACATCGTCGGCAAGCCGGCCGGGCTCCTGCTGCTCAGAAAGAACGCCACCGTGACGTTCTGTCATTCCCGGACCGAAAACCTCCAGGAAATCACGCGGCAGGCCGATATCATCATCGCGGCGGCCGGCCGCCCGGGAATGCTGCGGGGAGACGACATCAAAGAAGGGGCTGTTGTCATCGATGTCGGCATCAACAGGAAGCCCGACGGCAAACTGACCGGAGATGCGGCATTCGACGAACTGGAACCGAAAGCATCTTTCATCACACCTGTTCCGGGAGGCGTCGGGCCGATGACGATCGCCATGCTTATGGCGAATACCGTCCGGTCCGCCGAAAACAGCCTGCTGAAAGACAAACAGGCGGAGACCATGTAAAATAAAATAAGAAGAAACAGGCTGTTTTTCGAGAGAAAGACAGCTTTTCCAATTCTACCGAAGGGGCTGACGTCTTGAGCGCTGATTCTTACCTGACCGTCAGGGCGCTGACGAAATACATAAAACGGAAGTTCGATGCAGATCCTTATTTGCGGGATGTCCATATAAAAGGCGAGCTGTCGAACGTCAAGATCCATTCAAGCGGCCACATTTACTTCACCCTCAAAGACGGATCCGCGCGGATTCCCGGCATCATGTTCGCCGCTTATGCGAATAAAGTGAAGTTCCGCCCCGAAAGCGGCATGACGGTCCTGATCCGGGGAGATGTCACGGTGTACGAGGCAAACGGGCAGTACCAGCTGTATGCGCAAGTCATGCAGACGGACGGGATCGGCGATTATTACCTTGCGTTCGAGCAGCTGAAAGAAAAACTGGCGAAAGAAGGACTATTCAGTCAGGAACGGAAACGCCGGCTTCCGCGCTTCCCGAAAGAAATCGCGGTGGTGACAGCGCCGACCGGTGCGGCGGTCCGGGATATCGTAACGACGCTCGACCGACGCTACCCGCTCGCCAAAGTCATCATTTATCCGACGCTTGTCCAGGGACCGCAAGCCGCCGCGTCCATCGTCCGGTCGATCGAGGGCGCGAACCGCAACGGCCATGATCTCATCATCGCCGGCCGGGGGGGCGGTTCGATCGAGGATCTGTGGGCGTTCAATGAAGAACCGGTCGCCCGCGCGATCGCCGGCTCCCGCATTCCTGTCATCAGCGCGGTGGGTCATGAGACGGATACGACCATCGCCGATTTTGCGGCGGACCTCCGGGCGCCGACCCCGACAGCCGCCGCGGAACTTGCGGTTCCCGCCAAACAGGAACTCATCGAACGGATGCTGAGTGCAAGGACGTGGCTCTACCGGCAGGCCGCAGCCAGAATCGAGAAAGAGCAGAACGCGCTCGACCGGCTGCGGCGGTCGTTTCCGCTTGCGCATCCAGACCGCCTGTACCGGCCGTTCATCGAACGGGCCGCCCGCGCGGAAGACGCGCTGAAACGGGCGATGCAGCAGACGCTGTCGGACAGCCGCGAACAATACACGGAATTGAAGTACCAGCTCGAGAGCCGGTCG
The DNA here is from genome assembly GCF_002167005.1 of Indiicoccus explosivorum. Taxonomy (GTDB): domain Bacteria; phylum Bacillota; class Bacilli; order Bacillales_A; family Planococcaceae; genus Indiicoccus; species Indiicoccus explosivorum. The sequence goes on from NZ_NHTN01000015.1 coordinate 38,837, forward strand.
CCCGCGGTGCGCGCCGACCGCCTCCGGCAAGACCTGGTTTATTTGGAAAACCGGATGGTCCGGCAGATGACTGTCCTCCAGCGGGAGCGGAAAGCACAGCTGACCGGCGCGATGCGGACGCTCGATGCCCTCAGCCCGCTCAAAATCATGGACCGGGGATATTCGATCGCCTATCGGGACGGGGATATCGTAAAATCCGCCGCCCAAGTGACGGAAGGCGACAGCATAGAGATCCATCTCCACGACGGCACGCTGAAAACGGAAGTGAAAAACAAGACAATCCGACAAAAAGGGGAAGACGGGAATGACTGAAAAAGAACTGCTATTCAATGAAGCAATGGAACAGCTTGAGGATATCGTCCGGAGGCTCGAGAACGGCGACGTGCCGCTCGAGGAATCACTGAAACTGTATCAGCGGGGAATGGAGCTGTCCAAAGTCTGTCACGACAAGCTGCAGCACGCCGAGAAACAGCTGGTGACCATGATGGAGGACGGCGGGGAAGTGCCGTTCGAATCCGGAACGGGCGGTCAGGACACATGAACCTTTCACAATTCCGGAAGGAACAGGAACTGGCTGTACAGGAAGAACTGGGAAGACTCATCGCTTCGCTTGATATCCCGGCAGGCCTCAAGGAGTCTATGAATTATTCTCTGCAGGCAGGCGGAAAGCGGATCCGCCCGATACTCCTCCTGGCCGTAATCGCCGAAAAAGGGCTGCACATCCCCGAAGCGATCAAAGTGGCCTGTGCAGTGGAAATGATCCACACATACTCCCTCATCCACGACGACCTGCCTTGCATGGACGATGACGATTTGCGCCGCGGCATGCCGACCAACCATAAAGTGTTTGGTGAAGCCACTGCAGTGCTTGCTGGCGACGCCCTACTGACCTACAGTTTCGGGCTGATTGCGCGGCTCGGAGGAATCCGGGGCGAAGACCGCCTCCTGCTGATCGACCTGCTGAGCACGGCGGCCGGCGCTGAAGGGATGGTCGGCGGCCAGCTGCTCGACATGGAAGGCGAGGAACGGGCGCTCACGATCGGGGAACTGGAACAAGTCCACCGGATGAAGACCGGCGCCCTTCTCACATTCAGCGCCGTCGCAGGCGCAATCCTTGCCGGCTGCCGGGATGAGGAAATGCGGCACTATACGGATTTCGGCCGCCATCTCGGCTTGGCGTTCCAGATCCAGGACGATATTCTGGACGTCACTGGCTCTTCCGAAGAACTCGGGAAAACGGCCGGGAAAGACGCCGCCAGTGACAAGAGCACTTATCCGGGACTGCTGACGCTGGAAGGGGCCAGGGAAAAACTCGGCTATCATTCACGCGCTGCGAAGGAAGCGCTCGAAAAGCTGGACGGTCCCCACCCGCTGCTGGAACAACTGACGGATCTTATCGCCCAGCGGACCCACTGACGGCGCTCCCGTTTGTGCTATCCGAAATCGCTGTTATAATGAGTACAATGAAATCAAGGTAAATTTTTAGTAAAAGGTGTGTGACAGCGATGGATCTTCATTCGATTACAAGTCCTTCATTTCTGAAGAATATGGACAGAAAACAGCTGGAACAGCTCAGCGAAGATATTCGCGCTTTCCTCATAGAAAACCTTTCCAGAACCGGCGGCCACATCGGACCGAACCTCGGGGTGGTCGAACTGACGCTGGCGCTTCACCGGACATTCAACAGCCCTGCGGATAAAATCATTTGGGACGTGGGCCACCAGGCGTACGTCCATAAAATCCTCACCGGTCGGGCCGGCCAGTTCGATACCCTCCGGCAGTTCAAGGGACTGTGCGGATTCCCGAAGCGCAATGAAAGTGACCATGATGTCTGGGAAACCGGGCACAGCTCCACTTCGCTGTCCGCGGCGATGGGCATGGCTGCCGCCCGCGACATTAAAGGGGAACGGAATTACGTCATCCCGGTGATCGGCGACGGCGCCCTCACCGGCGGGATGGCGCTGGAAGCCCTCAACCACATCGGCCATGAACAGACGGACATGACCGTCATTCTGAACGATAATGAGATGTCCATCGCCCCGAACGTCGGCGCGCTCCATAACGTGCTGGGCCGCCTCCGGACAGCCGGAAAGTACAACAAAGCCAAAGACGAGCTCGAAGACCTCCTGAAACGGGTGCCGGCGGTCGGCGGGAAAATTGCGCAGACAGCGGAACGCGTGAAGGACAGTCTTAAGTACCTGCTCGTCTCCGGGGTGTTTTTCGAAGAACTCGGATTCACGTACCTCGGTCCGATCGACGGCCATGATTTCGAAGACCTCGAAGAAAACCTGGAATATGCGAAAAAAGTGAAAGGACCGGTCCTGCTTCACGTCATTACAAAAAAAGGAAAAGGGTACCGGCCGGCGGAAGAAGACAAAATCGGCACGTGGCACGGAACCGGCCCGTATAAGATGGAAACCGGCGATTTCAAAAAATCCTCCGCAACCGCACCGTCGTGGAGCGGACTGGTCGCAGAGACCGTCCGGAAACTTGCGCGTAATGACCGGCGGATTGCCGCGATCACACCGGCAATGCCGGTCGGCTCCAAGCTGGAAGGCTTCGCGTCGGAATTCCCTGACCGCATGTTCGATGTCGGGATTGCCGAACAGCATGCCGCGACCATGTCGGCAGGCTTGGCGACGCAGGGCATGAAGCCGTTCCTCGCCATTTATTCGACATTTCTACAGCGGGCGTATGATCAGGTGCTTCACGATATCAGCAGGCAGAACTTGAACGTCTTCATCGGGATCGACCGGGCAGGACTCGTCGGCGCGGACGGCGAGACCCATCAGGGGGTATTCGATATCGCGTTCCTCCGCCCATTGCCTAATATGGTCATCATGATGCCGAAAGACGAGAACGAAGGGCAGCATATGGTGAAGACGGCCATCGAGTATGATGACGGGCCGATCGCCCTCCGCTACCCGAGAGGGAACGGACTCGGCGTTGAAATGGACAGCGAGCTCAAAAGCCTGCCGATCGGCTCTTGGGAAGTGCTGAAGGAAGGAAAGGATGCGGTCATCCTGACGTTCGGTACGACCATTCCGCTGGCCGAGGAAGCGTCCCGTATCCTCGGGGAAGAAGGGATCAGCGCGGAAGTCGTAAACGCCCGGTTCATCAAACCGATGGATACGGACATGCTCCGGAACATTTTCAGCCGCAATATCCCGGTCGTGACGATCGAAGAAGCCGTGCTCGACGGCGGCTTCGGGAGCGGCGTGCTGGAATTCGCTTCAGACGCCGGATACCGGAATGCGGTGATCGAACGGATGGGCATTCCGGACGAATTCATCGAACACGGAGATGTCGGCCAGCTGCTGGCGGAAATCGGACTGACCGCTGAAGGTGCTGCGGACCGGATCCGCAGGCATGTCCGGCAGGACAGCAAGCCGGGTATGAAAGTGCTGTGAACAAAGTGAAAAAAGAACGGGTCGATGTGCTGCTCGTGGAGCGCGGCCTGTGTGAGACACGGGAAGCGGCGAAACGGGCCGTTATGGCCGGAATCGTCTATACGGCTTCTGAACGGCTGGAAAAGCCGGGTGTGAAAATCCCGGCGGACACGCCCCTTACCGTTAAAGGCAGTGCGTCCAAATACGTCAGCCGGGGCGGCCTCAAGCTTGAAAAGGCGCTGGAAGTATTCGATATCACGATTGATGGGAAACTCCTGCTGGACATCGGGGCATCCACCGGCGGATTCACCGACTGCGCGCTCCAGAACGGCGCGCGCCACAGCTATGCGCTCGATGTGGGCTATAACCAGCTGGCGTGGAAACTTCGCCAGGATCCGAGAGTCACAGTCATGGAGCGCGTTAATTTCCGGCATTCGGAAGCCGCCGATTTCACCGAAGGACTGCCCGAAATCGCCACGATCGATGTGTCGTTCATTTCACTGAAACTTATCCTGCCGGTCCTTAGCGGTATCCTCGTTCCCGAAGGGGATGTAATCGCGCTCGTCAAACCGCAGTTCGAAGCCGGGAAGGAGCGGGTCGGCAAAAAAGGGATCGTCCGCGATCCCCGCGTCCATGAGGACGTGCTGGCGGATGTGGCAGAGTTCGCTTCCGCCAGCGGATTCCGGCTTGAAAACGCCTCTTATTCCCCGATTACAGGAGGGGAAGGGAATATCGAGTTCCTGTTCCATTTGAAGCGCGGCATCGGAGCCGGCCGGGAAATCGACTTTCCGGCCCTCGTGCGGGAAGCGCATGAAGCCCTCTGAACACATCCGAAATGGATGTGTTTTCTTGTGTTCCGGGAGTTTTCGCGTTAAGATGAATAAATGATTGTATAATTATTCATTACCGGGGGATTTCGATGAACAAAGGACAGCGACACATTAAAATTCGCGACATCATTTCCAATATGGAAATCGAAACACAGGACGACCTCGTCCATAAGCTCAAGTCATCAGGTTACGATGTCACACAGGCGACCGTATCCAGGGACATCAAGGAAATGCATTTGGTGAAAGTGCCGCTCCAGGACGGCCGGTACAAATACAGCCTGCCTGCCGATCAGCGGTTCAATCCGGAACAGAAACTGCACCGGGCGATGACGGATGCGTTTGTCAGCATTAACGGCGCCAATCATTTTCTTGTCATGAAGACCCTGCCGGGGAACGCGCACGCCATCGGTTCACTGATCGACCTGCTCGGATGGGAAGAGATTCTCGGGACGATATGCGGCGACGATACGTGCCTGATCATCTGCCGGACGCAGGAAGAACGGGAACCGCTCAGGCAGCGGCTGCTGGAAATGCTGTAACTGTAAGCAGGAAAGGTGAGGGATTCATGCTCAGAGAACTGGATATCCGGAATTTCGCAATCATACAGGAGCTGTCGGTCGGATTCTCTGAAGGACTGACCGTCCTGACCGGCGAGACTGGAGCGGGGAAATCGATCATCATCGATGCCGTCCAGCTGCTCGCAGGCGGACGCGGGAGCCAGGAATTCATCCGGCACGGTGCGAAAAAAGCGGAAATCGAAGGGCTTTTTTCGCTTGACGACAGCCGGCATCCCGTCTTCGGCAAACTGGAAGAGTTCGGTATCCCGTCCGAGGACGGCGATGTCCTCCTCCGCCGGGAAATCAACGACAAAGGAAAAACGGTATGCCGCGTTAACGGGAAATTGGTGACGATCGCCATCCTGCGGGAAGTCGGCGCTTCGCTCATCGACATCCACGGCCAGCACGAGACGCAGGAACTGATGGATGAGAAAAAACACATCCGGCTATTGGATCAATTCGCCGGATCCCGCCTTGCAAAAGCGAAGGAAAGCTATGCAAAGACGTATGAGAATTACATGAAACTGAAGCGGGAATTCGCCTCCTATAATGAGAACGAGCAGCAGACGGCACAGCGGATCGATCTGCTGACATTCCAGCTGAATGAAATCAACGCCGCCCATCTGCAGCCGGGAGAAGAGGAGACCCTTCAGGCGGAACGGAAACGGCTCCAGAACTTTACCCGGATCTATGAGGGGCTGGCGCAGGCATACGAAGCGATCCAAGGGGAGTCGAAGGGGCTGGACTGGATCGGCACAGCGATGACGGAGCTGGACCACGCGGCCGCTATCGATGACGAGTATCAGGAAACGGCAGAATCGCTTTCCGGCGCTTTTTACCAGATCCAGGACATCGGTTCGGTCATCAAGCGGTCCGTCGACTCGATGGAATTCGATCCCGAGCGGCTGAATGAGATCGAGGACCGGCTTTCCGTCATTCAGTCGCTGAAACGGAAATACGGCAATTCCGTCAGTGAAATTCTGGCGTATGCGAAAAAACAGGAAGATGAACTGGACCGGCTCATCAATAGGGACAAACGGCTGCAGCTGGATCAGGAAAAGCTGGATCAGCTCCGGGCGGATCTGCAAGTGGAAGCGGAAGAGCTGACCGTCCATCGGAAAAAGGCCGCAAAAAAGCTGGAATCCGCCATTATGGACCAACTGGCGGCACTTCACATGGGGAAAGCCGCCTTCCAGACGGAAATCGAAGAACTCGGGGAAGGGAAGTTCGACCGGAACGGCCGGGACGCGGTCTTCTTCCGGATTTCGACGAATGTCGGTGAACCGCTGAAGCCGCTGACGAAAGTCGCTTCAGGGGGCGAACTCTCACGGATGATGCTGGCGCTCAAAACCATTTTTTCGAAGCACCAGGGAATCACATCCATTATTTTCGATGAAGTGGACACAGGGGTCAGCGGGCGTGTGGCACAGGCGATCGCGGAAAAAATCGCTGCGATCTCCATGCATTCCCAGGTGTTGTGCATTTCCCATTTGCCTCAGGTCGCCGCCATGGCGGACCAGCATTTATTCATCGAAAAACGAGTCGAACGGGAACGGACCGTTACGACGGTCGAAGAACTCGGCGGCAAGGAACGGACGAACGAAATGAGCCGGATGCTTTCGGGAGCGGAAGTGACGGATTTGACGCTGCAGCACGCGCAGGAACTGCTGACTTTGGCCGAAGAGCGGAAAGCCAGCATGCGCGGAGCCGGTACGGTCTGAATTTGGAGGAATTGAATGAGCACAATACGAATTGGAATCGCTGACGACAACCGGGAACTGGTATCGCTGATCGAAGAGCACTTGGACAGCCAGCCGAACATGGAAGTCGGTTTCACGGCCCACAATGGAAAATCATGCATCAAGCAGCTCGAAGAGACAGAGGTGGATGTGCTTCTGCTTGATGTCATCATGCCGTATCTTGACGGCATGGCCGTGCTCGACGCCATCCAGTCGTCGGAAACGCTGTCGGATTTACGGGTGATCATGCTGACGGCTTTCGGCCAGGAAAGTGTCATGAGCCAGGCGGCGGAGAACGGCGCTTCGTATTTCATGCTGAAACCGTTCGAGATGGAGCAGCTGAAAATCCAGATCGAGCAGGCGATGAAAGATCACCAGAAGGGCAGGCAGCCTGCTGTCTCGCCGGCGGAAAAATTGATTACCGAGCGGGTGAAGGACATCGGAGTTCCGCCGCACATTAAAGGATACGCTTATTTGAAAAAAGCGATCGAGCTGGGGCTGGAGGATCCGGCAAAACTGAATTCCGTTACAAAAGTGCTGTATCCTTCTGTCGCGGAAAGCTTCGGCACAACGCCGCCGCGGGTCGAGCGGGCAATCCGCCACGCGATTGAAGTGACATGGAACCGCGGGGATTCAGAGCGGCTTTCCCACTTATTCGGGTACGACGCTGTCCATTTGAAAAATAAACCGACAAATTCGGAGTTCATTGCGATGGTCACTGACCAGATCGCGCAGGAATTCGGGAATCAGAAATACTGAAAAAGCGGCCGGAAAGTTCCCCGGCCCTTTTTCGGGAAAAATTCTAGAAGTAAAAAATTACTTAAGGCAAATAAAAAACAAAAAACTGGAACAACAAACAAGCGGAAGTGCGGTATAATTATTCCAGATATAGGGAGGTGAAAGATTGCTGGATCCAGGAGGAGACCTTTTATTCAGGATAGTGCCGATTTTCATCGGCTTCGTTTTTCTCATCGTCGCGGGGATCATCATCTTTACGGCGGTCAAAGGGATTTCGGTTTGGGCCCGTAATAATTCCCAGCCCCGAAGGGAAGAGGAAGCGCGTGCCATTTCGAAGCGGACGGATATACGCGGCGGCGGAGAAACCCGTGCCAGAAGCCTGTACTTCATCACGTTCGAGTTTCCTAACGGTGACAGGACGGAGTTCCGGGTGGATGGAAGGACGATGGGGCAGATCACGGAAGGGGATGTCGGCAAACTGCATTTTCAGGGAACGCGCTTTTTGCAGTTCGACCGGAACAGGACATAATCCCAGTACATATGGAAAATCATCGGAAACGAAAAAAGAACCTGCACATTTGCTGCAGGTTCTTTCATTTATTGAACCGCTGCTGGACTTTTCCGCGCTTGCGGTCACGGTGAAGCAGAAATCCCGCAAAGAACCAGATGCCGGCGGCGAGCAAAACGAAGCCGGCGGCGAACTGCATCCAAAGCTCGGGAAAAGGGGCGATGAGTCTGCTGAAAAGGGTATCGCGCATGAATTTGATGCCGGCGATCGCCATAATCCCGGGCACCAGCAGTACGAGAAACGCTATGAATCGTGCCATGCTTCTCCTCCTTACTGACCTTATTGTTCCTCTTCCGTGAAAGTTGTCAAGCAACTGCCTCCTGCGCTATGCTGAAGAAGGATTGCATGGAATTGCACACGATAACGAAAGGTTTGAAGCGAATTGCAAAGCGTCATCATAGTAGGCGGCGGGACAGGCGGAATGGCCATTCTCGATCTTCTCCTGGATTCGGATTACTTGGAAGTGCGGGGCGTCGCCGACATCGATCCGGATGCTCCGGCTTTAAGGAAAGCGGCGGAACTGGGAATTCCGGTTGCCGGCGATGCAAAAGAATTCGAAAACGCAAGGCCTGATATCGTTTTTAATGTCACAGGGAGTGAAGATGTGCAGCGGAGCCTGCTGGCTTCATTTCCGAACGGTACGGTCATCATCCCGGGGAGTGTCGCGACGATCCTGTTCCGGCTGCTCGAAGAAAAAGAGCATTTCATTTCAAGGCTCAGCGAAGAAGCGCATAAGACGAACACGATTTTCAATTCAGTCGAAGAAGGCATGATCGGGATCGACCGGAAAAGGAGAATCACGTTCATCAACAAAAGTGCCGCCCGCATGATCGGTGTGCCGGCGGAAAAAGCGCACGGAAAGCCGATATACGAAGTGATTCCGGAGAGCGGACTGCCCCGGATCATGGAATCGGGCCGGACCGAGTTCAACCGGAAGCTTCAGCTCGGGACAGGCATCAGCATCATTTCTTCCCGCATCCCCATGATCGATGAGCAGGGGAAGATCTTCGGTGCTTTGGCGGTCTTTAAAGACATCACCGAAGTGGTGAGCCTGGCTGAGGAAATCACCAACATGAAAGAGATCCAGACGATGCTTGAGGCGATTATCCATTCCAGTGATGATGCCATCTCTGTCGTCGATGAAAACGGAAACGGCCTGATGATCAACCCGGCCTACACCCGCATTACCGGACTGTCGAAAGAAGATGTCATCGGAAAACCGGCGACCGCGGATATATCGGAAGGCGAAAGCATCCATATGAAAGCGCTGCAGCAGCGGAAACCGTTCAGAGGCGTGAATCTGAAGGTGGGGCCAGCCGAGCGGGAAGTGATTGTCAATGTCGCCCCGATCATCGTGGGAGTGAAGCTGAAGGGAAGCGTTGGCGTCATCCATGACATGACTGAAATCCGCTCGCTCATGAAAGAGCTGGACCGCGCCCGCAGCATTATCCGGACGCTGGAAACGAAATATACTTTCAGCGATATCATCGGCCAGTCGGCGGAAATCCAGTTGTCCGTGCAGCAGGCGAAACTTGCCGCTGAAACGGAAGCCATCGTCCTGCTGCGGGGAGAATCGGGCACCGGAAAAGAACTTTTCGCCCATGCGATCCATTCAGCGAGCGGCCGGAAGTACAACAAATTCATCCGCGTCAATTGCGCGGCGCTCACAGAAGAGCTGCTGGAAATGGAACTGTTCGGTTTTGAGGAAGGGGCGTTCGATCACATCCGGAGCGGCAGCCGGAAAGGGCTGTTCGAGGAAGCGGACAATGGCAGCATTTTCCTGGATGAAATCGGGGAGCTGTCTCTAGCCGCCCAGGCGAAACTGCTGCGGGTGCTGGAAGAGCACGAAGTCCTCCGGATCGGCGGCACGCAACCGATTCCGGTCAATGTCCGGGTGATCGCCGCGACGAACATCAACATGGAGAAAGCGCTCCTTGACGGGGCGTTCCGGGAAGATCTGTATTACCGGCTGAATCGGATGCCGATCCATCTTCCGCCATTGAAAAAGCGGAAACAGGACATCCCCCAAATCGCGGAGCGGCTGCTTGTCAAGCTGAACCAGGAATACGGACGGAATATCCAAGTGATCACAGACAAGGCGCTGCAGCTCCTCAAAGTCTATGAGTGGCCGGGGAACGTCCGGGAACTCGAGAACATCCTCAGCCGGGCCATGATTTTCATGCAGGCGCAGGACACGGTGATGACCGATCGCCATATGCCGATGAATATGATCAAAAGTACAGAAGACCAGCCCGGAGCGGCGATCCGCTTCGGGACAGCGCTCCCACTCCAGGAACAGATGGATACGGTGGAGCAGCGGATTCTGGAACAGACCATGGCGGAATGCGAAGGGAATAAAACAAAAGCGGCAAAACAGCTTCAAATCTCCTTGCGGTCGCTTTACTATAAACTGGAGAAATTCGGATTGTCGTGATTCTGTGCAAATAACTGCACGTTTTTGCAGTTATTTGCACGGTCAGTTTCCCTGTACAGGCAAAATAAAGCGCTTTCATTCTTTATTCATACGGTCATTGTCTGATTAAATTAGAAGTGAAGAAGGGAGTTGCGATGATGAGATTGGATGATTTGCTCGTTCCGGACCCGGAACAACGGAAGCCGGTGACTGCTGTAGCGGCGGCCGCGGACCGTGAAGTTCTGCAGGCGGTCAGCATGGCGGCCGAAAAGGGCTTGTCCTCTTTCCTGCTGGCGGACGATGAACAGGAGCTGAGACGGCTTCTGGAGGAATTTCCAGAACTGAAGGACAGCGCCGATGTCCGGGTTCTGCCTGCCGGCAGTCTGCAGGAAGCGGCTGTCAAAGCAGTGAAGGCTGTCCATAGCGGTGAGGCGACCGTTTTGATGAAGGGGCGTGTCCCGACCGCTGTATTGATGAAAGCCGTGCTGAATCCGGAATACGGTCTCCGCTCGGAAGGCGTGCTTTCGCATGTGGCCGCTTTTGAGACAGCGGGCTTCGACCGGCTCCTTTTCGTGACGGATGCCGGGATGAACATCGAACCGGACCTGGCTGACAAAGCCAAGATCATCCGGAATGCGGTCCAAGTGGCAAAAGCGGCAGGCGTCAGCCTGCCGGTCGTAGCACCGCTTGCCGCCGTTGAAGTGGTGAACCCGAAGATGAAGCCGACACTCGATGCTGCGGCTCTCGTGGCCATGAACGCGAGAGGGCAGATCAAAGACTGCATCGTAGACGGGCCGCTTGCACTGGACAACGCCATATCCCCGGAGGCGGCGGCTCACAAAGGGCTCACCGGGGAGACGGCAGGCAGAGCGGATATATTGCTCGTGCCTGATATCGAAGCGGGCAATATCCTTTATAAATCACTCGTGTATTTCGCCGGAGCGAAAGTGGGTGCCGTCATCGCCGGTGCAAAAGCACCGATCGTGCTGACATCCCGCTCCGACAGCTCTCAAAGTAAATTGTATTCACTCGGACTGGCACTCCACACCGCCAGGCATTGACAATCAAGGAGGAAAAGAACATGGAAATTTTCAAAAGAATGGAAAGCCAAGACTATGAACAGCTCGTCTTCTGCCAGGATAAGACATCCGGCCTGAAAGCGATCATCTGCATCCATGATACGACACTCGGACCCGCTCTCGGCGGCACCCGCATGTGGAACTATAAATCCGAAGAAGAAGCGATCGAAGATGCCATCCGGCTCGGGCGAGGAATGACGTACAAAAACGCGGCGGCCGGCCTCAACCTCGGTGGCGGAAAGACGGTCATCATCGGCGATCCGCTCAAGGACAAGAACGAAGAGATGTTCCGGGCATTCGGACGGTTCATCCAAGGACTGAATGGCCGCTACATAACGGCAGAAGATGTCGGGACGACTGTGGCCGATATGGACCTGATCCACGAAGAGACGGATTTTGTCACAGGCGTATCCGAAGCATTCGGTTCGTCCGGCAACCCGTCCCCTGTCACAGCGTACGGCTGCTTCCTCGGCATCAAAGCTGCAGCGAAAGAAGCCTTCGGCGATGATTCCCTCGAAGGGAAAACCGTCACGGTGCAGGGCGTCGGAAACGTCGCATTCACGCTTTGCCGCCACCTGCATGAAGACGGGGCGAAACTGATCGTTACGGACATCAATAAAGAAGCCGTCCAGCGTGCAGTGGAAGAATTCGGCGCGACTGCAGTGGAGCCGGATGAAATCTATTCACAGGAAGCGGATATTTTCGCGCCGTGTGCCCTCGGAGCCATCATCAACGACGAAACGATCCCGCAGCTGAAAGTGAAAGTCGTCGCGGGTTCTGCCAATAACCAGCTTAAAGAAGAGCGGCACGGCGATATGCTCGAAGAACGAGGTATAGTCTATGCTCCTGATTTCGTCATCAATGCCGGCGGCGTGATCAATGTCGCAGATGAACTGTACGGCTATAACCAGGAACGGGCGATGAAACGGGTCGAGACGATTTACGACAGCATCACACGGATTTTCGCGATTTCCAAACGGGACGGCATTCCGAGCTATCAGGCGGCGGACCGCCTGGCGGAAGAACGCATCGAGCGCATCCGCCGGTCGAGAAGCCAGTTCCTTCGGAACGAACACAACATTCTTAGCCGCCGCTAAGGGGCCGGAAGGAGAAATCGGAGATGCAGGAAACCGTATACCGGGTTCTCGTCATCAATCCCGGATCGACATCGACGAAGATCGGGGTGTTTGAAAATGAATCGATGATCATGGAACAGACCATCCGACATTCTTCAGAAGAGATCGGCCGGTTCCCTGCCATCATCGATCAGTACGAGTACCGGAAACAAATGATTCTTGAAGCGCTGGATGAAGAAGGTTTCAACATTTCAAAGCTCTCTGCGGTCTGTGGCCGCGGCGGGCTGCTCCGTCCGATAGAAGGCGGCACGTATGCCGTGAATGACGCCATGCTCGCGGATCTGCGCATCGGCTATTCCGGCCAGCACGCCTCGAATCTGGGCGGCATCATCGCTTTCGAGATTGCAGAAGCGCTCAATATCCCTTCTTATATCGTGGATCCTGTCGTCGTCGACGAACTGTCTCCGATTGCGAGGGTATCCGGATTTCCGCTCATCGAACGGAAATCCATTTTCCACGCGCTGAACCAGAAGGCGGTAGCCCGCCGGTATGCCGCTTCCCGCGGACGGCGGTATCAGGACCTCAACCTGATCGTCACCCATATGGGCGGCGGGATCACGGTCGGTGTCCATAAAGAGGGCCGGGTGGTCGATGTGAATAACGGACTCCATGGCGATGGCCCGTTCAGTCCTGAACGGGCAGGGACCGTGCCGGCGGGCGACCTCGTCGAGCTCTGCTTTTCGGGTCAGTATTACCGGCAGGAAGTGATGCGCATGCTCGTCGGCAAAGGCGGCCTGGTCGGCTACCTGGGCACGAACGATGCGGTGGCTGTGGAAAAGCGGATTGCAAAAGGCGATAAAGAAGCGGAATTGCTGTATGAGGCGATGGCTTACCAGGTGGCAAAAGAAATCGGTTCGGCAGCTGCGGTGCTTGCGGGAAAAACCGATGCCATTCTGCTCACCGGCGGCCTTGCTTATGGCAAAGGATTTACGGAAGCGATCAGCCGGCAGATCAGCTGGATCGCGGATGTGGTGGTCCTGCCGGGAGAAAACGAACTTCAGGCACTCGCCGAAGGGGCGATCCGCGTTTTGAACGGAGAAGAAAAAGCGAAAGCATATCCAGGCACTTGATGAAAAAGGAGGACGAAACAGATGGCGCAAGAATATGATCTGGTCATTCTGGGCGGCGGCACAGGCGGCTATGTGGCGGCGATCCGCGCTGCCCAGCTCGGCCTGAAGACTGCAGTCGTCGAAAAAGGAGAACTGGGCGGCACCTGTCTTCACCGGGGATGCATTCCGAGCAAAGCACTGCTTCGGAGCGCAGAGGTGTTTTCGACAGCCAAGAACCACGCGGCCGATTTCGGGGTGAAAACCGGGAAAGTATCGCTTGATTTCAAACGGGTACAGGAGCGGAAACAAGGCGTGGTGGACCAGCTCCACAAAGGTGTCCAAGCGCTCATGAAAAAAGGGAAGGTCGATGTGTATGACGGTTTTGGCCGGATTCTCGGCCCTTCCATTTTCTCTCCGAACCCGGGTACGATTTCAGTCGAAATGACGAACGGGGAGGAGAATGAGATGCTCATCCCGAAAAATGTCATCATCGCCACTGGTTCCAGACCCCGCACGCTCCCGGGTCTCGACATCGACGGAGAGAAGATCCTCAGTTCGGATGAAGCGCTTCAGCTTGAACAGCTGCCCCAGTCGATGCTGATTGTCGGCGGCGGTGTGATCGGGATCGAATGGGCTTCCATGCTGAATGATTTCGGAGTCGAAGTGACCGTGATCGAGTACGCGGACCGCATTCTCCCGACAGAAGACGAAGACATCTCGAAAGAAATGACCAAGCTTCTCAAGAAAAAAGGCATCAAATTCGCCACCGGTGCCAAAGTCCTTGGCGATACGCTGGAAAAAGAAGATAAAGGCATTTCGGTTAAAGCGGAACTCGGCGGGAAGACGGAAAAATTCCAAGCGGAAAAGATGCTTGTGTCAGTAGGGCGTCAGGCGAATGTCGAGAATATCGGGCTCGAGAATACCGACATCCAGAAGGAAAACGGATTCATCCAAGTTTCGAAGACCTTCCAGACGAAGGAATCCCATATTTATGCGATCGGTGATGTTATCGGCGGCCTCCAGCTGGCCCATGTCGCTTCCCATGAAGGGATTGCCGCAGTCGAGCACATCCACAGCGGTAACGTCCATCCGATCGATTACGAAAAAGTTTCACGCTGCATTTATTCCAGCCCCGAAGCTTCGAGTGTCGGAATCACTGAACAGCAGGCGAAAGAGCGCGGCTTTGACGTGAAGGTCGGCAAGTTCCCGTTCGCTGCGATCGGCAAAGCGCTCGTATACGGGGAATCGGACGGCTTCGTTAAAATCGTGGCTGATAAAAAGACAGACGATATTCTGGGCATCCACATGATCGGCCCGCACGTCACCGACATGATTTCAGAAGCGGGTCTCGCGATGGTGCTGGATGCGACGCCATGGGAAATCGCGGAAACGATCCATCCGCATCCGACACTCACGGAAGTGATCGGTGAAGCCGCGCTGGCAGTCGACGGCAAAGCGATCCATATGTAAATAAAGGAGGAAATGCTATGGCAAACCGCCACAAGAAACTGGGCCTGACAAATGATGATCTGCTGAACATGTACGAAACGATGCTGATGGCGCGTCGGGTGGACGAACGGATGTGGCTTCTGAACCGGGCGGGCAAAATCCCGTTCGTCATTTCCTGTCAGGGACAGGAAGCGACGCAGATCGGCGCCGCATTCGCGCTGGATAACACGAAAGACTACATCGCCCCGTACTACCGGGATTTAGGGGTCGTCCTCCATTTCGGCATGACACCGAAAGAACTCATGCTCTCGGCGTTCGCAAAAGCGGAAGATCCGAATTCGGGCGGCCGACAGATGCCGGGCCACTTCGGGCAGAAGAAAAACCGGATCCTGACCGGCTCATCACCCGTCACCACCCAGCTTCCTCACGCTGTGGGCGTCGCGCTGGCAGGCAAGATGTCCGGGGAAGACTTCATCACGTTCACTACGCTTGGGGAAGGCTCCTCAAACCAGGGGGATTTCCATGAAGGGCTCAACTTCGCAGGCGTCCATAAATTGCCGGTCATTACAGTCGTCGAAAACAATAAATACGCCATTTCTGTCCCGCTGGACCGGCAAGTCGCAGCCAAGCAGGTCTCCGACCGCGCGGCATCTTACGGGATGCCAGGAGTGACGGTGGATGGCAATGATCCGCTCGAAGTATACAAAGCGGTGAAAGAAGCCGCTGACCGGGCGCGCAACGGGGAAGGGCCGAGCCTGATCGAAGCCGTCTCATCCCGGATGACAGCGCATTCATCCGATGATGACCACCGGGCGTACCGGTCGGCGGATGAACTGGAAGCGCAAAAATCGACGGACCCGATCCTGACGTTCGGTGCTTATCTGAAAGAAAACGGCGTGCTGAATGATGACCTGGAAAAGGAAATCAACGACCGCGTCATGGAAATCGTCAATGAAGCGACGGACTATGCGGAGAACGCGCCTTATGCAGATCCGGAATCTGCGCTGAAATACGTCTATGCGGAAGGAGGAGAAGAATAATGCCGGTGATGTCCTATATCAACGCCATCACGCTTGCCATGAAGGAAGAAATGGAACGGGATGAAAAAGTGTTCGTACTTGGGGAAGATGTCGGAAAGAAAGGCGGCGTCTTTAAGGCGACCGCGGGTCTGTATGACCAGTTCGGCGAAAACCGGGTCATCGACACCCCGCTTGCCGAATCTGCCATCGCCGGAGTCGGTATCGGTGCCGCCATGTACGGCATGAAGCCGATCGCCGAGTTCCAGTTTGCCGACTTTATCATGCCGGCGGTCAATCAGATCATCTCGGAAGCCTCACGGATCCGCTACCGCTCGAACAACGACTGGTCCTGTCCGATCGTCTTCCGGGCTCCATTCGGCGGCGGTGTCCACGGCGCACTGTATCACTCCCAGTCGGTGGAAGCGGTTTTCGCGAACCAGCCCGGCTTGAAAATCGTGATTCCGTCGACGCCTTACGATGCGAAGGGCCTTTTGAAAGCCGCGGTCCGCGACCCGGATCCGGTCATGTTTTTCGAACATAAACGGGCTTACCGCCTGATCAAAGGTGAAGTTCCTGAAGATGACTATACGGTGGAGATCGGCAAAGCCGACGTGAAACGGGAAGGGGAAGACATCACGGTCATCACCTACGGACTGGCTGTCCACTTCGCGCTTCAGGCAGCGGAACGGCTCGCTGAAGACGGGATCTCGGTACATGTGCTCGACCTCCGGACCATTTACCCGCTCGACAAGGAAGCGATCATCGAAGCCGCCAAGAAAACCGGCAAAGTTCTCCTTGTGACGGAGGATAATAAAGAAGGCAGCATCATCGGTGAAGTGGCGGCCATCATCGCAGAGAACTGCCTGTTCGACCTTGATGCGCCGATCCAGCGCCTGGCCGGACCGGATGTGCCGGCGATGCCTTATGCCCCGACTATGGAGAAGTTCTTCATGATCAACCCGGATAAGGTTGAAAAAGCGATGCGCGATCTTGCGGAATTCTAATGGATTGAATAAACCCGGCTGCACTGCTCCGGCAGAGCGGCCGGCATACATTTCACTAAGACAGGGAGGCGAATCCTTTGGCGATTGAAAATATCACCATGCCCCAGCTCGGTGAGAGCGTTACAGAGGGCACGATCGAGAAATGGCTTGTCAAACCGGGTGACCACGTCAACAAGTATGATCCCCTGGCCGAAGTCAATACGGACAAAGTGACGGCGGAAGTGCCTTCGTCTTTCACCGGCACGATCAAAGAACTGAAAGCGGAAGAAGGCGACACGCTGTCTGTCGGTGACCTCGTCTGCACGATCGAAACCGAAGGCGCAGGCGGCGGAGAGGCTGTGGAAGAGGCAAAACCGGCGGCAGGCGAAGAAGCGAACAAGTCGCCGGTTGCCGGAAGCCAGAATGAAATGGAACTGAGCGGGACACAAGGCTCAGCGAAACCTGCTGCCCAAAAAGGGGCAAAAGGGCGATACTCACCGGCAGTGCTGCGACTCGCGCAGGAACACGAAATTGATTTGAATCAGGTGGAAGGATCCGGCCGTGACGGCAGAATCACCCGGAAAGACCTCCAGCAGCTGATCGACAGCGGATCCATTCCGAAAGAAGGCACTGCACCCGCCGCATCACAGCCGGCTTCGGAACCTGAGGCAGGTGCCCAGGGAACTCCGCAGCCGGCACCGAAATCCGCTGAACGGAAAGAAGCGCCGCCGGCAGAAGCCGCTCCAGGCGATAAAGAAATTCCGGTCACCGGTGTCCGGAGAGCCATTGCGGCCAATATGCTGAAAAGCAAACAGGAAGCTCCGCACGCATGGACAATGGTGGAAGTCGACGTGACGAACCTCGTCCAGTACCGGGATTCGCTGAAAAAAGAATTCAAGGAACGGGAAGGGTTTAACCTCACGTACTTCGCGTTTTTTGTGAAGGCGATTTCCCAGGCGCTGAAAGAGTTCCCGATGATGAATTCCATGTGGGCCGGAGATAAGATCATCCAGAAAAAGGACATCAACATTTCAATTGCGGTAGCGACAGAAGATGCGCTTTTCGTGCCGGTGATCAAAAATGCGGATGATAAATCCGTAAAAGGCATCGCCCGCGAAATCAATGAGCTTGCAGCGAAAGTGCGCAGCGGAAAGCTGACATCCGATGAGATGAAAGGCGGCACATTCACTGTCAACAATACTGGTTCATTCGGTTCGGTCCAGTCGATGGGCATCATCAACTATCCGCAGGCGGCGATCCTGCAGGTTGAGTCGATTGTGAAGCGCCCGGTCATCCTCGAAGGCGGCATGATGGCGCCGCGCGACATGGTCAACCTGTGTCTGTCTCTTGACCACCGCGTACTGGACGGCCTCGTTTGCGGCCGTTTCCTCGCCCGGGTCAAAGAGATTTTGGAAAACATATCAAAAGAAAACACATCCGTATACTGATGACAAACGAGAGGACCGGCAGCCGCCGGTCCTCTAATTGTCGAGAATGAAGCAATGACTGTTTTACATCCTCAATTCTGCCTGGTTTTCAGGAAAATCTGCCGGTCCAGAAAAGGGGGAACCCGACCCTTTCCGCAAGACCCGCATCCTGCGGGCCCGCGCAAATGGTTTTAACTGCGACGAGCTTGAACAGGAGCAAGTGTTTTAATGCGACGAGTAACCGCAGGAGCAAGCGAGCAGGTCCGGAGCGAAACAGATGCCGACGGTTGCCGGTCCTCTAATCCTTTCATCAGGCAGAGTATTCGGATAAAATAGAATGGAATGAATCAGAATGGAAAGCGATACTGAGGGGGGTCCACATGACAGCACAGCCGATGAGACAGCAGCATTTTAAAACGGTCTCTTACGAAGAATGGAAGCAGCATGCCGAGGACACACTGAAAGGGAAGCCGTTCGACAGTCTCCTGAAAGAGACAGCGGAAGGCATCGTCCTGCAGCCGCTCTACACAGAAGAAACATTGGAGAAGCTGGGGGATGCCTTGGAAAGACAGATCCGGGCGAACAGCAGCCGGAACGGAAGCGCTTTCGCTGTCGCGCAGGAAGCGGAAGGGAAATCGGCCCGGGAAATCCTCGATGATGCGCGGGATGGGCTGAACCGGGGCAACGAAATTTTTGTCTACAGGGAAAGCGGGGAGCCGGAATGGACCGGTTCTGAGCTTGATGAACTGGCGGAAATCCTGTCCGGGAATCCATTCATTTTCAAACTCCATGCCGGAAAAACCGGCATCCAGAACGTCTTCAGCCGGATGTCGCCGGAACAGCTGGAGAAAGTCAGCGGCGCAATTTTATCGGAAACCCCGACGGACGCGCCGGCGGGTGTCCGGACGATTTGTGCCGATACAGTGCCGGTCCATCTGGCGGGCGGAACAGCTGTCCATGAATTGGGCGTCGCCTTAAGTTATTTTGCCGAACAGGCGGATACTGATCAGTTTGCCAGCAAGGCGGAGAAATTCTGGGTCCGGTTCGCAGTCGATACAGCCTTCTTTCCGGAAATCGCCAAAATCCGGGCATTCCGGACGCTATGGCGCGCGTTTTGTTCAGCTTACGGCGAGGATATACCGGAAGTGCCCGTTTATACGGAAACGTCTCTCCGCTCTTATTCGAAAGCCGATCCTTACGTGAATTTGCTGAGGGCGGGAAACGCGTCATTTTCTGCTGTGCTGGGAGGGACAGACGTACATACCGTGCTGCCTCATAATGTACTGAGCGGAACCACGCCTTCCGGCAGGCGGATTGCGCGCAATGTGTCGCTTGTCATAAAAGAAGAAACTCATGTGCGCCATGTGACCGATCCTTCCGCCGGCTCTTATTTTATCGAGCAGCTGACACACGAATACACAAAAGCGGCATGGTCGTTCTTCCTTGCCATTGAAGAAGCGGGCGGCTACTCGGAAGTGGTCCGGAACGGCTGGCTTGCCGACGAACTGCAGACGGCGTGGCAGAAACGGGCGGCGGATGCGGCTGTCCGGAAGAAGAAACTGATCGGGACGAACATTTATGCGGATCCCGCAGAAAAACTGCCTTCCGAGTTGAACGAGCGGGCGGAAGTCATGGCGGCGAAACGGCTGGCGGAACCGTTCGAGCAGATCCGCCAAGAGCTCACGGCCAAAGGTGTGACCACGGCGATTCTTCAGTTCGGTCCGCTCAAAGAAGTGAAGCCCGCATCCGATTTTGTCAGCGGATTATTGGCTGTAGGCGGTCTTATCCCGGAACAGAGCGGTGAACTCCGCCCGGAAAAAGCTGCGGAATTTATTCGCCGGCATGGCGTCCAGTACGCTGTCCTCGTCGGGAATCCCGACAGCATTTCAGCTGCCCTGCCGGATCTCGCGGAGACCGATACGGTAATCGACGCGGCCGGCAGGCATGATGAAGAACAGCTGTCCAAATGGAGAAGATCCGGCCTGTCCGGCACTGTGCATGCCGGACAGAATATCCTGGAAAAGCTGGAATGGCTTTCAAAGGCAGTGGAAGGAGGGGGAAACAATGGCTAAACCGGACTTCAGAAACGTAAATTTATCAGATTTCCCCGTCACGGTCCCTGGACTAAAGCAAGAAGGAAGTTTCCGGACGAACGAAGGAATCGACATCGCCCGACACTACGATAAATACCCGGCTGGCCAGCCGGACACGGGAATGCCGGGGAGCGCACCGAATGTCCGCGGCCCTTATCCCACCATGTATGCGACCCGTCCATGGACGGTCCGCCAGTATGCCGGTTTTTCGACAGCGGAAGAATCGAACGCTTTTTACCGCCGGAATCTGGCGATGGGTCAAAAAGGGCTGTCCGTTGCATTCGACTTGGCGACCCACCGAGGTTATGACTCCGACCATCCCCGCGTAAAAGGGGATGTCGGCAAGGCGGGCGTCGCCATCGACTCTGTGGAAGACATGAAAATTTTGTTCGATGGCATCCCGCTCGACCGGATGTCCGTCTCGATGACGATGAACGGAGCGGTCATTCCTGTGATGGCGTTCTATATCGTCGCTGCGGAAGAGCAAGGGGTAGCGCCGGAAAAACTCGCCGGAACGATTCAGAATGACATACTAAAAGAATATATGGTCCGCAATACGTATATTTACCCGCCGGAAATGTCGATGCGGATCATCGCGGATATATTCGACTTTACTTCACGCCGTATGCCGAAGTTCAACTCCATTTCGATTTCCGGTTACCATATGCAGGAAGCCGGTGCGACCGCTGACATCGAACTGGCCTATACGCTTGCGGACGGGCTGGAATATGTGCGCACGGGACTCGCCGCCGGAATCGGGATCGATGCATTTGCGCCGCGATTGTCTTTTTTCTGGGCAGTCGGAATGAATTATTTCATGGAAATCGCGAAGATGAGGGCTGCCCGCGGCATTTGGGCGAAGATGATGGCTTCCTTCGAACCGGAAAATCCTAAATCGCTGGCGCTCCGGACCCATTCGCAGACGTCCGGCTGGAGCCTGACTGAGCAGGACCCATTCAATAATGTGACACGGACACTGATTGAAGCGAATGCTGCGGCCATGGGCCACACCCAATCACTCCACACGAACGCGCTCGATGAAGCGATTGCGCTTCCGACTGACTTTTCGGCGCGCATCGCCCGCAATACGCAGCTCTTCCTCCAGGAAGAGACCGGCATGACTGAAGTCATTGACCCATGGGGCGGCTCCTATTACGTGGAAACCCTCACTGAGGAGCTGACCGAGAAAGCGTGGAAACTCATCGAAGAAGTGGAAAACCTCGGCGGAATGGCGAAAGCGATCGAAACCGGCCTGCCGAAAATGCGCATTGAGGAAGCGGCAGCGAAGCGCCAGGCACAGATCGATTCCGGTAAAGAGACCATCATCGGAATCAACCGGTACAGATTGGATGAAGAAGATCCGATCGAGATATTGAACATCGACAACACTGAAGTCCGCCGGAAACAAATCGAACGGATCGAAATGACCCGCACCGGGCGGGACGATGAGAAAGTGAAGGAAGCGCTGGCGAAATTGACGCAGGCCGCTTCAGGAACGGAGGAAAATCTGCTGGAACGGGCAGTGGAAGCGGCGAGACACCGGGCGACACTCGGGGAAATCTCGGATGCCATCGAAGCGGCTTCGGGCCGGCATAAGGCGGTGATCCGCTCTGTGAGCGGCGTCTACAGCTCGAACTTCTCGAATCAGGAAGAAATCCGGACAGTCAAGGAAATGGCGGAAGAATTCCTTGAAAACGAAGGGCGGCGCCCGCGGATCCTGATCGCCAAAATGGGGCAGGACGGGCACGACCGGGGGGCGAAAGTCATTTCAACGGCATTTGCGGATCTGGGCTTCGATGTCGACATCGGACCGCTGTTCCAGACACCGGCAGAAACGGCGCAGCAGGCGGCCGAGAATGATGTCCATGTCATCGGTGTCAGCTCGCTGGCAGCGGGTCATAAAACGCTCGTTCCGGAACTGCGTGAAGAACTGGATAAAATCGGGCGGAGTGACATTCTGATTGTCGTCGGGGGTGTTATACCCGCGCAGGATTACGAGTTTCTCCGGACGAACGGCGCATCGGCCATTTTCGGTCCGGGAACGGTCATCCCGGTGGCCGCGCAGAAAGTGATCGAAGAGATCTATGAAAAACTCGGATACGAGGAAGTGGAGGGCTGATGGAAAAGAGGAACGGTTCACGACAGGTGATGAAAGGGGTCAGCGACGCGCATGACGGCATGGGCGCGCGTCCCCGCCGCCGGTTCCGAAAACCGGAAGCCCGTTCTTATTCCGCGGAGGAGCTGGCACAGGGCGTGCTGGCCGGTTCCAGGCAGGAGCTGAGCCGGGCGATCACACTCATTGAAAGCGCGAATCCTGGGCACCAGCGGACAAGCCAAGAGCTGCTGAACCGTCTCCTTCCCGAAACCGGCAACAGCATCCGAATCGGCATAACCGGCGTGCCGGGAGCCGGCAAAAGCACATTCATCGAGACATTCGGCACCTTGCTGACGAAAGAAGGCCACCGTGTGGCTGTCCTGGCCATCGATCCGAGTTCGACGGTCACCGGCGGCAGCATCCTTGGCGACAAAACCCGGATGGAAGAGCTCGCCCGTAACCCGAAGGCGTTCATCCGGCCGTCACCGACCGCCGGCACGCTCGGAGGCGTCCACAAAAAGACGCGTGAAACGATGCTTTTGTGTGAAGCGGCAGGATATGATGTCATCCTGGTCGAAACAGTCGGGGTCGGGCAGAGCGAAACGATCGTCCGGGGAATGGTGGATCTGTTCCTTCTCCTCGTCCTCACCGGCGCTGGGGATGAACTGCAGGGAATGAAAAAAGGCATTATGGAATTGTCGGATGCCCTCATTGTCCATAAGGCGGACGGAGACAACGAAAAAACAGCGAAAAAAACCGTGGCGGAATACAAGCAAATGCTAAAGCTGCTCCAGCCGGCGACTCCCGGTTGGGAGACACGGGCGCTTGCCGCCTCTTCAGTGACCGGAAAAGGGATTCGGGAGATCCGCGAGCTGGCGCTGCAGTTTTGCGAGGCGGGCAAAGAGAACGGAAGCTTTTTTGAGAGAAGGAAACGCCAGACGAAAGAATGGTTCCATTCCATGATCCAGAATGAACTGGAGCGCAGGTTTTATTCCGAAGAAGGCAGGCTTGCTGAAGTGAAAAACCTCGAGCAGGAACTGCTGGCGGACCGGCTGACCGTCGCACAGGCGGTTGAACAGCTGTTCCCAAGTGACTGAAAAAACCTGGTCGGCTGCTTTGCGAAAACTCCCATGAACTGGTATGATGAACTCATGAAATCCTAAGGAGTGACAAAAATGAATATGAATTTCGATCTGTTCATGAACGACCTGGTGACAAACGCGCGTCAGGAACTCGTGAACGGCGGCTATAAAGAACTCCGGACACCGGAAGAAGTGCAGAATGCTTTTTCTGAAAAAGGCACCAGCCTCGTCATGATCAATTCGGTGTGCGGCTGCGCAGGTGGCATCGCCCGTCCCGCTGCGCTCCATGCTCTCCACTATGACAAGCGGCCAGACCATCTGTATACGGTGTTCGCCGGCCAGGATAAAGAAGCGACAGCGCAGGCGCGGGATCTGTTCGGTGAAGATCACCTCCCGTCATCGCCTTCGTTCGCCCTTCTCAAGGACGGACAGCTTGTGGCTGAAGTCGGCCGCCACGAGATTGAAGGACATGATCCGATGTCTGTCATTACGCATCTCCAGTCGCTGATGGAAGAACACTGCGAAGAGATTTAACAGAGCGAATGCCCCTTTCCGAGGGGCATTTTTTGTGTCCGGAAGGGAGTTAATATGAAGTTCAGACGCTTTTCAATCGGTTACCGGACGCTGAAGACAGCCATCGGTGCCCCGGTGGCCATTTACCTCGCCCTGCTGCTGGACCTCGATTACTATGTTTCCGCGGGGATCCTCACGATTTTGTGCATACAGCCGACGAAACGGAAATCGGTCAGAGCGGCCTTTTCCAGATTTGTGGCGTCCCTCATCGCCATTTTGTTCGCGTTCGCATTTTTTGAAGGATTCACATATGAGCCGGCGGTCCTCGGTTTCGTGCTGATTCTGTTCATTCCGGTACTTGTTTCCTTCCGGCTCACCGACGGGTTCGTTTCCAGTACGGTCATCCTTCTCCATATATTGGACTATGGCATGCTGACTTGGGGATTTTTCTTCAATGAATTGCTTCTGATGACCGTCGGCTTCGGAACGGCGCTTCTAGTGAATGTCTATATGCCGAGCATCGACCGGAGACTTGATGAATACCGGGTCCGCCTGGAACAGTGCATATCAGCCATTTTCAAGGAAGTGGCCAGCTACTTGAGAAAAGGGGAATCGGATTGGACCGGCCGGGAACTGACGGAAGCCGCTCAGCTGCTGCCGAAAGCGAAAGCGCTCGCCTATCAGGACGTTGAGAATCACCTCGCCCGGAAGGAAAACCGCTATTATCAGTACTTTGATATGCGGGAACGGCAATTCGAGATCATCGAGCGGGTGCTGCCGCAAATTACCGCGCTTCCCGTAACGGTAAATCAATCGGGCCTTATCGCTGAATTCCTTGAGGATTTGGCGGACCATGTCCATTCCGGAAACACCGCTGGCCATTATTTAGGAAAACTGGATCGGGTCAAGCAGGAGTTTGCGGACATGCCGCTGCCGGACAATCATGAGAAATTCCGGTCAATGGCGGCGCTTTATCAGTTTATCGGCGAAATGGAAGAGTATTTGGAAATCAAACAAAGCTACAAGGGATTCCGGCATAAATGAACGGCCGAAAGATCCGGCGATGCGGATTCCGGACGCCGATCCGGAACGTGCCAAAAACCAAAAAAGTAAAAGAGCGGCAGCCTCATGACAGGCTGCCGCTCTTTTCTTCAGTTCGGGTTTTTCTTCAGCACCGCGATGGTCTGATCATCGGTGGCCTCTATGATCTTGTGCTTCTGGACATACTCCAGCAGTTGCCGGGCCATCTGTTCAGCAGTCCGGCCCGGATCGGCTTGCAGCATGGCGGCTTTGAGCGTATCCGGTGAATCCACATCTTCGCGGCCGCGGTCTTCCGAGATGCCGTCCGTGTACAGCACTGCGAAATCTCCGTCTGCCAGCACTGTCCGGCGGGTTTCGTAAGTGGACTCCATAATGAACCCAAGCCCCGCCCCTTTTGTCCGGAGCTCTTCGATCTCACCGGTTGCCGCCCGGTAGACGAGTGCCGGCTCGTGGCCGCCTGAACTGTACAGAAGCTCTCCGTTCCGTTCATTGAAAAAACAGATGAACATCGTGATGAAGTTCGTGTCAGCGGTATACCGATTGACGAACCGGTTGAGCGAAGCCAGAATTTCGTGCGGTTTCTCGGTCAGCGGATCGCTCTGCCCCATGGCATACGTGATCATCGACATCTGAATGGCGGCCGGAATCCCTTTTCCGCTGATATCCGCCACCGAAAACAGCGTGAATTCATCAGTGACACTGATATCGTAGAAGTCCCCATTCAGCTGCCGGTACGGGATGCTGATGACGCCGATATGGGGATGGGCGCTGTTGTTGCTTGACTGCAGCAGCGATTTCTGGACATTCGCCGCCGCTTTCAATTCAAAATCCAGCTGCTGCTGCTCTTTTTCCATTTTTTCCTGCCGGATCGCTTCCGTAAGGTCCCGCATCGTGTAGACATACCCGGTGATCATGCCTTTTTCCATAAGAGGAAACCGTTCGACCTCCGCCGGGAAGGTATCGCCATTCGTCCGTTTCATTTCCGAGAAGTCATGGCCTTCCCCTTCTTCAGAACGGAAGGAATAAATCGACTGGCCCACTCCGTTTTCATTTGGCGAAAGTAGGGCAAGCCGGGCCGGGATGTTCATGAACCGGATGATTCCCCCCGAATCGGTTTCGAGCATACCGATGTCAACGGTATTCAGCATCGACCGATTCCGGTCATGAAGCAGCTTGATTTTCAGGAACGGCGCTTCGATGTTCCGTAAATAGACGAGGCGCAGAATCGCCAAGTACCCTGCTGCTTTGAATACGTGCCCTGCCAAGCTAATCATATCGGTCGGCGTACTGTAGGCCATGAAGAAGACCGAGGCGAAAATGATGGCGACAGAGGCCACAAAAAATTCACCAGGCACGTGACTGTCCCTGTCTTTCCTCTCCCAAAGGAGAACGGTGATCGCTGTAAGATGCAGGATGACGACCGCCGTTTCGATCGTGACCTTCAGCCCGTTCGGCGAACTGCCGCTGATGAGCGGCGGCAGGATAAAGGAATCGGATATGACGAGAGCGGAAACGGATGCGGCAAAGGCGGCAGCCACGAAGAAAAGCTCCCGCCGGAACCGTTTTGCCGCTTTATTCAGCAGAAATGCGCTCAGCAGGAAAATGAATCCTTCAGTCAGGCGGGCTGCTGACCAGAACCAGACGGCTTTTTGGATGGAGACGAGTCCGAAGAACTCAGGCATTCCCGGGAACGTGGTGACATGGAGCAGATCGAACACAGCGACTGAGAGAAAAAAAGCGGGCAGCAGCGCCGGCACTTCCTGGCTTCCGTGCCTGAGCGACACCCACCCGTACAGCGCTATGCTCAGCGATGTGAAGATCGCAGCCATCTCGAACAGCAGGTGGATGGAAATGAAGCTGTCCTTGATCAATAGGAACGCCGGTTCAAAAAGCTGCGGAACAAACAAAATGAGAAAGAACAGGACGGACAGGAGCAGGATTGCGCCAGCCGTCCGGAAAGCTGACAGGCGGTGCATGAGCAATTGCATCTGATCCTCCCATTGGCAGTCGAATTGAAAGGCAGTGGCATGATAGCGCCGCTGCCTTTAGACTATACGTGATTGATTTATAGGATGAAGCTGATTCCAAACAGCAGGCTCGACAGAACCATGATGCCGATCATCATATAAACGATGAATGTGCGGAAGTTCTTGTTTCTCATAATATGATTTTCTCCTTTGCGCTCGGTTTACTAACTAGAATGATAGCATTAAAAACCCGTTTGGGAAAGCGGCAGTGGCGAAGTGCCGAGGGAATCAGTACAATGAAAGAAGACAACAGCAGGAGGTGCAAGTGATTATGGAACGGGTCGATCATATCGGCATCGCAGTGGAGAGTCTCGAACGGACCCTCCCGTATTATACGGAAACACTCGGCTGTCCGCTCATGAAAGTGGAAGAAGTGCCTTCTCAGGGCGTACGGGTCGCCTTTATCGATGCCGGCAACATTAAACTGGAACTCCTGGAACCGATGCAGGAAGACAGTGCCATCCGGAAGTTCATTGATAAAAAAGGCGAAGGCATCCATCACATCGCATTCGGCGTTTCCGGGATCGAAGAACGGATGGCCGACCTCCGGGAACACGGCGTCCGGCTTCTGAACGAGGAACCGAAACCCGGGGCGGGCGGTGCACAAGTCGCTTTTTTGCATCCCAAATCCTCGTACGGCGTGCTATATGAATTGTGCGACAAAAGCGGTAAAAAGGAGTAGAAGGAATGGACATTTACGAGAAGATCAATGAACTGTATGACCGAAAAACAAAAATTGAACTCGGCGGCGGTGATGACCGGATTGAAAAACAGCACGACAAAGGGAAACTGACTGCCCGGGAGCGGATCGATCTGCTCGTCGATGAAGGTTCATTCATCGAACTGAATCCGTTTGTCGAGCACCGGACGACCGATTTCGGACTGGGCGAAGGGCCGGGAGAAGGAGTGGTGACCGGTTACGGCAAAGTGGACGCCGGCCGATCTATCTGTTTTCACAAGATTTCACCGTCTTCGGCGGCGCCCTCGGCGAAATGCACGCGCAGAAGATTGCCAATGTCATGGATCTGGCGGCGAAAAACGGCGCGCCGTTCATCGGCCTGAACGACTCTGGCGGGGCCCGGATCCAAGAAGGCGTCCTGTCGCTTGACGGGTACGGCCATATCTTTTACCGCAACGCCATCTATTCCGGCGTCATCCCGCAGATCTCGGTCATCATGGGGCCTTGTGCGGGCGGCGCGGTTTATTCACCGGCCATTACGGATTTCGTTTTCATGGTGGATAAGACAAGCCAGATGTTCATCACCGGACCGAAAGTGATCGGGACGGTGACCGGAGAAAAAATTTCCTCCGAAGATCTGGGCGGTTCAAAAGTACATAATTCGATCAGCGGTAACGCGCATTTCCGTGCCGAATCGGAAGAAGAAGTGCTGGAGCAGGTTCGCCGGCTTATCGGCTACCTGCCCCAAAACAACGAAGAAAAACCGCCGAGACTGGACAGCGGCGACCGGGACGATTACCGGCCGGACCTTGCGGACATCGTTCCTTTTGAAGCGACACGGCCGTATGACGTCCGGAAAGTGATCGAAGAAGTGGCGGACAGCGGCTCTTTCTTGGAAGTGCAGCCGGAGTTCGCCCGCAACATCGTAGTCGGGTTCGCCCGCATCAAAGGGGAGACAGTCGGGCTCGTCTGCAATCAGCCGAAAGTGATGGCCGGCGGATTGGACATCGATTCTTCAGACAAAGCAGCCCGATTCATCCGATTCTGTGATTCATTCAATGTGCCGATCATCACGTTCGAAGATGTGACCGGATTCTTCCCGGGGATCAAACAGGAACACGGCGGCATCATCCGGCATGGAGCGAAAATCCTGTACGCGTACTCGGAAGCGACTGTACCGAAAATGACGGTCATTCTCCGAAAAGCATACGGGGGAGCTTACGTCGCGCTGAACTCGAAATCGATCGGCGCGGACCTCGTCTTTTCATGGCCGAACGCCGAAATCGCGGTCATGGGGCCGAATGGCGCGGCGAATATCATTTTTGCCCGGGAAATCGCCGGAAGTGATGATCCGGAAGCGACACGCGCACAGAAAATCGAGGAGTACCGCGAGAAATTCGCCAATCCGTACGTGGCTGCTTCCCGCGGCATGGTCGACGACGTCATCGATCCAAGGGAAACGCGGATCAAACTGATTCAAGGGCTCGAAATGATGCGCAATAAAAAAGAAGAACGTCCGTATAAAAAACACGGCAACATCCCACTTTAACTTTTCAGAAGAGGTGATTATGTGAATAAGGAACGGCTGCTCCAGGAATTCCTGGAATTGGTGCAGATCGATTCGGAAACAAAGCATGAAGAGGAGATTTCGAAAGTGCTCCAGCAGAAACTCGGCTCGCTCGGTTTCACTGTGCAGGAAGATGACGCGGCAAGCCGCAACGGTCACGGATCCGGCAATCTGATCGCGACGCTGCCGGCAACGAAGGAAGATACGGATTCCATCTACTTCACGGTGCATATGGATACCGTCGTGCCGGGGGAAGGCGTCAAACCATCCGTCAAAGACGGCTATGTCGTGACGGATGGCACGACCATTCTCGGCGCCGACGACAAAGCCGGGATCGCGGCATTGTTCGAAATGGCGCGGAATCTGAAGGAACAAAACATTCCGCACGGCCAGATCCAGTTTGTGATCACCGCAGGAGAAGAAAGCGGACTGGCCGGCGCACGGGAACTGGACCGCTCGCTTTTGGACGCGGATTATGGCTATGCGGTGGACAGTGACGGGAAAGTCGGCGGAATCGTCACCGCCGCGCCTTTTCAGGCAAAGCTCCATACGACGATCACAGGCAAAACCGCTCATGCCGGTGTGGCGCCTGAAAAAGGGATTTCGGCCATCACGCTTGCTGCAAAAGGGATTGCAGCGATGAAACTGGGCCGGATCGACAGCGAGACGACGGCGAATATCGGCCGGTTCGAAGGGGGAAAGGCGACAAACATCGTCACAGAAGAAGCCTTCATCCTTTCGGAAGCCCGGTCGATCGTCAAGGAAAAGCTCGACCGGCAGACGGAGCACATGGTGGATACATTCCGCGAAACAGCCGAAAAACATGGCGGAAGCGCGGAAACGGAAGTGGAGTTGATGTATCCGGGGTTCCGCTTTGAAGAAGGGGACCGGGTGGTGGAAGTGGCGAAGCGGGCGGCGGCCAGCATCGGCCGGCCATCCCCGATTCTGACAAGCGGCGGAGGAAGCGATGCGAATATCATTGCCGGATTCGGAATACCGACCGTCAACCTGTGTGTCGGATATGAAGACATCCACACGAAATCCGAACGGATGCCGGTGGAGGAGCTGGAAAAACTGGCGGAACTGCTTGTTGAGGTGGTCCGGGAAGCGGCAAAATGACAGAAAGGGCGGGTGCCTTGCCACCTGCTCTTTTTTCAATGGGCGGACATTTCTGGTAAACTGGAGAAAATGAGCATTGGAGCGATTCCGATGGCGGGACGGGTAATATTCCATATTGATATGAACAGTTTTTATGCGTCGGTCGAACAGTCACATGATCCATCACTGAAAGGGAAGGCGCTGGCCATCGCAGGGAATCCGAAAGAACGCCGCGGCATCATCGTCACGTGTTCTTATGAAGCGCGGGCTCATGGCATCTACACGACGATGCCCGTCTTCGAAGCGAAACGGAAACTGCCGGCCCTGGTGATCCTTCCGCCGAATTTCGATCGGTACCGCGCCGCTTCCAAAGCGATGTTCGATCTGCTTCGGACATACACCGATCTGGTGGAGCCCGTATCGATCGATGAAGGGTATATGGATGTCACGGCGCTGTCGAAGGAACGGGATGCCATCGGGATCGCCGAGGAGATCCAGCTCCGGATCCGGAATGAATTGGATCTTCCATGTTCCATCGGTATCGCGCCGAACAAGTTTTTGGCGAAGACCGCTTCGGATATGAAAAAACCGATGGGTATCACTGTTCTCCGGAAACGGGATATCCGGGAAAGGCTCTGGCCCCTTGAAGTGCTGGAAATGCACGGAATCGGCGAAAGTACAGCAAGGAAATTAAAATCGCTCAATATCCGGACGATCGGGGAGCTGGCACAGGCGGACGAAGGAACAATCAAGAGCGGACTCGGCAAATACGGGATCCGTCTCCGGAAACGGGCGAATGGGGAAGATGAACGCCTCGTGGATCCTGATTCGGTATACGATACGAAGAGCATCGGTGCTTCCACGACACTGCCCGCCGATGAGACGGATGACCGGAAACTCCACGAGGCGTTCCGGTCGCTGAGTGCAAAAGTGGCCCGCCGGCTAGAGGCGAAAGCACTGTCAGGTCCGACGGTCACCATCCAGATGCGGACGTTCGACTGGCAGAACCGGTCGAGAAGCGCCACCCTCCGCAATCCGATTTACCGGAAAGAGGAGATCGCCGATGCCGCCATCACCCTTTTTGACCGCCACTGGGATGGCACGCCGCTGCGCCTCGTCGGCGTCACAGTCTCGAACGTCATCGAAAAGCAGGAGGCCGCTGAGCAGCTTTCCCTGTTTGATTTCGAAAAGCATGCAAAAGATGAGCCGGTGCTGCGCCTTATGGACAAGCTTGAATCGAAATATGGTAAACAAGTGCTCCGGAAAGGGACAGGCCGGAGGCGCATCGAATCAGTGTCGGAAACAAGCTTCAGCAAGGATTTTCTGGATGACCATGAGAGGGAGTAGGTAGGAAATGCAGCTTTTGTTTTTAGGGACTGGCGGAGGGATGCCTTCCAAAGAACGCAATACGAGCTCGCTTGCACTGAAATTGCTGGAAGAGCGGGGGACAGTGTGGCTGTTCGACTGCGGGGAAGCGACGCAGCACCAAATTTTGCGGACCACGCTAAAGCCGCGGAAAATCGAAAAAATCTTCATCACCCATATGCACGGCGACCATATTTTCGGTCTGCCCGGTCTGCTCGGCTCCCGTTCCTTCCTAGGCGGTACCGATCCGCTCGCCATTTACGGCCCACCGGGGTTGAAAGAATGGATTGAGACGACGCTCCGGCTGAGCCGGACGCATCTGACGTATCCGCTGGAAATCCATGAAATAAATGAGGGGACGATTTTTGATGACGGAGAGTTCCGGGTCGACGCCCGGCTGCTCGATCACGTCATTCCAACATTCGGCTACCGGATCAACCAGCAGCCGCTGCCGCCTGTGCTGCTGCCGGAAAAGGCGGCGTCTTTCGGAGTGCCGAAAGGGCCGCTCCTCGGGAAGCTGAAAAACGGGCAAGATATCGTCCTTGAAGACGGTACGGTCGTCCGGAGTGCGGATGTCACGGCACCGGGCGCGCCCGGCTTTACTCTCGCGATCCTGGGGGATACCCGATTTACGGAAGCGGCTGTCCGGCTGGCGACCGACGCCGACTGTCTCGTCCACGAAGGGACGTTCAATAAGGGGACGGCGGATCTCGCAGGGCCTTACGGGCATTCAACAGCAGAAGAGGCGGCGCGGACAGCGAAGGAGGCCGGAGCGAAAGCGCTGATCATCAATCACTTGAGCGCCCGATTTCTTCCTTCGGAGCACCGGCTTCTCTTGGATGAAGCGGAATCGGTCTTCAGTCCGGTCTATATTGCCGAAGATTTCAGAGAATTCACCTGGAACAGAGAGCGTCTCTTTCCGTCAAATGAAAAAGACTGAATCCAGCGTCGGATTCAGTCTTTTTATATGCTGACGACATGTTGCCGGATTCAGATCCAGCCGCGTTCGTACGGCTTTGGCACATCGATTTCAATTCCGAGCTGTTTCGCTGCACGGTAGGGCCAGTAAGGATCCCGCAGCAGCTCGCGGGCGAGGAAAATCAGATCGGCACGGCCGTTCCGAAGAATCTCTTCCGCCTGGACCCCTTCGGTGATCAGGCCGACCGCACCCGTGGCAATCGGCGTCCGCTGACGGATTGTTTCGGAAAACGGCACCTGGTAGCCCGGATAAACATCAATCTTCGCCGGCACGACCGCTCCGGACGACACGTCGATCAAATCGGCGCCCTGCTCCTTCATCCAGCGGGTCATTTCAATATAGCTTTCCGGCGTCATGCCATTCTCCGTCCAGTCCGATGCTGAAATCCGCACAAACAGCGGACCTTCCCAAACGGTACGGACGGCATCGATGATCTCCCGGAGGAACCGGTACCGGTTTTCGGCCGTTCCGCCGTATTCATCCGTCCGATCATTGACGAGCGGCGACAGAAATTGATTAATCAAGTAACCATGCGCCGCGTGGAGTTCGATAACATCGAATCCGGCTTTCGAAGACCGCTCGGCGGCTGCCTTGAATGCATCAACCGTTTCCCGGATGTCTGCCGCGGTCATCGCTTCGGGTGTTTTGTATTTTTCGCTGAACGGAGCGGCGGATGATGAATAAATCGTCCCGTCAACAGTCGCTTTCCGTCCGGCGTGCGCCAGCTGGATGCCGGCCTTTGAGCCATTGTTCTGGATAAGCTTGACCACATCCTTTAAACCAGCGGTATGCCGGTCATCCCAGATGCCCAAATCCTGTGCGGAAATGCGGCCTTTCGGCTGGACGGCGGTCGCTTCAAGAATGATCAGCCCAGCCTGTCCGACCGCCCGTGAGGCGTAATGGACCCGGTGCCAATCTGTGGCGATCCCGTCTTCTTTATGGACTTCATACATGCACATCGGCGCCATGACAATCCGGTTTTTGAATGTCACGCCGCGCAGTGTGAACGGTTCAAATAGCCGCGCCATGTCAGCTGAACTCCTTGCCGAGCTCTTTCGAACGGGCAGCCGCGCTTTTCACGCCTTCATGGACCGCTTCCTTGAAACCATTCTCGATCAGCGCGTTGAGCCCGGCCTGTGTCGTTCCGTTCGGGCTGGTGATCTTTTTCCGCAGGACGCTGAAATCGTCGTGCTGCATCATGTCGGCCGCGCCGAGGAACGTCTGGCGGACAAGGCGCATGGCATCCATGTGTTCCAGCCCTTCTTCCATCCCGGCTTCGACCATCGCTTCGGCCATCAAGTACAAGTAAGCGGGCCCGCTGCCGGCCACGCCGGTGACGCCGTGGAGTTTATCTTCCCCGACGACAGTCACGCTGCCGATCGAATTGAGGAGGTCGCGGACTTCATACTGCTGTTCTTTCGTGACCGCCTTACTCCAGACGACACCGGTCGCAGATTTGCCGACGTGTGCGGAGGTGTTCGGCATAGCCCGCGCTACTGCGTGGTCGCCCGCCGCTTTCTGGATGGCATCGATCGACACACCTGCGACGACCGAGAGGATGACGACATCTTTCCGGATGAATTCCCGGACAGAAGCCAAAGCGACACCGACATCCTTCGGTTTCACCGCCAACAGGAGGAACTTCGCTTCGGATATGGCAGACAGGTCGTCATCGACTTTCCGCACGCCGTATTCGTGTTCGAGGTAATCGAGGCGGTCCTCGTCCGATTTATTCATGACCGCGATATCACCTGGTCGCAGAATCCGCTTCCGGATCCAGCCGTTGATCATCGCTTCCGCCATCGATCCTGCACCGATACAAACAATTTTCATTCTTTCCATCACTCCTTCAAAATAAAAAGCGGTTCCGTCCATGTTGCTGGCAAGGACGAAAACGCTCTGTTTCCGCTTTTTTCTAGTTGTTTCACCGTAATTGTTTCGACACAAAAATTATACGGACTTCCAGTTGCATTGTCAAACGGCCCCGCGGACTGTAAACTGAATGAATAAGCATTCAGTCTGAAAGGGGACGATCCAATGACTATACATAAAATCACTCTCCCGACACCTTTTGCAGTGGGGGACGTCAATACTTATCTCATGGATGGGGACGTCCTGACGCTGTTCGATGCGGGACCGAAAACCCCGGATGCATGGATTGCCCTGAAAAAGGGAATAGAAAGTGCAGGGTACCGGCCGGAAGATGTGGAACAGGTGGTCCTCACGCATCATCACCCTGACCATGCGGGATGGGTCGATGGATTTCCGGACGCCAAAATCCTCGGTCATGTCTACAATGACGTCTGGCTTAAGCGGGATGATGCATTTCTGGCGTACCATGATGCCTTTTACCGGGCAAGACTCGAAGAGGAAGGTGTGCCGGAAGATGCCTTCCATTGGGTGGAAAAAATGAAGCGGCCGGTCCGGCTGATCGGCAGCAGACCGCTCGATGTTTTTCTTCATGAAGAAGACAAGCTGCCGGGCCACGAAGAATGGGAAGTGATGGAGACGCTCGGCCATGCGCAGAGCCATCTGGCGTTCTGGAACGAAGCGACCGGCGAGATGATCGGAGGCGATCTGCTTTTGGCGACAGTTTCATCGAATCCGCTCATCGAGCCGCCGCTGGATCCCGAGGACGGACGGCCGAAATCCCTCATCCAGTATAACGGCAACCTGAAGCGTCTTTTGGAAATGCCGGTCGATGTCATTTACAGCGGACACGGAATCGATGTCCGGAATGTGCACCGGCTGATCGGCGCCAGACTGGCCAGCCAGCATGAGCGGGCGATGAAAGTTTACGGCATGCTGGAACAGGGCCCGCTGACTGTTTACGAAACGACCAAGAAGCTGTTCCCGCATAAATTCGAAAAGGAATTGGGCCTTACCTTATCGGAAACGATCGGCCAGCTTGATTACCTTCTTGAAGACGGACTGATCACTGAACTTGCGGACGGGCGGGGCGTCTTTTATTATGAACGGACGTAAGACGGTCCTTGTGACCGGCGCGACAGGGGGCATCGGCCGGCTGCTCGTCCTCCGTCTTCTCAATGACGGCCACCGCGTCATCGCTGCTGGACGGAACACCGGGAAACTCGCTGAACTGGAAGAACGCGGCGCCGTTGCCATCCAAGCGGATTTCCGGCATCGGCAAGACACGGAGCGGTTCATGGGCCAGCTGCCGCCGGTCGATGCTGCGGTATTCGCGGCGGGAATCGGATTTTTCAGACCGGCAGGGGAGCAGTCATCCGATGAGATGCGGGAGATGTTCGAGGTGAATGTCCTTTCGGTCATGGAAGTGACCCGCCATCTTCTGAACAGCAGCCCTGGCCTCCACCTCGTCTATGTCGTGTCGATGGCGGGGAAAGTGGCGACGCCCAAAGCTTCCGTCTACGCTGCGACGAAGCATGCGCTTCTCGGCTATGCCAATGCCGTCCGGATGGAGACTGCCGGGAAAGCGGAAGTGACGGTCGTCAATACAGGGCCGGTGGATACGGAATTCCTGGACCTGGCAGACAGCACCGGAAATTATCGCCGTTCCGCCGGCCGGATGCTGCTCCAGCCGGACGCTGTCGCGGAGAAAATCATGGAAGTGCTCGGCCGGCCGGTCCGGGAAGTGAATATGCCCCGTATACTGAATGCGGGGCACAAACTCCACGCCCTTCTCCCTTCGCTGATAGAGAGGGCGGGAAAACGGTTTTTCAATAAAAAATGAAAGGAAGGATTCGATATGAAAAAATGGGCAATACTTGCGGCTTCTGCCGTGTTCTTGGCTTCGTGTGCAGAAGAAGCGGAACCGGCAGAAGAGGAAACGCCGGTGGAGGAAGTGACGGAAGAAGTGCCGGCTGAAGAGACGGAAGAAGTGACGGAACCCGAGGCGGAAGAGGAAGTAGCTGAAGAACCGGCAGAACCGGCAGATGCCACTGTCTACGAGGAGGAAGGCTTCATTTCCCAAGTACAGTCGGAAGGTTTCCTCGTCAACGGTATTTTATTCTCAGTCGGTGACGGCACGGAAGTCGTTTACGAAGATGGAGCAGAAGGAACGATCAGCGAAATCGCGGCCGGACAGAAAGTGGTTGTATCGTATGAAGGCGAGCCGACCGGACAGTATCCGCTGGAAGCGGAAGCCGGGACGGTGACGATTCTGAACAACGCTGAAGCACAGGAGCAGGCGGATGCGATCGCCGCTTTCATCGAAAGTGAAGAACTCGGGGATCTGTCCATTTTGGGCCGGCCGATCGTCCAGGACGGCATGCTTGGCTTCATTTACACGGATATGGAATCCGGTGAAATCCGTGAAGTACAGATCGACTTGGAAACCCATGAATATACGATCGACGGGGAAGCACCTGCAGCAGCGGAAGCAACGGAATAAGATCAGCAAAAGCAGCACTTCCGATATCGGCCTGCGCCGGTATCGGGGGTGTTTTTTCTATGAAAAGGCTTACATGAAAAACGCATGGTTATACTGTTGAATAATTAAATATACCGTGATATACTGCTTTCATTGCTGGAATATGAATAAAAATCCAAAGGAGTTGTATATTCATGAAAAAGAAAGCGGTGCTGGCCTACTCGGGCGGCCTTGATACATCGGTGGCGATTCCATGGCTGATCGAGAAAGGGTATGAAGTGATAGCGGTATGTCTCGATGTAGGGGAAGGGAAGGACCTGGACGCAGTAAAAGAAAAAGCTTATGGGATCGGCGCATCTGAAAGCCTGATGATCGATGCGCGGGATGAGTTCGCAGAACAGTTCGCGCTCATCGCCCTTCAGGCGCACACGCTATACGAAGGGAAGTACCCGCTCGTATCCGCACTGTCACGCCCGCTCATCTCCAAAAAGCTGGTCGAAATCGCAGAGGAGTATGGCGCTGACGCGGTGGCCCATGGCTGTACAGGGAAAGGGAACGACCAAGTAAGATTCGAAGTCTCCATCAAAGCGCTCAATCCTTCGCTGGAAGTGCTGGCGCCTGTCCGTGAGTGGGGATGGACAAGAGATGAAGAAATCGAATATGCGAAACAGAAGGGCATTCCGATTCCGATTAATCTCGACAGCCCGTTTTCGATCGATATGAATCTTTGGGGCCGTTCCAATGAATGCGGCGTCCTTGAGAATCCGTGGACAGCTCCGCCGGAGGAAGCGTATGCACTGACAGCCCCTCTCGAGGAAACGCCGGATGAAGCCGATGTGGTGGAAATCGGTTTTGAAAAAGGGGTGCCCGTTACATTGAACGGGATCGCCTACAGTCTGTCGGATATGATCCATGCGCTGAACGGTGTGGCCGGGAAGCATGGAATCGGGCGAATCGACCACGTGGAGAACCGTCTCATCGGTATTAAGTCCCGCGAAATTTATGAATGCCCAGGGGCGGTCACACTGCTGACTGCGCATAAGGAACTTGAGGATCTGACACTCGTGAAGGAACTTGCCCATTTCAAGCCGGTCATCGAGAAAAAACTGACGGAAGTGATTTATGAAGGCCTTTGGTTTTCTGCATTGACGCCAGCCTTGAAGGCATTCCTTGAGGAGACGCAGCAATATGTGAATGGCACTGTGCGCGTGAAACTGTTCAAAGGGCATGCAATCGCGGAAGGGCGCAAATCGCCGAATTCCCTGTACAATGAAAAACTTGCGACTTATTCGGCCGGAGATATGTTCAGCCATGATGCCGCTCCAGGTTTCATTGAACTGTGGGGCCTGCCGACCGTTGTGCATTCCAGTGTCCACTCGAAGGATAAGGTGAAAGCATGACGGATAAACTTTGGGGCGGACGATTCCAGAAACCGGCTGAGCAGTGGGTGGACGAATTCGGCGCTTCCATTTCATTCGACAAAGAACTGGTTCAGGAAGATCTTCAAGGGAGCATGGCTCATGTCACGATGCTGAAGTCGCAGGGGATCCTGCCGGAACAGGATGCAGACAGCATCTTGGCCGGACTGGAACAGCTGAAGGAAAAAGCGGCAGCCGGTCAGCTCGACTACTCTGCGGAACTCGAAGATATCCATCTGAATCTTGAAAAGCACCTGACAGATGCAATCGGCCCGGCAGGTGGAAAACTCCACACCGGCCGGAGCCGGAACGACCAGGTGGCGACGGATATGCATCTGTACTTAAAACGGAATGTCCAGGAAATCACCGGATTGCTCACGCTTTTCCAGGAGGCGATCATCGGTAAGGCGGAAGCCCATATCGACACGCTCGCTCCCGGCTATACGCACCTTCAGCGGGCACAGCCCGTGTCATTCGCCCACCACCTGATGGCGTATTTCTGGATGCTTGAACGGGACCGGCAGCGCTTTGAGGATTCGTTGAAACGCATCGACATATCGCCGCT
This sequence comes from Indiicoccus explosivorum, assembly GCF_002167005.1. Lineage (GTDB taxonomy): Bacteria > Bacillota > Bacilli > Bacillales_A > Planococcaceae > Indiicoccus > Indiicoccus explosivorum. The sequence goes on from NZ_NHTN01000015.1 coordinate 78,086, forward strand.
CGGAGCCGGTGCGATGGCCGGGACGACGTTTCCGATCGACCGCCGCCAGACCGCGGAACTGCTCGGGTTTTCTGCCGTCTATGAAAACAGCATCGATGCGGTCAGCGACCGGGACTTCATCGCTGAATTCCTTTCCGGTGCTTCCATTCTGATGATGCACTTGTCCCGCTTCGCTGAAGAAATCATCCTTTGGTCAAGCGAGGAATTCGGCTTCATCGAACTCGATGACGCATTTTCGACAGGCTCGAGCATTATGCCGCAGAAAAAGAATCCTGATATGGCAGAACTTATCCGGGGCAAGACCGGCCGGGTATACGGACACCTCGTGAGCCTGCTGACCACCTTGAAAGGCCTGCCGCTCGCCTACAACAAGGACATGCAGGAAGACAAGGAAGGGATGTTCGATACCGTCACCACGCTCAAAGGCTCTATCCGGATCTTTGAAGGGATGATCCGGACGATGACTGTAAAAGAAAACCGTCTGTCGCAGGCGGTCCAGTCGGACTATTCCAATGCGACGGAACTTGCCGATTACTTGGCGGCCAAAGGGCTTCCATTCAGGGAAGCACATGATGTGACAGGGCGGCTGGTGTTCGCCTGCATCCAGCGCGGGATTTATTTACGGGATCTTCCGCTTTCCGAGCTGAAGGAAGCCAGTCCGCTGATCGAAGAGGATATATATGAAGCGCTCGATCCGTACAATGCCGTCGCAAGACGGGATTCAGAAGGCGGGACCGGGTTCAGGCAAGTGAAAATTCAAATCGAAGAAGCAAAAAAACGCACCGCTGGAGATTAAACGGTGCGTTTTTTAAAGGGGGAATTTAAAGTAAAAAATTACACAAGGTAAAGCAAAAGACCACAAAAGAAACAAGAGACGGACAGGATACCCTCTGCTAAAATAAGGGAGTTGGAAAATCCGAAAGAGGGAGACTGATTATGCGCGTTTTCTTTGACCTAAGCTGGTTTTTTAAGGAACGGAAAAAGCAGTATGCGGTCGGTGTCATTATGTTGCTGCTCGTTGCGCTTCTTCAGCTGCTGCCGCCGAAAATCATCGGCTTCGTAGTGGATGCGATCGGGGCGGGCACGCTGACGGCAGGATTTCTGCTGAAGTGGCTTGGGATTCTGGCAGCTGCAGCTGTCGGCATGTACGTCCTGCGGTACTGGTGGCGGCAAATGATTTTCGGCTCGGCACTGGTCCTTGCGCGGAATTTGCGGAAAGATTTGTACAGGCATTTTACTCAGATGTCTCCTTCGTTTTATCAAAAACGGCGTGTAGGTGACTTGATGGCGCACGCAACGAACGATCTTCAGGCTGTTCAGCAGACAGCGAGCTCCGGTGTGCTGACGCTGGTTGATTCCATCGTTACGGGAGGATTCGTCATTGCCGCCATGGCCATCACAATCAACTGGAAATTAACTTTGATTGTGATTCTGCCTTTTCCGGTTATGATCATCCTTACGAGCTGGTACGGACGGCTCCTCCACGAACGGTTCCACGGAGCACAGGAAGCTTTCTCGGATTTGAATGATAAAACGCAAGAAAGCATTTCAGGAGTGAAAGTGCTGAAAACATTCGGTCAGGAACAGGAAGATATCGATGATTTCAAGCAGATGTCAGCCGATGTCGTTGAGAAAAACATCCGGGTGGCCAAAATCGATTCGCTGTTCGATCCGACAATTTCAGCGATCATCGGGATCTGTTACCTCCTGACAATCGGGTTCGGTTCTTACTTTGTCATTAATGGCGGTATGACCGTGGGGGACTTGATTGCGTTCACTGCATACCTCGGCCTCCTTGTCTGGCCGATGCTTGCGTTCGGCTGGCTGTTCAATATCGTGGAGCGGGGCAGGGCCTCTTATGATCGCATCCGGCAGCTGCTGGCAGTCCGTCCGGATATCGAAGATCGGGAAGGAGCGATCGATCGGCTGCCGGCTGGCGATCTTTCATTCAATATCGGATCGTTCAGGTTTGAACCGGAAGAAGAGCCGGTACTCCGGGATGTCCGTTTTGAATTGAAAGAAGGGGAAACGCTCGGAATCGCAGGTAAAACGGGATCCGGCAAGACCGCGATCCTCCGGCTGCTTCTTCGGGAATTCGAAGGCTATGAAGGCGAAATCACCTACGGCAAGGTCCCGCTGCCCGATTTTCGGAAACAGCGGCTGCGGGAAGCGATCGGCTATGTGCCGCAGGATCATTTCCTGTTTTCGATGAGCATCCGGGATAATATCGCATTCGCCCGTCCGGAAGCGACGGACAGCGAAGTGATGGAAGCTGCGAAACTGGCGCATATCCACGAAGATATCCTCCTGTTTCCGAAAGGGTATGACACGGTTGTCGGAGAACGCGGAGTTTCCTTGTCGGGTGGCCAGAAACAGCGGGTTTCCATCGCGCGAGCGCTGATTTCGGAACCGGAGCTCCTGATTTTGGACGATTCGCTGTCCGCTGTCGATGCGAGGACGGAGGAAGCGATCCTCGAATCGCTGAAAAAAGCGCGGACAGGGGAGACGACCATCATCACTTCTCACCGGCTGAGCGCCATTCAGCATGCGCATCTCATTTTGGTCATGCATGAGGGGACAGTGGAAGAAGCGGGAACCCACGAAGAACTGATGATGCTCGGCGGCCGTTACCGTGAAATGTATGATCTGCAACAGCTTGAAGCGCTCGTTGAGCAGGGAGGCGTATTGTAATGGAACAAGAACAGCAGCCGAAACTTACCGGCAAAGAACAGTGGCAAGTTTTCAAACGGCTCCTTACATACTTGAAGCCTCACAAAAAAGCGCTCGCGGGCGCACTCTTCCTGCTTGCGCTGACTGTCGCGGGGGATGTGCTCGGCCCGCTGATCATCAAGACGTTCATCGACCGGCACCTGGCGACAGGCCATTTCCCCCGCACTGGAGTGATCGGGCTGGCCGCCGCATATGCCGGAATCGTGGTCATCAGCGTATTCGTCAGCTATTTCCAGCTGCTGAAGTTCCAGGAAGTCGCCTTGAATGTCATCCGGGAGCTCCGGATTGATGTTTTTTCAAAAGTCCATCACCTCGGCATGCGCTACTTTGACCGGACACCGGCCGGCAGTACGGTATCACGGGTGACGAATGATACGGAAGCGATCAAGGAAATGTTCGTCGGTGTCCTGACCGGATTCGTGCAGAGCGCTTTCCTGGTGACCGGGGTCTATATCGCCATGTTCCTGCTGAATTGGCGGCTGGCACTCATTGTGCTTCTGCTGCTGCCTGTCATGATCTGGATCGTGGCCGCCTATCGGAAATACAGTTCGGTATTTTATCAGGATCTGCGGGAGCGTCTCAGCCAGCTTAATGCAAAATTATCCGAATCTCTGCAGGGAATGGGCATGATCCAGGCGTTCCGTCAAGAAGAACGGCTTCAGGAAGAGTTTGAAGCGATCAACAAAGAACATTACCGGGCGGGCCGGCGGAACATCCGGCTGGACAGTCTGATGCTGCATCCGGCAATCGACCTCATCTATGCAGGGGCGATCATCCTGCTCCTCAGCTACTTCGGCATCACATCTTTCGGCACGGCAGTGGAAGCCGGTACCATTTACGCATTCGTGACATACATCGACCGCTTTTTTGAACCGGTCAATCAGGTCATGCGCCGCCTTTCTCTGTTCCAGCAGGCGATCGTGGCGGCATCCCGGGTCTTCACTGTGCTCGACGACAGTGAAACCGTCCCCCGCCAGGGCGGCAAGCGCGCTGAAATCACTGAAGGGAAAATCGAATTCCGAAATGTTTCGTTTTCATACGACGGCCGGACGGACGTATTGAAGAACATCACCTTCACCGCCGAACCGGGAGAGACGATCGCGCTCGTCGGCCATACCGGAAGCGGAAAAAGTTCGATCATCAATCTGCTGATGCGCTTTTATGAGTTCGAACGGGGCGAGATCAAAATCGACGGCCAGTCCGTCCGGGATTTTGAAGCGGCAGAATTCCGCAATAAAACCGGTCTCGTTCTCCAGGATCCCTTCCTGTTTTATGGAACCATTGAAAGCAACATTCGCCTCCATAACAAAGAAATGACCGATTCGGAAGTGAGGGCGGCAGCGGAATTCGTGCAGGCGGATCCATTCATCCGTTCACTGCCGCACGGCTATGACCAAAAAGTGACCGAAAGAGGCGCGACGTTCTCGAGCGGCCAGCGTCAGCTGATTGCATTCGCCCGGACAATCGCTGCGGACCCGCGCATCCTGGTCCTGGATGAAGCGACCGCGAACATCGACACCGAGACTGAAATCGCGATTCAGTCCAGCCTCGAAAGAATGAGGAAAGGGCGGACGACCATTGCGATTGCGCACCGCCTGTCCACCATACAGGATGCCGACCAGATCCTCGTCCTTCACCACGGCGAGATCGTGGAGCGGGGGACGCACCAGGAACTCCTTGCAACAGGAGGCCTGTACCACAAAATGAACCTTCTCCAGAACCATGTGGCGGAGCAGGCCTAGCAAAATTCACCTATTTCGCTGCACCGGGATTCCTGAGCCCGCGGACGATATCCGTCAAAAAGATTTCACAAACAAGGAGGGAGTCTTTTAGGCGGATATTTGGTACGATGAGGAGAGGAAAAATGAAGGAGTGACGGCTTTGGGTGCGGAATTATCTTTGTTTCTGGCGTTCGGCGCAGGGTTTCTGAGTTTCATTTCCCCCTGCTGCCTTCCGCTGTATCCGGCCTTTTTATCTTATATAACCGGCATGAGCGTCAATGAGCTGAAGAATGAACGGGGAATGATGCAGCAGCGGGCGGTGCTGCATACCGTGTTTTTCCTGGCCGGCTTTTCCGCGATATTCATCGCGCTCGGGTTCAGCACATCCTTGGTGAGCGATTGGTTCGTCATGTACGATGATTTGATCCGCCAAGTCGGCGCGATTTTCATTGTCTTTTTCGGTCTGGTCATCCTGGGGATTTTCACACCCGGCTTCCTGATGCAGGACAAGAAGATCACCTTCCGGAACAGGCCATCCGGTTACCTTGGCACGTTCGTCATCGGCATCGCATTTGCCGCCGGCTGGACACCCTGCACAGGGCCGATTACAGGAGCTGTCTACAGCCTGGCAGCGACGAATCCCGGCGCGGGCATCTGGTATATGCTCGCCTATGTTCTCGGCTTTGCCATTCCGTTCTTTGTCCTGTCTTTCTTCATTACCCGCATGGATTGGATCAAACGGCGCAGCGGCATGATCATGAAAGCCGGCGGAACCGTTATGGTGGCGGTGGGCGTACTGCTGTTCTTCGATGGAATGTCGTACCTTATCCGGGCTGTGAGTCCGTTCTTCGGCGGATTCCAAGGTCTGTGATAACGGAGAAGACAGAGGAGGAAAATGATGTTTGAACAAATACCGCCGGGATTCCTGCTGGTCGCTACGTCGGTGATTGCCTTGTTCATGGGATCGCTACTCGTTTTTGTCCGTTCGAAAGCCGCAAAGTACCCGGTGACCGCAAAGAAAATCATCCTGCCGCCGCTTTTCATGTCGACCGGTGCGCTGATGTTCACGGTCCCGTTTTTCCGCGTCGGTTTCACACAGATCGTCGAGGCTTTCGCAGTCGGCATGCTGTTTTCAGTCGTGCTGATCGTGACGACGAAGTTCGAAGTCCGCGGAGATGCGGTATACATGAAACAGTCAAAGGCATTCCTGTTCATTCTGATCGGACTCCTGCTGTTCCGGCTGATTCTGAAAGCGATCATCGGTACATCGGTGGATGTGGGGGAACTGAGCGGCATGTTCTGGATTTTGGCGTTCGGCATGATCGTTCCATGGCGGATTGCGATGTTTATCCAATTTAAAAAACTCCAGAACGAAACAAAAAGCGCTGTCCCCGATTAAACGGGGACGGCGCTTTCATTTTTCGAACAGGTTTTCATACGGTCCGACATCAATCTGCATTTCCGCGAGTTTTTTTCGGAGGAACTTATGGTCCCGCTTCGGTGTAGCGAGAATATAGCCCCTGATGATGTGCTCCTGCTCGACTGATTTCGCGTTTTCGTTGAGCACGAGCTCGCCGATCCTGCCCGCGATTTTCTGTTTGGCGACCGGACGGAACAGGTCGGGGACCGGCTGGACCAATTCGTTCAGCAGCTCTTTATCATCTTCACCCCATAAATGGATGGTTTTCTCCACATAATACTCTTCCCAGTCCATATCGGATTTACCGTCTTCTTTCGGCATCTGTTTCAGGAACTTGCGGAACATAAAAAAGCCGCCGATGGCGAACGACCCGGCCAACACCACGACCCAGAAAAGAATGAACCAAAGAAAAAATCCTTCCAGCGCCATCGTCTTCACCTCATTTCATCAACTGTCCTTATTATAGAAGCTCCGCTGAGAAAATTCACGGGAAATGTATCCTTTTTTTCTCCCTCTTTCTATATAGCGGATGAAGGAGGTGATTGACATGGCAGTAAGCGAATTCAGTGAAGCCGTCCTCCGCGTAACGCTTGATGACGGAGTGGATGAAAACGGCAAGCAGAAAAAGAAAGTGAAGGCGTACCGGCATGCGAGTGAAACAGCGACACCCGACAGCATGTCCCAATCCGCCCAGTTATTGGCCGGATTCGGTACGAAGCCGCTGATTTCTGTAGAGAAACAGACAGTGCATAACATTTACGCATAAGCGGAAGGAGGAAATGACTGATGGCACAGACACTGGAATTGACTTTTGAATCGGCGCTTGGCAAAGAAGCGACATTCACAGTGGATGCTCCGAGAGCGGATCTGACCGCACTTGAGCTGAAAACAGGGATGGATTCCATCATTGCGCTCGGCGCATTTGCGGTGGAAGGCTCACTATTCGCGGCAGCGAAAGGCGCGCGGATTGTCGAACGCAACGTAACAGAATACGAGATCTGATGACAGCGAGCCCTCCGGCAACCCGGAGGGCTTTTGCTGAAGAATCTGATTGCGATGGGAGGGGGCTGAAAGATGGAAGAGTGGATGAGACTGATCCAGGAAGTCGGGTTTCCGATCTTTGTATCTTTTTATTTGATGCACAGAGTGGAAACGAAACTCCAGGCAATCCATGATGCGCTTCTGGGGCTGCAGGCTCCGTGACTTCACAAAGTTGTGACAAACTCCGCGGCGGGGCGGTTGTACTCCGGACACCGTTTCGCTAAGATGAAGTCAGCAACGACTGGAGGAGAATGAAATGAAACAGCTGATGCTGATGTTTGCCATCGGAGCGGCAGCGCTTCTGGCAGGCTGTTCGGACAGCGCATTGGAAGCGGAAATGGATTGGGAAGTGAACGATTTCTCCTATATGGACCAGCGCGGTGAAGAAGTATCCCTTGAGAGCCTTCAAGGCACACCGTGGATCGCCGCGTTCATCTTCACGAACTGCGAGACCGTCTGTCCGCCGATGACGTACAATCTGACTGATATTCAGAAAGAACTGGAAGCGAAAGGACTGGAAGATTACAAAATCGTCGCATTCAGCGCTGACCCGGAAAACGATACCCCGGAACAGCTTCAATCCTATTTATCGGAATATCCGGTGCCCGACGAGTCCAAATGGCATTTACTGACAGGGTACACACAGGAAGAGGTCAAGGGGTTAGCTGCGGATTCGTTCAAAACGCTGATACAGGATGACCCGAACAGTGATCAAGTGATTCACGGCACGACCTTTTATCTTGTGGACGGGGAAGGGACAGTCGTAAAAGATTACCCGGGTTATCAGGATGTCCCGGTCGATATGATTGCAGTGGATGTAGAGACGCTGATCGAAGAGCAGGGCTGAACATGATTTTCCGAATAAATAAGTAAAACCCGGTCAGGAACCGGGTTTTTGTTTTGCCAGCAGATCACGGATTTCCGTGAGGAGCTCTTCTTTCGTGTCGAGCACCGCTTTTTCTTCCGCTTGCGGTTCGGCGGGCGTTTCCTCTTTCCGCTTGAACTTCGTGAACAGCCGGATGACCAGGAATATCGAAAAAGCGATAATGAAAAAGTCGATCACCGCCTGAAGGAATTCACCGTACCTGAGGACCGTTTCCCCGTATGTATAAACAAGTCCGGCCACGCTGTATCCGCCCAGCAGGATACCCGCAACCGGCATGATGATGTCCTCGACAAGCGATGTAACGATTTTCCCGAACGCCGCGCCGATCACAACAGCGATGGCCAAGTCCAGCACATTGCCTTTAACGGCGAATTTCTTGAAATCATTCCACAAATCATTTCACCTCCGTTTTCCATTGTAACGGAGCCGCGTGCGTAAAAATAGCGAGTCTGTGGTAAACTAATGAAAAAGATTATGCATCGGAGTGGCGATATGGGTAAGAAAAAAAAGAAGAGGCGCGTTAATCGGTCAAGGATCTGGACAGCGCTGCTGCTTGCGCCCGTCACATTCGTGGTGCTGACACTCCTGATGATCCTGCTTGCCGATAAACTGGAAATTCCTCAAAAAATCGGAGAGCGGACACAGGAATTTTTCGGCCTGTCTGTTCCTGATGATTACATTCCGCTGTATAAAGAAGCGGCAGATGCCTATGGCATCCCCTGGACACTGCTTGCCGCCCACCACCGGGTGGAGACTAAATTCTCTACTATGGACCCCCTCGTCTCGCCGGTCGGGGCGGAAGGGCATCTCCAATTCATGCCCTGTACATTCGTGGGATGGAGCCACCCGACGTGCAGCGGACTGGGTGAAGGAGATATCAGCGACCAAGAAAAAACAGATCCCGCCGTCATTGAAAAGTATGGGGGCTACGGAGTCGACGGCAACGGTGACGGCAAAGCCGATCCATTCAATCTCCGGGACGCCCTGTACAGCGCTGCGAATTACCTCGCTGCAAACGGCGCTGCGGAAGGGGAATTGGAGCAGGCTGTTTTCCGCTATAACCACAGCAAAGAATACGTGGAACAAGTGATGAAATTCTACCGGAAATACGAAGAGCAGCTGAACAGTTGAAAAAACCCGCCAGTCCTGCAGCAGGACTGGGCTAACCTAAATTAATGG
>NZ_NHTN01000016.1 GCF_002167005.1 Indiicoccus explosivorum
TCTACGACTACAGCTGATCGCGTTTTGTCAGCGATTTTATGCGCGTTCAGCGGAATTTATGCGCGTTCAGCGGGAATTTATGCGCGTTCAGCGAGATTTATGCGCGTTCAGCTATTTTGATGCTGGATATTTACGATGTATTCACGATTTTTATTTTGATTTCTTTTTTCACTGCTCAAACTCTTTAGCACCCGATACGCGACATCCCGTGATTCCAAACCCCAAAATTCACGTAGCCGCCGATTCGTCAGCGGTTCATCTGTAAATGACACATATTCATGCACCGCATCTTCATGCAGGCGCGCATCCGCATGCCCGCATTTCGCACATCGCCAGCTGCGCCGGTCGCGCTTCACGCTGAGCGTCCGGCACGACGGACAGTACACGCCTCGACGCAAATCACTGAACGGAATACTGAACCGCTCACATAGCCGGTTATGAATAAATGACTGATTCGCTGCTTTCAGCGCTATACTCAGCCGATCAGGATTGCCTTCTGCCGATTTCACTGGCGCCGCTTTCAACAATTCGAGCACTGTATCCGGCACTTGCTGCAGTTTGATGACCCGGCAGTTATGCGGCACATTGAGCAGCAGGGCTTTCGGGGAAGTCATCACCACTGCACCTGCAATTGGCACTGCAAACTGATGCCGCGCGAGCCACTCATTGAGGAGGCGCAAGTTTTTCTTCAATTGCCACACAGGGTTCGGCATCACAGTCACGATCCCGTCTTCTTCGCGCGTGAATTCGCCGGTCTTCTCGTCAAAAGACAGACGGCCGCGGATATTTTTTGATTCCAGCAAGAGGGCACAATTTGCTGCCAAGACGAGGCAGTCCATCTGGAACGGGGTTTCATCGACCGTCAGGCTGACACCAGCCATCACCTCGAATTCCGCAAGCGGTTCGACTTCCTCCAGTTTGTTTACAAGCCAGTCCTCGCCGCGGATTCCCGCCTCCGCCTTTCCAAGTTTTTCGGCGATCACGGCGTGCTTCGGATGATGCACCGGCAGCCGCTCCAACAGGCGGCGGAACCCTTCAATTTTATCGAAAGACATCGCCGTCTCCGCGTTCCGGTATCCTTCCGGCTGCTCCCAAACAGTACTTTCCGATCCGTGCTCACACTTCTCCAGATAAGACAGCATGTGCCACCTCCTTCAGCTCATCAATTACATTATCTGCTTCTGCGGTTTTCCATTGGCTGTTCCGTTTCCATATTGTGCGCATCCCGACCGCTTTCGCCGCCGCGATATCATTCATGGGATGGTCGCCGACGAATATCGTTTCCTTTGGTTCCGCGCCGATCGCATCCAAGGCTTTGTTGAAGATTCGGGGATCCGGCTTCCGCAATCCTTCCCGTTCTGAGATGAGGATCACATCGAAAAAATCTTCAATTCCGAGCGATTGGATTGCTGCCAGCTGAAATGCGGTTCGCCCGTTCGTGATCATGCCCAGTGCCAGCTCGTTTGCTTTCAAAGGCGGAGCATGTCCGTCAGCCCGCGGAAAGGCACACAGAAATCGCTGAATTTATTGATATAATCCGCGAGCAGCTGTTCCGATGTAATATGTGAAATACTGAATTCCTTCACGAGACGGGCATAGACCTCGTCCTTCCATACATAGCCATGCGCGTCGAGTTCGATGAACCGCCGGATGAAATCCGCCGGCGGAATTCCCGGCAGCAGCCGCTCGCGCTGATTTTCCACGAATTGCAGAAGTGATGCATCCCGGTCCAGCAATGTTCCGTCCAAGTCGAATAAGACCGCTTTTTTCAAAATAACAGCTCCTCGTCATAATCTTGTTTTCAATCGGGGGGTTCTCGGGTAGAATGAAATAAGAACATACGTTCCTTAGGGGGTGTCACGTATGGCAGTCGTTCAAACGGAGGATTTGCGGTATTTCGAGAAGATGATTTATTTGCCGATGGTGCTGGCTGTGCTTGCGCTCGACCGCGAAGCATTCGAAAAAGGCCCCTTCAAGCTGAAGCGGCCTTATGTACAGCTGGTCGACCGGACCATCCAGCGCGTGCATGCTGAACTGCGGGAGACGAAAATCTATTTGCATAAGCGTCAGATGCGGGTGCTCCGCGGGAAACGTGACGATACGTTCACCGAATACATATTTTACAGGGCCGGTTCTGAAGAGCACCGCCGCTACTTGAATCTGCGCCTCCGCAACCGGGTGGAGGAGCTGATCTGCGTTTATTTCGAAGAAGCTGACAAACTCGGTCAGTCCGTGAAGTACTTCCGCTGAGCGGATGACGGTTCACTGATGAACATCTGGCTCCGGAGCGAGCGCCGGCTTTCTTCGAAGTATTTAATGAGAAAGGAACTGTAGACATACTGCCGGGTGAGCGACTGGATCGATACACTCACCGGAATGGTCAAGCCGTTCACCAGATGGACGACGCTGCTGCCTGCGACTTCCGAAGGTTCGAAGAATGTGATGCCGTGGAAAGCGAACCAGGTGGTGTCTTTGCGCATCGGTGAGCTGATCGGGAAAAACGCGCACGGCGATCCATATTCATGGCCGATGATGATCGGCGGCTTGTGCGGAATGCCGATGGCGTCCTGCGAATACCTGATAGCCTGACGAAGACTCCCGCCGTAGAAACCGCACGTTTTCGAGATGACGCCATAAGGGGAGTCTTGCGCGATGAACTCGCTCCGGTCTTCAATGACGCGCGTGAAGATCCGGTGCCCGTCCATATAAGGCTCCAACACGAGTGTATTGATTGATACAAAGTAATGCAGGGGTAGTTTTTTCCGTCTGCTCAACGCAGCACCTCCTAAAATAGTCCTGCTTTCATTGTAACTTTATTTGGAAACTGCACAAGCTACTTTCAATGAATTATTTTATTTTCAATTTCATTGGAATTTTCAAAAAAATTGTTGCCTCCCCCTTGATTTTCTTGTATACTAACAAAAAGCATTCGGGGTGAGATGAAAATGGAAAACTATCATTCATATGCTGACTTCATGAAAGCCATGAGCCAAACGAAGAAAATGAGCGAGGCTGAAAAGCTGCTCAATGATATCTATCTGGATCTCTTCCTGAAGCACGTGCACCGCTCCCAGCTGGAGGCACTCCTAATGACGAAAATCGATAATGCCCTTGATTCGCGGGATGAAGCCGCGTTTGTGAAATACTCACTTGAGCTGCAGCAGCTGCAGCAGGAGGACGAACTGTAAGCAATGCAGACGGAAAGCGCCGCAGTGATGCGGCGCTTTTTCTTTTCGTCTATACTTCTTGTGAAGGGAGTGATGGCTATGGTGAAACATGCACTTGTCATCGGAGGCAGCGGGATGCTGGCAGGCACCGTCCTTTGGCTTGCCGATGAAGGCGCGCGCGTCTCCGTTGTTGCACGGAATGAGGAAAAAATGCAGCGGATGCTCGCCCGGTCGGTGAACACGGAACGGATCATGCCTGTCTACGCCGATTATACGAACGATCCGGAGCTTGAAGCGGCACTGACAGAGCAGATCCGGAAATACGGGCCGCCTGGGCTGGTGGTTGCCTGGGTTCATTCCAATGCGCCGGAAGCCCTCCCGTCTGTCATCCGGCTGATCAATAAAACCGGCAATCCGTGGAAGCTTTTCCACGTGCTCGGCAGCAGCACGGACCTGGCTTCGATCCAAGAGGGACTGACAGTACCGGAAACTTGCGATTATCACCAAGTACAGCTCGGCTTCGTTCAGGAAGACGGAATATCCCGCTGGCTGACGAATGAGGAAATTTCGGACGGAGTCATTGAAGCGATCCGGGCGGATGAACGGGTGAAGACAGTGGGCACCTTGGAACCATGGGATGAACGACCGTGAAAGGAATGGGGACGATGGAAGTGAAATTGAAGAACGGAGAGGTGATCCACGTCCGCCCTTATGAGGAACAGGATTTCAGCCACATTCACCGGCTGAATGAAAAAGAGGGATGGAAAGGGCTCGCCGAACGGCATGAGGACACAAAAGCGGGCTGGATGAACTCCAATGCGTCGTTCATCGCAGAGAAGGAAGGGCGCGTTATCGGCTGCCTGCGCGGCATGACGGACGGTTTCATCACACTGTTCATTTGTGAACTGCTCGTCGATGCGGACTTCCGGGGCTGGGGAATCGGCAGCGCGCTTCTTCAGTACGCGCACAGCCTCTATCCGGAGACGAGAATGGAGCTGCTGGCCAGCAGCACATCGAAATCTTTTTACGAGAAAGAGCGTTTCCGTCCGTTTTACGGATTCCGGAAGACGATTGGAGAATAGGCTGATTAAAGGGGGAAAAGTGTCAGCAGCTGGACGATTAGCCCGGCTGACGGAAAGGAGGGAGGGGGAGCGATGATGGATTGGACCGGAGCAGCGGGCATCTGTACGAATGATAAAGGGGAACTGCTCATGGTGCTGCAGGGGGCGCCGGGAGAACCTCGGAAATGGACGGTTCCGTCGGGCGGGCTGGAGGATGGAGAAACGTACGGGGAGTGCTGCATCCGTGAATTCCGTGAAGAGACCGGCTACGAGACGGAAGTGGCAGGGGTGCTCCATGTCAAAAAAGGCACATACGAAGAGATCGGCGTAACGTTCACTGTCCATTATTTTCTCGTGGTCATAACAGGCGGCGAACGGTGCATTCAAGACCCGGATGGGCTCATCCATGATGTCGCCTGGAAATCTGCGGACGAAATTGAAGGGCTCGACTTGAGCTTTCCGGAAGATCTGGCATTTATTAAGGAACATTTAATGAAAATTTGAACAAACGGAACAGGAGGTGCTGTCATGATCAGACGGATTCTCACGGATCGGCTCATCTTGCGGGAATTTAAAGTCGGCGACTGGCAGGCGGTGCATGCCTATGCATCCGATGAGGAGGTGTGCCGGTATCAGCCTTGGGGACCGAACACCATCGCGGAATCGCGCGGCTTCGTCCGGCAAGTGCTGATGGACCGGGATAAGGAGCCCCGCACGCGTTTTGCATTCGCCGTAACGACGCGGTCGGAAAAAATGATCGGCGCGGGAGAGCTGAACATCCGGAGCTTTTCACATCACACAGCGGAGATCGGGTACGTCATCCATCCGGACTACTGGGGGCAGGGACTGGCAACGGAAGTCGGGGAACTGCTGCTCGGATTCGGTTTCAAAAGGATGAACATGCACCGTGTGTATGCGACATGCGATGTCCGCAACACGGGTTCCCGGAAAGTGCTCGAAAGAATCGGGATGACACAGGAAGGGAAACTGCGCGATCATTTATTGCTGAGAGACGGATGGCGGGATTCCTATGTCTACAGCGTGCTGGAACATGAATGGAACGGGGGGAGAAAGAATGGCCATTAACGTACGGCGCGCGGCCGCGTCAGATGAGGATGATTTATACATATTAATGAAACAGTACATCACGGATTTCTACAAAAAGGAAGAACCGGCGGAGAAGGACCTGAAAGGACACATCCGCCATCTGCTCAGCCAGCCGAACGAGGGGCTCCAATTTGTGGCAGAAGAAAACGGGCGGCCGCTCGGGTTCGCCACCCTGTATTTTTCCTACAGCACGCTCCAGCTCAAACGCCAGGCAATCATGAATGACCTGTTCGTAGCTGAGGATGCGCGCGGCAAGCGGATCGGTGAGCAGCTGTTCCGGGCGTGCCTTGCCTATGTCCGCGAACATGATTTGGCTTATATGCTGTGGGAGACGGGACGGGACAACACGAAAGCGCAGGCCTTCTACAAAAAGATGGGGGCGGAGCCGGCAGAACAGGTTTTTTACGAAATGGAATAAGCCTGGCTGAAGAAAAAGATCGGCATGACTTAACGTAATAACCTTTTGACAGAGCAGATTAAAAGGAAATTGCCGTCCGGCTATAGAAATGTAATAGTTGAGAGGAAATGAACAGGGGGAGAACGGGATGATCCAATTGAGGGGAATGACAGCGGAAGAGTTTGATGAATACCTGTCCCATGCTATCCCGACTTATGCGGAAGAACATGTGCGGTCTGGCAGATGGACGAAAGAGGAATCGCTGGAGAAATCGAGGCAGGAATATGCAGAACTCCTGCCGGACGGCAAAAGTACAGAAGGGAATTACTTATACACCGTCACCGCGGATGAGCCGGTCGGCATGATTTGGCTCAACCAGAAACAGAACGGTGATGGGTTCATCTTTGATATTTATATTTGGGAGCAGCATCAGGGCAAAGGGTATGGAAAACGGGCGATGCAGCTCATCGAGGAAACGGGCAGGGAACTCGGAATGGAAAAAATCGGTCTGCATGTTTTCGGGCACAATAAGACCGCGCGGGCACTTTACGAAAAGCTGGGCTATGAGACGATGAATGTGATCATGTCGAAGAACATAAAGGGATGAATAAAACAATCCACCGTGCCGATCAGCATGGTAACCGGATTCAATCGGCAGGAAGGAGTCGCCCATGAAAGAAAAAGTGCTGGAAAATACGATAGTGCTCGCGGTTGCAGCTGCGCTGTTCCTCCTCCTGTTCCAGGGACTGAAGTTCGTCTGGAATGCCTGGGTGCCGTGGACAGTGACCACCGACGTACTCGGACTTTTCGTGATTTTGCCGATTCTGCTGATTGCGAGTTACCTGACCTCTGCCCTGGCGGTGGAAAAAATAAAAGAAGCCAACAAGTAGGATCTGCATGCAGCAGTGCCTTCACGATGAGGAGGAAGCCGGATGCGGCCGCGCGCGAATACGCTTGGTTTATTGGAAAAAGACGGGAAATTCCTCGTCGAAGAACAAAATGGGAAACATTCAAAAGGGGACGGCTCCTTTTACCGGCCGATCGGCGGTACAATCGAGCTCGGCGAGTATTCACAGGAGACGCTGAAAAGGGAGTTCCAGGAAGAAATCGGCGCCGGAGTTTTGATCGACCGATACTTGGCATGTATCGAGAATGTGTACAGCATCGGAGAGCTTATCGGACACGAAATCACGCAGCTTTACGCTGTCCGCTTTGAGGATGACCGGTTTTACCGGCAAGAAATGTTCCGCGTGATGGAACCCGGATATAAAACAGTGGCGAAATGGGTGGCAAAGGAGGAACTGCTGGCGGAGGAAACGGTGCTGTACCCCGACGGACTGGCGGAATTGATTGAAAGAGAATTCTAAATCCGGGCGGCTGACTGCATTCAACAAAAGGGGCAGTCGGGTGCCGTTTTTTGGACAGGCGGCACAAAAATGGACTGTATCCATCCTTCATCTTCCGGGTTCTCCCTAGATAAATAAAATACCGATAACTGAATAGTCGGTTTTTGCGTTATAATGAAACCAACTTGCACATGAAGGAGGTGTTGTCATGTCGGCATCTCGTCGATTTGCCGAATACATACAGAAAAACGCTGAATCGCTGGCTTCTGAAGTGGTGGCGGCAGTCGTGGAGCGGATGGATCTGAAAGTGCCTGAGTGGGAGAAGGAACAGGCTTTTGAAATGTTTGTCGGCCTGTTTCATTTTTTCGGTGAATCCATCGTGAATCCGGATGAAGACAGCGTGCCAAGGACCCTCATCGCCTGGAGTAAAAAGAATGCAGCCATGCAAGTGAAAACGGAGCAGGCAGTATCGGAAATCATCGTCCGATATCCGCCGACACGCTCGATTTTCAATGAAATCATTACCCGGATCAGCCTCGAACTCGGCCTGTCGGTCCGGGACAATGCCAACTTGATCTGCCGTATTGATGAACTGCTTGATGCGAGTCTGAACGAAACGATTTTCGCTTATGAACGGTATACGGAACAGCGGAAGCGGGAGACGCAGCAGGAGCTTGCCAAATTGTCCGCGCCGATTGTCCCGGTCAAAGACGACATCGTCATACTGCCGCTGATCGGCAACATCGATATGGAACGGGCCAACTATATTTTGGATCACATTGTGCCGCAGCTCGCCGAACGGGGAGTCACACACGTCATTTCGGATTATTCCGGCGTGTACACGATCAACGAGCAGATAGCGGCGGCGATGGGGAAAATCGGCAATACGCTCCGGATCATGGGCATCCGTGTCATCGTGGCGGGACTCCGGCCGGACCTTGCCCAAGCCATTGTCAACAGCGGACTGGAACTGAAACGGATGGAACCGTATGCGACAGTAAAGCAAGCATTGGAAAGCATCGAATCGTAAACGGAAGAAAAATTCCACAATATATCCTCTGAACTTGAAGCGGCTCCATCCGAGTCGCTTTTTAAATTGTCTGAAACTTATTGGACCTGCTCCCGTATTAATTAATAACGAAAAATAAAATTACCAGTTACCTACCAAAAACTTCAAAGGAACGATAAAATGGAAAGTAATTGACATGCAATTCTGAATACATGGAAGGAGGATGAGAATGAAAAAAGGTTTGCTGGCCATATTGGCGGCTGTCCTGTTGGCTGGCTGTGAAGAAGGTACAGGCGGCGCGCCGATTCAAGTGGAAATGAAACCGCCGGACGTACAGCAGGAGCAGCTCCAAACCTTCACCTACGAGGATTACCGGGGGATAGCGGATCGGGCAGCTGAAAAAATGAAGAAGCTGGCGACCGGGAATGAACTCACGGACCGATGGATTTTCCGCACGACCGCAGCCGATGAACTGCTGTATTCGACGGATTTTACGGACGATGAACTCGTCAAGTTCGCCATTTACGAAAAGGAGAAAAGTGAAGCGTGGAAAGCGTACGCCAAAGAAGCATATGACGTTACAGCGTCGGAGGAAGAAGTGGATCGATTTATAAAAGAGGGGCCGCTCGCAAGTTTCAGGCAGGAAAGCGAAGCTTCCTATAGTGAAAGCGATGTGGCTGAATACCAGGCGACAGCGGATGCGCTCGGACTGACAGCCGAGGAATTTTCCTTTGATTTCCAGCGGGATTTGTATGAACGCAACGTGATCTGGGAAGAGCTGAAACCGAAGTTAAGAGAAAAGTACGGAAGTCAGGCGGACTTGCACGAAGCTTATAATGAAGAACTCGCTGACAACACCAACAAATAAGGGGGACATCATGACAGGCATTTTTTCTCTGTCATCTTTTACCTCATTTCGCTCTATGTTCTGTACCTCATCATCGAAACCGCTGTGAAAAATGGCATCAATAAATCCCGGATCGGCCGCCGGCTCGCGGCGGAATCCGATAAGGAACAGACCCCGCCTTTTCTGGCTGGCGACACGGAACATGACTATTGAATGCCGAAAAGCAGGAAGCATTCCAACAGACCTAATGAAACGAAAGGAGTTCCGACGATGAAACTATCCAAAATCCGATCCGTGCTTTATTTGTCCGCCCGCATTCTGGGGGATATCTCAGCGGTGAAAAATGGCACCATCCACAAACGTGTCGCCCGTCGGACGCTCGGCAAAGCGGCTGGTCGGATCATCGGAAAAATCATCAAGTGATGGACTGAGCACTTAAGGGAGGGATTGATGTGAAGAAAATCGCCTGCTTCCTTGTCCAGGCAGCCAGTGCTGCCAGCATGGCGCTCTGGATCATCCTGGTTTTTTTCAATCCGTACTCGGCCGTGACAGAGTATGAGCCCATTGTGAACACTTTCTTCATGCTGTTTCTGCCCGCGGTCCTTGCGCTTCTGTCCATATTTAAAAGCAAAAAAAGCTGGCTGTTCGCGGCTTTTCTCTGGTCACTGCCGATCAGTCTTTACCTGGCTGGTACACCTGGCATCTTCGCCTTTTTCGGATTGACGAGCCTGGCGTATCTGATCGGGTTTATCCTGCTGCTTTCAGCAAATAAACAGCCGTTTCCGGCAAGGAAGGAGGTGGAATGATGATCATTTACATTTTGTTCGGAATCATCCTGCTCGCCGTGCTGTTCGCTGCGGTGCTGGACTGGCGCCGCAAAAGGCGGCGGGATACCGCTCAGAAATCGATCAATTCCCATGCGAAGGAAGGGGAAGACTCGAACTATACAGGCGGCGGACAAGGCGGTTATGGCGGCGGACTCTAAGAAAGGGAAGCAGGTGGGGAAATGAAGTGGATCATCGCTGCTCTGCTGGCGGTCTCGATGGCTGCCGGCTGGTACGGCTATCAAGGAATGACAGATGAGACACATGCGGGGATGTCCATCATCCCTGAAAAACATGATGATATTCCTTTGTACGAAGGCCTTGAACCGCAACGGAGCCATTATACAGTCCCAGGCGACAAGTGGCGGGAAATCCGGAGTTTTTATGTTGAAAATTTGCCGGAGCTGGGCTGGCGGCTGACATACGAAGGATCTGCATTGGATGACAATGATCCCGGCAATGATTCGAGCGGCTTCATGACGATATGGCGCAAGGAAGGCTTCGATGGGGAGCTCCAGATTTCTGGCGGCTACAACCCATACGAAAAGGCGACAGAAATCATGTTCGACAAGACTGGGATCGTCGTTCAGACGCCCTGGCTGGAATCTATTCCTGACAGTATCTGCATTTACGAGGATGAGACGGCTGATGACTGCGCGAAGACGGAAGATCAGGACATCATCAGGGTCCTGACCGGTTTCGTGAATGAAGGGATTGATCATCATCAGAAAACAGAGCTCGACAATGTCCTGGCGGTGATCGATTTTGGGGATTTGGAAGTGAAAGTGGCGCAGCCTCATGGAAAAGAGGTTTATCTTCAATCGGGAAAAGGACTGAAAGTCATGAAGCCGGAACCGGAATTTCTGACTTTGCTGGAATAAAATCAGATGGATGAACAAAAGCTCCCGGACTGTCGGGAGCTTTCACAGTCAAGTATTCACTTCCGCGGCTTCTTCCGTCCGGACGACAAGGACATCACACGCGCTTGTCCGCACGATGGATTCTGAAACACTGCCGATCAAAAATCGTTCCATATTGCTGTGACCGGTGGCGCCGCAGACAATGAGATCCGCATGGATTTTCTTGGCGATATCCCGGGAAATCGCTTTTTTAGGGGAACCGACAGACACGAGTGTGTTCACTTTCTGCACACCGGCCGCTTCCGCTCTCTGCCGGTACTTGCCGAGGAGCTCTTCGCACCTCTTGTGCGAAAGGTCGGCGTATTGCCGGTCGTACACTTCGATGGCGTCCACACGCGGGTCGATGACAGTCACGATGTTGAGCTGTGCGTCATTCCGTTTGGCGATTCCGATCGATTTCTCCAGTGCCCATTCCGCTTCCTTAGAACCATCGACAGCGACGATAATCTGCTTGTAGTGAATTGTCACGACAGGTATCCCTCCTTCATTTGAATACAGCATAATTGGTGGCGGAAAGAAAAGAAGTGATGAAAATCACTTGGATAGCGGCGGATATGACAAAAAATCAAAAAAGATTGGCCGCTTCCGTTAAGAATAATGTAGCACAAAAAGGATAAGAAAATGTTCATTTTTTGAAACTTTCTGATGACGTTTCCGTAATATGATTATGGAAGTCATCTTACATAACAGGGGGAGAACAAAATGGAAACAGCAGGGGTCATTACGGTCTTTATCGGGGTGCTGGTTATTGCAGCGCTTGCCGGAGCCGGCTATTATTTCTGGATGAAACTCCGTTACCGGACGGCGAAATCGAATGAAGCACTGATCATCACAGGACCGAAACTCGGAAGTCCCGAAAAAGATACGAACATCTTTACAGATGAGGAAGGCCGGTCGATGAAGATCATCCGCGGCGGCGGTTACCGGCTGCGCCGGTTCCAGACATCGACGCCGGTCAATTTGACATCATTTCAGCTGAAACTGTCGACACCGCGCGTCTATACGAATGGCGGAGTGCCGATCGTGGCGGATGCGGTCGCCATGGTGAAAGTTGCGGACACGCTGAACGGCATCGCGAACTATGCGGAGCAGTTTCTCGGAAAAGCACAGAGTGAAATCGAGTCGGAAATCATTGAAGTGCTCGGCAGTAACTTGCGGGCGATCCTGTCTAAAATGACAGTCGAGGACATCAACAGCAACCGTGAGAAATTCAACGCCGACGTGCAGGAAATCGCCCAGCAGCAGCTGGACCTCATGGGCTTCAAGATTACGTCGCTCGGACTGACGGATATCCGGGATGCGGATGAGCAGAACGGATACTTGGACAATCTGGGCCGTCCGCGCATCGCTGAAGTGCGGAAACAGGCGGAAATCGCGGAAGCGAACACGGAACGCGAGACGCGGATCCATCGGGCGCGGACCGATCAGGAAGCGAAAGAGGAAGAATACATCCGCCAGATCGCGATTGCGGAATCGAAGAAAGCGAAAGATCTGAAAGATGCGGCGTTCAAAGAAGAGACGGAGCGCGCACGGGCAAAATCGGAACAGTCGTATGAATTGGAAAGAGCGAAACTTGCGAAAGAAATCCAGGACGAGCAGCTGAACTTGAAGTTCCTCGAGCGTGAGCGCGCAGTCCAGCTGGAAGCGGAAGAAAGCAAGGTCCGGAAGACGAAAGCCGACGCCCAGTACTACGAGACGACCCGTGCAGCGGAAGCCTCAGCGCGCAAAGCGACTATCGACGGGGAAGCGAAAGCGAAAATCCGGCGGGACGAAGGAGCCGCGGAAGCCGAAGTCATCCGCGAACGCGGGAAAGCGGAAGCGGAAGCCCGGAAACTCCTTGCTGAAGCGATGGAAGAACACGGCGATGTCATCATCACTGAGAAGCTGATCGAAATGCTGCCGGTGTTCGCGGAAAAAGTTGCACAGCCGCTCAACAATATCGATTCAGTTAAGATCATTGACTCCGGGAATGGACAGGGCATCCCGTCATTCGGCAAAAGCGTGACGAAGACGATGGTCGATATGCAGGAGCCGCTGCGGGAAATGACCGGCATCGACATCGGCGAACTGTTGAAATCCTATGCAGGCGGAGACAGGAAAAAACAAGTGTTTTATTCCCCGGGCGGTTCATTGCCGGCCGGATCTGAAGAAGCGGCCTCATTGGAAATAGAAGAAGAGAAGGATGATTCAGAGAAGTAAAGCGCCGAACGAAAAGGGTGATCCGCTCCGGATCACCCTTTTCATGTGGAGGTATATTGAAACACAAGACCAACACGGAATGGAGTGTTGCTATTGTGGAAGGAAAGGAAATTCCGTATATTCCGCTCATCGAAGGGTAGGAATGTTTCAGCTGTGATGGATTTCCATCGGCTTCAATAGATAAAAAGGATTTCAGTCCGGTCTTATCGAAAGAGAAGGCGTTAGATTAAGCGGAGATGAAGGGGGTGGAGGACAAGTATGAAGAACATTATACTCGTGATGGCAGCTTTAGTTTTGAATGGCTGCAGTGAAATTGAGGAGACACAGAATCCGGAAGCGGGAGCGGCTGAGGTGCCGGTGGCGGAACAGCCGGCTGCATCCGCAGAGCCTGAAGAACCGCCGGCAAAAACACCGAACGAAGCAGATGCTGCTAAACCAACAGCGCAGGAAGAAGCGATACCGATCGGGACACCGTCGTATACGATCGGTCTGGCTATGGATGAAAGCGGCGAATTTGATATTAGGGCACAGGTCAGCCTTGTGAATGAATCCGGAGAACCGCTTCAAAATCTCGGGTTTTATTTTGTGCCGAACGTCCTGACAGAAGAAGGCGGACTGGATGTACTTCAGGATTTCGCGGAATTGGAGATAACGGCCGTGACAGCCGGCGGAATGGAGACCGCATATGACTTGAGCGGCAACCGGCTGATTGTCCAGCTTCCGGAAGTGCTGGAACCCGGCGGGGAAGCTCAAATCCAAGCGGATTATGCGATGACGCTTCCGGAAAACAGCGGGCGGCTTTCCAAGGAAGGGGACAGCTATTTCCTTGCACAGTGGTATCCGATGCTCGGCCGCTATAACGGAGACTGGATGGTCGAGGATTTCGATATTAAAGGGGAATCTTATGATGCCATCTATGGGGATTTTCTGCTTGAATACAAGTTGCCCCGCCCTTACTTAGTGGCAAGTTCGGCGGTAGATGAAGCCGATGAAGCGGTGACTTCCGGCACACTGGAAGGCAAGATGATCAAAGATTTCTATCTCGCATTCCTCGGACCGGATGACTGGACGGCGATTGCAGCGGAAGCGAATGAGACAGAACTGCGGATTTTCATGCCGTCCGGGACAGATTACGCCTCGAAAGTTGCGGATTCGGCAGTCGAAGCGTTCACTTTTTTCGAACAGCGGATCGGTGATAATCCGGCTATGCAGCTCGATATCATCGCCAACAATGGCGCGATGGAATATCCCAATATCGTGGAAGTGAGGGATGCACCGGAGGAGTTCGAGCCGACGCTCGTGCATGAGATCGGGCATCAGTGGTTCTACTATTTGGTTTCGAATGATCCTTTTCATGAGGCGTTTCTGGATGAAGGGATCACCGAGTGGGCCTCTGCCATGTACTTGGAGGATTTAGGAGACGACCGGGCGTTTGAACTGTCCCGAAAATTGATGGAACACAATCCGGTCCGGGAAACGGTGAACATGGGATTGGATGAGTTCGATCAGGGCGAGTACTATTCGACTGTCTATGGGAAGGTTCCGCTATTGCTGGAAGAGTATTTCGATGCGAACGGCGGACATGAACAGGCGTATGAGTTCCTGGCGGCATACTACGACGAATTCCAGTATGAGTATGTCGACACGGAGACGTTCGCGGCTTTTTTCGAACAGCAGCTGGAAGGGGATCAGCAGACGTTTTTGAACAGCTGGCTGAAGCTGGAGGAATGAAGACGGGGACCGAAGCGGCCCGGCGGTAACGGAATGACTGGTGATTCTTAATAGGGAAGGACTGAGGAAATGGAACCGAAAGTGAAAGTGCTGGAAAGTGACAAGATTTATTTGCGTCCGTTCGAACCGGGAGATGCACCGATTTTGTACCAAGCAATGAATAGCGATAAAAAATTGCGGCGCCTCACAGGGACACATAAGGTTTTCACGCTCCAGGAGATCGAGGATTTCATCCGCTCTTCAGCGGCGGACAGCACCCGTGTCGGATTCGCGATCGTGACACAGGACGATGATACACTTGTCGGTGATGCGGCGCTGAACGAAATGGTGTTCCCGAATAACCGGGATGCGAATTTCCGGATTGCCATATTCGATGCTTTCACGAGTAAAGGCTACGGCTCGGAAGCGGCTGAACTGATGCTCGAATACGGATTCGGCATTTTGAACTTGCACCGCATCGAGCTGGATGTCTATTCCGTCAATGAAAGGGCGGCGCACGTATATGAAAAACTCGGTTTCAAGAAAGAAGGCGTGAAGCGGGAGAACTGGTATTATGATCACCAATATTACGATTCGGTCATGATGAGCATTCTGGAGCATGAGTATCGGGAACGGAAAAAGAAATAAATTTTTCCGCAGCATTGCGTGCTGAACCTTTGAAGGAGGACAGAGCTACTGAAATAAAAAACCAATACGGTCAGCGGGGACGGAGAAAACCGTCCTCTTTTTATTGGAAAGATTCGGTTAAACTGGGTCATTAGAACCTTTTTCCGCTAAACTGCTGTAATTTACAGGAAAACGTGTTTTCATGGAAGAAATAGATAAATGGATATGAAATGGAAAAATGTTCACTGACGATAAAAATTTTTCTCTCACCTGTAACTAATTTTAAGCTGAAGAGTCAAATCGATAAATGGAAGAGGAAGAAAAAATGGAATAGCTCAGGAGTCACCAGTAGAACGGCAACAGGTCCTTATTCGGAAAGGAGAGCGGAAATGCCTTTTTTGAACGAAACGATCGGGCAAATCACGGTTTACGGAAGTCTGTCGATTGCGCTGTTTTTCGGTTTCTGCTTGCTGGCAGCAGAAGGGGTGAAAAAATAAAACAGGACATCCAACGGAACGGAAATTCTCTTTTAAACGTGGTAATACCAGTCAGGTCGGATACAGACAAGAAAAAGGGGGGAGAGGAGTGGCCAGGAATGCACTTCTGATTTTGTCGCTGCTGATTGCCCTGGCGGCCGGGGGGTATGCAGTTGCGAACGCCAGCTCTCCGACGCAATCGGATTCGGAGATGCAGGTAGCGGCGGTGAACACCGGACTCAATGAAGACGGGGACGCAGTAGTAAAAGTGTTTTTCACGTTCGATTTGGACAAAAAACAGATCTGGCCGCGACAGCACATGGTACAGATCAAGTGGACGGAAGGATGGGACCTCGCCAGCTATAACCTAATGGAAAATGGCAGATACGAGAATCAGGATATTCCGGCGGTGTCCCCGGAAGGACTGGGGTATTTGGATGTTCCTCTTGAACCGGAGAGGCACTTGGACGGACAAGGCCGCGGACAAGGGTATTTCATCCTGACTTCAGGGGATAAGGACATCATCCGTCAGCGCGTCAATTCGAGTGTCAGCGTCGGCTTCTATTACCAGAGTTTTGTCAAGGAGTTCAAGTTGGCCGATTCGACGGCTTGGAATAACCTGACCGCCCTCGGCTTTTATTGAACTTGCTGGAGTCCGGAAAGTCATCTGCAGTTCAAAATGCTTCAACTTAACAGGTTCTTGAAGAAAACTCAGCCGTCAGCCGGCTGAGTTTTTTTGTTCATTAAATAATGGAAATAGTGAAACGAATTTCCATCTGCCTCGTATAAATAACTGAGGGGAGGAGAGGTCGGATGAAACATATAGGGACGCTGGCAGGTACACTCGCGGTTCTTTCGCTGATCAATTGGGGACTCACGCTTTTATTTCCGGTGAATTACGTGGATATCGGTATCCCGCTCGCGGTTCTGGCAGTATTCATCGCCCATAGTTTCGGCAATAGCGGCGGCGGTATAGGAACCAGGCAAGTGGATATGGAAGTGCGGGGAGAGACCGGCATTCAAATGAAACTGGAAAATCAGACTTCCGAAAGGTCCTTCATCTTTTTCGGTACACTCGTGTATTTGTTGGGGATTCTGCTGCTGGCCGTCGCAATCTATTGGGAATACTTTTTCTCCTAAATAAGCGGAACGCGTATTTTGTCAAAAAAGTATGACAAATGACGGATCTGCTATGGTAGGATGAAGGCAAAACAGCGACGGAAGCGCAGGGATTGAATGGGGAGGACAGAACAGGATGACGGTGACGATAAGGAAAGCTGAACAGGAAGATATTCCGGGAATCCAGCGTACAGCAAAAATCAGCTGGCAAAACACGTATAGAGCGCTGATCCCAAGCCACGTACAGGAGCAGTTCATTGAGAATGCCTATTCCGATGAAATGATGCAGAAGCGACTGGAGCGGTCGATTCTGATTGTAGCGGAAGAAGACGGAGAGATCATCGGTTTCGCGAACGGGTTTACGAACAGCGAAAAAGCGGAACTCGCAGCGATTTACCTGCTGCCGGAAGTGCAGGGAAGAGGGATCGGAACCCGTCTGCTGGAAGCGGTCGTGCTGAACCTGGACGGCTACCAGGAACTCTTTGTTGAAGTTGAAAAGGGGAATGATAGAGGAGAACAATTTTATGAAGCGAAAGGATTTCGATTTGTAAGGGAATATGAGGACGAGCTGTTCGGACATAAACTCCGGACTAAGCAGCTGGTACTTCCAATCAACTGAGTGGCAGGAAGATGGGGCGGATTTTTCAGACAGCGGCTCCGAAGTCATTGGAATGCGGAATCCATAGTGTGACTGATTGTATAGCGGGTATAACAGAAACCAAAGACCATTAATCCGGCAGAAGGAATGGAGGGGTTTTGGTGACAAGTGTGCCTTTGATTATGCTGTTGCTTATCGGTTATGCTGTCTACATGTTCGATAACAACGAAAAACGGTTTCCGATTCCGGTGATATTGCTGCTGGTCGGTATCGGTCTCTATTTTATGCCTTTTTTTCAGACGATCGAGCTGACGGAGACACTGATTTATCATGTTTTTTTGCCGGGTCTTTTATTCGCGTCAGCTTATCAATTTTCGACTTCGGCGCTGAAGAAAAATGCGCGTGTCATTTTCACGCTAAGCACATTGGGACTGCTGCTGACAGCAGTGCTGCTGGGCGCAGGAATTTATTACATCGGCAATTTTTGGTTCGATATTTCGTTCATCGAGGCGATGGTAGTATCGGCTGTACTTACACCGACGGATCCGGTATCCGTCGTAGCGATTCTCAAACAGTCGACGGATGATGAAAGCATAGCGAATATCGTGGAAGGCGAATCGCTCATCAACGACGGAACCAGTATCGTCCTGTTCACTGTATTGGCTGAGATGTACATAAGCAAAAACACATTCCAAATCGGTTCATTCACATGGGAATTCCTTTACGTATCCATCGGCGGGGCGGTGACCGGATTGGCTGCCGGCTGGCTGCTCAGCCGGGCCGTCCATGCCACCAAGCACCGCGACTATCAGGTCATGCTCAGTATCATCGCCGCTTATGGAGCATTCGAGGCGGCGGAACAGATGGAATTCTCGGGTGTTCTGGCAACCGTGGCAGCCGGGATCATGCTGTCCTGGCAGCTGGATCATTTTAATAAAGAAGATAAGTATAAGGAAGCGCTGTCCGGGTTCTGGTCAGTCATTGAGGATTCTTTTCTCGTGCTGCTGTTCCTGCTCATCGGTGTAGTGGCCACTGAATACTTGATCCATGCGGATTGGCTCATCGCCCTGTTCATTTTCCTGCTGTCGCTGGCTGTCCGGTTCGTGACGGTTTTCGGGTCGCTGCAGCTGTTCAAAGGGTGGCGGAAGATCGTGGATTGGAAGAAAGCATTCTTGATTTCCTGGTCGGGCATCCGGGGGACGATGTCGGTTTTCCTGCTGCTTACCTTGAGCGCCATGGTGTTCGGGGATACGAATAAACTATTGCTGCTGTCATTCCCGGTCGTCTGCCTGTCGCTGGTCATCCAAAGCGTCGGTATTTATCCGCTCTCAAAGTGGCTGGATGATTGAATGTAGGGCGGAAAAGGGGATTCGGCTGATAAGAAACTGTACAGGAGGCGGTCGTATGGACCATGCGGCACTCATTCTAGTGGATATCCAGAAGGCGTTTGATAATCCGGTATGGGGAGAGCGGAACAATCCGGACGCGGAAAAAAAGGCGGGGGAACTCCTGACCTGGTGGCGAAGCATGGGAGGGGCGGTTTTCCATGTGCGTCACCTGAACGATGCGCCGGGCTCCCCGTTCCATCCGGAAGGCGAGGGTTTCGAATTCAAGGAAGAAGTGCTGCCCATATCCGGGGAACCGATCATCACAAAGACGGTGAACAGCAGTTTCATCGGAACGGACCTGGAAGCCCGGCTGAGGGAAAAGGGTATCCATACAGCCGTGATTGCAGGTCTGACCACACCGCATTGCGTCTCCACGACGGCACGGATGAGCGGTAACCTCGGCTTCCGAACATACCTCATCGAGGACGCTGCAGCGGCGTTCGCCCTGGAGGACCATCAAGGCAGAGTCGTTGATCCCGAAACAGTCCATTCGCTGTCTCTGGCCACATTGCACGGGGAATTCGCGGAAATTGTCACGGTCGACGAGTTAAAACGGCAGTTCGGGCAAAGTTGATACTACAGATGAAAGGCCGGCGAATATCCGCCGGCCTTTCGTTATCTGCTGCTGAGTGCAGCTGCAAGTTCTTTGCCCATCCGTTCCGAAGAGAAGGGATCACGGCTTGTGACAATCTGATCGTCCGCCCACACGGCATGGTCTTTTTGCTGCAAGTCGCCTTGGTCATAGTCGGTGATTTTCCGCATTTCCTGTTCCAGGCTGAACGGCAGAATATCCAGCAGCCCTTCCGGTTCAATTTCATCCGGGTAGCCGGTCACTTTTTTGCCGGCAATTATGCTTTTGCCATCCGGCCGTGTCGTGTAAATCAGCGGAGCGGGACCGTGGCACTCCGCTGCAACGATTCCGCCATTGTCATAGACCGCATTAATGATGCTATGCAGGTCTTCATCTTTCGCCAAGTCATACATGGCACCATGACCGCCGACAATCAGCACGGCGTCATAATCTGCGGAATCGACATCTGATAACTTCTTTGTTTCGTCCGCCTTCCCCGACTCATACAATTCCTTGTAAATCCGGTCGGGATCGTAATCCTCGCTCAGGCTCGCCTGGTCGATTGCCGGTTTGCCGCCGAGTGGGGAAGCTAAGTCCACACGGTGACCCGCCTCTTCCAAAATCTGCATCGGTGCGAATAATTCTTCCGCCCACCATCCGGTCTCGTACCGGTTCTTTTCGTCTTTGTATCCGCTTGAAAGTACTGCCAGAACAGTAGCCATGCGATTCCCTCCTGTTGGTTAATGATGTGTGTTCCCTGCAGGTTACTGTACCCGATTAGATGGACCGGCAATCTTTCGCCCCGGTTTGAATTGTGCTTGGATGAATGGCTGTGTCGTTTTCGTCACTGCAGGGCAGGAAAGCAGCAGCGTGACAAAAAAAGTGAGCAGCAGAAGTGCGGGCAGTTGGGCCGGTTGGCTGATTTCCCTGACGCCTGGGAAAGACAGGATGAATTTAACCGCGAAGCCATGGAGCAGGTAGATGAAAATCGATTTGCTGCCGAGTCGGGTGATCAGGGATTCTTTGGCAGGTGAAAGCGCAAAGAAACTCGCGGTCGCCACTGCAGCCCCGATATACCAGAAAAACCGGAATGCTGTGCCTTCCCACCAGGATGCGCCGAGTGTCCCGTAAGACACCGATCCCAACAGCCAGCCGGTCATGTCGTTCGGCAAAGCGAAGTGATTAAAGCCGGCAACCGCCAGAAGCACGAACACCGCTGCGATTCTCACTCCCTTCCTCTGCAATTGGGTAAAGAACGGCCGGCTGAAGTAGTACCCGGCTAAAAAGAGGGGAAAGTACACCAGTGTACGCGACAGGCTCAAGAAACTGCCGACACTGTCAAACCAGCCTGCGACCAAACCGAGTGCAACCGCGGGAATGATCATTTTTGGTGATTTGGCGAATAAAGGAAGCAAAACATTCCATAAAAAGAGACTCAACAAGAACCAGAGTGTCCAGTAAGGATCGAGCCAAGTGAAACTGAGTGTTTCGTGTTTTCCTGAAAAGAAGTAAAAGAACGAGTAGATCAGCTGAAAGATCGCATAGGGAATGAGCAGGGATTTGGTGATTTTCAAGTAATACCCTTGCTTCCGGAACCCTTTCGCAAAATAACCCGAAATCAGGATGAAAGCCGGCATATGGAACAGATAGATGGTTTCATAAATGGAATAGAAGAAAGGATGGTTCTCTTTCAGGCCAGTCAGCAAGTGCCCGAATACGACAAGGAAAATCAGCACATATTTTGCATTGTCGAAGTAAGGATCCCGTTTTTTCATGATCTGCCTCCGTGGAAAGGTATTCAGTCAAAACGTATTTACCCCTTTGGAAGCCGGGAAACCTGGAAGCATGAAACCGTAACCGGTTTGTCAGCAAAACGATACAAAGTTATGGAAATGACACAAAAAAGCCGGCAGTTCGCCGGCTTTTAACAATTCAGCAAGGAGCGCAGGTGCAACCGCAGTCTACAGGCTGCTTTTTCATTTGGAATCGCTCCAAAAGGGAGCGGTGGCTTTTTCGGACAGGAAGCGCCTTTTCAAACTTCCATGCTTCGCGCGCCCGGAGCTCGACTTCCTCTTTTTGAATCTGAAACAGTGCCTCGTACTGTAACATGATTGAATCCCTCCACGTTTCGAAATTATTATTAATCAAAAATAATTGATTAATACCGTAAAAAAATTCAGCAGCAATCCGTCTTGAACAGACAGCAGAGTTTATCTGAGAGAATACCATTGATCTCATTTTCATCGATTCCGTAATAGCTCCATGTTCCCCGCGTCTCTTTCACGATCAGTCCAGCATCAAGCAGTATTTTCAGATGGTAGGACAGTTTGGACTGCGGCATATCGATCAGTGGAGACAAGTCACAGACGCAGATACTTTTCTGTTTCGTCAGCAAATGTAAGATCTGCAGTCTCTTCCGGTCTGCAAGCGCTTTGAATTTCGCTTCATACTTTTCGAATTCAAGATCCAAGGACACATCCTGCAATTGAATTTCCATAGAACTCTCTCCTGTTAAATCAAATTTATTTGATGAATAAAATATAAACCGAAAATTCCCTGCCGTCAACCCAAAAATTCTGATAAAATAAAAAAAGATTAAACTTGGAGTGATACCGGATGAAAAAAATATTCTCAAGATACTCCCATTGGTTATTATTCGTACTTGTCGGTACAAGTCTTTTGACTGGCTACAGCACTGCGGAAAGTTTCCGTGAAGATAAAATCGCCATGGTGTTCGGAATGACTGGCTTTACGGCAATCGCGTACTTAACCCTATTTTTGGAAGGAAAGAAGCGGCAGGAAGCGCGGGAAAAATAGAAGGATCTCCTTCAGACTTCGAGTCTGAAGGTTTTTTTGAAAATGAAACCCAAAAACTCTCATTTTTGTCTAACTATTAACAGCGGAAGGAGGGGCGGGATGGATAAAGGCGAAAAAGACAGGCGGATAAAGAAGCAATGGAGCAATTCGGACAAGGAGAACCCGGCGTTGTCACGGGGACGTCTGCAATCCAAAAAATGAACGATTACGTGAAAACGCAATTCCAAGATTATTTCATGAAAGCCGGTTATGAAAAGTTCGAAGCCAGGGCAACAGCGTTCTTCACGGAATTTCCTGCAAAACGGTCCGGTAAAGTGTTCGACGTTCTGTCGGTTGAAATTGTAAACCAAAAAGCGCCGGATTCGTCATTCGATTCCACACCATACAGAATCACAGCTGTTCTGAAAGGGACTAGTCCGGATGGGTCCGTTACAGAGGTTGAGATGAAAGGCAATGCGGTAATTTCAAAAGATGAATTGATCAAGGAGATCAAATTTAGGGCGACTTCAGAATTTCAGGAGTATGTTACGACTGAGTGACAGCAGAGTGGCTGATTCGCATATGAACCAGCCACTCTTTTTTTAGTATACTGAACTTGTAAGGAAAGGAAGGGCATCATGGAATTTGAGTTCAGGGAAATGAGCCAGGAAGAAGCGGAAGAGATCGCTTTCGGCTGGCATTATGATGGCGTGTATGCCTTCTACGATGTGGAAGCGGATGAAGAGGATCTGGCGGAATTCCTGGATCC
The DNA here is from genome assembly GCF_002167005.1 of Indiicoccus explosivorum. GTDB lineage: Bacteria > Bacillota > Bacilli > Bacillales_A > Planococcaceae > Indiicoccus > Indiicoccus explosivorum. The sequence continues at coordinate 22,932 of NZ_NHTN01000016.1, forward strand.
GGCAGAACGGGATGGGACGGTTTTTGCGGGTCATTCCATACATGGGCTCTCCGGTTTCTTCAGTATCAGTCAAGTGAACAATGAAGCAATCGAAATCGGGCTCGGTTTGCGGCCGGACCTGACAGGACAAGGAATCGGGGCGGCATTCGTGGAAGAGGGACTGTCATTTGCTAAGAAACAGTTTTGCTTTTCCCGTGTGACATTGTCCGTCGCTTCATTCAACCAGCGTGCCATCCGGCTTTATAAAAAGATGGGTTTCATCAGGGAAACCACCTTCCTGCAGAAAACGAATGGCGGGGAATACGAATTCGTAAAAATGCAGAAAAAGCTGCAGGATTTTATCTGTAGCGGAAAACAAGAACTGAGGGGCTGCTTTTTGGACGGGGACAGAAAAAAAGAGGGCCGGTAACAGTAAACCAGGAGGATCAGCATGGAAACAGAAGTGTATCTTGTCCGCCACGCGCATTCTATCTATACACTCGAAGAACGGTCCCGGCCATTATCTGAAAAAGGGCGGAAAGAAGCCGATAAAGTGACGGATTCATTAACCGGCGTCAGCGTGGACCATGTGGTGTCGAGTCCATACTTGCGGGCTGTCCAGACAGTCGAAGGGGTCGCGCTGGAACGGGGACTCCCCATCCGGATGGTGGAAGGCTTGCGTGAAAGACAGCTTGCAGAAGGAGCGGTACAGGATTTTGACACGGCAATTCATAAAGTCTGGACGGAACCCGGTTTTGCATGGCCGGGCGGTGAATCGAACGATTCAGCCCAGCAAAGAGGCGTTGCCGCTTTTGAAGATGTCATAAAGCATTTTGAAGGGGGAACAATCGTCATCGGAACCCACGGGAATTTGATGGTGCTGATCATGAATTATTATGATCCACAGTGCGGATTTGAATTTTGGAAACAGCTTACTATGCCGGACATCTATCGTTTAACGTTCAATGGACTCCGGATGATTGGCTGTGAAAGAATGTGGCAAGACTTGTAAGAAGAAAGGAATGGAAATCCTATGCCGAAATGCGATAATTGCGGCAGAAGATGGCCGTGGCGGGATGCCTTCTTAAAGTCATGGTTCCTTATCGGCGGCAAGCGCTGTCGTTTCTGCGGAGTGAAGCAATATGTCACACCTTCCTCGAGGCGCCGAATGAGTTTTTTGTCGGTTGCGCCGGCCGTTGCCGTCCTCTTGTGGGGAACAGCTGCGGAAGTGGACATTCTGGACCACCTGTACATGGCAGCGGCCATTGTAGTGATTGTCATCGCCCTGCTGCCGTTTGCCATGGAACTGACAAGCGAAGAGCAGCCGCTTTGGTGAAAAGAAATAACAGGAGAAATGATGGCATGACCATGCCTGTACACAGGAAACACCTTCCGCAATTACGAGCCGGAAGGTGTTTTTCTGCCTGTCCCCAGGCTATTCTGTCTTCGCTGCATAAAACATTCTCGACATCACAATACCGATGACCCCCAGTGTGATGAAGAGGAATGAGCGGATGACGATCGAAACGAAATGCATGTCGACGAACAGCAGTTTCAGTAAAGTGACAAAAATCAGCGCAATGCCGAAAATGCGGATCTTCCTGTTGCCTGTTTTCATGCCGTAAAACACGGAGCTGATCGAGAACAGTCCCCAGACGACAGAAACCCCCATGCTCTGCAAATTCCCGCTGTACGCCTGAAGTCCGACGTCCGCCACAACGGTCAGGAAGACGAGAAGTGTCCCGACAAGAGACGAGCCAAGAAGGAGTCTGCCGGTTTTTCTGGAATCGCTGCTGATAATTGTGTCTCTGTCGTTAAACAGCCGGTATATCGTACCAAGTGCTGCGAGAAGGATCAGGAACGTCAGTGTTTCAAATGACCACACCCGCTCCATCAGGAGGCCTTCCTCAATCGTCATCCAGCCGCTGAAGAACAGCAGAAGGAAGGCCCCCGCCCGCTGGAACCGGCTGTTGATGGTGATGGCGAGATAGTAAAGGATGACCGACTCGACCAGGAAGACCGCTTTCAGTTCATACATATCGATCAGGCGGAAAAGACCGACCGATAAGATGAAGACAGCGACCGAACTGAATAAAACCAGTTTCCCGCCGGTTTTATTCCTGACGGAAAGGAGCGACAGTGCGGTGTAAAAGAGAAAAAGGCCGATCCAGAATCCGTCATAAGCTGTGAAGAAATCGTTTGAAAAGTCGACATATGCCGCGCCCTGAAATTGCGCTGGCCGGGAATTGAAGGCCACATAAAGCCAGGGGAGCGTGACAGCCGCACTTGAAAAGAGCAGCGGGAATTCCTGCGAATGGAACCGGTCGAATTTCGCGAGGACTGCAAGTGTGATCAACTGCTGGAGCAGCACGGATACGGCAATGACTTTCAGCGATGTGATGAGTTCAGCAGGCGCCAGCCCGAAACCCGAAAAGGCGGCATACGCGGAATACGTCAAATGCAGGAAAACGATGGACGAATACAGCAGTATGATAAACCGTTCTTTTAATGACAGGGCGAACAGCGACATATACAGAAGGAACACATATGCGGCGAATAAATAGACATTGCCCTGTTCGTTCTCGAGAAGGAACGGCACGAGATAGCCGCCGGCCGCCACCAGGATTCCGAGTGCCTGTGATTTGTGGCGGACGGTGAAATAAACACCGCCGGCGATTCCGAGTACGTTCAGCACCATTGCGGGATAAATGGAGATGAAGCTGTAGAGCACATGAGCCGCGAATGTGCTCAAAATGAATGTCGTCACCGCACCGCTCAGCAAGGTGATCCCGAGCACTTTCCGATTTCCCGATATCTGCCGGTCTCCGAGGAAAGCCAGACCCGCTGCGGCTGCGAATCCGAGCAGCACCCGGACCGGTTCGGTGATCAGGCTGTTGTCGGCTGCCGCTTTGAATGCCCAGATGACACCGAGCAGTAAGACGAAGATGAAGATTCGCGGCAGCCATACCTGTCCGATTCGCTTTTCCCAGTCGATCGGATCTTCCCGGATCGGTTTCGGATTTCTGCTGAACTGCCAGGAGGGCTTATCCGTTCGGACAGGCTGATCATAGGTATGTGTTGGCTTGGCTGGATGACCGATGTTTTTGAGTTCGGCCACTTGCTGCTCTAAAGCGGCGATGCGCTTTTCCAGTTCAAAAATTTTCTGTTCCGACATGTTCCTTCCCCTTTCGGTTTCTTTCTTCATTTTCCTGAATTTCACAAGGAAAGTCTGCTAATTTTCCGTCTTGATTGAGCAGCTGAATATTAAAAAACATTCTTATGGAAATAGACTGGTTTTCCAGCTGAAAAGATTCATGAGAACGAAAAATGGATGAATAGGCAGTCTGCTTTAAAAACAGGTCATCCAGGACAATAAGTCGAATAGTAAAGCTGAAAGCCCCCGTTCGACGCTGAATGGCGGAAAACAGCGGCGGCCCGGCTACTGAGGCTTTAGTTGATTTTATTAAACGAGGGAGAGATTCAATTGGCGGAACTTACAGGTAAAGTGGCAGTCGTCACGGGAGCAAGTCGCCTAAAAGGAATCGGTGCAGCGATCTGCAGAGAACTGGCCCAAAGCGGGTGCCATATCTTTTATACATATTGGACCGAATATGACCGCGAAATGCCTTGGCAGCTGAGTTCCGATGAACCAGAGAAGTTGAAGAGAGAGTTGGAGAAAACGGGCGCAAAAGTGAATTGCATGGAATTGGACCTGTTAGAAGCCGATGCACCAGCAAAACTGATGAACAAAGTCGAAGAACAGTTCGGAAGGTCCGATATTTTAGTGAATAATGCCGCCTATTCAACACCGGGCGATTATTCAAATCTGACGGCGGAGGAATTGGATAAACATTACCGAGTGAATATCCGGGCAACTGCATTGCTTAGCAGCCAATTCGCTAAAAACTTCAAGGAAAAATCAGGGGGAAGAATAATAAATATTACATCTGGCCAATTTCAAGGACCGGTGCCGGGGGAACTGGCATATGCAGCAACAAAAGGAGCTGTGGATGCGTTGACTGTCTCACTATCCGCGGAACTTGCACCGCTCGGGATAACAGTTAACGCAGTGAACCCGGGACCGACGGATACCGGTTGGATGACCGATGAAATAAAACAGGAACTGCATCTGCTGTTTCCATTCGGCCGGATAGGTGAGCCAGAGGACGCGGCGAAAGCTGTGAAATTTCTCGCAAGCGAGGAAGGGAGCTGGATAACCGGACAGATCATTCATTCAGAGGGCGGATTCAAACGATGGGGCTAAGCGGAAATACTTTTAAGGAATCATTTTATGCCATGGTGAATTTTTTAGGTGAAATTGGGGAAGGGCTTCGATGAACAACCCATAATTTTTTCTCCGAGGACTGTAATAAAAAGGAGTTTGATTTGTAAATAAAGGAGAAAAAAAGATGAACTGTTATAACTTTCTGCTAATCGGTAAAATTCCTAGTAATTCAAAAATGAGGAATAAGACTAGTTTGATTTGTTTGAAAACATAACTATTATACCATTTAAAATACACAGAATCTTTTTATACTTGTAAACAGGCAGAAAAAATCCCATACATCAGAGAGGAATGGACAATTTGATCAAAGTCTTATCGACATCAGCGCTGGCAGCAGCGTTAGCCGGAACAGCCGTATTTGCAGGCACAGCGGGAACGAGTGATTCCGCAGCGGTACAGCCGGAAGCGAAACACGGTTTGGAACTCGCCCACTACGTGGGAGCTTCTCCGGAACTTGCACAAAAAGCAAAAGAACTCGGCGTGGATGTGTCCAAAGCGGACCCGGCTGAGAAAATCCAGAATGTAGGGACTAAGTTCCAGCAGGCTGGCGATAACCATGTTGCATATAAGCATGCGACAGGAGACGTTCCAGTTCTCGTAATCCTGGCGAAATATGCGGATAGCGATGAACCAGTAGGCGATATGGAAGGGCAAGTTCCGGCCAAGTATTATGAGGATTTGATCTTTGGCACAGAGTACAATCCTTACGAACTTCCGCAGTTCGAAAAATATGCAGTATCTCCAGACGGAGTGCCGGCTCCGACAAACAGCACGATGCAGAACATCTATAAGGAATCAAGCGATGACCGCATCAATCTCGTCCGGAAAGAAAATACGGAATACGTCTGGGTGGAACTCCCGCATGGCGCTTCATACTACTTGGATCAGACTGGTAAGCATGCTGAAGGCGGCGCCTACAAGTACGGCAACGTCAACGGGGATGCGCATACAGGTGAATTCGTCCGCGATTTGCTGAAAGCAGCGGATGAGCAAGTTGATTTCTCTCAATATGCAGTAAAAAACGAAGAAACGGGTGAGTCTGAAGTTCCTTCTGTATTCATCGTACACGAAGGGACAGGGGCGGAATTCAGCCGCGACCCGGCACAGTTCTGGTCGCACAAATGGGGTCTCTTGAGCGCGCTGTACTATGGCAAATACTATGAGACAGGATTCGTGGCTGCGGATGCAGACAGAGACGGAAAAGTCTCGGATGCTGAATGGGAAGCGTGGGCAACAGCAGTTGAATCTGATTTGACATATGATGGTGTAACGGTTAACACGTACAACATGCAGCCGGGCATCGGCGGTAACGTCGCCGGTTACGACCTGGCCACAGGCGGATACAAAGACGAGCTGAAAGAAGGTCCATTCCCGGCACAGGCGGGCGTGTATGCACACGAATTCGGCCATGCGCTCGGACTGCCTGATTTCTACGACACTACTTACACGTCACAAGGCGTCGGGAACTACTCGATGATGGCTGGCGGATCATGGATGCGTTATCCGAATGCTGCAGCATATTCAGGCAACTCGCCGACAGCATTCGATCCATTCTCGAAAATCTTCCTCGGCTGGTCTGAACCAATCGAAGTGACACCGCAGGAAGGTGTACAGGAAATCACACTGCCGCCGATCAACGCAGCGACAGCAACGAACGGCATCGTCAAGATGGAAGTCCCTGGCTCGAATGGCACAGAATACTTCCTATTCGAAAACATCCAGCAAGAAGGCTTCAATAAAGGCTTAATCCGGCAGGGTGCAGATTCTGAAGGACTGGTCGCTTGGCACGTTGATGAAAATGTCATCTCTAAATATCAAACAGCCGGACTGCGCGTAAACAACGTCGCTAACTACATGAACAAGCGCTTTCAGTACAATGAGTCTGCATTTGCTTCTGATGGTTCGAAAATCACACACTACGGTCTCTCTGTCGTCCAGGCTGACGGCAATTACGACCTTGAGAAGTACGTAAACCGCGGTGACGCGGGTGACTTCTTCAATGAAGGTGAAGAACTGACGCCTGTATCCAGCAATGTCCATTCCGGTTCTTACTACTTCTGGCAAGACAGCGGTGCGGTTCCTGGAGACACGGGAATCCATGTAACGGATATTAAAGAAAATGAAGACGGCTCTATCACAGCGAATTTCTCTTATAAAGAGACAGCTGTTAACACTGGAGCAAAAAAATCTAAGTAATAATGTGAAAATCCCGGTCTTGAGTTTCCTCAGGACCGGGATTTTCTAATTATCTGAAGAGAAAATATAAAACAATGATCACCACAACAATCAATCCGCCCCATGTCGGGAATCCGAAAAATGCGCGGTTATAGGTGTCGTCGCCTTTCCCGATGTCACTGTCGCGATTTCTATCCCGATTGTGCTTCATTCTTTCCCTCCCAACTTCAAAGAGATTTACATGTAAATTATTTTCCTTATTGTAACTTTTCTTACGGTTTCCAGTCTAATGGGTAAAGAGAGGTGGGGCCGGTATGAGGAAATTTTTCGCCATCACAACCATAGCTGCTATGCTGAGCGGATGCGGGATTTCAGAAGAAACATCTCCGGTGTCTTCTGAAATTCCTGGAACGGATTTGGAGATGCCATCTTCTGAAACACCGCCGGATTTGGAAGTCAATGCTGCTGGAATGAAAATTCCTGTCTTTCCTGGTTCCTATTCCTGGACTCACCTGGATGAAAATGGCGGTTTTGTTTCGACGGAGGCATCCGGCGGTGCACCAACAGACCTTGTCGATATGGAATCTCCATCTCAAGTGCCTTCCGGCGCTGAAGTGGATCTTCTATTCGAAGAAGAGCCGCTCAGGTATCGAACCGAAATCTGGCGGGAGAATGGCGAAGTGATCACGCTTCCAGGTGAAATTGAACTGGAGGGTTTGAATGGTGTTACTGTATTCAATGTCATTGCAGAATGGGAACATGGAAAAGGCAATTATTCTTTTGCAGTGGATGTGCAGCGTTGAACCGTAACGTAGTAATGTGAAAGGGGAACTGGTTATCTTCTGAACTAATCGGAGAGGGGACTGACTATGTGGAAATCGATCGGTTTATTAGGACTTCTCTTCTTAGGGATTTGGGGGTATAACGCTTACGCGGATTCGCAGGCACATCCTATTCCCGAAGTTACGGCGAACGGAGAAGCGCTGGAAGTGAGGGAAGGCTCTTACTGCTGGGACGGATTCATCAATTCAATGTGTGCCGATATGGTCTATACCTCCGCTTTCGAGATGGGTGACCGGGAAAAGGCTCCGGCACTTTCAACAACTGACGTCATCCGATTTGAGTTTGACCGTGAACCGATTCCCGGCACACTTGCTGCCGAGCTATGGAGCGGAATGGAACAGTCCGTGCCTATTGAATTTAAGGACGGAACAATCTCCGTCCCTGATCAGGAAGGCTATTATGTCGTGCATCTGTCCGCACGGTGGGAACAAGGGACCGGCAATTACGGATTCGGTTTCTTTGTAAATGACTCAAATGAGGAAACAAGTATTGCCGAATCTTTTCGCCGGCCGCCGGATTTGCTGGTTCATGCAGGAAATGAAGTGATGACTATCGGTGCAGGTATGTATGAGTGGACGCATACTGACCCATCCGGTGGGAAGATCAGCATCAGTTCGCTGGCGCTGCCAAGGAAGGAGGTAATAGCTTCTCTGGCTCCGCTGCCGGTCGAATCGAGCGAAGAACTCTCATTCGATTTCAATCTTGAACCGAACAAGGTGGATATGGAAGTATGGAAAAAGGATGGCAGTGACTTACCGATATTGGACGAACCGGATCTTTCGGATTTTGAAGGGGTCACCGTCTTTCAGTTGACGGCTTTCTGGAAACAGGGAACCGCACAATTTGTATTTGCGCTGGATGTTCAGGGATGAAAAAGATATGTTACAATTTGGAAAAATAGAAAGAAGTGACTCGATGAAAAAAGGAATTGCCTTTTTGGTCTTAGCAACGATGCTCTGGGGCGGCAATTACATCTGCGGCCGGTTTCTCGCCGATGCCCTGCCTCCGACTTTATTGAATACGATCCGCTGGGCCATTTCTTCCGTCCTGCTGTGGGCAATCCTGCTGGTTAAAAGGAAGTCTCTTCCACTTCTTTCTATGTGGAAGGAATTCTTCATTCTCGGTTTTTTCGGCGTTTTCGCTTTTTCAACACTTGTCTATGCAGGGCTTCAGTCCATCAGCGCCTCATCCGCAGGAATGATTACAGCTGGCATTCCTGTCGCGATTCTGCTGTTTACGCCGCTGATCCTGAAAGAAAAAATCAGCATGAGAGCTTGGATCGGCACCGGGATTTCGATTTTTGGCGTCATCCTGCTGTTCCAGGGAATGCAGGGAAGGGATACGGATGACTCTTTCACCGGACAGTTTGCAATCCTGCTGGCGTGCATCGCCTGGGCATTGTATACCGTTTATGGAAAATACTACGGACGGAAAACGGATCCGCTCACGCTGACTGCCGGTGCTGCTGTGTACGGCACAGTGCTTAGCGCTTTCAGCTGCATCGGCACTGTTGATCCGCAGGCGGTTCATTTGGACGCTGCTGCCATTCTCGCAATCCTTTATGTCAGCACATTCGCTTCCGTCATCGCCTATCTTGCATGGAATGCAGGAGTCCGGGTGGTCGGCGCAGGGACAGCTGCGCCGTTCATCAACTTACTGCCTGTCTGGACGGTTGTCTTCGGACTTGTGCTGCTGAATGAAGAACTGGCTGTTTTGACGCTGGCCGGCGGCATCATCACCATCACCGGTGCTCTCCTTGCGAGTTATCGTGGAACTGCGGCACAAGGAGCGAAGAGGGCGTCGGACTGACAGCCACTGCCCGGCGCACGGGCACCGCTACTTGAACCAGCCGAGCCGGCGGAACCAGAGATACATACCGATGGCTAGGATCACCATGATGGCGAGCACCATGAAATAGCCGTATTGCCAAGTGAGCTCCGGCATATTCTCGAAATTCATTCCGTAAATCCCGACGATGAACGTGAGCGGAGCGAAGATGGATGTGATGATGGTCAGCACTTTCATGACGTTGTTCGTCTGATGGGAATTGAGCGATAAATAGCTGTCGCGTATATCCGCTGTGATTTCCCGGTTGGCGGTGACCATTTCTGAAAGCTTAAGCAAGTGGTCGTAAATGTCTGAAAAGTACTCCCGCCGTTCCCGGATCTCCGCGAGGTGGTGGGAGTTCATCATGCGGTACAGGAGGTCCCGCATCGGATGGATGGTATGCATTAGGCCGAGCAGCATGTAGCGCGCATCGAACAGGTCTTCCATCAGGTGGTCCATCGATGTGTTTTTTGTGTTGTCTTCAATCCGGTCGAGATCATCTTCAATGGCATACATCAGCGGAAAATAATTGTCCACGATTTTGTCGAGGATCTGATAAAAGACATAATACGGGTCCCACTTATCCAGCAGCTGCATGCCGATCAGCCGTTTCCGGACATAAGCTACTTCGTCGGCCGGCGTATTATGGAATGTGACGATGAACCGGTCGCCGACGAAGAAATCGACCTCTTCCTTCAAGGTCTCTTTTTCTCCGGCACGTACCGTATGAGTCGCATAAAAAGTATGGTCGTCATAGTAATCGAGTTTCGGCCGCTGGAGACGGTGGATGCAATCCTCAATGGCCAGCGGATGGAATCGGAATGTATAGGCAAGGTGGTAAAGTTCCTCATCCGTCGGCTGATCGAAGTCCGCCCAGACCCATTTAAAGTCATCAAAACGGAAAGTATCTACTGACAGGTCCGTCACTAACTCATTTTCTTCTGTGATTCCGAGAATATTGATCATACAGTTACACCTTCTTTTTTCATTGAACCTCAGTTTATCATAAAATTCCGTGCGATGATTTATTCCACCGAGGCTGAAGGGTATTCCCGTGATTTTAAGGGTAAAAAGAAGACAGGAGGGATTAATATGCTTGAGAAAAAGTTCGGGGACCGGGATGGCTGGGAACGGATCCAGCGGAAAGAAACAGCAAAAATGGTGAAGGAGGACGACCACGGATTTTCGGGACATGTCACTCTGCTGCAGGCATTGCAAGTGACGGAACCGCTCGTCTTCACTTACCGGGGGAAAGATGTGAAAGTGCTGGATGACGGCTATGTATGGGTGCAGCATTTCCCGGACGACAAGCGGTTTTCCCTGACGACGATGTTCGATGATCAGGGTGAAGTCGTTCAGTGGTATGTCGATGTCTGCAGACAGAACGCCACAGAAAACGGCCGGCCTTATATGGAGGACTTGTTTTTGGACATTATCATCCTGCCGGACGGCGAAGTGATCCAGGCGGATACAAAAGACTTGGAAGAAGCGTTGGAAAAAGGGGTCATTGGGGAAGACTTGTATTCGACTGCCTGGAAAGAACTTGACAGACTTTACGCAGCGGTAGAAAACGGAGAATTTGAGCTGCTGAAAGTGGCAAAAGCCCATTACCAGGAATTGATGGAGAAGCTGAAGACTCAGTGAGACCGGTTTCGGAAAGAGACCGGTATTTCGGTTTGCAATCGGCGACTTTTGAAGGCTTTTCTTGCGGAGAATGGAAAGAATGGCGATGAAGGTTGGAAAAGCAGCTAGAAAAGGTTACCATTAAAATATAGAAGGATAATTTGGGAAATGAGGTGGGAACATGGTTGGAAAACCGGCGGACAGCAGGATCCCCAGCAAAGAGAGAGAAGAAATGTACCGTCAAATCGTGGAGTGTTCGTATGAAACGACCATCATTCATGCGGACCATAAGGTTCTTTATATAAATGAACCCGGTGCCGCATTCCTCGGCGCACCGAAAGAAGAAATAATCGGTGCGAATGTGATTGAAATTTTTCCGGTTTCGATCCGGGAATCCATCGCAAAACGAATTCAGCGTGTTGCGGGAGAGAACGAAGTCGGGGAGCTCTTGGAAGCGGTACTCTTCAAAGCGGACGGCACGCTCGCTGATGTGGAGCTGTACTGCCATCCGACGACTTTCGGCGACCGTCCCGCCATTCAGTCGATTGTCCGGGATGTATCTGAGCGCAAAGCGGCAGAAAAAAGGCTCCGGAAATCTGTGATCGAAGTCGGGACCCCGGTTGTGCCGGTATCTGAAGGGATTTCCGTCGTTCCGTTCGTGGGGGATATGGACGAAATGCGCATCGCCCACCTTCTTGAAATGATTCCGAAACAAGTGCAGGGTAAACAGCTGAACTACCTGATCCTCGATTTTTCAGGGATTTATACAATCGACGACACAGTTGTGGATTTCATGTATAAAATCGATTCGACGCTGAAACTCCTTGGTGTTTCACCTGTCTGTACGGGATTGCGGCCGGAAATGGCGAAAAAAGCCGTGGAAGCATGCGACGGGATCGCTTCTCTTCGGACGATGGCAACAGTGAAGCAGGCGCTGAGCCGGCTGGCAACTGAAGGGCAGTAAAGGAAAGCGTGCAAGGCCGGATGCAGACCATAGAGAAGAGAACCACTGTGCCGAACCCATCGGTTTCAGCTGAAAGTTGTCCGGAGCGGCAGCTTTTTTTATTGGTTGCTGCTGGTATCCGCACGAGAATCTCCCAGCTCAGACAGGATGGCAGGAAAAATCGGCAGGAGTGCCGAATGGAGTAAGGAAAGGTGAATGAAAAAATGAAATGAGGAGGGGACATATGGCAACAAAAGCACGGCAGTTGTTTGTAAACATGTCCGTCAAGGACCTGGACCGGTCCCGGTCATTTTTTGAGAAACTCGGGTTTGAGTTCAATGAGACTTTTTCCGACAGCAATGCAGCCTGTATGGTGATCAATGACAGTACCTTCGTGATGCTGCTGCAGGAAGCGTTTTTCAGCACATTCACGAAAAAGAATGTGACAGACAGCACAACATCCACAGAAGTCATCATGTCGCTGTCGGCGGAAAGCCGGGAAGCGGTTGATGATTTGGTCAATAATGCCTTCAAAGCCGGCGCCATGCCTTCAAATGAGCAAATGGACCACGGGTTCATGTACGGCTGGAGTTTCCAGGACCTGGACGGGCATTTATGGGAAGTGGCTTACATGGAAGAGCCGGAGCTGCCGGTGGAATAGCGGACGGAACGAGACACAGCCGGATGACAGCTGTGTCTCATTCCGTATCCCGATTTAAAATTGAAGGAGAGGAAGAAATGGGGAAGTTTTTTTCAGCGGTATATGATCCGGTGATGCAGCCGCTTGAGAACAGCCGCTTCGGCCGGATCAGGAAAAATCTGATCCGAAAAGCGAAAGGAAAGGTCCTCGATATCGGTTCGGGTACCGGATTGAATTTCCCTTACTATACGGAAGCGGTCGAATCGGTGGATGCCATCGAACCGGATCCGGCGATGAGGGGACAATCGGTTGAACGCGCCCGGGATGCGCCCGTACCGATCCGCTTGCATGCCGCCCGGGCGGAAGACCTGCCATTCCCTGATCAGTCCTTTGATTCCGTCACAGCGGCACTCGTCTTCTGCACCATTCCTTATCCGTCTCTTGCACTGCGTGAAATCGAGCGGGTCTGCAGGCCGGGAGGCGAAGTGCTGTTCTGGGAACATGTCCGGCTCGATCAGCCGGTGCTCGGGAAACTGCAGGATATACTGACGCCCGGTTGGAAACGGGTAGCGGATGGCTGTCACCTGAACCGGGACACACTGAGTCTTATCCGGGAATCCAGACTGGAAATAAAAGAAGTCGAGGAATATTACAGCGGCCTGTTCCTGGTCATCCGGTGTAAAAAGCCGGCATGACCGGCAAGGGCAGGAAGCTTTTCGGAATTAAAAAAAGGACCAGGGCGTTCTGCTCTGGTCCTATTCTTTCACTCTTAGAAGCCGCAGTCCGTTCAGCGTCACCAGGAGTGTGGCGCCCATATCGGCGAAAATGGCCATCCAGAGCGTCAGCCACCCCGGAATCACAAGCAGCAGTGCCAGCAGTTTGATGCCGAGCGAAAACGAGACGTTCTGCTTGATGATCTGAAGCGCTTTTTTGCTGAGCTTGATGGTGAACGGCAGTTTCTCCAAATCATCCGCCATCAGCGCGATATCCGCCGTTTCAAGCGCGGTATCCGTGCCGGCGCCGCCCATCGCGATGCCGACCGTCGAGGCTGCAAGTGCCGGCGCGTCATTGACGCCGTCCCCGACCATGGCGACCTTCGAATTTTCCGAGCGGAGCTGTTTGACGAATTGCAGTTTATCTTCCGGCATAAGTTCCGCCTGGACTTCATGGACGCCGATGGATCGGCCGATGGCTTCAGCCGTCGCCCGGTTATCGCCCGTCAGCATGACCGTCCGGGTTATCCCGAGCTCATGAAGGGCTTGTACCGTTTTCCTCGACGTTTCCCGAACTTCATCGGCGACTGCAATCAGGGCTACGAGGGCTGTTTCCGTTCCGAGCACCATGACCGTTTTGCCGCTTTGCTGGAACCGGCGGATCTGATCATCTGTTCCGGAAGGGATTCGATCCCCGAAATAGACGGGGCTTCCGATCGTATAGGTTTCACCATGGATCCGTCCTTTGACGCCGCGGCCGGTCAGGGACGTGAAATCGCTGACTTCAGGGAGCAACAGTCCGTTTTCCGCCGCTTTTTTCAGGACAGCGGAAGCGAGCGGATGGCCGGAGCCGCGCTCCAGAGCCGCAGCGAGGCGAAGGGCTTCCAGATCCGATTTGGCGCCTAGGCCGATCAGGTCCGTCACTGCAGGGATTCCTTTCGTAAGGGTCCCGGTCTTATCGAAAGCTACCGCATTCAGCGCTGCTGTTTCTTCCAGATAGACGCCGCCTTTCACAAGCACGCCATGTTTCGCGGCGTTGCCGATAGCTGTGACGATGGCGACAGGCGTCGATACGACAAGCGCGCATGGACAGCCGACCACCAGGACAGTGAGTCCGCGGTAAATCCATTCGCTCCAATCCGCTCCGAATGCGAGCGGCGGCAGGATTGTGAGCGCAATAGCGAAGACAATGATCGCAGGCGTGTAATACCGGGCGAACTTGTCGACGAACGCCTGCGAAGGAGCGCGCTCCGCCTGTGCTTCTTCGACGAGATGGATGATTTTGGCGATGGTCGTGTCTTCAGCGAGTTTGGTCACTTTCACTTCCAAAAGCCCTTCACCGTTCAGCGTCCCGGCGAATACATCATCGTCCGTCATCTTGGCGACAGGGACGGATTCCCCGGTGATCGCCGCCTGATTGACTGAGGAAGCGCCCCTGATGACCGTTCCGTCCATCGCCAGTTTCTGCCCCGGCTTCACGATCATGATATCGCCGATTTCGATTTCACTGACAGGGACGATGATTTCATTGTTTCCCCGGCGTACAAGCGCTTCATTCGGTGCAATCTCCATCAGGGACCGGATCGACTGGCGGGCTTTGTCCATCGAATAATTTTCTAACGCTTCACTGACAGCGAACAGAATGACGACAACCGCACCTTCGCCCCATTCGCCGATAGCAGCAGCCCCAAGAACCGCGACAGTCATGAGGACATTCATATCGAACTGCAGTCTGATCAGGCTTTTTGCGCCTTTCCAGAACAGCTTGTATCCGCCAATGACAATGGCAAGTCCATAAAGGAAAATCGAGGGCATACTGTCGCTTCCGGCGGCAAGCGCTCCCAAAAGCAGCAATGTGGCGATCAGGACCCGGATGTTGTCACCCTGTTTCCAGAACGGTACCTGGCGTTCTTCCGCACGTTCGCGTTCCGGACGGATCTTTAGGTTTTCAAAAGCGCCCGCTTTCTCGATCTCCGGAATTGTGGCTGTTCCGGTGACCGATACTTTGGCGGCGCCGAAATTCACTTTCGCATCCCGGACCCCCGGCAGATTCTGCACGTTCCGCTCAAACTGAGCGGCACAATTCGCTCAGGACAGCCCCTGAATGCGGTAAACGTTCCGGTCTTGTTTATGCTCTGACTGCATGGTCATCGGATAGCACCTCCTCCCGGTGGGCGAGCGCAATGATCATGAGCTGCCGCACATGGTCGTCATCCAGTGAATAAAAGGCGAGTTTTCCTTCTTTCCGATACTTCGCCAGCCCCATCGATTTGAGCGCGCGGAGATGATGGGAAGCCGTGGCGACGGAGGATCCGATGATGCTGGCGACATCACAGACGCACAATTCCTTTTCTTCACAGAGCGCAAAAACGATTTTTGCCCGGTTTTCATCTCCGAGCACTTTGAAAATCCTTGCGGCTCCTTCAATGTCCTGCTGTGCTGATTTTTCCTGGACTTTAGCTACTGTCTTTTCATTAAAACAAGTGACATCGCAGCTGTCTTTCGGCATCATGACCGCCTCCTTTCATTCAAATGGGTGTTTGACTATAGTATAATCAAGAAAGCCGGAATAATCAAATGCCGGTTAGAATATGGTTTTATTCAAAATTTCAAGGGAAACTGTCGGATAAGGGGGCGGGCGTATGAAAAATCGGCTTTTTTCGCTGACATTGAAGCAATCGTTCCTCATTGTGCTGACGCTCAGCGCACTTCCTGTCACAGTTATCCTCCTGAACATGGAAGCCGGCTTTTCAAGGCTCGCCGCAGCCGGCCGGACAGGTGCAGTTTATTTGTTTTTTGCATTCATTCTTTATGGGTTTCTTGTGGCGGTCCGCAAGTTCCCGAGGGGGCGCGGACACAGGAAACTCGTCGTGTTCACAAGAGTCTACATCCGGTTCCATATCGCGTTCGCCGTCACCGGAGCCGCCCTGGTTCTTTGGCATGCAGCGGGGATGGTCCTGCAGGTGTCCATCTCCGGCAAGTCGGCGTCAGGGTTCCTGGCAGTCGGTGCCCTCGTCCCGCTTCTCTGGACCGGATACCGAAGGAAACAGAAATCGTCGGGTAAACGGCGGCGTCATCACAGATACACCGCATTCGTTTTCATATTGATCGCATCCCTGCATATTCTGCTTTAAAAAGGAGCTGACAAGAATGAGCGGACACCACCATCACGGAACACAGCGGGAAGCGAACCGGAAAGGGCTGACGATTGCGCTGGCCATTACAGTGGGAATCATGGTCCTCGAATTTTTCGGCGGTCTTTTCACCAATAGCTTGGCCCTTCTGTCGGACAGCGGCCATATGCTGTCGGATGCCAGTTCCATCGCGCTCAGCCTGGCAGCCATCTGGTTCGCCGGAAGAGCCGCCTCGCCGAATAAAACGTACGGCTATTACCGTTTTGAAATCCTTGCGGCGCTGTTCAACGGCGTGACGCTGTTCATCATGGCCGGTTTTATTATTTATGAGGCATTCGAACGGCTTTCCGAACCGCCGGAAGTCGCCGGTGCGGCGATGCTCGGGATAGCAGCCATCGGTTTGGCGGCGAACCTGCTGAGTGCGTGGTCATTGCAGCGGAAATCGGACGTGAAGGACAACATTAACCTGAAAAGTGCGTATCTACACATTTTGGGTGATGCGCTCGGCTCGGTCGGTGCGATTGTCGCCGGTATCCTGATGATCACGCTCGAGTGGTATATCGCCGACCCGATCATTTCGGTTCTCGTTTCGCTTCTCATTCTGAGAAGCGCCTGGGGGGTATTATGGGAAAGCGTGAATATCCTGATGGAAGGGGCGCCGGCGACCATCGATCCGGAGGAAATCACCCGGCTTTTGGGCGGCATCAGCGGCGTTGAAGATGTCCATGATCTGCACGTCTGGACAGTGACGTCAGGCATCGACTCGTTTACGTGCCATCTGCTCGTCATACCGGATGCCGATGAGCAGCGCGTATTGGAAGAGGCTGTCGGAATCATGAGAAGTGAATTCAAGATAGAACACACTACCATTCAAGTGGAGAAAAAAAGATTCCAGCATACGGATTTGCCGGTCTGATTCCGTTGACAGGTCCGATGTGCCGTGTTAGTATACCCCTATGAGGTATAAAAGCAAGGGAGTGGCGCAATGGAAAAAATGACTGTCCAGCCGAACAAGCAGCAGCTGCTGAACCGCCTCAGGCGGATTGAGGGACAAGTGCGGGGCGTCCACCAAATGGTGGAAAATGACCGTTATTGTGTCGATATCCTGCATCAGATCAGTGCAATCCAGTCTGCGATGAATAAAGTATCGCTTGCGCTTCTCGAGGACCACGCGCACCATTGCGTATCCCGCGCGGTCCGGGAAGGCAACGGAGAAGAAGCCATCGATGAATTGATGGATGTCATGAAAACCATGACAAAAAGGTGAGAAGGCATTTCAAAATCACCAATCCCGATCAAACAGGAGGAATAGGAAATGAATGAAACTTTGAAAGTACAAGGCATGTCCTGCGGTCACTGTGTCAATGCGGTTGAAACAAGTGTCGGGGAACTTTCCGGTGTATCGAATGTGAAAGTCGACTTGGACAAAGGGGAAGTGGCTGTCGCTTATGACAAGAACCTCACCTCTTTATCACAAATCAAAGAAGCGATCGAAGACCAGGGCTACGATGTAGTCTGAACCGGTGTCGGGCCTTACCGTGGAGGTATGGCCTTTTCTTGGTAAATTTTATACCCCTACAGCGTATCGGAGGGAAGGGAAATGGCGACGAAAGAGAAGACGCTTCAGATCAGCGGAATGACGTGTGCTGCGTGTGCGAACCGGATTGAAAAGGGCTTATCCCGGATGGAAGGCGTCGAAAAGGCGAATGTCAACCTGGCACTGGAACGGTCGACGATCGTATATGATCCCGAGAAGACGAGTGAAGCGGACGTTAAACAGAAAGTTGAAAAGCTCGGTTACGGAGTGGTGGAACAGACCGCGGAGTTCGATGTGTCGGGGATGACTTGTGCGGCATGCGCGAACCGCATTGAAAAACGTGTCGGCAAAATGGATGGCGTATCGGGAGCGAACGTCAACTTGGCGCTTGAAACGATGACTGTCCGTTACGACGACAGCGAGACGACAGCGGATGATATGATCGCTGTCGTGAAAAAGTTGGGTTATGGTCTCGTGCCGAAACAGGAAAATGAGGAAAAGCTGGATCATAAAGCGCAGGAGATCCGTAAGCAGACCCGGAAGTTCGTGCTGTCGCTCGTGCTGACCCTGCCGCTTGTCTGGACGATGGTCAGTCATTTCGACATTCTGTCCTTCCTCTACGTGCCGATGTTTCTTCTGAATCCTTGGGTTCAGCTCGCGCTTGCTGCGCCGGTCCAGTTCATCGTCGGAGCCCAATTTTACCGGGGCGCTTATAATGCCCTGCGGAATAAAAGCGCGAATATGGATGTCCTGGTCGCGCTCGGCACCAGCGCCGCGTTCTTCTACAGTCTTTATTTGACAGTGGAATGGGCACTCGCCGGAAGTGACGGCATGGCGGAACTGTACTACGAGGCGTCGGCTGTCATTATCACGCTGATCGTTCTCGGAAAATTGTTCGAAGCACGCGCGAAGGGAAAGACGAGCCAGGCGATCCAAAAACTGCTCGGACTGCAGCCAAAAACGGCGCGTGTGCTGCGTGATGGGGAAGAGACCGAAATACCGGTCGAACAGGTCGCGGCCGGCGACATCCTTTTAGTGAAACCGGGAGAGAAGATTCCGGTGGACGCGGAAGTCCTGGAAGGCCGGTCGGCGGTCGATGAATCCATGCTGACAGGCGAAAGCGTCCCGGCAGATAAAGCGGCCGGCGATACAGTGATCGGGGCGACAATCAATAAAAACGGAACACTGACGCTGAAAGCTGTAAAAGTAGGGAAAGACACAGCGCTCGCCCAGATTGTCAAAGTCGTGGAAGAGGCTCAAGGTTCTAAGGCGGATATCCAGCGTCTGGCCGACCGGATCTCCGGAGTGTTCGTGCCGGTCGTCGTCGGGATCGCGCTGCTGACGTTCCTTGTATGGTTCTTCATCGTGACACCGGGTGATTTCCGTTCAGCGCTCATCCCGACCATTTCCATCCTGGTCATTGCATGTCCGTGCGCCCTCGGTTTGGCAACGCCGACGTCCATCATGGCGGGTTCCGGCCGTGCAGCTGAAATGGGGCTGCTGTTCAAAGGCGGGGAACATTTGGAAAATACACAGTCCATCGATACGGTCGTGCTCGATAAGACCGGAACGGTCACAAAAGGCGAACCGGCGATGACGGATGTGTATGCAGCGCCTGGTTTTACGGAAGAAGAAGTGCTGCGGCTGATCGGGGCGGCGGAAAGTGCTTCCGAGCATCCGCTTGCTCAGGCAATCGTGGACGGCGTCAGACAGCAAGGCCTTCCTGTCGGCAAGCCGGAAGCGTTCGAAGCGCTTCCGGGTTTTGGAATCCGCGCCACGGTCGGTGGCAGAGAAATCATCGCCGGCACCCGGAAATTGCTTGCCCAGGAATCCATCAGCAGTGAAGGAACCGAGGGCATGATGAGCGAATTGGAGAACGCCGGTAAGACCGCCATGCTCGTTGCGGTCGATGGGAAGGCGGCAGGGGTCGTGGCGGTGGCAGACACCGTAAAGGAAACTTCCAAAGAAGCGATTGCCCGCATGCAGCGGCTGGGCCTCGATGTCATCATGCTGACTGGCGATAACACCCGGACAGCAAGAGCGATCGCCGAACAAGTCGGCATCGAGCAAGTGATAGCTGAAGTTCTCCCCGAGGAAAAGAGCGAACAGGTGAAAAAACTGCAGGCGGAAGGGCGGAAAGTCGCCATGGTGGGCGACGGGATCAATGATGCGCCTGCACTTGCGACCGCTGACATCGGCATGGCGGTCGGAACCGGGACGGACATCGCAATCGAAGCGGCGGATGTCACGCTTATGCGGGGCGATTTGAACAGTGCGGCGGATGCGGTGATCATGAGCCGGAAAACAATGCGCAACATCAAGCAGAATCTGTTCTTCGCGTTTTTCTACAACACGATCGGCATTCCGGTCGCAGCCATCGGACTGCTCGCCCCTTGGGTCGCCGGAGCAGCCATGGCGTTCAGTTCCGTCTCTGTCGTCTTGAATGCCCTGCGGCTTCAGCGGACGGATTTATCGAAAACGCCGTAACAGCGAAAGGCCCCCGGAACGCAAGGCGCGTTCCAGGGGCCTTTTTTGCTTACTTCCGTATCAGGCAACGTTTCTGCAGGCTTCGGCGCATTTCCGGCAAGCTTCGGCACAGCGTCTGCAATGTTCATGTTTGTCCGCATGTTTTTCACACTCGTCTCCGCATGCTTCGCATACATCCGCACAGAATTTTGCCAGCTGCGGAAGATGGCTCGAATCGCGCATGGCTGCCTGTTCGGTGAAAGCGCATGTATCCGCACATTCGCGATCAAGCCGGATGCATTCCGCCATCATTTTAACATTGTCTTCCTTCAGGCATTGATCAAAGCAATAGTTGCATGCCGCTGCACAGTCGTGAAGCGCCTGGATCAGCTCTTGATGGTGCTGTGTCATTTCCATTCCTCCATTCATTTTGTTTTTGGAAAAGATTCACTTTTTGTTTTCCCCTTCTCAATCAAGAAATAAACAACGAGGCGAAGGCAGCGGAGCGGAATTTCATGCAAGACTGAGAAATACAGCACCCAGCTAATCTCCTGACACAGAATAGTCGAATGGGGACTCCCTTTTTGCACGGTCATCGGTTATGATAGGGGGTGGTCAATTAAAGATGTATGATATCTGCAATTTTGCAGTGATACAGAGGGGGCAATTCCAATGAAGAAAAAGCTGCTGATCTTTCTCCTGGCCGTATCGGCTGCAGCCGGCTGTTCGGAAACAGACGGGCAGTCTGCCGCCGGGAAACCTGCTGAAAAAGCGGAGACAGCAGAGATGGCGGATTCGGCTGTCGCGTTTGCTGATACAAAAAAAGAGAAGCAAATTCCGGCAGTTGAGACGCCGATCACAGAAGAAAGCGGGTTTAAATTTACCCATATCCACGGCTTGGGCATCGCAGCTGAAGATGAGGCGGTTTACGTACCATCGCACCGAGGACTGAAGATTTTCCGGAATGGCAGGTGGTCCAAAGGGGCAGGTGCTCCGCACGATTATATGGGATTTTCCATGGTAGATGATGGGTTCTACAGCAGCGGCCATCCGGCGGCCGAAACGGAATTGGCCGACCCGTTCGGTATCGTCCGTTCGACAGATCATGGTGAATCACTCGCTTTGTTGGATTTGTTCGGCGAAGTCGATATCCACTTGATGGCTGCAGGCTATCATTCCCATACTTTATATGTGGTGAATCCGCAGCCCAATACACGGATGGATTATGCCGGCGTCTTTTATTCCGAAGATGATTCGGCTACATGGACACAGAGCCAGGCGGAAGGGCTGGCCGGCCGGCTGACATCGATTGCCGCTCATCCCGAAGATGGCGGAGTGGTGGCCATCGGAACGGATAAAGGCCTTTTCCTGTCAGAGAATTTTGGTAAAAGCTTCGAGACGGTGAGCGACATGCCGACAACCGCAGTGGCGTTCACAGCAGACGGGCGCCTGCTGGCAGCCAGTACGGAAAAAGATCCGATCATCATGTCCTACCATCCCGATTCAGGGAAACAAGTGATTCTTCATATTCCGAAACCCGATTCTGCAAGCAAGATCACTTATTTGGCTGCGGACGACGAGCGTTTGTTTTTTGCAACGTCAGCGAAGAATATATTTATGACGGAAGATGCGGGAGCATCGTGGATGCAGATCGCAGATCGTGGAATCGCGCTGAACATCCGCTGATCCTTTTAATAAAGGAGGAAGTTTATATAATGGTAGATATTCGGAAGGTGATCCTCCTTGTCCTGCTTTTAGCGGTGCCGGCGGCTGCGGTCTCTGCCCATTCCTCACTGGAAGAGACGATTCCGGCAGCGAATGAGACGGTGTCGGAAAGCCCTGAAGTACTTGAATTCCACTTCCGGGATCCGGTGACGCTCCACCCCGGTTCGGTGGTCCTGACAAGCAGCGGCGGAGAAGAGATCCGGCTGGCAGGGACTTCGCTGGATGAGAGGGATCCGAGTAAAGTCATTGCACAAATCGGCCAGCCGCTTGCACCGGGATCTTATACGGCCACCGTCAGTGTCGTGACACCGGATGGTTACGTCATGGAAGAGAAATTATCTTTCCGTGTGGCGGAACAAGAGACGGAATCCGCCGGCCAGCCGCTTGAACTGATCAGCCATTCGCCGGCGGCCGGAACCATCACAGACGCTGCACCGGAGGAAATCGAACTCCGGTTCAACCAGCCGGTTACGCTGACCGCAGTCGGTGTCTTCGATGATAGGGAACAGCCCGTCGCCATAACGGGAGATGCGGTTACGGATCCGGCCGATCCTGCACGGGTAGTGATCGGGCTGCCTGATGATCTGGAAAAGGGCACCTACCAAGTCATTTGGCATGCACGGCCGACTGATCCGGAAACCCCGGTTCCGGATACTATGGGTTCTTTTTACTTTGCGTCGGAAGTCTATACGGCCATTCAATCCGAAGACGGAATCGATGAGACGGCCTTCGACTTGTTCGGCAATGCTGGAATCAAACAGGCCGGTTATTGGCTTTGGTTTACAGGTCTCCTTGCAATTTTCGGTTTGCTGTTTTTCCGGACTTCGATCAGCCGTTCTCCAGTATCAGAAAAGCGGGGGGCGGCGGCCATAATACTTTTTATTCTAACGGCAGCCGGTATTTTTACCGTGCTGGCTGTACAGAAATCGGAACTGCCGGATCTGTCCTTGCCGGCCTTCGGCGGCTTAAAATTCGTCTGGGTGCCGCTCCTCCAGCTGATCCTTTTGGCAGTGGCCATTTCTTGGCGCAGAGCCGGTCCCGTGTTGGCGGCTGCAGCCCTTCTTCTCGTGCCGCTCGTATCCGGACATGCCATTTACCCAAAGTACGGCGGCGCCATATCAGCGGCAGTAAGCGCGCTGCATCTCTTGTCGGCTGGGATCTGGTTTGGCGGACTGCTCGGTCTGATCCTCTTTTTAAAAAAATTCAGAAAGGGGGAAGTGCCTGAAGGCGTACTTCTGCGCTTTTCCAAGTGTGCTCTTATCAGTATTGGGACCGTCATCCTGACCGGTCTTTATATGGCAGGCACTTTTGTGCCTTCCTTCTCGATTGAGAGCTTTCTCGGCAGCGACTGGGGTCTGGCGGTCGCGATCAAGATCGGGTTCACGTTCCTGGTCCTGATCGTCGGTTTCATTCAGCGGAAAGCGATCCGCCGGTATGCCGAACGGGCCGCCGGTCAGATCGGGAACCGGGCGAAAGCGGAAACGGTCTACGGCATCATCATTCTGCTGGCGGCCTCGCTCCTGGTGGTATCGACGCCCAAAGCGGCGGAGCAGGGGCTGTATCCGGAGACGACGGAACAGGAAGGGCTCGTGCTGCAGGCGGAAATGGAGCCGGTCGAAGTCGGACTCAATGAACTGGTCCTGTCATTCAGCGGCCGCTATGTAGAAAAAGCGGCAGTCAATGTCACCATGCCGCCCCATTTTGAAAACGAATTCCAGGCATTCCGGACAGGGGATGGTGAATTCCGGGTGACAGGCGACCTGTTACACGGCGCGGGGACGACTTACTTCACGGTGACCGCCGTGACTGAGGACGGCCGTGAAACCGTGTTCGGACTGGAAGCGGCCGCTCCGGGAGATGTATATAGTGAGGAATAAGCAACAAGCTGCAGGACCGCCTTCACCCGGCGGTCTTTTTTACGTACGGCCCTTCCCTTGAGCTTCAGCCGGAAGGGCCGATGATGGATTTTAAAACATACGTTCGCTTTTCGTTCGAGCTTTTTTCGGGCATATGATAAACTAAAGGCATTGAACAAGAACGGGGGAACACAGAATGAAACAGGAATTCAGACTCCAGGCGCCGTATCAGCCAGGCGGTGACCAGCCGGCGGCGATTTCACGTCTCGTTGAAGGGGTGGCGAACGGCAAACGCCATCAGACACTTCTCGGAGCTACGGGAACAGGGAAGACATTCACGATATCGAACGTCATCCAGGAAGTGAAAAAACCGACTCTCGTCATTGCGCACAACAAGACGCTGGCCGGCCAGCTCTATAGCGAGTTCAAGGAGTTCTTCCCGGATAACGCTGTGGAATATTTTGTGAGCTATTATGATTATTATCAGCCGGAGGCGTATGTGCCGCAATCGGATACGTTCATCGAGAAAGATGCGAGCATCAATGATGAAATCGACAAACTCCGCCACTCGGCGACGAGTTCGCTGTTCGAACGGGACGATGTCATCGTGATCGCGTCCGTTTCTTGCATATACGGCCTCGGATCGCCGAAAGAATACAGGGAACTGGTCCTGTCGCTCCGGACGGGGATGGAAATTGAGCGGAACCAGCTGCTGCGCAAACTGGTAGACGTGCAGTACGAACGGAATGATATCAATTTCATCCGCGGGACTTTCCGTGTCCGCGGCGATGTCGTGGAAGTCTTCCCGGCTTCCCGGGATGAGCGCTGTCTGCGGATTGAATTTTTCGGGGATGAAATCGACCGGATCCGCGAGGTGGATGCCCTGACGGGGGAAATCCTTGGGGACCGCGATCACGTGGCGATTTTCCCTGCTTCCCACTTTGTCACGAGGGAAGAAAAGATGGTGAAAGCTATTGAAAACATTGAACAGGAACTGGAAGAGCGCCTTACCGAACTCCGGGCTGAAGATAAGCTGCTGGAAGCACAAAGACTGGAACAGCGGACGCGTTATGACTTGGAAATGATGCGTGAAATGGGTTTCTGTTCCGGCATCGAGAATTATTCCCGCCATCTCACGCTGCGCCCGGCCGGCGCCCAGCCATATACGCTGCTTGATTACTTCCCGGAAGATTTCCTGCTCGTCGTCGATGAGAGCCACGTGACACTGCCGCAGATCCGCGGCATGTTCAACGGGGACCAGGCACGGAAAAAGGTGCTGGTCGATCACGGGTTCCGCCTGCCGTCCGCTATGGATAACCGGCCGCTCACATTCGATGAATTCGAAAACCATGTCAGCCAGGCGGTTTATGTTTCCGCCACGCCCGGTCCATATGAGATCGAGCATACGCCGGAAATGATCGAACAGATCATCCGGCCGACAGGGCTTTTGGATCCAGAAGTCACCGTGCGGCCATCGAAGGGGCAGATCGATGACTTGCTTGATGAAATCCAGATCAGGAGCGCCCGGAATGAACGGGTGCTGGTCACGACGCTGACGAAGAAAATGTCGGAGGATCTGACGGATTACCTGAAAGAAGCGGGCATCAAAGTGAATTACCTCCACTCCGAAATCAAGACGCTGGAACGCATTGAAATCATCCGGGAACTCCGGATGGGCGTCCATGACGTGCTGGTCGGCATCAACTTACTTCGGGAAGGACTCGATATCCCGGAAGTGTCGCTTGTCGTCATCCTGGATGCGGATAAAGAAGGGTTCCTGCGTTCGGAGCGCTCGCTGATCCAGACGATCGGCCGTGCCGCGCGGAACGCGAATGGCCAAGTGATTCTCTATGCGGATAAAGTGACGGATTCCATGCAGAAAGCACTGGATGAGACGGCCCGGCGACGGTCCATACAGGAAGAATATAATGAAAAGCACGGCATCACGCCGACGACCATCAGCAAGGAGATCCGGGACGTCATCCGGGCTACGGTGGCGGCGGAGGAAGAAGAGACTTATACGGCGAAAGTGTCGAAAGCCGCAGCCGGCAAAAAGCTGAATAAAGCGGAACGCCGCCAGCTGGTCGACCTGCTTGAACAGGAAATGAAAGAAGCAGCGAGAGCGCTCGACTTTGAACGGGCGGCAGAACTGCGCGATACCGTGCTTGAACTGAAAGCGGAAGGATGAGGCCGATGAAGAACCAAGTGATCCGAATACAGGGCGCCCGCGCCCATAACCTGAAGAACATCGATGTGGAAATACCGCGGGATGAGCTTGTCGTAATGACCGGGTTGTCGGGGTCTGGCAAGTCCTCGCTCGCGTTCGATACCATTTACGCTGAAGGGCAGCGCCGTTATGTAGAATCCCTGTCGGCATATGCCAGGCAATTCCTCGGACAGATGGATAAGCCGGACGTGGACTTGATTGAAGGACTTTCACCGGCGATCTCTATCGACCAGAAAACGACAAGCCGCAATCCGCGTTCGACAGTGGGGACCGTCACGGAAATCTACGATTATCTCCGCCTTTTATTCGCACGGGTCGGGAAGCCGATCTGTCCGATCCATGGAATCGAAATCTCTTCACAGACTGTCGAGCAGATGGTCGACCGGATCTTGGAATATCCGGAACGGACCCGGATGCAAATCCTCGCACCTGTCATTTCCGGCCGGAAAGGGACCCATGTGAAGCTTCTGGATGATATCCGGAAACAAGGGTATGTCCGCGTGCGGGTGGACGGGGAGCTGCGCGACCTGGATGATAATATCGAGCTGGAGAAAAACAAAAAACATACGATTGAAGTCGTGATTGACCGGATTGTGCTGAAAGAAGGCATTTCCGCACGATTGAGCGATTCACTCGAATCTGCGCTGAAGCTTGGTGAAGGGCGGGTTCTGGTGGATGTCATGGAACACGAAGAACTGCTGTTCAGTGAACACCACGCATGCCCGATCTGCGGTTTTTCCATCGGCGAGCTCGAGCCCCGGATGTTCTCGTTCAATTCGCCGTTCGGGGCTTGCCCGGAATGCGACGGGCTCGGAATGAAGATGGAAGTCGATCCCGCGCTTGTGATTCCGGACAGCTCCAGGACTCTAAGGGAACATGCGATTGCGCCTTGGGAGCCGACGAGTTCACAGTACTATCCACAGCTTCTCGAGACAGTGGCGAAGCATTACGGAATCAATATGGATGTGCCGGTAAGCGAACTGCCGGAAGAGGAACTGCAAATCCTGCTGTACGGCTCCGGAAAAGAGAAGATCCGGTTCCGGTACGAGAACGATTTTGGGCAGATCCGGGACAACCACATATTTTTTGAAGGGGTCCTGCCCAACGTGGACCGGAGATTCCGGGAGACCGGTTCAGACTGGATCCGGGAACAGATGGAAAAATATATGGCTGAACAGCCGTGTCCCGCCTGTCATGGCTACAGGCTGAAACCGGAAACACTCGCGGTCAAAATCGGCGATCTGCATATCGGTCAAGTGACCGGATTTTCGGTCGCCGAAGCGGACGAATTCTTTGCGGGGCTTTCCCTTTCAGAAAAGGATATGCAGATCGCCCGCCTGATCTTGCGCGAAATCCGGGAGCGGGTCGGATTCCTCATCAACGTCGGACTCGATTACCTGACGATGAGCCGTGCCGCCGGGACGCTGTCCGGGGGCGAGGCGCAGCGGATTAGGCTGGCCACACAGATCGGCTCCCGGCTGACCGGTGTCCTGTACATTCTGGATGAACCTTCCATCGGGCTCCACCAGCGGGATAACGACCGGCTCATTGCGACGCTGAAGTCGATGCGCGATATCGGCAACACCCTGATCGTGGTCGAGCATGACGAAGATACCATGATGGCTGCGGATTATTTGATCGATATCGGTCCGGGGGCAGGCGTCCATGGCGGCGAGATCGTAGCGGCCGGCCCGCCGGAGGAAGTCATGAAAAACCGGAATTCCATCACAGGCCAGTACTTGAGCGGAGAAAAATTCATTCCGATTCCCCATGAACGGAGAAAACTGAATGGCCGGTCGGTCTCGATAAAGGGAGCGAGCGAAAACAACTTGAAGAACGTCGACGTCGATATTCCGCTCGGTGTATTCACTGCGGTGACCGGTGTTTCGGGATCGGGGAAAAGTACGCTCATTAATGAAATCCTGTATAAATCCCTCGCCCAGCAGCTGAACCGCGCAAGATTGAAGCCGGGAGCGCACAAGTCGGTGGAAGGGAAGGAGGAACTGGAAAGAGTGATTGATATCGATCAGTCCCCGATCGGACGGACCCCGCGCTCCAACCCGGCCACGTATACGGGTGTATTCGACAACATCCGGGATGTCTATGCTTCGACGAATGAAGCGAAAGTGCGCGGCTATAAGAAGGGCCGCTTCAGCTTTAATGTGAAAGGCGGCCGCTGTGAAGCCTGCCGGGGTGATGGCATCATCCGGATCGAAATGCACTTTTTGCCGGATGTCTACGTTCCTTGTGAAGTCTGCCATGGGAAACGGTATAACCGGGAGACACTGGAAGTGGAATACAAAGGGAAGAACATTGCAGATGTACTGGACATGACTGTCGAGGACGCATTGGACTTCTTCGAGAATATCCCGAAAATCAGCCGGAAACTGAAGACGATCGTCGATGTGGGACTCGGATACATCAAACTCGGACAGCCGGCGACCACGCTGTCCGGAGGGGAAGCGCAGCGTGTCAAACTGGCTTCGGAACTTCACAAACGGTCGAACGGAAAGTCTTTCTATATCCTGGACGAACCGACTACAGGCCTTCATGCGGACGATATCGCCCGTCTGCTGAATGTCCTGCAGCGTCTCGTCGATAATGGGGACACGGTACTGACGATCGAACACAATCTGGACGTCATTAAAACCGCCGATTATATCATCGATCTCGGCCCTGAAGGCGGGGATCGGGGCGGCATGATTCTCGCTGCCGGGACGCCGGAAGAAATTGCGGAAACCGGCCGGTCGCATACCGGGCATTACCTGAAACCGATACTTGAACGGGACCGCCAGCGGATGAAGGAACAGCTCGAGAAAGCGGAAAACAGAAAACAGCCGGTCCAGTGAAACCTTCTGAGTGTTGAAACGTAATAGGTAGCGAATGAACAAAAGGAGGAAGAAGCGATGGGAGACGAAAAAGAGCGGATTCTGGATATGGTCGAAAAAGGGACGATTACAGCCCAGGAAGCGGTGGAGCTGCTCAAGGCGATGGACAGCAAGCAGGATCCGCCTGTCATGGATGCATATGGCGGACGCAGCGAGTACCGCGAAAGGCAGGGGAGATCCAAATTCGGGCCGGACGATTTTGTCCGGAAACTGGCCAAGGATTTTTCGCGCGACTTCTCCCGGGACTTCTCCAAGGAATTCAAACGTGACTACTCGAAGGATTTCAACCAGTTCGGCGATAAAATGATGCGCTTCATGCAGGAGTCATTCGGCAAACTGAAGAACATGGATTTCGAATCACCGCTAGGGGAAGCAGTGACGTTCACACAGACGTTTTCAGAGGAAAATGCAGAAGTGGAAGAAATCATCGTGGATATTTCCAACGGACAGTTGGAGGTCTTTCCGCTGCCTGGGAATGAAGTGAAAGCGGAATGCGTCGTGAAAGCGTACCGCGCTGAGTCAGAGGCGCAGGCAAAGCAGGACTTCTTCGAAAAATTCGTGTTTGTGGCAGACGGCAGGAAGGTCCGGATCATCAGTGATTTGAAAACAACCCAAGTGAATTTGGTGCTGTATGTCCCGGAGAAGGACTATGAACTCCTGACTGCCCGTCTCTTCAACGGCGGTTTCACGATGAAGCGCCTGAATGTCGGCAAGTTGCGGGTCAAAACTGCGAACGGGAAGATCGAAGTGAAGGATGGCACGGTGCAGGATGCGGAATTGGAAACAGCGAATGGGGCCATTCAGGTCCAGGAAATGGCTGCCGGTGAACTGGAAGCGGAAACCTTTAACGGCCGGGTCTATATTGACGGCGATATGGAATCCGTTGAAGCGAAGTCCTTGAATGGCAACGTGGTCGTGACGACGAGAAGCGATAAAGCCAGAAAAATCGAAGCGAAGACTGTCGCCGGCAACGTCGAAATTTATGTGCCGAAACACCTTCCATTAAAAGGGGAAGTCACTTCGAACCTGGGCCGGATGGATGTGTATCTCGAAGATGCAGAACGGGTCCATGAAACGGAACAGCTCCTTCAGAAGTCGATCAAGTTCACGAAGAACACGGAAGCTGATTCTGAAATTCCGCTCCTTGTTTTCGGGGAGACGAAGACAGGATCGATCCTAGTCCGTTATTTCACTGCCGAGTGATGATCCGCAGCGGCTTTCAGCGGTTGCCCTGATCATCAAACAGCCAACAAAAAAGACGGGAAGAGGAGTACATTTCCTCTTCCCGTCTTTCTCTGTTTTTCGGCCTTTTCAGCAGCACCCGCTTTTCCTTCCATAGGACAGCAGCCCTGCCGCGATGGCATCGGCGCAGCGCTGGCGGTAGGATCCCGATTTAAGCAGCGCCAATTCACCACGGTTTGTCATGAACCCGCACTCGAGCAGAACAGCGGGCATGACCGTTTCCCGGAGGACAGCGAAATCCGCTTTTTTAATGCCGCGGTCCCGGAGCCCTGCTGTGCTGACCAGCCGGCTGTGGATGGCGTCGGCAAGCAGGGTGGATTCCATAAGAGGACGTGTGTAGACATATGTTTCAATCCCGCCGGCTGAGTTGAAAGCGGTTCCGAACGCATTGGCATGGATGGAAACAAAAACATCACCCTTCATCCGATTCGCGAGACGGACCCGCTCATATAACGGGACATCCCGGTCGGCCTGATGGGTGAAGATGACCGTCTGGCCGGCTTGGAGAAGCAGTTTCTTCAAGGTCGCGGCCACACCGGCATTGAAATGGTATTCCCGCATCGTTCCGTCCGGCGACCGTTTGCCCCGGGTTTCCGGACCATGTCCCGCATCAACAATTATTTTCAAGTTATCCCCTCCCGATCTCTATATAGGAAAAATGACGGGAGATGGAGACACCGTACTGTTAAAAGAGTGTCAGCGTGGTAGAATAAGGCGTAGATTGACTGAAAGATAAATAAAGGAAAAGAGGGGCGGTTATGGGGCAAGTAACAGTTAACGACGTTATGGATACATTCCAGCTGGCGCTTGTCAGCGGCGAAGAAGGAATCGGCCGGCATATCACGGTCAGCGATATTTCACGGCCGGGGCTGGAAATGGCCGGGTATTTTACACATTATCCCGCAAATCGGGTCCAACTGCTCGGAAAAACAGAACTTTCCTTTTTCTCCATGCTGGATGAAGAAGAACGGAAGTCCCGGATGATCAAGCTCTGCACAGATGATACGCCAGCTGTCGTCGTCGCACATGGCGAGGAAGTCCCTCCCGAGCTGGTGGCGGCATCGAATTTCCGTCATGTCCCTGTTCTGAGCACCGCGATGACGACGACCCGCTTTTCAGGGAGACTGACGAACTACTTGGAAAGCCGGCTGGCACCGACTACTGCCGTCCATGGCGTACTTGTCGATGTTTACGGGATCGGAATTTTGATCACAGGCAAAAGCGGTGTCGGAAAAAGTGAGGCTGCGCTGGAACTTGTAAAAAAAGGACATCGGCTCGTAGCGGACGACTGCGTGGAGATCCGCCAGGAGACTGAGAACACGCTTGTCGGCAGTGTGCCCAAGCTAATCGAGCACTTGCTTGAAATCCGCGGGATCGGAATCATCGACGTCATGACGCTTTTCGGCGCCAGTGCTGTCCGGAACCATAAACGGATTTCGCTTGTCATCGACCTGGAGATCTGGGACAGCGAAAAGACTTATGACCGGCTCGGACTGGAAGAGGAGAAGACGAAAATCATCGATACCGAACTGACGAAACTGACCATCCCGGTCCGACCAGGACGGAATTTGTCTGTCATCATTGAAGTGGCAGCCATGAATCATCGGCTGAAACAAATGGGGGTCAATGCGGCGGAAGATTTTTCGACGCGGCTGGACCAAGTAATCTCGAATAATCCATTGTAATGACTGGAGAGGAGTTCATCATGCATTTTACTGTTGCTGCAATCGATCCGATCGCGGTGTCGCTCGGACCGATTGACGTCCGCTGGTATGGCGTTATCATCGTCACCGGCATCATCCTGGCTTTCCTGCTCGGCCAGCGGGAAATAGTCAGGAGAGGGTTCGACGAAGACTTTCTGACGGATATGCTCTTGTGGGCCGTTCCGCTTTCCATTCTGGGCGCCCGTCTTTATTATGTGATTTTCAAGTGGGAATATTACAGCGAGAATCCTTCACAGATTTTCCAGATCTGGGAAGGAGGCCTTGCCATACACGGCGCCATTATAGCTGCAGTGATCGTGGCATATTTATTCACGAAAAAACGCAATGTGCCGTTTTTGAAAGTCGCAGACATTTTGGCTCCCAGTCTGCTGCTCGGGCAGGCGATCGGCCGCTGGGGAAATTTCATCAACCAGGAAGCCCATGGCGGAGAGGTGTCGCGCGCTTTTCTGGAAAATCTTTTGCTGCCTGACTGGATCATCAGCCAAATGTACATAGAAGGGGCTTATTATCATCCGACGTTCCTCTATGAATCGCTGTGGAATTTCCTGGGTGTCATTCTGCTGCTTTTGCTCCGCCGGGTGAATCTTGTCCGGGGCGAAATTTTCTTCTCGTATTTAATATGGTATTCATTCGGCCGCTTCTTCATAGAAGGGATGCGGACGGACAGCCTGATTCTTGAACTGTTCGGGGGGCTCCGGGCCGCACAGGTGATTTCTGTGTTCATCATATTGGTGGCGGCTGCCTTGATCGCCGTCCGGCGCCTGACGATCCGGAAGCCGGCCCACTATCTCGACTGACCGGAAGGTGGATTTGCTGTTTATGAAAACGTTGAAAAACGGTGCGGCTGCCGGCATCCGGACGACATGGGCGCTCGGAAAAGTGATTTTTCCGATTACGCTCATCGTGGTCATGCTGCAGTATACACCGGTTCTGCCCTTTATCATTGATCTCGTTTCCCCGCTCATGGCGCTGTTCGGACTGAGCGGAGAAGCTGCCATTCCGCTCGTGTTGGGGAATGCGCTGAATCTGTATGCCGGGATCGCCGGCATCCTGTCGCTGGAGTTGACAGTCAAAGAAGTGTTCATCCTCGCAGTGATGCTGTCGTTTTCGCATAATTTATTTATCGAGACCGGAGTCGCACTTAAAGTCGGTGTCCGGCTGTGGGTGGTCCTTGTTGTCCGGTTCGGACTTGCAGCTGTTTCGGCGATTGTCATCAATCTCGTCTGGCACGGAGGCGGGGAAATCGCTCAGTATGGCTTTGCGCCGGCTGAAACAGCAGTGCCCGTAAATTGGCTGGAGATTTTCTTGCTCGGTCTGGAAAAAGCGTCCACGGGCGTCCTTCAGCTGGCAATGATCGTCATACCGCTGATGATCGCTCTCCAATTTCTGAAGGATTTCGGTTTCCTTGCCAAATTCGCCGACCTTCTCGTTCCGTTCACCAGGCTGCTGGGCGTGCAGAAAAACACTTCCACTACACTCGTCGCAGGACTGCTGATCGGGCTTGCCATGGGAGCGGGTGTAATGATCCAGGCTGTTCAGGAAGAGGGCGTCAGCCGAAAGGATGCGACGCTCGCATTCATTTTTCTTGTTGCCTGCCATGCAGTGATAGAAGATACACTCATTTTTATTCCGCTGGGCATTCCGGTTTGGCCGCTCCTGCTGCTCCGGGTCGGAACCGCTCTCGTATTGACGATTACAGTCGCCTGGTTCTGGCGCCGGGCGGATGAAAACCGGAAGGAGGTGCCGGCTCTATGAGCGGCATGTTTAAAGCGATGCTTTTCGATTTTGACGGTACACTTCTCGATACTAATGAATTGATCGAGCAGACTTTCCTCGGTGTACTTGGCGAATTCTATCCGGGCCGTTTCACGGCGGAGGATGTCATCCATTTCAACGGACCATCACTGAGCCAGACGTTTTCCCGAATCGCACCGGACCGGGTGGAAGAACTGACACAGGCTTACCGCGAATTGAATCTTGAACTCCATGACGAACTTGTCAGGGAGTATGATGGTGTAGGAGAGACGATCCGCCTGCTGAAAGCGAAAGGGATGAAATTGGCCATTGTTTCGACAAAAAGGCGTGTGGTCATCGAACGGGGGCTGGCGCTTATGGATCTGTCCGATGCGTTCGATGTCCTGATCAGCCTGGATGACGTGGTGAATCCGAAGCCCCATCCTGAACCGGTGCAGCTGGCGCTTGACCGGTTAGGGGTGGATAAAGCGCACGCCTTGATGATTGGTGACAATTCCCATGACATCGAAGGGGGACGGAATGCCGGAGTCAAGACAGCCGGCGTCGCATGGGCCGCCAAGGGAGAAGCATTTCTCGCTTCCTTTAAGCCGGACTTTATGCTCCGCCACATTTCTGATTTACTGGAAATCGGGAAGGAACCGATTTCATGAGGAAGACCGAGCGCTATCCCGTCACTGGCAGTAATTCGCTTTGGCAGATTTACCAGACCGTATCATTCTGGAAAGTCGCCAAAAATTTCGTTGTCATCCAGATCGGCCGTTATACGCCGTTCATGTCGGTGAAAAATTGGCTGTACAGGACATTCCTTCAGATGAAAGTCGGAAAACAGACCGCATTCGCGCTCATGGTAGTTCCTGATGTCATGTTTCCAGAACGGATCCGTGTCGGAGCCAATTCGGTCATCGGATTCAACACCACACTCCTTGCACACGAGTACCTTATTGATGAATACCGCCTTGGCGATGTGCTGATCGGGAATGAAGTGATGATCGGCGCTAACTCGACCGTGTTGCCGGGAGTTACCATCGGTGATGGAGCCATCATATCCGCTGCCACACTTGTGAACCGGGATGTTCCTCCCGGCGCATTTGCGGGCGGCAATCCGATGAAGATCATTTATACGGCAGAAGAAATGGCCGAACGAAAAGCCGCTTCCTTGAAAGCTTAATGCTTCAAGGAAGTTTTTTGGTGTCTTGGACTGTGTTATACTGAAATGAACGCCTTCAGTGGCGGTCGGCATGGGCTGGCGGTTCGGCCGGAAACCGATCAACCGAACGAAGCCCAGCTGAAATAAAGATTGAAACCGATATTACAATAAAGTACGGACATAGCTTTTTATCTTGAAAATTACGCGTGTATTTTATTGCGGGCAGGAGGTTATCGATTGGAGAAAAAGAGAAAAAATGGAAAAGGGAACGTCGTGTCCTTCATTCCGACGGGCGATTATTACTTCAAGAAGGCGCTGACCGCTCTTAATCGCGGCCAATTCGATAGGGCACTGAAGTATTTGCGCCGGGCTGCCGAACTAAGTCCGGAAGATCCGCTCATTCTTATGCAGTATGGCGTCGTCCTCTTGGAGATCGAAGATTTCGAAGGGGCGGCGGATATCCTCCAGACAGCGCATGAACTGGATCCGACTGAAACGGATATTTTGTATTTCCTGGCGGAAACATTTGCCCATATGGGTCGTTTCCTGGAAGCCAGGGATTTTGCCAAACAGTATACCGAACAGGATATAAACGGTGAATATGCGGAAGAATCGTTTGAAATCATCGATTTCGCGGAACAGGAAGAATGGCATCTGTTTAAAGAGGAAGAAACAGGCGATACGGAGATGTACCGGCGTCAGGAACAGGCAAGACGGCGGATGGAACAAGGGAACTTCGAAGAAGCGATCAAGCTGCTGGAAGAACTGATTGATGAAAAGCCGGATTTCTTCGCGGCTTACAACAACTTGTCACTCGCTTATTTCTATATCGGGGAGGCGGAGGATGCAAAAGCGCTCCTTTATTCGGTCCTCCGTCAAAACACCGGAAACCTCCATGCGCTCTGCAATTTGGCGGTCATTTATTATTACGAAAAAAATCCCGAGCTAGAAGATGTCTTGGCGCTTTTGAAAAAAATCAAGCCTTATGTATTCGAGCACCGGTACAAGCTGGGAGCGACATTCGCGCTTGTCGGCGAGCACAATGAGGCATTCAACTGGTTGCGGAGTCTCCAGAAACGTGGGTTTGAAGGGGATCCGGGATTCTATTTCTGGCTGTCGAATGCAGCTTACCATTCCGGCCAGCCAGCGGTCGCAAAAGAGGCCTGGCGTCAGCTGGTCCTGATGGACGTCACGAAAGAAGGCTCCGAACCATGGGCAGATCAGGAGGAAATGCCGCATGCCGATGCGCTTGAACACGACAGGCAATTCCTGATCGAGCAGCTGGACCACCCGCTCCCGGACAGGCGGCTGTTTGGATTGTTCCTGTTAGGGAAATCTTCCCACCGCCAGGAGATCATTTCACATCCGAAGTGGCTGCAGACGGATCAGCTGTCGGTCATGGAAACGTACATCCTCGGTTATTCCCTCGGCCATCAGTTCAATGAGGAGAATGCAGCGGAAAAAGCATTCGTTCGGTTTATGGACG
The DNA here is from genome assembly GCF_002167005.1 of Indiicoccus explosivorum. Lineage (GTDB taxonomy): Bacteria > Bacillota > Bacilli > Bacillales_A > Planococcaceae > Indiicoccus > Indiicoccus explosivorum. The sequence goes on from NZ_NHTN01000016.1 coordinate 59,147, forward strand.
CCACTGAACTGCTGTACGGGACCGATGATATGGTGACGGAGGATAACGCGGGGATGTTCCGGCTCTGGTTTTCATTCGGCGACCGGGCGCTGTCCATGGGGTATCACTTCCGGAACCCTGCTGCGATTGCGGCTGCATTCAAGTTTTTATATGAATCGTCCCGCGGTGATTCGGTGACCAAAAAAGAATTTGCCGCGTGCTACGGTGTCGGTGTGCCGACGCTGACAAAATATGCAGAAGAGATTTTCCGATTTATCCAGATAGCTGGCAACTAGGCAGAATAGTTGCTGGCATTGGGATAATTGATTACGCTTTAGACATTGAGTAGACAGGAGGGACCATGATGGCAGAAGAAAAAATTTATGATGTGATTATTATCGGAGCAGGACCAGCCGGACTGACGGCGGCTGTCTATACATCACGGGCGAATCTTTCGACCCTGATGCTGGAACGGGGCGTTCCGGGCGGTCAGATGGTCAATACTGAAGAAATCGAAAACTATCCCGGTTTTGATTCCATATTAGGGCCGGATCTGTCGACGAAAATGTATGAACACGCGCAGCGCTTCGGCGCCGAATATGGTTATGGCGACGTATCGGCCATTACAGAAGAAGGCGATATCAAAATCGTCAAAGCAGGTTCGAAAGAATTCAAAGCCCGTTCGATCATCATTTCATCAGGCGCTGAATATAAAAAGCTCGGTATTCCGGGCGAACAGGAATTCAGCGGACGCGGTGTCAGTTATTGTGCGGTCTGTGATGGCGCCTTTTTCAAAGGGAAGGAACTTGTCGTTGTCGGCGGTGGTGATTCCGCTGTCGAGGAGGGCGTATATCTTACACGATTTGCAGAAAAAGTGACCATCGTGCACCGGCGGGACGAGCTGCGCGCCCAGAAGATCATCCAAGACCGTGCATTCAAAAACGAAAAGATCGATTTCATCTGGAACACCACCGTCAAAGAAATTAAGGGGGAAGAGGGGAAAGTGAGCAAAGTCCTCCTCGAGTCCACTGAAGACGGATCGGAAAAAGAATTCAAGACGGATGGGGTCTTCATTTATATCGGAATGCTCCCGCTGACAAAGCCCTTCGAATCTCTCGGTATTCTGAATGAGGAAGGATACATCAGAACAAACGATGAGATGGAAACGTCCGTGGAAGGCATATTCGCGGCAGGGGATGTCCGGGAAAAGACCTTGCGGCAAGTCGTGACAGCGACCGGCGACGGCAGCATTGCTGCCCAGGCGGCCCAGCACTATGTGGAGGAAATGAAAGAAAAATCCGAAGTGAACGCGTAATTTAATTTGTTCTTAACAGTGCTGTAATCGCTTTGACATGTTAACAAGGTATAGTAAGAGTAGTAATTGACCCCCTTTTAATAGCAACACTTTGAAGGCCGTTTGCCGGCACACCCGGCAGACGGCCTCTTTTTGCATTCTTTTTTACGGCACACCCGGAACAAGTGTATAATAGGAATCAGTTTATATAAGATGCGGAGTGTCGAACGTGCAGCGAATTGCGAATTTATTAGTGATCAAGGACGGACAAGTGCTGCTTCTGAAAAAACCGAGACGGGGCTGGTATGTAGCGCCAGGCGGTAAGATGGAGCCCGGTGAATCGGTTTATGAAGCGGCCATCCGCGAATTCACAGAAGAAACAGAAGCGGAGCCGGTCGGCACGCATCTGAAAGGCGTCTACACCATGGTGATCCGCGAAGGAGAGGAAGTGGTGGATGAATGGATGCTGTATACATTCACGGCCGGCGGACTGGCCGGAGAACCCGTGAAGGAAAACAGGGAAGGCGTGCTGGAGTGGCATCCCGTGGAGGCGCTGTCATCACTGCCGATGGCGGAAGGCGACCGGACGAACCTGATTTTTGCGGCCGGAAAACCAGGGATCCAATATGGAACATTCACGTATACGCCGGATTTTTCATTAATCAGTGAATCGGTCCAGCAGTCGGAGGAAGGGAAGACAGCGAATGGAACAAAATAGCAGAACGACAGAGCTCATCATCATAACCGGCATGTCAGGAGCAGGAAAGACGGTCGCCATCCAAAGTTTCGAAGATCTCGGATTTTTTACGATCGACAACCTGCCGCCTGAACTTCTCCCGACTTTCCTTCAGCTGATGCGCGATTCCGGCAAGTCCATGAGGCGGGTCGCCGCCGTGATGGATTTGCGCGGGGGAAACTTTTTCCACAGTCTGCTCGACGCCATCGATACGCTGGAAAAAGATCCGCATGTTGCCGTCCGGATCCTTTTTCTTGATGCGGACAACCAGACGCTGGTCAGCCGGTATAAAGAAACGAGAAGATCGCATCCACTGTCCAGCGGAGGACTGATCCTCCAAGGTATTAAAAAAGAGCGGGACATGCTTATGGATCTTCAGGGACGCGCGCAGTACATCTACAATACCACCGGAATGAAGCCGCGGGACTTGAAAGAGCGGATTACTGCTGACTTCTCTTCTTCAGACGAAAACAATTTCACCATCAATGTCATTTCTTTCGGATTCAAACACAGTATTCCGATTGATGCCGATCTGGTCTTCGATGTGCGCTTCTTGCCGAATCCTTACTATATCGAAGAGCTGAAACCCCATTCGGGACTCGACGCGCCTGTCGCTGATTATGTGCTGCAGTGGCAGGAGACGCAGGAACTCATAGAAAAGCTGACGGATTTGTTCCAGTTTATGATTCCGCAATACAAAAAGGAAGGAAAAGCGCAGCTGACCATCGCGTTCGGCTGTACCGGAGGTCAGCACAGGTCTGTGACACTGGCTGAGTACTTCGGGAAAGTCCTCGGGGAAAAGGACCGGACGATCGTGACGCATCGGGATGTCAAGGGAAGAAAGGACTGACGGAATGGAACATTTCATGTTACAGCAGAAGCGGGTGGTCATTATCGGCGGAGGCACCGGACTGTCGACGCTCCTGCGCGGACTGAAAGACCTGGACCTGGACCTGACCGCCATCGTAACGGTAGCCGATGATGGCGGAAGCTCAGGACGGCTTACAAGCGCGCTTGATATCCCCGCGCCTGGGGATATCCGAAAAGTGATTGCAGCCTTATCGGACGCCGAACCGCTTGTAGAAGAAATGTTCCAGTTCCGGTTCAGGAATTCGGTGGACTTGAAGGGTCACTCCCTCGGAAACCTCATGCTTGCAGCCTTGACGGAAATCACGGGTGATTTCGCACATGCCGTCAAGGAAATGAGCCGTGTCCTGAATATTAAAGGGACGGTCCTGCCTGCGGCAAACCAGATTGTGACGCTTCATGCTGAAATGACGGACGGCACGGTGATCAGCGGGGAATCGAAAATTCCGGCAGGCCGGCAGCCCATAAAGCGGGTTTTCATCGAACCGGACAGCGCAAGGGCTTTATGTGATTCGGTCGATGCAATCCACGCCGCGGATATCATTGTGATCGGACCGGGATCGCTCTATACGAGCATATTGCCGAATCTGCTCGTCACCGATATCCGGGAAGCGGTTCTCGCCTCGGCGGCAAAGAAATTGTACATCTGCAATTTAATGACCCAGGCGGGCGAAACTCATAATTATTCCTCAGCGGACCACGTGCGGGCGCTTTATGACCACGTCGGGGAAGCTTTTTTGGATGCGATCCTGCTCAATATCGCGGAACTGCCGCCGAAGACCGCGGAACGGTACAAGCAGGAAAAAGCCGCTCCTGTGCTGTTCGATGTCGAACGGCTTCAAAAGTTAGGTTTGGAAGTGTACAGGGAAGACATCGCTTCTGTCCAGCAAGGATCCGTCAGACATGAACCGAGGAAAGTAGCGGAATGGCTGTATCGCTATGCAAGCGGCCGGCCAGCCAAGGATAGCGGTGCGAAACGCCCATAGAGAATAAAGGGGGGGAAGGAATGTCGTTTGCTTCTGAAACAAAAAAAGAACTGACACAAGTGGAAGCAGATGATTGCTGCGGAAGAGCTGAACTTTCAGCTATGATCCAGATGAATGGTGTCCTGTCATTTACGAACCGGAAAATGACGCTGGATATCCAGACGGAAAACGCAGCCATCGCGCGGCGGATTTATACATTTCTGAAACGCTTTTATCCGTACAGTGTAGAGTTATTGGTCCGGAAGAAGATGCGGCTGAAAAAGAACAACGTCTATATCTGCCGTCTTCGTGAAGGGGTCAAAGGCATCCTCGAAGACCTCGGCATCTTATCCGATGAATTCGGATTCCGGCATACCATTGATGAAAAACTGGTGAAGAACAAATGCTGCAAACGGGCCTACTTGAGAGGGGCGTTTCTGGCAGGAGGTTCGGTGAACAATCCGGAGACTTCCTCCTATCACTTGGAGATTTACACGTTATACCGCGAGCACGCAGAAGCGCTGGCTGATTTGATGAATGTATTCAGTCTGAATTCGAAGACCATTGAACGCAAGAAAGGATATGTCACTTATTTGAAAGAAGCGGAAAAAATCGCGGATTTCCTGAGTGTCGCAGGCGCGCATATGGCGCTCCTGAAGTTCGAGGATGTACGGATCGTGCGGGATATGCGCAACAGCGTCAACAGGCTTGTAAACTGCGAGACCGCCAATTTAAATAAAACCATCGGGGCGGCATTGAGACAAGTCGAAAATATCCGCTATATCGATGATACAGTCGGAATCGACCAGCTGCCGGAAAAGCTTCGGGAAATAGCGAGGCTCCGGGTCGAGTACCAGGATGTGACGCTGAAAGAGCTCGGCGAAATGGTGTCGGCAGGAGCGGTCAGCAAGTCAGGCGTCAATCACCGGCTGAGAAAAATCGACGAAATCGCGGAAGCGCTGAAACGGGGAGAGCCCATCCGCAGGTAAGGACAGGCTTTTCATTCGCCGGAAACTCGGCTATGATTGAAGTATCGTGCCAAGGAGGCTTTGGAATGACAGAAAAACGAGTGACAGTTCAATTGAAAACCGGTCTGCAGGCCAGGCAGGCAGCGCTGTTCGTCCAGGAAGCGAACCGCTACAGTGCAGATGTTTACCTGGAGAAAGACGACAAGAAAGTGAATGCGAAAAGCATCATGGGCATCATGAGTCTGGCAATCGGCAGAGGGACAGACGTTGTAATTTCTGCAGATGGGACAGATGAGGAATCAGCAGTAGAAGGGCTGGCCGCGCTGGTCGAAAATGATGCCTGAACAGAAAAAAACCGGAAGCGGTCCAGCCGCTTCCGGTTTTTTCTTATTTGCCTTCGTTCAGTTTGTTACGGGTGATGATCTGGTCGACCAAGCCGTAGTCAAGAGCGCGTTCAGCTGTCATGAAGTTATCGCGATCCGTATCGCGGGAAATGACTTCCAGCGGCTGACCTGTACGTTCGGACAGGATCTGGTTAAGCTTTTCACGAAGGAACAAAATCCGTTTCGCGGCGATCTCTATTTCTGTCGCCTGTCCTTGAGCGCCGCCGAGCGGCTGGTGAATCATAACTTCCGCATTCGGCAGGGCATACCGTTTCCCTTTCGTGCCGGCTGCCAGAAGGAACGCTCCCATCGATGCAGCCATGCCGATGCAGATCGTCTGCACGTCAGGGCGGATGAATTGCATCGTATCATAAATTGCCATACCTGCGGTGATGCTCCCGCCAGGGCTGTTGATGTATATGGAGATATCTTTCTCCGGATCTTCCGCTTCGAGGAACAGAAGCTGCGCGACAATCGAGTTCGCCACGTTGTCATCGATTCCGCTGCCGAGCATGATCACCCGGTCCTTCAACAGGCGGGAATAAATGTCGTAAGCGCGTTCTCCGCGGCTTGTCTGTTCAATTACTGTAGGAATTAAGTTCATGGACGTTAGCCTCCTCGGTTAATGGGTAGTGTGTCATTTACATCGCTGATGCGTCTCAGCTGTAATTTCATCATACACAGGAACGTCAATGAAGGTCAAATCAAATGATTTTCTAAATTACCTCTTGCAAAATCCAGACTTCCTTTATATAATGGAAAAGTCGTTAAGAGACAGGCCCTCGTGGTGTAATGGATAACACGTAAGATTCCGGTTCTTGAGATGGGGGTTCGATTCCCTCCGAGGGTATACCGAGAGCGCTTTTCCGTCAGTCGGAACAGCGCTCTTTTTCTTTACCTTTCACAATTCCCCGATTTGGAACAGACTGTCGGTATCGGCAGCTTTCCGTCACGGAGAAGCATATTGAATCTTCTTCCGGTGCAAAAAATCAGTGAAGTGATTAAGGAGGAAATGGAATGCTGACTTTTTATTCGCGGAAAAACTGCCCGCTCTGTGAGGAAGCGAAACGGATGCTCGAGCTGGTGAAAGAAGATTTTTCGGTGGATTATCAAGAGATCGACATCGAATCCGATGATGTCCTGAACGGGAAATTTATGCTGATGATTCCGGTGGTTGCCCGGGAAGACGAAGTGCTGCTGTACGGGAACATCGGCTATGCTGACTTGATAGAAGCGCTTGATCTGTGAGCTGTCCGCAATCATGCGGATTAAATATGGCGGCAGGAGCAGATCGGGCCTGATATAAGCTCATCCATATATTTTACTGTTTTTTGGATTTGAAGAGCGCTTCTGCTGAAGTGCTCTTTTTTATTTGCATTTTATCCGGAAAATCAGTAGACTGAAAGTGTTGGGACAGAATTTATTGTGATGGGACAAAAAATGTCCAAGAGACGGAGTGATGCGATGAATCCTGTAGTGGATGCACAGCAGAAATTACTTCCGGAAATGGCGGAGCTGCTAAAAACCCGTTATTCGATTCTGAACACGATCCAGATGGAAGGACCGATCGGCAGGCGGACACTGAGTGAACTCGTCCATTTGACCGAGCGTGATATCCGGCGGGAAACGGATGTTCTGAGAAGCCAGAACTTGCTGTATACCCGGAGCGGGGGCATGGCGGTGTCGTCAGAAGGAGCGGAAGTCCTCAGCCGTCTGAAAGAAACAATGAAGCAATGGAGCGGTTTGTCTGAACTGGAGGAAGAATTGGGTGCGCTGCTCGGCATTAAGCGGGTGGTGATCGCTGCTCAGGACAGTGATGAAATCCCTTCTGTCAAGACAGCGATCGGCCGTGAAGCCGCCCGGTATTTGGAGAAGCAGTTTCCTTCGCATAAAAGGGTTGCTGTTACTGGCGGAAGCACTGTCGCTTCGATAGCGGAAGGGCTGGAAATCGAGAAGCCGGACCCGCGACTCGAATTCGTCGCCGCCAGGGGCGGGCTCGGCGAGGATGTGCTGCATCAGGCGAACACCATCGCTTCGGCATTTGCAAAAAAAACCGGCGGGACCTGCCGGACTCTCTACCTGCCCGACCGGCTGAGCAAGGAAGCGTACGAGCTGATGACACGGGAACCGTTCATCCAGGAGATGACCGAGCTGTATAACACGGCAGAGATTGTCATCCACGGAATCGGAGACGCCGGGGAAATGGCGGCCCGCAGGGAATCGACTCCGGAAGAACTTGAACGGATCGGAAACGGCGGCGCGGTCGGTGAAGCCTTCGGATACTATTTCGATGAGTCAGGACAAGCTGTTTACAGAATCCGGACGGTGGGTATTCAATTGGGACAGCTTGAAAAAGTTCCTGTCATTCTGGCGGCTGCCGGGGGCCGATCAAAAGCCAAAGCGATTCTGTCCTATTTAAAGCACGCGCCTAAGCAGACCGTCCTGTTTACGGATGAAGGAGCTGCCAAGGCAATGATAAAAAATTCGCAAACAAATGGAGGAAAATTACATGACTTTGAAATTAGCGATTAATGGTTTCGGAAGAATCGGACGTCTCGTATTCCGGAATGCCATGATGCATGACGAAATAGAAGTTGTAGCGGTCAATGACCTGACGGACGCCAAAATGCTGGCACATCTGCTGAAATATGACTCTTCACACGGCACGTATAACGTGGAAGTTTCCGCCGACAACGGCGACATCATTGTCGACGGGAAGCGGATCCGGGTTTATTCCGAAAAGAATCCCGCGGAAATCCCTTGGAAGGACCATGCCGTGGATGTTGTTGTCGAGTCCACCGGACGCTTTACCGACAAAGAATCCGCATCCAAACACCTTGAAGCGGGCGCGAAGAAAGTCATCATTTCCGCACCTTCGAAAGACGCGAAAATGATCGTTATGGGCGTCAATGATGATTCCTACAATCCGGAAGAAACAGACGTCATCTCGAACGCATCTTGCACGACGAATGGTCTTGCAGGCATCGCGAAAGTGCTGGACAGCGAGTTTGGCATCAATCGCGCGATCATGACGACGATCCATTCATACACGAACGACCAGATCCTGCTGGATTCACCGCATAAAGACTACCGGCGCGCACGTTCCGCAGCTCTTTCGATGATTCCGACAACGACAGGCGCAGCTTCAGCCGTCGGCAAAGTGCTGCCGCAGCTGCAAGGCAAACTCGATGGCATGGCAATCCGCGTGCCGACGCCGAACGTATCGCTGATCGACCTGACAGCGGAACTCGACAAGGATGTAACAGCTGAAGACGTGAACAACGCGCTGAAAAAAGCATCTGAAAACGAGCTGAAAGGTTACCTCGATTACAGCGACCTGCCGCTTGTGTCGACCGATTACAACGGCAATCCGGCATCGTCTACAGTCGACGGACAGTCGACGATGGTCCTTGAAGACCGGATGGTGAAAGTGCTGTCCTGGTATGACAACGAAATGGGTTATTCTGCCCGCTGTATCGACCTTGCGCTGCTGATGTACAATAAAGGACTGTGAACCGGCAAATCTTAGCGTTCACCAGTCGGAACCTCTATAATGGAAGAGGGTAAAGAGAGCAGGGAGATACCCCTGCTCTTTATTTGTCAGAAAAGCGAATGGAGGGGTTGGAGCATGAATAAGAAGACGATGCGGGACGTTGAACTGAAAGGGAAACGGGTTTTCTGCCGGGTCGATTTCAATGTGCCGATGGAAGAGGGACGAATTACGGATGACACACGGATCCGGGCTGCCATTCCGACAATCAGCTATCTCACCGAACAAGGGGCAAAAGTCATTCTGGCCAGCCATCTCGGCCGTCCGAAGGGGCAAGTGAACGAAGAGATGCGCTTGACGGCGGCGGCACGGAGACTCAGTGAACTTCTCGGCAAGGAAGTCGCCAAGCTCGATGAGTCCACCGGAGAGAATGTCCGAAAATCCGCTGAACGAATGAAAGAAGGCGACATCACACTGATCGAGAATGTCCGCTTCCATGCCGGGGAAGAGAAGAATGATCCGGAGCTGGCGAAAGAATTCGCTTCGTTTGCGGACGTCTTCGTCAATGACGCATTCGGCGCAGCTCATCGGGCCCATGCCTCTACAGCTGGTATTGCGGAGCATCTGCCTTCTGTCGCCGGATTCCTGCTGGAAAAAGAGCTGGATGTCCTCGGCAAAGCGCTTTCCGATCCGGAAAGACCGTTCACTGCGGTGATCGGCGGTTCAAAAGTGAAGGATAAAATCGGCGTCATTGAAAACCTGCTTGAGAACGTCGATAACCTCCTGCTGGGCGGCGGTCTCACCTACACATTCAGCAAAGCGCAAGGGAAAGAAATCGGGAAATCGCTTCTGGAAGAAGATAAAATCGATCTGGCAAAGTCGTTCATCCGGAAGGCGGAAGAAAAAGGCGTCAAGCTCTATTTGCCGACCGATGTCGTCGTAGCCAGCGAGTTTTCGAAAGATGCAGAGACGAAGGTCGTCAGCGCGGATGAAATTCCATCAGACTGGATGGGACTCGACATCGGACCTCAAACCGCGGAAACATACAGCGACGTCATAAAAAATTCGAAACTGATCATCTGGAACGGACCGATGGGCGTATTCGAAATGGAAAAATTCGAAAAGGGTACCCGCAAAGTCGCTGAAGCCATGGCGGAGACGGATGGCTATACGATCATCGGCGGCGGGGATTCAGCTGCAGCGGCAGAGAAATTCGGCGTGGCGGACCGCATGGATCATGTATCCACAGGTGGCGGCGCATCCCTTGAATTTATGGAAGGGAAAGAACTGCCGGGCGTCACTGCGCTGGACGATAAATGAAAGGGGAGTTTGCATTGAGAAAACCGATTATCGCCGGGAACTGGAAGATGAACAAAACGTTTACCGAAGCGAAAGAATTCACCGCAGAAGTAAAAGGGCTTGTGCCGGACAGCGAGAAAATGGAGTCGGTCATCTGTGCGCCGGCGCTGTTTCTGGAAGAGCTTGTTAATGAGTCGGACGGCTATGGACTGAAAATCGGCGCGCAGACGATGCATGAAGAAGAGTCCGGCGCTTTCACCGGTGAAATCAGTCCGGTTCAGCTGAAAGACCTTGGGGTGGAGTACGTCATCATCGGTCATTCAGAGCGCCGGCAGTACTTCAATGAGACGGACGAATCGGTAAACCGGAAAGTGAAATCAGCGCATGCGCACGGCCTCGTCCCGATCATATGTGTCGGAGAATCACTGGAAGAGCGTGAAAACGGGGAAACGAACGCAGTCGTTGAACGGCAGACAGCTGCCGGACTCGAGGGGCTTTCAGCTGATGAAGTGAGCCGGACAGTCATCGCTTATGAGCCGATTTGGGCGATCGGCACGGGCAAAACGGCAACGACCGAAGACGCCAACACGGTTTGCGGTGTGATCCGAGAAAAAATCGGAGAACTGACAGACGCTGCAACCGCGGGGAAAGTCCGGATCCAATACGGCGGAAGCGTCAAACCCGATAACATCGGTGAACTCCTTGGGATGGAGCATATCGATGGGGCACTTGTAGGCGGGGCAAGCCTGGAGGCCGGTTCCTTCCTGAAACTGCTGGAGGCCGGTTCGAATGAGTAAAGCGCAAGGCCCGGTCGCCCTAATCATCCTCGATGGATTCGCCTGCAGGGAAGAACGTTCGGGGAATGCGGTCGCGCAGGCGAAAAACCGGTTTTCGACAGGATTTGGAACGAGTATCCGCACGCCCAGTTGAAAGCTTCCGGAGAAGCGGTCGGCTTGCCGGAAGGACAGATGGGGAACTCCGAAGTCGGTCATTTGAATATCGGAGCCGGCCGAATCGTTTATCAAAGCCTGACGCGCATAAATAAATCCATCAGGGATGGGGACTTTTACAGCAACGAAAAGTTCCGGCATGCCGTGCAGCACGTGAAAGAGAACGGATCAGCGCTCCATTTAATGGGGCTGCTGTCGGATGGCGGCGTCCACAGTCATTACCGCCACCTGTTTGCACTGCTTGAACTGGCGGCGCAGGAAGGCCTTAAGGAAGTTTATGTCCATGGTTTCCTTGACGGCCGGGATGTCGGCCCGAAAACCGCTCAGCTCTATATCGCGGAGACCGAACGGGTGATGGAGAAGCTCGGAGTCGGACAATTCGCTTCCATTTCTGGCCGCTACTATGCAATGGACCGGGATTTAAGATGGGACCGTGTCGAACAGGCGTACAGCGCCATTACCGGCGGTGCTGATACCGGGACCGCTCCTTCAGCCGAAGAGGGGGTCCGGAAAGCGTATGAAAGCGGTGTGACGGATGAATTCGTCGTTCCGTTCCGGGTGGCGGACGGCGGAAAAGAAGCACCTGCACTGAAGGACGGCGATGCGGCCATTTTCTTCAATTTCCGGCCGGATCGCGCCATCCAGCTGTCGGCCGCGTTCAAGCAGCCGGCATTCGAAGGGTTTGTCCGGAGACAGATCAATGACTTGTCCTTTACCGGATTTACGCTGTACAGCGAGGAAATACCGATGGACGTCGCCTTCGAAAAAGAAAATCTGGTGAATACAGTCGGAGAAACGCTGGCGAAGCATGACAGGCGGCAGCTTCGGATAGCTGAAACCGAAAAGTACCCGCATGTCACATTTTTTATGAGCGGCGGACGGGAAGAAAAGTTCCCAGGCGAAGATCGGATCCTCATCAATCTCCGAAGGTGGCGACATATGACCTGAAACCGGAAATGAGCGCCTATGAGGTGACCGATGCCCTCGTAGCGGAAATTGAAGCAGAAAAGCATGACGCAATCATCCTGAACTTCGCAAATCCGGATATGGTCGGGCACAGTGGACTGCTGGAGCCGACCATCAAGGCAGTCGAAGCGGTCGATGAATGCCTCGGCCGGATTCTGAAAGCGCTCCAAACGAAAGGCGGCACGGCGATCGTCACGGCGGACCACGGCAATGCCGATGAAGTGGTGACGACAGAGGGCCAGCCGATGACCGCCCACACTACGAACCTGGTCCCGGTCGTTATAACAAAAGAGGGCGAAACACTCCGGAAAGATGGGATTCTTGCGGACCTCGCACCTACTCTCTTAAAGCTTGCCGGAATCCCTCAGCCGGCTGAAATGACCGGTAAACCACTATATTAATCACAACTCAAAGGAGATGTTCTTATGCCAGTCATTACTCAAATCAATGCACGTGAAGTCCTTGATTCCCGCGGGAATCCGACAGTGGAAGTGGAAGTGTTCACTGAAAGCGGAGCTTTCGGGCGCGCGATCGTCCCTTCCGGTGCGTCGACAGGGGAGTACGAAGCAGTCGAACTGCGCGATGGCGATAAATCCCGTTACCTCGGGAAAGGCGTCCAGAAAGCGGTCGAGCACGTCAACACCGAAATCGCAGAAACGCTTGTCGGAAACTTCTATGTGCTGGATCAGATTTCCATCGATCAAGCGCTGATCGAACTTGACGGCACGGACAATAAAGGCCGCTTAGGCGCTAACGCGATTCTCGGAGTCTCCATGGCGGTTGCCCATGCGGCGGCTGATTACTTGGATGTGCCGCTTTACCAGTATTTGGGCGGCGTCAATTCGAAACAGCTTCCGGTCCCGATGATGAATATCCTGAACGGTGGGGAGCATGCCGATAACAACGTGGACATCCAGGAATTCATGGTCATGCCGGTCGGCGCGGAGACGTTCCGCCATGCCCTCCGTATCGGGGCGGAAATCTTCCATAACTTGAAGAGTGTCCTGAAATCGAAAGGCTATAACACAGGTGTAGGTGATGAAGGCGGCTTTGCCCCGAACCTGGGTTCGAATGAAGAAGCACTGGAGACGATCATGGAAGCGATCGAACAGGCCGGATATAAAGCGGGCGAAGATGTCATGCTGGCGATGGATGTCGCAGCTTCCGAAATTTACAACAAAGATAAAGGTGTTTATCATCTGGCGGGTGACAACGTCGAGAAAACATCCGAAGAAATGGTGGACTGGTACGAACAGCTGGCGGATAAATACCCGATCATCTCCATCGAGGACGGCTTGGATGAAAACGATTGGGCCGGCCATAAACTGCTGACGGAACGGATCGGCACACGCGTCCAGCTCGTCGGTGATGACCTGTTCGTCACGAATACGGAAAAGCTGTCCCGCGGCATCAAAGAAGGGGTTGCGAATTCGATCCTCATTAAAGTGAACCAGATCGGCACGCTGACCGAAACCTTCGATGCGATTGAAATGGCGAAACGGGCGGGCTATACGGCTGTCATCAGCCACCGTTCAGGTGAATCGGAAGATGTGACGATCGCGGATATCGCCGTCGCCACGAACGCCGGCCAGATCAAGACGGGCGCTCCTTCCCGTACGGACCGTGTCGCCAAGTACAATCAGCTGCTCCGCATTGAAGACCAGCTGCATACAACAGCCCAATTCCTGGGAAGAGAGACATTCTACAATATCAAGTAACAAGACGGCAGCAGAGGGGTTTTTCCTGTCCCTATTGTCATCCACTTCCCGTTTTGATAGAATTGGCTTATTGTGATTGCCCTTTCCGGGAGGTGGAAACGTTGCACGAACTTCTTATGATATTGCTGATTATAGTCTCAATCGCCCTTATTACTGTCGTTTTGCTGCAGTCAGGTAAAAGTGCAGGCCTCTCAGGCGCCATCTCCGGCGGTGCGGAACAGCTTTTTGGAAAGCAGAAAGCCCGCGGGGTCGACCTTGTGCTGCACCGGGTGACTATTGTGCTGTCAGTCCTGTTTTTTGTACTGGCGATTGCTGTTACAAAAGTTTAAAGCTCAAATCAAACGCCTGACCGAATTTTGGTTAGGCGTTTTCTTTTAGCGGGAATAAAGGCCGGCAGAAAACCTGCACAGGAAGACGTATCCGGCTCCTGCAATACATAACAGAGGAGGAGTAAATGATGCGGATTACACCACCGAAACCTTTTTTCTTCAAAGCCGGACCAAGGGCGGTGCTGCTGCTGCATGGCTTCACCGGCAACTCGGCGGATGTCCGGATGCTTGGTCGCTACTTGGAGAAAAAAGGATATACTTCAATGGCTCCCCATTATAAGGGGCATGGCACTGATCCAGAAAAACTCGTAAAGACCGGACCGGAAGACTGGTGGCAGGATGTGGTGGATGCATACGGCCGGCTGAAGGATGAGGGGTATGAGGAGATTGCGCTGGCAGGCCTGTCATTGGGAGGCGTATTTGCACTGAAACTGGGGTATACAGTTCCGGTAAAAGGGATTATCACTATGTGTTCCCCAATGTCGATGAAGACGACGGAACTTATGTACGAGGGCGTCCTGGAATATGCGAGAGAGTATAAGAAGTATGAAGGGAAAGATGAGGCGGTGATTGAACGGGAAGTAGCCGCACTTCAGGAGACTCCGATGGAATCCCTTCCGGAGCTCCGGAATCTTGTCTATGAAGTGAAAGAAGAAATTGACCATGTCTATGCACCTCTATTCGTTGTCCAGGGAAGAAAGGATTCTGTCATCGACCCCAAATCGGCCGAGGTCATTTATGACCGGACGGAATCGACTGACAAGCAGATCAAGTGGTATGAAAAATCAGGGCATGTCATTACACTGGGACCCGAAAAAGAACAGCTCCATGAGGATGTACATGACTTCCTTGAATCGCTTGATTGGAATGTGTAGGCTGTAAGTAGGTCAGGAACAGCCCCAAAAAAGAAGAGCGGGACAGGCGGCCTTATAAAAGCTGCTTAAATCCCTTCTATAATGATTTAATCTGTTAGCCGTTTTATGTGTATAAAGGAGGAATCTGAATGAGCCGACATGGAGAAACACTTGAACAGCGCCTGCTGGGTTTCATGCGTGAAGAGGCATATAGCCCGCTGACCGTGCAGGAAATCGAAGAACAGTTCGGATTCAAAGACGCTGACGAATTCAAGGAACTAGTGAAAACATTAGTGAAACTGGAAGGGCAAGGATTGCTTGTCCGGTCACGCGCAAACCGGTATGGCGTACCTGAACGGATGAATCTGGTACGAGGCAAATTCATCGGACATCAGCGGGGCTTCGGTTTTGTGGCGCCTGAAGAGGGAGGGGTGGATGATATCTTCGTTCCTCCGACAGAAGTGAATGGCGCAGTGAACGGCGATAAGGTCATCATCCGCGTTTCCGAATCTTCGTCAGGGGACCGGCGTGAAGGGACCATCGTCCGTATTTTGGAAAGAGGGACGACGAAAGTGGTCGGAACATTCCAGGCCAACCGCGGTTTCGGTTTTGTCGTTCCGGATGACAAAAAACTGAACATGGATGTATTCATTGCGAAAGAAGACACGCTCGGCGCGATCGACGGCCATAAAGTCGTCGTGGAAATCACCAGCTGGCCGGAGGGCAGAATGTCCGCGACAGGTATGGTGACGCAAATTCTGGGCCATAAAAACGATCCGGGAGTCGATATCCTCTCCATTATCCATAAGCATGGAATCGAAACGGAATTTCCGCCGGATGTACTGGCACAAGCCGAAGCGGTGCCGGACGACATCGACCCTTCCGATCTGTCAGGCCGTCGCGATCTGCGGGATGAAATGATCGTGACCATCGATGGCGCGGATGCAAAAGATTTGGATGACGCCGTACAAGTGACGAAACTTGATGATCAGACATATAAACTCGGCGTCCACATCGCGGATGTCAGTCATTACGTCACGGAAGGTTCTCCAATTGACCGGGAAGCCTTCGACCGGGCCACGAGTATCTATTTGACTGACCGGGTCATTCCAATGATTCCCCATCGGCTGTCGAACGGGATTTGCTCGCTGAATCCGAAAGTCGACCGTCTGACGCTGTCATGTGAAATGACGATCAATAAAAGCGGTGAAGTCACTTCCCATGAAATTTTTCAAAGTGTGATTCGGACGAATGCCCGTATGACATACAAAGAAGTATATGAAATCCTTGAAGAGGACAATCAGGAGCTGAAGGAGAAATACGCTGAACTGGTCCCGATGTTCGAACAGATGCGGGACCTTGCCGAAATTCTGCGTGGCCGCCGGATGGAACGGGGGGCGATCGATTTTGATTTCAAAGAATCGAAAGTCCTGGTCGATGAAGACGGTTATCCGATCGATGTCGTCATTCGCGAACGGACCGTTTCCGAAAGACTGATCGAAGAGTTCATGCTAGCGGCGAATGAAACAGTGGCGGAACATTTCCACTGGATGGACGTACCGTTCCTTTACCGGATCCATGAAGATCCGAAGGCGGAAAAATTACAGCGTTTCTTCGAGTTTCTGACGAATTTCGGGATTCTTGTCAAAGGGACCGGAAACAAAGTGCATCCGCGGGCGCTCCAGGAAATCATTGATTCCATCGAAGGGACGCCGGAAGAACCGGTCGTATCCACGATGCTTCTCCGGTCGATGCAGCAGGCGAAATACAGTGAAGAGAGTGTCGGCCATTTCGGGCTTTCGACGGAATTCTATACGCACTTCACATCGCCGATCCGGCGCTATCCCGATTTGATCGTCCACCGGCTAATCCGGACTTACCTGATCGACAAGGACCTCTCGGCACAGACCCGGGCTGCCTGGGATGCTGAAATGCCGGAGATCGCTCAGCACACGTCTGAGCGGGAACGGCGGGCTGTCGAAGCGGAACGGGATACGGATGCGCTGAAAAAGGCGCAGTATATGGCCGACAAGATCGGAGAAGAATTCGATGGAATCGTCTCTTCGGTGACGAACTTCGGGCTCTTTGTCGAATTGCCGAATACAATTGAGGGCCTCGTCCATGTCAGTAACTTAACAGACGATTTTTATCGGTTTGATGAGCGGCAGATGATGATGATCGGCGAACGCAGCAAGCGGCAGTTCCGGATCGGTGATGAAGTGACTGTCCGCGTGCTGGACGTAAAGCCGGAAGAATCGGCGGTCGATTTTGAAATTGCGGGAATGAAGCCGCGCGAACGGCGGGAACGCCGCGACGCCCCGAAAGTGATCCGTACATCGAGAGACGGGAATGGCAAGGGCGGAAAAGGTGACAAAGGCGGACCGAAAGACGACGGACAGCGGAAAAAGAAAGGCAAAGGCCAGAAAAAGAAGTTCTATGAAAATGCGGCAAAGAAAAAAGGAAGAAAAAAGAAAAAGTGAGCAGGCGGCATTCGTGCCGCCTCTCGGGATACAAGAGAGGTGAAACAGGATGCCAAAAGGGGAAGGAAAGCTCATCGCCCAGAATAAACGGGCGAACTTCGATTACTTTATTGAAGAAACAATCGAAGCCGGCATCGTCCTGAACGGCACGGAAATCAAATCCGCCCGCAAAGGGAAAGTACAAATCCGCGATGCATTCGTCCGGATCCGCAACGGAGAGGCATGGATTTCCAATATGCACATCAATCCCTACGAACAGGGAAACCAGTTTAATCACGATCCGCTCCGGTCACGGAAACTGCTGCTGCATAAAAAACAGATCGCCAGCCTGATCGGCAAAGTGCAGCGTGAAGGGGCGACGATCGTACCGATCAAAATGTATTTGAAGAATGGGTATGCGAAAGTGCTGATCGGTGTCGGAACCGGAAAGAAAAAGTACGACAAGCGGGAGGATCTGAAGAAAAAGGATGCAAACCGTGCGATCGAGCGTGCGCTGAAGGACCGGAGCCGCTGAGCGCCCAGCTTGATGCCGGCGTATGTTTCCGCTATAATTGTAAAAAGATACGTGAGATCCGCCGGATTGGGCGGCATCCCGTTTCGTATCCTTTAATCCGCATTCTGCGGGAATGAGGGGACGTTACGGATTCGACAGGAATGGTCCAAGCTTGGGCTGCGCGCCGGAGGGCTCGGCTCCGTAAAAACGGCACCTAATAATAATTGGCAAAAACCAAAACCTCGCATACGCAGCGTAAGCTAGCGTAGCAGTCCGGCTGTCCATCGCCCATGTGGACTGCCCGGACTTCACTTAAAGTGGGATACGGCATGCGGTGCGATCCGAGTCGCATGCAAGAGACCAGTGGATTAGTGCCCGGGACGCCTGCTTACTGGCAGATCGGTGCACGAATTCCAATAAGTAAGCTATGCGCGTAGACGTCCAAGTACAGGAGTTTCTGGACGCGGGTTCGACTCCCGCCGTCTCCATAGTGAACAGGCAGCGCCGCTTATTCAAGCGGCGCTGTTTTTCTGTTGGCACCTCATTTTTTAGCGTATTTCGTTTACAATTGGAGAGAGACTCATTAATGGGGGATTTGAAATGACTAAACCGAAACTTTTGTTAGTGGATGGGATGGCTGTCCTGTTCAGAAATTACTTTGCCACTGCAGCCGTCAATCAATATTTTCGGACGGCTGAAGGTCTTGCCACTAACGGTGTCCAAGGGTTCATCCGGCATGTGCTGACGGCGAAGATGCTCATGAAGCCGACGCATATGGCGATTTGCTGGGACATGGGAGCATACACATTCAGAAACGATTTATATGCCGGCTACAAGGCGAACCGGCCGGCGCCGCCTGATGACATGAAGCATCAGTTCGACCTGTCAAAAGAAGTGTCGGCGCAGCTGGGCTGGAAAAATTACGGGCTGGCCGGAATCGAAGCGGATGATTTTATCGGGTCATTTTCAGAACGCTATAAAGAGGATGCGGAAATTACAATCATCAGCGGGGATAAGGATTTGCTGCAGCTTCTGGCGCCGACCGTCCAGGTCGCTTTCATGAAAAAAGGCTTCCATATTTACGATTCGTATACAGAAGAACGATTCACGAAAGAATATGGCATTTTGCCGCGTCAGTTTGCTGATGTGAAGGCATTTATGGGAGATCCCAGCGATGGGTATCCGGGCGTGAAAGGGATCGGGCCGAAACAGGCACTCGACTTTATCCGGACATACGGGAGTGTGGAGGGCGTTCTCTCTTCACTGCACGAGCTGAAACCGGGCCAGCGCAAAAAGATCGAGGAGCAGCTCGATATGCTCAAGCTCTCAAAAGATCTTGCGGAAATCCGTACCGATGTTCCGCTTGAAACACAGCTGGATGAACTCGCTGTCCCGGTCTACAGCCCGGCACTGATCCCAATGCTGGAACGGCAGGAGCTCGGCCTTGTCGCCCGCCATATCGAAAAATTTTCCGGTGCCCCACAAGAAGACCCGTTCGCTTAATGCGGTTGCCGGAGCGGGATGATCCGGATGAACGACAGGACGTCTTTGTTTTTATTCCATGAGGCACTCCGGACTCTGCTTTTCCGTCCGCGCCCGCCGTTATCATGAAAAATTAGCGTTATATCCTCCGTTCCCGGCTCCTCCCTGAATCCGATCAGCGGCACCCAGTGATAGCGGTACATCGGTTTTTGGAACCAATGGAATGAAAAATGTTTATCGAATTTCATGGCGACCGGCCGGCCGGCGACAAGTTCCTGTTTGACTTCATCGAGGGTCCGGGCTTCATCGATCCGGTAGCGGGGACCAAGGAGTCTGCGAAGCCGCCGGATGAGGCGCCACTTGAACGAACCGATCCTTGAAGAGCCGAGTGCCCGGTAAAATTCATCGATGCCGATTTCATTTCCTTCATGATATTCCAGGATGACAGCCATTGTCACCGGCCCGCAGGCAGAACCTTGAAGTCCCGGGTGGATGGAGCCCTCGTATTGGGATTTGCCTTCTAGTTGGATGAATGCTTCCATTGTTTGAACCTCCTGATGGGGAAACCTTGCTATCAGGGTACGGAAATCCGGATGATTTGTCTAAAAAAGCGTCCTTTTTCTTACTTGATGGGCCTGCTCGGGTCCGGTGCGATAGCAGTCGCTGAAGCCGATCGAAGCACTGCACCAGGGAGATGAAAACCGGCGGCGGTCCCAAAAGATTTTTTTCTATGCTCGCGGCTGATTTGGATGCTAGAATGAGAGGGTATACGGATGTACTATTTGTGCGGTCGCTGGCCGTCTCGGGAGGTTTAAGTATGGTTGAAGAAACAATGAGGGATTTCTTTCTGTTTTTATCCAAGAACAAAGCGCTGACGAAAGCGGCAAAGAAGTATGGCCATCGATTTGGGGCCGGTCGCTTCGTTGCTGGTGAAACGATTAAGCAGGCTGTACAGACCATCAAAAACTTAAATGCGGAAGGGCTTCCAGTCACCATCGATTATTTGGGTGAATTCGTCGATTCCGTCGAAGAAGCGAAACACATGGCGGACAACTGCATCGAAGCGATTCATGCAATCGGCCGTGAAAACCTCGATTCACAAATGTCGCTTAAGCTCACTTCTATGGGCTTGGATATTTCCGATGACGTGGTCATGGAGAACATGCGGCGTATCCTTGAAGCCGCCAAAGAAGAGAATGTGTTCGTGACTATCGACATGGAAGATTATGAGCGCTGCGGCAAGACACTGGATATCTTCAAGCGCCTGAAGTCGGAATACGATAATATCGGCACAGTCATCCAGGCGTATCTGTACCGGACAGAAAAGGATATCGAAGAACTGGACAGCTACAGCCCGAATCTGCGCCTTGTCAAAGGGGCCTATAAGGAATCCGACCAAGTGGCATTCCCCATAAAGGCGGACGTCGATGAAAATTTCAAGAAAATCATCAGAATGCATTTGCTGAACGGCAATTACACGGCTATCGCCACGCATGACGATGCAATTATCGAATACACGAAAGAACTCGTGGAAGAGCATGGTATTCCGCGGGATCAGTTCGAATTCCAGATGCTGTACGGCATTCGGATCGAGCGCCAGCGTGAACTTGCCGCAGAAGGGTATAAGATGAGAATTTACGTCCCTTACGGAACAGACTGGTACGGCTATTTCATGCGGCGCCTGGCTGAACGTCCGGCGAATGTGGCGTTCGTGGCAAAAGGGGTCATCGGTAAATAAACAGTACGCGACCGGATTAATCCGGTCGCATTTTTTAGAGAATAAGAGATCAAATCGTTTTGCCGACAAATAAGAGATGTCGGAGCCCGATCTAAGGAGAAAGAGCGGCAGGAGGCGGCGCCTGCGGGAATGATCCGAGCGGAAGATCCTGAACTGAACGCAAGCGGAGGAAGCGGCTGAAGCCGTGCCCGCAGCAAGCGTCCGGCTGAAGTGATTTCTTCAGATTAGGGCATTTGCGTTTTTTGGGCGATTAAATATTGCGAAAAAAACGAATATGGATTACACTTAATGGCAGAACTAAAGGAAATTTTTTTTGGAATAAAAATGAATGAGGGTTCATTCAAAACCATTGGGAGGGTCTGACTGTGACGTATCAGATTAAAAAAGCAGCTGTTCTCGGTTCAGGAGTCATGGGATCCGGAATCGCGGCACATTTGGCGAATATCGGAATTCCCACACTTCTGCTAGATATCGTACCCCGTGAACTGACATCGGGAGAACAGAAAAAAGGACTGACACTGGAGAATCAGGAAGTCCGGAACCGGCTGGCACAAGGTGCCCTAAAGAAACTGCTGAAGCAGAAACCGGCACCGCTTACAGCCAAAAAGAACTTGCAGCTCATCACACCAGGCAACTTCGAAGATGACTTGGGTAAATTGAAGGACGTCGACTGGATCATCGAAGTGGTCGTGGAAAACTTGGAAATCAAAAAAAATCTGTATGAAAAAATCGACAGTGTCCGTTCGCCTGAGACGATCGTCTCTTCCAATACCTCCGGCATTTCCATTGAAGCAATGGCAGAAGGCAGATCAGAGAGCTTCAGAGCTCATTTTCTGGGCACCCATTTCTTCAATCCGCCAAGATACCTGAAGCTGCTGGAAGTGATTCCGGCGCAATCCACTAAACCCGAAGTCATCCGATTCATGACGGCATTCGGGGAAGATATCCTCGGAAAAGGTGTCGTATTGGCCAAAGACACCCCGAATTTCATTGCAAACCGCATCGGTACGTATGGCTTGCTGGTGACTCTCAGGGAAATGCTGGCACGCGGCTATTCTGTCGGGGAAGTGGATTCCGTTACCGGACCGGCGATCGGACGTCCTAAATCCGCGACATTCAGAACGCTGGATGTCGTGGGCCTCGATACGTTCCTTCATGTCGCCAAAAACGTGTACGATCAGACAGAAGGTGAAGAAAAAGAAGTTTTCAAATCACCGGAATTCCTCCAGAAAATGGTCGATAACGGCTGGCTCGGTGCAAAGTCCGGTCAAGGGTTCTTCAAAAAAGAAGGCAAAGAAATTCTGGAGCTCAACACGGAAACATTGGAATACGAACCGGTCAGGAAACTGAAAACGCCTTCACTGGAAGCGGCTAAACAGCAAAAAGGCTTATCCGCCAAAGTGAAAACACTTGTCTACGCAGATGATCGGACAGGTGAATTGCTGTGGAATATCCTTTCTCCGACACTAAGGTATTCAGCGGAGCTCCATGGAGAGATTGCGGATGACATCGTCGGGATCGATAATGCGATGAAGTGGGGCTTCGGCTGGGAACAGGGACCGTTCGAGATCTGGGATGCCATCGGCGTCCGGAAATCGGCGGAAAAGATGGAAGCGGAAGGTGCGTCCATTCCGCCATTTGTCCGATCCCTTCTTGAAAAAGGAGAAGAAACTTTTTATAAAGAGGAAGACGGGGACCTGTTCTATTTCAGCGGAGAAGGATTCGAGCCAGTCCCGGTCAATGAAAAAGCGATCAATCTGAAGCGCTACAAGAAAAAGAACGGGGTCATTAAATCGAACGCCGGGGCTAGTCTCATCGATCTTGGAGACGGCATCGCGCTTCTCGAATTCCATTCACAATCGAACGCAATCGGACTGGACATCATTCAGATGATCAACTTTGCGGTGGATGAAGTCGAGAAGAATTACCGGGGGCTGGTCATCGGGAATCAGGGCAAAAACTTCTGCGTCGGTGCGAACTTGGGCATGATCCTGATGGAAGCGCAGGATGACAATATTTTCGAATTGGATTACACCGTCCGGGCATTCCAAAATGCCATGCTGAAAATCAAGTACAGCACGAAACCGGTGGTGGCGGCGCCGTTCGCCATGACACTAGGAGGCGGAGCGGAAGTCTGTCTCCCGGCAGCCCACATCCAGGCATCCATGGAAACTTACATGGGACTGGTGGAAGCCGGTGTCGGTCTGATTCCTGGAGGCGGCGGCAACAAAGAGCTTTACGCGAAGCACTTGAAGGGGCTGCCGAATAACGTGCTCGTCGACTATACAAACGTCGCAATGAAAGTATTCGAATCCATCGCCACTGCGAAAGTGTCGACATCTGCAGAAGAAGCAAGGGAAACGAATTTCCTCAACTTTACGGATGGGATCAGTGCCAACAGCGATCACTTGATTTACGACGCGAAGCAGGCAGCGATCGGTCTTGCAGAAGGCGGTTATAAAGCCCCTGCCCGCGAAAAGATTCCGGTGCCGGGCGAACCCGGCTATGCAGCGCTGCTGCTCGGCGCACAAGGCATGCTTGAATCCGGTTATATCAGCGAACATGATCTGAAAATAGCCCGGAAACTGGCTTATGTCCTGGCAGGAGGAAAATTGCCGTACGGAACCGAAGTGGATGAACAGTACCTGCTCGACTTGGAACGGGAAGCGTTCCTGAGTCTGGTGGCTGAACCGAAATCACAGCAGCGGATGCAGCACATGCTCCTCAAGGGCAAACCGCTGCGCAACTGATCGAGAGATATAAAGGAGGAACTTTCAATGCGTGAAGCAGTAATCGTTGCCGGAGCACGGACTCCGGTCGGGAAAACGAAAAAGGGTTCCCTGGCTACTGTGCGCCCGGATGATTTTGGCGCGCTGACAGTTCGGGAAACGCTGAAGCGGGCAGGAGGCTATGACGGACCAATCGATGATCTGATCATGGGCTGTGCCATGCCGGAAGCTGAACAGGGAATGAATGTGGCAAGGCTGATCGGCGCGCTGGCAGGACTGCCGGATACAACCCCGGCTGTAACCGTGAACCGGTTCTGCTCATCCGGCCTCCAGTCGATCGCTTACGCCGCGGAACGGATTATGGTAGGGTCGGCCTCCGCTGTACTGGCCGGCGGCGTGGAATCGATGAGCATGGTGCCGATGATGGGGAATGTTGTAAGACCGAATGCCCAGCTGTCCGAGGATGCTCCGCAATATTATATGAGCATGGGGCACACTGCCGAGCAAGTGGCGTCGAAATACGGCGTCAGCCGGGAAGACATGGATGCATTCGCGGTCCAGTCGCACGACCGGGCAGGATCGGCCATCAAAGGCGGACGGTTCGATCCTTCCATCGTACCGGTTGATGTGACAAAGCGGTTCGTGGATGACAACAACAAACTCCAGGAAGAGAAATTTACGTTTACGACAGATGAAGGGGTCCGGCCCGGCACCACTGCTGAAACACTCGGCAGTTTGAGGGCAGCCTTTTCAGCGCGGGGAAGCGTGACGGCGGGGAATTCCTCCCAGACATCCGATGGAGCCGGAACTGTCCTTGTCATGGAAAGGGAAAAAGCGGAAGCGCTCGGCCTGAAGCCGATCGCCAAGTTCAGATCGTTTGCGACAGGCGGTGTTCCGCCGGAAGTCATGGGAATCGGCCCTGTCGTGGCGGTTCCGAAAGCCCTCGAGATTGCGGGGCTTACAAAAGAGGACATCGATTTATGGGAACTGAATGAAGCATTCGCTTCCCAGTCCCTGGCCGTCATCCGCGAGCTGGGCCTCGATATGGACAAAGTGAACGTCAACGGCGGTGCAATTGCACTCGGTCACCCGCTCGGCGCCACCGGTACCATCCTGACTCTCCGGCTGATGGACGAGCTGAAGCGCCAAGGCAAGCAGTTCGGGGTTGTGACGATGTGCATCGGCGGCGGAATGGGTGCCGCAGGCGTATTTGAAATGCTATAACAGAAAAAGACGGAGGGATTTTTATGTCACAAGCAGCAAAGACAGAAATCATTAAAGGCGGCAGTTTCCTGATTGCCGATGTTGATGTTTCCCGTGTATTCACGCCGGAAGACTTTACGGATGAACATAAGATGATCGCGAAGACGACAGAAGACTATGTGAAACAGCAAGTATTGCCTGTCCACGAAAAATTGGAGAACCATGAATTCGAGTATTCGGTGAAACTGCTGAAAGAAGCCGGGGAACTCGGACTTCTCGGTGCTGACGTGCCGGAGCAGTATGACGGATTGGGGCTTGATAAAGTGGCATCCGCTCTAATCGCGGAGCGGATGTCAGTTGCAGGCGGTTTTTCGATCACACACGGCGCACATGTCGGAATCGGTTCACTGCCGATCGTGCTGTTCGGGAACGAAGAGCAAAAATCGAAGTACCTGCCCAAGCTGGCGACAGGTGAGCTGATCGCTGCATACGCCCTGACAGAACCGAGCTCGGGATCGGATGCCTTGGGTGCGAAAACCACGGCAAAACTGAATGAGGCAGGAACTCATTACGTACTCAACGGAGAAAAACAATGGATCACCAATGCAGGATTCGCTGACGTGTTCGTCGTTTACGCAAAAATCAATGGGGATCAGTTTTCGGCATTCATTGTCGAACGGAAGTTTCCGGGCGTATCGGTCGGACCGGAAGAAAAGAAGATGGGGATCAAGTCTTCTTCCACGCGGACGCTGATCCTGGAAGATGCGGAAGTTCCGGTTGAAAACCTCCTTGGGGAAGCGGGCCGGGGACATGTCATTGCATTCAACATCCTGAACATCGGACGGTATAAGCTCGGCGTCGGTACAATCGGCGGTTCGAAGCGGGCGATGGAAGTGACGATCCCTTATACAAACCAGCGGCAGCAGTTCAAGACGCCGATTTCGTCATTCAATCTCACCCGGGAGAAGCTGGCGACCATGGCATCAAAACTGTATGCGGTCGAAAGCTCGGTCTACCGGACAGTCGGTCTTTTTGAAGACCGGATGAGCCAGTTCAGCGATGAAGAACAGGGCAACGGCAAACTCGTGGCGGAATCAATTGCGGAATATGCGATCGAATGCTCGCTGAACAAATTCTTCGGAACGGAAGTTCTGGATTATATCGTGGATGAAGGGGTTCAGCTCCATGGCGGATACGGGTTCATGCAGGAATACGAAATCGAACGCGCATACCGCGATTCCCGCATCAACCGGATCTTTGAGGGGACGAATGAAATCAACCGTCTTCTGGTGCCGGGGACATTGCTCCGAAAAGCGATGAAAGGTGAATTGCCGCTTCTTCAGGAAGCAGAAAAACTTCAGGGAGAACTGCTCATGATGATGCCGGAAGAAGTCGGCACTGAACCGCTCGAGCAGGAAAAACACCTCTTGAAAAATGCGAAGAAAATCGCGCTCCTTGCTGCAGGTCTTGCAGCACAGCGTTTCGGGAAGAAGCTCGAGTCTGAGCAGGAAGTGCTTGTAAATATTGCGGATATTGTCTCGAACGTCTACGCAATCGAGTCAGTCATCAAACGCACAGAAAAAGCAATCGGCAACAGCAGTGCGGATAAAGAGCAGCAGAAGCTTCTGTATACCCAGATTTTCACACAAGAAGCATTCGAGGAAATCGAACGGGATGCGAAAGAGACGCTGATCGCCGCAGCGGAAGGGGATAATCTCCGCATGATGCTGTCGGCCCTCCGGAAGCTGACCCGCTATACCCCGTATAACGTCATTGTGAAAAAACGTGAAGCGGCTGTAAAGCTGATCGATGCTGAAAAGTACATTGTATAATCGAAAAGGAAAAAACGCAGTCTTCCGGCTGCGTTTTTTGATAGACTGAAACAGGAAGGAGAGGGAAGCGATGCTGAAATTCTATACTTACCCGTCTTGCAGTACATGTAAAAAAGCGAAAAAATGGCTGGAGGAAAATGGAATTCCTTATAACGAGATCGATATTGTGAAATCCGTTCCCGGCAGGGGAGAAATCCGCACTTATTGGAAAAACAGCGGGCTTGAGCTGAAGAAATTATTCAATACAAGCGGCGTAAAATATCGTGAGCTCGGCCTTAAAGACCGATTGCCTGAGCTGGATGAAGAAGAACAGCTCACCCTGCTGGCGAGTGACGGGAAGCTGCTGAAGCGGCCGATCGCTGCAGATGGGAAAGGGGCGACGTTCGGTTTTAAAGAAACGGTGTATGAAAAAACGTGGAAATGAATAATTGTGTTTCCTTAGGGATTATGGCAAACTGTAGCTGTAAGAGTACATAGGTGGAGGGATTCGAATGAGCGTACCAGCTGGACTTATTTATTCGAAAGAACATGAATGGGTAAAAATGGAAGACGGCAAAGCCCGAATCGGAATCACTCAGTTCGCTCAGGAAGAACTTGGGGATATTGTATTTGTTGAACTTCCGCAAGTCGGGGATCAGCTGTCGAAGGACGAGCCATTCGGCAGCGTGGAATCCGTCAAAACGGTTTCAGAATTGTACGCCCCGGTCAGCGGCAAAGTCGTTGAAGTGAACAGCGGATTGGAAGACAGTCCTGAACTCGTCAACGAATCACCGTATGAAGAAGCATGGATGGTCGTCGTGGAACTGACCGATGAATCAGAGCTCGAAGAACTGATGGATGCGGATGCGTATGGTGAACTGATCGAAGGATGACCCCTGAAGCGCTGATTCCAGCGCTTTTTTTCGTATACAAGCAAGTTTCTTTATTTTGAGTTAAAGGTATTGTATAACTAGATGATGTTACCTGCCCTGTGGACCTTGAAGATGTCGGTCATTGAGGATGTGGAGAACATGGAAAAAGTGATTATTGTGGAAGGCCGGTCCGATAAAGTGCGGATTGCGCCGCTTATTGCTGAACCAGTGACGATTTTATGCACGAATGGAACCGTCAGTGCTGTTAAACTGGAAGAATTGCTGGAACCTTACGAAGGCTTGGACCTGATTGTCCTCGTTGACGCGGACAAGTCCGGGGAATCACTGAGGAAATTGTTCAAGCGCGTATTTCCCGAGGCGCGTCATGTCTACATTGACCGTTCCTATAAGGAAGTGGCCGCAACGCCCGCACGGATCTTGCTGGATGTTCTGATCAGCGCAAATGTCCGTGTGAACACAGCGCTGGCGGAAGGGTGAACCGAATGGAAGACTGGACACACCAAGACTGGATGAAAATCAAAAATCGGCACGGCCGGACGGCCCTTTATTTATATACACCGATGTGCGGCACTTGCCGCCTTGCTGCCCGGATGCTGTCCATCGTCGAAGAAATGAAACCGGGACTGCCGATCGGAAAAGCGAATTTGAATTTCGCGCAGGATATCGCCGAGCTGTATAAGGTGGAGAGCGTGCCTTGCCTTTTGATCACGGAAAACGGAGATTTGAAAGAAAAGGTCTATGCATTCCGTTCGGTTCCATACTTGGCGGAAAAAATCAAAAGTAGTTGACGGGTCAAATCCGCTGTGATATATTCAGATTCTGATTTCGACAATTCAATAGTGTGTTTCTTATCTAGAGAGGTGGAGGGATGTGCCCGATGAAGCCCGGCAACCGTCACGAAAGTGAAATGGTGCCAATTCACACAGTATGCGGTCAGCATGCTGGGAGATGAGAGAACGGGACGAACCGACAAATTCACCCTTCTGCTCATTTTTTCGAGCGGAAGGGTTTTTGATTTTACAGACGCCGCGGAAGTGGGCGTGTTTACTACAAAGTACAGGAGTGTCAGACGGATGATCGAATTAACAAATCTGACGAAAAAATATCAGACTGATAAAGGTGTCCTGACAGCGGTGGACGATGTCAGCCTGTCCATTGAGAAAGGCGAGATTTTCGGTATCATCGGCTACAGCGGGGCAGGCAAAAGTACGCTGATCCGATTGCTGAACGGGCTGGAAAAGCCGACAGCAGGCTCCGTTGAAATCCAGGACCAGAAAATTTCCGCGATCAGAGGTAAGCAGCTGCGGCAAGCCCGCCAGAAAGTCAGCATGATTTTTCAGCATTTTAATCTGCTTTGGTCGCGAACGGTCAAAGAGAACATTGAATTTCCGCTGGAAATAGCCGGTGTCCCGAAAAGTGCGCGAAGCACCCGTGCACTCGAGCTGATCGAGCTGGTCGGATTGGCCGGCAGGGAGAATGCGTATCCCTCGCAGCTGTCAGGCGGGCAGAAACAGCGTGTCGGGATTGCCCGTGCGCTTGCGAACGATCCCGAAGTCCTGCTGTGCGACGAAGCCACTTCAGCTCTCGATCCGCAGACCACCGACTCCATCCTCGACCTGCTTGTAAGCATCAATGAACGGCTGGGACTGACGATTGTGCTCATTACACACGAAATGCATGTCATCCGGAAAATCTGTCACCGGGTAGCTGTCATGGAAGCCGGGAAAGTGGTGGAGCTCGGTGACGTCCTGACGATTTTCCAATCTCCGCGTGAACCGATCACTAAACGGTTTGTCGCCCAAGTGACGGAAGCGCAAGGTGCGGAAGAAACGGTGCGCCGCCTGAGGGAGGCGTATCCGGCAGGAGAATTGGTCCGGCTCGGTTTTATCGGAGAGCAGACGGAAGAGCCTGTGCTGACAGAGCTGATCCGGAACCACCCGGTCGATGTGAACATCATCCAGGGAAACATTTCACGGACGCATGGCGGCGCATACGGGACATTGATTCTTCAGCTTAAGGGCCCGGACAGCGAAATACGATCTGCCATCTCATTCCTTGAAAACCGCCAAGTGCAGACGGAGGTGATTTCAGGTGCTTGAAAATTTTCTGCCGAATGTCGACTGGCAAGATATGTGGGCAGCCACTTTGGAGACCATCTACATGACCGCTATGGCGACATTCTTCACCTTTGTCATCGGTCTTATCCTAGGGATTGTCCTGTTCCTGACCCAGCCTCATCAGGCTTGGGCGAACAGTGTAGTGAACTGGCTGACGGGAGCGCTCGTCAATATTTTCCGCTCGATTCCGTTCATCATCCTGATCATCCTGCTTATCCCGTTCACCCAATTTCTGATTGGCACCATCCGGGGACCTAACGCAGCTTTGCCAGCACTGATTATCGGTGCAGCTCCATTCTATGCGCGCCTTGTACTCATCGCGCTGAAAGAGATCGACAAAGGTGTCCTGGAAGCGGCCCGCTCCATGGGGGCGACGACTTGGACAGTCATCCGGAAAGTGCTTTTGCCTGAATCCTTGCCCGCCCTTGTTTCCGGGATCACCGTAACCGCCATCGCCCTTGTCGGCTATACAGCCATGGCCGGGGTCATCGGAGCCGGAGGACTCGGAACGCTGGCATTCCTCGACGGCTTTCAGCGGAACAGGGGTGACGTGACGCTGACGGCGACAGTCGTGATTCTGGTCATTGTATTCGTCATTCAGTATATCGGAGATTTTCTTACCGTCCGTATCGACAAACGGTAACTGCGGAGTCTTTCCGTTTTTATAGATTCATCATAAGACCATTACAAAAGGAGAGTTATCACATGAAGAAATTTGTAGCAGGAACAGTATTGAGCGCACTTGCCCTTTCAGGATGCGGAGCAGCCGGGGCAGGAGAGGAAGAGAACACCACACTGACAGTCGGCGCTTCCAACGTGCCGCATGCAGTGATTCTGGAAGAAGCGGCACCGCTCCTTGAAGAACAGGGAATCGATCTCGAAATTGAAACTTACCAGGATTACATCCTGCCGAATAAAGATTTGGCTGCCGGTACGCTGGATGCGAACTATTTCCAGCACGTCCCGTACCTGGAATCCCAAATCGCTGACTTCGGTTACGAGTTCGCCAACGCGGGCGGAATCCATATCGAACCGATCGGTGTTTATTCCAAGGAATACGACTCGCTGGATGAACTTCCGGAAGGGGCAACCATCCTGATGAGCAACTCAGTTGCGGACCACGGCCGGATCCTTGCGATGCTTGAGAAAAAAGGGCTGATCAAACTGGCTGAAGGCGTCGAAAAAACTGAAGCGGAAGTCAGCGACATCGTCGAAAATCCGAAGAACCTGCAGTTTGATGCGGATTATGAAGCTGCCCTCCTTGTCCAAATGTATGAAGCTGGCGAAGGGGACGCGGTTCTGATCAATTCCAACTATGCCATCGATGCTGGCCTGAATCCGATGGAAGATGCCATCGCGCTCGAGGATTCCGATTCTCCTTACGCTAACATCATCGCGGTCCAGGAAGGCGATGAAGATAATGAGGACATTCAGGCGCTGGTTGAAGTTCTGAAGTCCGATGAAATTCAGGAATTCATCCTGGAAGAATGGCAGGGCGCGGTTGTCCCGGTCGAATAAAACAAAGTTTGAGGAACAGTCTCCCGATCGGAGCTGTTCCTTTTTTACTGGATGATTCCAGGGGGGAGACAAATCATTCTTGTTCAATCCCGGTGGATGGATTTGGATAATTCGTTCATTTCTTTCAATTTGCTCAAAACTGTACTCTTGGAAATGGCTGTGATAGTATGGGTACGATGTAGTACTAAAGAGTTAGGAGGAGTCATCATGAAGAAACTGTTGGCAGTAAGTTTTGCAGCCTCTCTGGTACTTGGGGCTTGTGCAGAAGAAGAGCCGGTCGAAGAAGAGGTAGTTGAAGAAGAGCCGGTCGAAGAAGAAGTGGTCGAAGAAGAACCAGTAGAAGAAGAGCCGGTTGAAGAAGAAGCTGCAAGTGAAGAGGGAGCTTCTGAATTCGTCCAGTTCTACTTGACGGTTTCCCAGACGATCAATGCAGCGGATGCCGATCTGAACGCTTTTGAAGCAGCTGCAGCGGATCCTGAAGTTCCGGCTGAAGAAGTGGAAGCGCTCCGTGAACCGGCAGCAGTTTCTGCGGAAGAAGCAGCCGCAGCGGTAGAAGCAATCGAGATTCCGGAAGCGCTGGCTGATAACCAGGCTGAAATCGAAGAAGCTCTCACTGCAATCCAGGAAGCTTACACAATGAAAGCGGAAGCGATCAGAGCCGGTGAAACGACGTTCGAAGAAGCGGATGCCCGTTTTGCCGAAGCCGATGAAATCCTCAACGGCATTCTGGAAGGATACGGTCTTGCAGCATCGAGCCTCATGAACGAAGTTGCCGGATGATCCAGCGAAAAAGCCTGACTCAGTCAGGCTTTTTTGTTTGCTCTTTTGAAATGGATCCGTAGGTAAAAAGAATGAAATTGGAAAGATTTCGTTTATTTCCGCCAAAGAAGGGTATAATCGAGGTGTAAGATTTTTAAAATATCGAAAAGAAGCGAAAGGGATGATTCATTATCAGTTCTTCACATGATGGCACAGAGAGGATGGAGCAGGCATTTAGGGACAAACATGGCTTCGGCATGAACGAATACAAACAGGACCCTGAGCTCCTCATTGAAGTGGAGAAACGGAGAGAGCGCGACTACAACAAGGAGCAGCGAATCGTCTCTAATCTGGAAAGGCAGATCCATCGGAACGACATCGGATAATGACTTGCCAAACCAGCGCGATTTCAGTGCTGGTTTTCATATGCCCTTATTCTCAATTGGATAAAATGATTGAAAAGTAAATCTTTTTAGAGCTTTACTCAGTAAATGATACCAGCGGCGGGAAATCGGCTTTTTAGCGAGATTTCCCGCCGCTTTTTACATGTCTCAAAGATTTGCTACTGAATGGTGTTTCGGTTAAGATTAGAATGATACTAATTTAGAATGGATTTCCGTTCAACATACATTTATTGGAGGGTTAAATATGTCAAGTTTGGTTATCAAGGACCTGCACGTTGAAATTGAAGGAAAAGAAATTTTAAAAGGTGTAAACCTGACGATCAATACAGATGAAATTCATGCCATCATGGGGCCGAACGGTACCGGGAAATCGACCCTTGCTTCAGCGATCATGGGGCATCCGAAATATGAAGTGACTTCAGGCACAGTGACGCTAGACGGTGAAGACGTCCTCGAGATGGAAGTGGATGAACGCGCACAAGCCGGATTGTTCCTCGCTATGCAATACCCAAGCGAAATCACTGGCGTCACCAATGCTGACTTCCTCCGTTCTGCGATCAATTCCCGCCGTGAAGAAGGCGATGAAATCCCGCTTATGAAATTCATCCGGGATCTGGACAAAAAAATGGACCTGCTGGAAATGGATCAGGAGATGGCGCAGCGCTACTTGAACGAAGGGTTTTCCGGCGGGGAGAAAAAACGGAATGAAATCCTCCAGCTGATGATGATCCAGCCGAAATTCGCGATTCTCGATGAAATCGACTCCGGACTCGACATCGATGCACTTAAAGTGGTTTCGAAAGGCATTAACGAAATGCGCAGCGAGAACTTCGGCTGCCTGATCATCACTCATTATCAGCGGCTCCTGAACTACATCACGCCGGACCATGTCCATGTCATGATGCAGGGCCGTGTCGTAAAGTCTGGCGGACCTGAACTTGCCCAGAAACTTGAAAGCGAAGGATATGACTGGATCAAAGAAGAACTCGGCATCGAAGATGAAACAGTAGGTCAAGCATAAACGGAGGGGAGAGACGAATGGTGACTGTCGAAACGAATTCAAAAATGACCGAGCAGGACGTACGGTCTTTCTCGGCTTCAAATAATGAGCCGGACTGGTTCACGGAACTCCGTGTAAATGCGCTCGCAGCTGCAGAGGAGCTTCCGCTTCCAAAGCCGGATAAAACAAAGATTGCAAACTGGAATTTCACGGACTTTCCGGTCCACAATACAGAAAGCGAGCCTTTCGCTTCCTTGGAGGACCTTCCTGCAGAAGTGAAGGCACTCGTCGGCACGGAACAGAAAAACGTCTACATCCAGCGGAACAACACACCTGCCTTCACGAAACTGTCCGAAGAGCTTTCCGGAAAAGGGGTCATTCTGACAGATATCTTCACTGCAGTCCGGGAACACAGTGAACTCGTGGAGAAGTACTTTATGTCGGAAGGCGTCAAACGGGATGAACACAAGCTGACAGCACTGCATGCGGCACTTCTCAACGGCGGAGTATTCCTTTACGTGCCGAAGAATGTCGTGATCGAAGATCCGGTGCAGGTCGTTTTCCTGCATGATAATGAAGAAGCGTCGCTTTTCAACCATGTCCTTTTGGCGGCTGACAGAAACAGCCAGGTGACATATGTTGAAAATTATATTTCCACTGTTCCCCATGCGAAGGGGCTGGCAAACATCATAACGGAAGTCATTGCGGAAGATAACGCGAAAGTGACATACGGAGCGGTCGATGTCCTGGCTGAAGGCTTCACATCCTATGTAAACCGGCGAGGCCTTGCCAGACGGGATGCTTCCATTGAATGGGCGCTCGGTCTGATGAGTGACAGCGACACGATTTCAGAGAACACCACCCTGCTGGTCGGTGACAATTCCGTCGGCGATACGAAGTCGGTAGTGGTCGGCCGCGGAAACCAGAAACAGAATTTCACGACGCAAGTCATCCACTGGGGCAAGAACTCCGATGGACAGATTTTGAAACACGGGGTCATGAAAGATTCTTCATCATCGATTTTCAATGGAATCGGTAAGATCGAACATGGCGCTACGAAAGCCAATGCTGAACAGGAGTCGCGGGTCTTGATGCTGAGTGAACGCGCGCGCGGCGATGCCAATCCGATTCTGCTGATCGATGAAGATGATGTGACGGCCGGTCACGCAGCTTCTGTCGGACGGGTGGATCCGCTGCAGCTTTATTATTTGATGAGCCGCGGGATTTCAAGACAGGAAGCAGAACGCCTCGTCATCCATGGTTTCTTGGCGCCGGTCGTGAATGTCATGCCGATCGAAGGCGTCAAAAAGCAGCTGACGGAGGTCATCGAAAGGAAAGTCCGCTAATGATCAGTCAGGAACTGAAAAAATATTTCCCGATCCTGGACCAGGAAATCAACGGAAATCCGCTCGTGTATCTCGACAGTGCAGCGACTTCACAGAAACCTGTGCAAGTGATCGAAGCGCTGAAAGCATATTACGAACTCGATAACTCGAATGTCCACAGAGGCGTCCATACCCTCGGGAACCGGGCGACAGAGAGCTATGAAGGCGCACGGGAAAAAGTGCGGAAATTCATAAACGCCGCTTCGACTGAAGAAGTGATTTTCATGCGGGGGACGACCACAGCCATCAATACAGTCGCATCAGGATACGGACGCATGAATATTCAGGCAGGCGACGAGATCGTCATCACTTATATGGAACACCACTCCAATATCATCCCTTGGCAGCAGCTGGCTAAGGAACGGGGAGCGGTGCTGAAATATATCGACTTGGAAGATGACGGGACCATTTCTTTGGAAAACGTCCGCGCTGCCGTCACTGAGAATACGAAAATCGTTTCCATGATGTATGTATCGAATGTACTTGGAACGATGAACCCGATCCGTGAAGTGACAAAAATCGCTCACGACAATGGGGCGATCATGGTCGTGGACGGAGCGCAGGCCGCGCCTCACCTGAAAGTGGATGTCCAGGCGCTCGACTGTGACTTCTTCGCTTTTTCCGGTCATAAAATGTGCGGTCCGACAGGGATCGGCGTCCTGTATGGCAAAAAAGACCTTCTGGAAGCGATGGAACCGGTCGAGTTCGGCGGCGAAATGATCGACTTTGTCGGGCTGTATGATTCCACCTGGAAAGAGCTCCCTTGGAAGTTCGAAGGCGGTACGCCGATTATCGCAGGGGCGGTCGGCCTCGGTGCGGCCATTGATTTCCTGAATGAAATCGGGCTTGAGAACATCGAGCAGCACGAGCACGAGATGGCGGCTTACGCCATGGAACGGCTGAGTGAAATCGACGGCTTGACCATATACGGACCGGCTGACCCGTTGAAGCGGGCCGGAGTGGTGACATTCAATCTGTCGGAAGTCCATCCCCATGATGTGGCGACCGTTCTTGATATGAATGGAATCGCCGTCCGGGCGGGCCATCACTGTGCGCAGCCGCTCATGAAGTGGCTGGATGTCACAGCGACAGCACGCGCAAGCTTCTATCTCTACAACAGTCTGGAAGACGTGGACCGGCTGACAGAGGGCTTGCGGACAGCAAAGGAGTATTTCAGCGATGTCTTTTAATAACCTCGATCAGCTTTATCGGAGTGTGATCATGGATCATTATAAAACGCCGCGTAATAAAGGAAGCATTGAAGATGGCGGAATTACAGTCGAGATGAATAATCCGACGTGCGGAGACCGGATCCATCTCACGATGCAAGTGGAAGAAGGAAAAGTGAAAGATGCGAAATTCGATGGCGAAGGCTGTTCGATTTCCATGGCTTCGGCTTCCATGATGACACAGGCGGTCAAAGGGAAAGAAGTGGCTGAGGCGCTGAAACTGTCAGAAATCTTCTCGGACATGATGCTCGGAAAAGATTATGACGACTCCATCGATTTGGGGGATATCGAAGCCCTGTCAGGGGTTTCCCAATTCCCGGCACGCATCAAATGTGCGACATTAGCCTGGAAAGCGATGGAGAAAGGCGTACAGAACCCATAAAACGAATGGAGGAACGATCATGGCTAAAAAAATGCCGGAGATCGGCGATTACAAATACGGTTTCCACGATAAAGACGTTTCCATCTTCCGTTCAGAACGCGGACTGACAAAGGAAATTGTCGAGGAAATTTCACGGATGAAAAATGAGCCGGAATGGATGCTGAAATCGCGTCTCAAGGCGCTCGACCTGTTTTATTCCATGCCGATGCCTCAATGGGGCGGCGACTTGAACGGACTGAATTTCGATGAAATCACGTATTACGTGAAACCTTCCGAACAGACGCAGCGCTCATGGGATGAAGTGCCGGAGGAAATCAAGCAGACATTCGATAAGCTTGGCATCCCGGAAGCGGAGCAGAAGTATTTGGCTGGTGTATCCGCTCAGTACGAGTCGGAAGTTGTATATCACAACATGAAGGAAGACCTTGAGGAAATGGGCATCGTCTTCAAAGATACCGATACGGCGCTCCGTGAAAACGAAGACCTGTTCAAAGAATACTGGGGCACTGTCATTCCGGCTGCGGATAACAAATTCGCTGCGCTTAACACGGCGGTGTGGTCCGGCGGTTCATTTATCTATGTCCCGCCCGGTGTGAAAGTGGAAACGCCGCTTCAGGCTTATTTCCGCATCAACTCCGAGAACATGGGGCAGTTCGAGCGTACACTCATCATCGTTGATGAAGGTGCGAGCGTGCATTATGTAGAAGGCTGTACAGCTCCTGTCTACACCACCAACTCGCTCCACAGTGCGGTCGTTGAAATCATCATCAAGAAAGACGCTTACTGCCGCTATACCACTATCCAGAACTGGGCGAATAACGTTTACAATCTCGTGACAAAACGTGCGACGTGCGAAGCGAATGCGACAATGGAGTGGATCGACGGAAACATCGGGTCGAAACTGACCATGAAGTATCCGGCTGTGTTCTTGAAGGGCGAAGGCGCTCGCGGTATGACGCTGTCGATCGCAATCGCTGGTAAAGGCCAGCACCAGGATGCCGGCGCGAAAATGATCCACCTGGCGCCGAATACGTCGTCTACGATCGTCTCTAAATCGATTTCCAAGCAAGGCGGGAAGGTATCGTACCGGGGAATCGTCCATTTTGGCCGGAAAGCTGACGGCGCACGATCGAACATTGAGTGCGATACGCTGATCATGGATAATCAGTCGACATCCGATACGATTCCATACAACGAGATTTTGAATGACAATGTCTCTCTCGAGCACGAAGCGAAAGTTTCGAAAGTCTCTGAAGAGCAGCTGTTCTATCTCATGAGCCGCGGGATTTCCGAAGAAGAGGCGACGGAAATGATCGTCATGGGCTTCATTGAACCTTTCACAAAAGAACTGCCGATGGAGTATGCGGTCGAAATGAACCGCCTCATCAAGTTCGAGATGGAAGGATCCATCGGATAATCGCTTATACTAGGAACCCAAAAACCCGGCCGCGCGCCGGGTTTTTGTTCGTCCATACATGGGAAAACAGAACAAAGCGGCTCTAAGGCTGAGAGTGCCGCGGTATGCTATGATAGAACTGTCAAGAGCAGGAGGCTGAAAAATGATCTATACAGGACTGACCGGATGGGGCGATCATCCGGATGTATACAGCCCCGAATCCAAAAAAACGGATAAGCTGAAAGATTACAGCACCCATTTTCCGATTGTAGAACTCGATTCAACTTTTTATGCGGTGCAGCCGGAACGCAACATCCGGAAGTGGCTGGGTGAAACTCCGGAACAATTCCAATTCGTTGTTAAAGCTTACCAAGGAATGACCGGCCATCAGCGCGGGAAAATACCATTCGATTCCCGGGAAGACATGTTCCAGGCTTTCCGTCTTTCCATGGGACCGATGCAGGAAGCCGGTAAACTTGCCATGATCCTGCTCCAATATCCGCCCTGGTTCGACTGCAGGAGGGAAAATGTGGCGGAAATCCGGGATGCGGCAGAGAGATTGAGAGGATTTGATGTGGCGATCGAATTCCGCCACCAATCCTGGTATTCCCCCGAGTATCGTGAAAAGACACTTGGTTTTCTGCGGGAAAATGGACTGATCCACTCTGTCTGTGATGAACCGCAGGCGGGTGAAGGATCGATTCCGTTCGTTCCGGTCGCTACACGGGAAGATAAAGTTCTTGTCCGTCTCCATGGACGCAATACGGCCGGCTGGCGAAAAACGGGCGGAAGCAATGAGAAATGGCGTGAAGTCCGCTACCTATACGACTATTCAGAAGAAGAACTGAAAGAATTAAGTGGCGAAACCGATCACTTGGAAGAACAGGCAGAGCTGGTCTACTTGATTTTCAATAATAATTCAGGGGGGCACGCAGCAGCCAACGCGAAACTTTTTCAGAAGCTGAATGATATCAGTCATACCGGCCTAGCGCCGAAGCAGATCGATTTGTTCGAGGGAGAAGACTGATGGAATATGGCCTGCTTGCGCTGATCGGCCTGTTATCGGGTATTGTCGGCGCACTGATCGGGCTGGGGGGCGGTGTGATTCTCGTGCCGTCCCTTCTGGCTTTTTTTCCGGAACTGTCTCCCCAGCGTGTGGTCGGTCTGTCCGTCATTGCCATGATTTTCACCGGATTATCATCTGTGCTGTCGTATATAAAAGTGAAAACGGTTGATTACCGGAGCGGCTTCATTTTCTTTGCAGGAAGCGCCCCGGGTACGGTTTTGGGGGCTTTCGTCAACAAAAGCTTGGAGCTGCCGGCTTTCAACCTTTACTTTGGAATCCTGCTGGTCGTGCTGTCCGCGCTCCTGCTGCTCAGGGGGCGTCTGCAGCCGGTCGGATGGTTCGTCAGGCGCGGGCAGAAACGATCGTTTACCGATCCGCAGGGAAAGACGTATACATATGGATATCCGGTCTGGTTCGCTCTGCTGCTGACGTTCGGAATCGGATTTGCATCGGGTCTGTTCGGAATTGGGGGAGGTTCCATCCTGGTCCCCGCAATGATCCTTCTGTTCCTGTTTCCGCCGCATGTGGCGGTCGGGACGTCGATGCTGATGGTGTTCTTGTCAGCCATCGTCAATTCCATTACGCATATTTCACTCGGCAATGTGCCTTGGCTGTATGCGGCGGCCGCTGTGCCGGGCGCCTATGCAGGAGCAAAAATCGGCGCCTCCCTGAATAAGCGGCTAAATTCCGATGTGCTTGTGACCATACTCCGGATCGTGCTGCTCATTTTAGGAATCCGGTCCATTTTCGAAGGGATTTGGTGATTTTCTTGCGAGAGACTATACACATTTATCATACAAACGACCTGCATAGCCATTTCGAGCATTGGCCCAGTATTCATGCATTCCTCAAGGAACGCAAGCGCTGGCATGAAGAAGCGGGGGAAGCGTGCCTTGTGCTCGATGTCGGCGACCATATCGACCGTTCACATCCGTATACCGAAGCGACGGCAGGACGCGGAAATATAGAGCTTCTGAACGACACCGAATATGATGCTGTCACCATCGGCAACAACGAAGGCATCACTCTGACGAAAGAAGAGCTCGAAGACCTGTACACCCAGGCCGACTTCGAAGTGGTTGTCGGGAACTTGTTTGCAGAAGACGGAACCCGGCCGTCATGGGCGAAACCGTATCATATCATGACCACACCGAGCGGAACGCGCATCGGGCTGATCGGTGCGACAGCAGAATTCACACCATTTTACGAACGGCTCGGCTGGGAAGTGACGTACGGCAGAGAAACACTCATCGAGACCGCTGCGTCCATCAAGACGGAGACGGATCTCGTCATTTGCTTATCCCATCTCGGAATCCGGGAAGATGAACTGCTTGCCGAGGAAAGCCGGGATATCGACATTATCCTCGGCGCCCATACTCACCACATTTTTCATGAAGGAAAAGAGATTAACGGGATTTTGCTGGGAGCAGCCGGTAAATTCGGAAGTTACATCGGTCATATCACGATTGGAGGCTTGGAACAGAAAAGTAAAGCTGAACTGATCGAAACTTCCAGCCTCCCTGAACCGAATCCGGAGTTTAATCGGCAACTGATGAAACGGGGGAAGGAATTGCTGAGTGAGCCGGTTTTCCGGAATTCGCGCCCACTGAAAGCGGAATGGTTCGCCGATTCTGAACTTGCGGATGAATTTTCGGCAGCGCTCCTCTCTTTTTCCGGGGCGGAATGTGTGCTGTTCAATGCCGGCATCTTTTTAAAAG
This sequence comes from Indiicoccus explosivorum, assembly GCF_002167005.1. Classification (GTDB taxonomy): domain Bacteria; phylum Bacillota; class Bacilli; order Bacillales_A; family Planococcaceae; genus Indiicoccus; species Indiicoccus explosivorum. The sequence goes on from NZ_NHTN01000016.1 coordinate 99,748, forward strand.
ACCTGCCTGCCGGAAACGTGACCCGATTCGATTTCCACCAAATGCTTCCGCATCCCATCAACCCGTGCTTAATTGAACTTACAGGCGCAGAGCTCCGTGAGATTTTTCTCCAGTCCCTGAACAGCGAATGGCCGGAAATTCAGCTGAAAGGCCTCGGATTCAGAGGGAGTGTGATGGGGAAAATAATACACGGCGGCCTCAAAATGGAAAACCATGTGCTGAAAGTGAATGGGGAAGAGGCGGATAATGAGCGGATGTACCGTCTGATCACACTGGATATGTTCACGTTCGGCCATTTCTTCCCTTCTTTGAAGCGGGCTCAGAAGACCTATTTCATGCCAGAATTTCTGCGTGATGTGTTCGCCAGGTATTTTAAACAGCGCTATTAATGTCAGGGCTTGATTTATCAGCGGTGAGCTGGTAAGATTTTTATGAATTAAATACTGATGGGTAGAGGCTGCAAAATTTATCAGTACCGCGCGTGAGGATGACAACGTTGAACGTGCGGGAAAGGGGATTTTGCCGAAGCCGGTCGTCTGGAGTCACCAGAGACCGGGCTGGGGCCATCCTGAACAAGGATGGAACTGTCATGCAGGCACACCGCTTGTATGGAGAGCTACGGAAACCGGCTGCGGACAGCACGCCGGTATACTGAAGAGCCGACTGACTCCCATTTGGAATCAGCCGGCTCTTTTTGTTTCCATATTCGCCCATTTAATAACGTACAGGAGGTTTAATTCATGGAAAACACCTTATTCTCAATACTGCCGCCGGTGCTGGCCATCGCGATGGTCCTGCTGACCCGGCGGGTGCTGCTCTCGCTAGGGACAGGCATTCTGGCCGCAGCCCTCATTCTGGAATCTTTCTCTCCGGCAGCGTCCGCCAAGGCGCTCTGGAACTCTTTTGCGGTGACATTCTGGGATGGCGGATTCAATGCCTATAACGTCTTCATCATACTGTTCCTGCTGCTGCTCGGCATCATCACCGCTTTTGTCAGTCTGTCAGGAGGAAGCCGCGCTTTTGCTGACTGGGCATCCCGCCGAGTGAAGTCGAGACGCGGAGCAAAACTGCTGACGGTATTTCTCGGAATCCTGATCTTCATCGACGACTACTTCAATGCCTTGGCGGTCGGCCAGGTTTCCCGGCCGATCACCGACCGGTATAACGTTTCCCGGGCGAAGCTTGCTTATTATATCGATTCCACCGCTGCACCGGTCTGTGTCGTATCTCCCGTATCAAGCTGGGGAGCAGTCATCATCGGCATGGTCGGCACGATACTTGCCGGACAGACACTGCTCGGATATTCCGCTCTCGAAGCATTCCTCTGGATGGCGCCGATGAATTTCTACGTCATTGCTGCGCTCGCAATCGTTTTCTTCAGCGCGTTCACAGATGCGGATCTCGGGGAAATGAAAAAACATGAAGTGCGGGCAATCCACCAGGGGCAGCTGTATGATCCGGAGAAGCCGATTCCCGGCGAACTGAAAGAGGAATTCCCTGAACACGGCCACGGAAAAGTACGGGACCTTCTGCTTCCAATCATTCTCCTTGTTGCAGGAACTGTCACAGCCATGCTGTGGACCGGTTATCAAAATGCCGGTCAGACGCTGGATATTTGGGCGATGTTCGAGAATACGGACGTTCCGGCTTCTTTGCTTGCAGGAGGAATTGCAGGCGCCGTGACTGCGATCGGGCTGTATGCCGCTCAAATCGGCCGCAACAGCGAAGCGAGCTTCGGATGGATCGGTAAAGGAATCATTGCAGGGATCCGTTCAATGTGGACCGCTGTGGCGATCCTGATTCTTGCATGGGCATTGGTGTACTTGATCGGCGCCCTGCAGACGGGCGAATACCTTTCGGGTGTAGTGGCTGCCACCGATCTTCCGGCCGGGCTGCTGCCGGTCATCCTGTTCGTCCTGGCGGGAGGAATGGCATTTGCTACAGGGACGTCATGGGGGTCATTCGGAATTCTCTTGCCCGTTGCCGGAGAAATCATGATCGGCACGGCACCGGAACTCTTGCTGCCGGCCCTCTCGGCAGTTTTGGCGGGCGCCGTATTCGGGGACCACTGCTCCCCGATTTCCGATACGACGATCCTGTCTTCGACAGGGGCGGGCAGCAACCATATCGACCATGTCGTGACGCAGCTTCCGTACGCGTTGACTGCAGCCGCGGTAGCCGCAGCGGGATTCCTCGTCATCGGTCTGACGGGCTCTCTCACCGTATCGCTGATTGCGGTCATTCTCCTGCTGGCCGGACTGTTTTTCCTCTGGTCCCGCAGAACTGCAAGACTTTCGTTAAGCGAACAAACAAGTTAAAAAAATGCAAACCTCCGCAAGCGGTTATCACGTTTTGCGGAGGTTTTTTCTTATTCCTGTTATAGTTTGTGAAACTGCAAAAAAGGACCTTTACTTTATTTAGAAGCATCGTTATACTGACTTTAGATTAGTCAAATAATCTGAATTTAAACAAACTTCCTATTACTCTTTGGGGAGAGATAGGAACAAAGAAGGGGGAAAAAGTATGGCACGTTCACAATGGGGAACGAGAGCCGGTTTTATCCTGGCAGCTGTCGGTTCGGCTGTCGGGCTCGGAAACATCTGGCGTTTTCCGTATGTGGCCTATGAAAACGGTGGGGGCGCATTCTTTATACCGTATTTGTTCGCCTTGCTGACAGCAGGGATTCCCATCCTGATCATGGAGTTCACATTGGGGCACCGATTCAGGGGATCAGCTCCTCTCACGTTCTTCCGATTCGAAGGGAAAAAAGCGGAGTGGCTCGGCTGGTGGCAAATACTCGTATCATTTGTCATTTCTACATACTACGCTGTCATCATCGCCTGGTCGATGCGTTATACGCTTTTTTCATTCAATCTCGGATGGGGAGAGGATACGCAAGCGTTCCTTTTCGGGGATTTCCTGCAGCTCGCTGAAACCCCGGGAGAAGTCGGCGGAATCGTGTGGGGCGTATTCATTCCGCTCGTGCTTGTCTGGATCATCTCGCTCGGCATTCTGCTCGCCGGGGTCCAGAAAGGGATCGAACTGGCGAACCGGATTTTCATTCCGACACTCGTCGTCATTTTCCTGATCATCGTCATCCGGGCGGTTACATTGCCTGGAGCTGGCGCCGGACTCACAGCTTTCTTCGAGCCGAATTTCGAGGAAATTATGAATCCGACTGTATGGGTTGCGGCGTATGGGCATATCTTCTTCAGTCTGTCCATCGCATTCGCCATCATGATCACGTATTCAAGTTACCTGCCGAAGAAATCGGATATCACGAATAACGCGTTCATCACAGGGTTTGCGAACTCAAGCTTCGAACTCCTTGCCGGTATCGGCGTTTTCGCGGCACTCGGCTACATGGCTGTGCAGAGCGGTGTCGATGTTTCGGAAGTAGCGACTGCAGGAGTCGGACTGGCATTCGTCGTCTTCCCGCAGATCATCAATGAATTCCCGGGACTGAACGGTCTGTTCGGTGCTTTGTTCTTCCTGTCGCTGACACTTGCAGGGCTTACATCCCTCATTTCGATCACGGAGACTTATGTCGCCGGTTTTTCAGAGAAATTCGGGACTTCACGCAGAAAAGCTGTCGCCATCGCTGGCGGACTGGCAGCTGTCATTTCCATTTTGTTCTCGACAAACGGAGGCCTTTACTTCCTCGACGTCACAGACTATTTTATCAATCAGTTCGGTATCGCGCTAATCGGACTCATCGAGGTTGTCCTCGTAGCATGGGCCTTCCGGAAACTGTCGGATCTTCAGGGACACGCCAATCTCGTTTCGGATATCCGCCTTGGAAACTGGTGGAAGATTTGTCTGAGCGTCGTCACACCGATTGTTCTCGGTTACATGATGTTCGGTCTGTTCACCGAAAACCTGCTTCAGCAGTTCGATACGGAAACCGGAAACTACGAAGGCTATACCAACAGCTTCATTTTCTGGTCGGGCTGGCTGGTAGCCATCGGCGCACTCGTTCTTGGGATCATCTTCTCCCTTGGCAAATGGCACCGCGATCATGCGGAATTCACTGAAGAATAAAAGGAGGTTCCAGACATGACAGGCAGTGCTATTATCATGATGATCATCGGGATTCTCATTATTTGGGGCGGTCTCGCTGCGAGTATCATCAGCGCAGTTTCAAAATCAAAGCAGAGCTGATTCAAGCGCCTTCCTTCAGGGGAAGGCGTTTTTGCTTCCGGTTGTCCGGGACGCGGCTTTGTGATAAATTGACATCAGGCTGCCCGAATAAAAATGAGCGGACAGCAGACGGATGGTGAACCGAATGATCATTCTCGATGGCTGGCAGTATGAAATAGTCGAAGAGTACCGGGAAGGCTTCAATGAAGAAGTACTTCGGGACCGCTTCAGTGAAATACTGCTGAAGTATGATTATATTCTTGGTGATTGGGGTTATGGACAGCTTCGGCTGAAAGGCTTTTTCGAAGACAACAGCCCGAAATCGGCATATGATACAAAAATCAGTACATTGCAGGATTACTTGTATGAATACTGTAACTTTGGCTGTGCTTATTTTGTGCTTAAGAAGTCAGGGAAAGCAGAGCAGGAACCGGAAAATCAGAAGACCGCAGCGGAGAACTGAACCGCTGCGGTTTTTTGCCGGTCTGTGCAGCGAATGTGATATGATGGACACGGATAAAATCAATTTGCCATCAGAAGATTTGGAGGAAGAAGCCATGTATTTTGTCGACCGGAAAAAAATCGGATCGGTCCTCTCATATATGGAGGAACTGCTGGACCTGTATGGAAAAAAAGAGAAGTGGGAAGGACCGGTCGAGGAATTGGCACTGGAACGGCTTGCCCATAACGTGATTGAATGCATCATCGATATCGGCAATGCCATGATCGACGGGTTTATTATGCGCGATCCGGGAAGTTACGAAGATATATTGGATATTCTGCTTGATGAGCGGGTGATTACAGAAGAGATGCACGGTCCGCTCATCCGGGTCATTAAGATCCGGGCGCTTCTTGTCCGTGAATTTGCATCAGCTGATCATGAGGTGATCACCTGGACATTGTCAGACGCTTTTGAATCACTGAATCAGTTCAGCCCGGCCGTCCGGACTTATTTGACGGATGAGTTAGGACCTGTGTCGGCGTTTTCACCGGAGCAATCAGAATGAATGATTACCGGGCTTATTGCCTCGATCTGGACGGGACTGTGTACAGAGGGAATGAAGGCATTGAAGGGGCGAAGGAATTCGTCTCCATGCTGCAGGAAGCAGGCATCGAGCCTTTCTTCGTCACCAACAATGCCTCCCGGACTCAGCAGCAGCAATCGGAGAAAATCCGGAAATTCGGTATCAGAGCCGATGAAAACCGGATCATTTCCTCTGCTGTGGCGGCAGCTAAGTACATCCGCAGGAACTATCCGGGAAAAAGCGTATTCATGATCGGTTCTGACGGACTCCGGGAAGCGCTGGACAAAGAAGGGGTTCAGCGGACGGACGAAAATGCGGATATCGTTTTGATGGGAATGGATCCGGACGTCAATTTTGATAAATTGGCCACTGCCTGTCTGGAAGTCCGGAAAGGAGCCGTCTTTATCTCCACCAATCAAGATCTGGCTTACCCCTCCGAAAGAGGGATGCTGCCCGGAAACGGGGCCTTCACGAAGCTTGTAGCCGTTTCTACAGGCGTTCAGCCACTGTTTATCGGAAAACCCGAGAAGCACATGCTTGAAACGATCATGGAAGAATGGGGAATCAAAAATGAAGAGCTGGTCATGATCGGGGATAATTACGAGACGGATATTCTGGCCGGCATCCGGGTAGGTGCGGATACGGTCCATGTAAACACGGGTGTGACTCCGGCATCGGAAGCGGCAAAGATGTCTCCGCCGCCGACTTACCTTCTTGAGAACTTGCTGGAGTGGCCAAAAATAAAAAGCCGCTGAAGCAGCGGCTTAAAAAAGAGGGTTTTCCTCTATGAATTCATAGACTTTCCGGACCAGTTCTTCCGGAGAATCAGCATCGACAATTTCTCCGTTCACGAGCGCATAGAGAGAGGTGGCACACTGCGTACAGTAGCTCTGGCACCCATATTCGATGACGTCGAGATCGGGGTCTTTTTCAAGTTGTTCAAATGCCTGCTGAGAGCCGTTTGCCAGGTTGCTCATGCAAAACTCAACAATCGGATTCACGCAAATCACCTCGTTCCATCGACATGCTACCTCTTTTCCATGCGAACGTCAACTGATTGATCCGGGCGCATATTGTGAAAGCTATCACAATCAGATATACTCAAGAGTGGGAACACTATTCCATGTTTCGACCAAGCACTGAATTAAGAGGAGAATTTTATGAGAAAATTAGTACTGCTGGGCGGCGGATACGGCAACATGCGGATTCTGCTGCGCCTGTTGCCGAACAGCCTTCCTTCAGATGTTGAAATCACGTTAGTGGATCGGACACCATTCCACAGCATGAAAACAGAATTTTATGCGCTTGCAGCCGGCACTGCATCGGACCACGAAATCCGTGTCCCTTTTCCTGAACACGACCGGCTGAACATCGTGAATGGCGAAGTGACGGAAATCCGGCCGGAAGATAAGCAAGTCCTGCTGGATGGCGGCCGGATCGTGGACTTTGACGATCTGGTGATCGGATTGGGATGTGAAGACAAGTACCACGGCGTGCCTGGAGCGGCGGAGTACACGCATAGCATCCAGACGATCGGCAATTCCAGGAAAACGTATCAGACACTGCTGGGTCTTCCGTCAGGCGCTACTGTGGGGGTCGTCGGAGCCGGTCTGAGCGGGATCGAACTTGCCAGCGAACTGAGAGAGAGCCGGCCGGACCTGGCAATTAAGCTGTTTGACCGGAGTCCGCGGATTCTGCGGGATTTTCCGGAACGGATGAGCGATTTTGTGCAGAAGTGGTTCGAAAACAACCACGTCGACGTGGTGGCGAATTCGAATATTACAAAAGTCGAGCCCGAATTGCTGTATAACCATGAGGAGACGATTCCGGTGGACGCGGTCGTCTGGACCGCGGGCATCCAGCCGGTAAGCGCCGTCCGATCGATGGATACCGAATCGGATAAAGGCGGCCGTCTTGTCGTGAACCAATACCATCAGCTCCCGCAGTACAGTTCCGTCTATGTTGTCGGTGACTGTGCCGCACTCCCGTTCGCCCCTTCAGCACAGCTCGCGGAAGAGCAGGCGGAGCAGATCGTCAAGGTATTGAAAATGGTTTGGGAAGGCGAACCGCTTCCGGAGAACATGCCGGAAATCAAGCTGAAAGGTTTCCTCGGTTCTCTCGGTAAAAAGCAGGGGTTCGCTTATCTTGCAGACCGGACAGTCACCGGACGGGTGGCCCGGCTGCTCAAGTCAGGCGTCCTGTGGATGTACAAATGGCATAATGGCTGACAGGTGCATGTCCGCTTGAAGGAAGGTCACGCCGGCTGGAACCCATGTTTCTCAAGTTCCTGACACACCGGCTTTAAGCGGACATATCCTTCCCCTGCCACTTCGTTTTCGATAAGCACAAGCGGGTAGAAAAATTCATCGTCCAGTATTTGGCGGATGATTTCCTGTTTCCGCTCCTCCTGCTGCGGTTTCTCAATATCGATATACTCAATTGAAAATGGCTGATTCGGATACTTGCGTGCAATTGCCGCCTGCAGCCATTCATACGTATCGATTGAAGAAGGTGCATTCACACAGCTGGCGCACACTGTTTCGGCTCCGTAAACTTCGATTGATATTTCTTTTGTCATTTTTTGCAGCTCCTTCGGATAATAGAATGGATTTTTTCACTTAATCACATTATAATGATTATAATGAAAGGAGTCGATAAGAATGACCGAAGCAATGATGGAAGACCACGTACAGGAAGTATTAGATAAATTGCGTCCATTCCTTTTGCGGGATGGCGGCGACTGCGAACTTGTGGATGTAGAGGATGGCATTGTTCGCCTTCGCCTCCTGGGAGCCTGCGGCAGCTGCCCGAGCTCGACGATCACGCTGAAAGCCGGCATTGAACGTGCACTCCTGGAGGAAGTACCGGGTGTCGTGGAAGTGGAACAAGTATTTTAATGGAAGAAGCTGTCCCGGATGGTCATGGCAAATGACGTTCCAGGACAGCTTTTTTTATGAATAAAGGATGGACACAACAGAAGCGGCGTGGAATCAGGAAAATGGAAAGATCCGGGAGCAGGTTCTTGAAAAAGTGCCCGCTGACTTGTTATGATACATTTCAAGAGGAGTGATAAACGTGACACAAATCGTTGAAATTACAGAAGCGGCTTCTTATCGGATCAAGGAAATGATTGAAAATAACGGAGAAGAAGGTTCCTTTCTCCGGGTCGCTGTCAAAGGCGGCGGATGCAGCGGACTGACGTACGGCATGGGGTTCGAAAAAGAACAAGGGCAGGATGATGACCTTTATCAGCAGCATGATCTTCAGATCCTGATTGCGAAGGACGATGCGGGCATCCTCAATGGTACTGTCATTGATTACAAACAGTCTCTTATGGGCGGCGGGTTCACCATCGATAACCCGAATGCAATCGCTTCCTGTGGCTGCGGAACGAGTTTCCGTACAGCAACGAAAAAGGGGACACCTGAAAATTGTTGATTCCAAACCGGCTCCGGCCGGTTTTTTGTTTTATTCCGACGATTCGCCCCGGCCAACAATTTATTGAAATCACCTGTCAAAAGGGCTAATATAGAAGGTGGGAAAATCGTCAAAATAACAAAAGACGACAAATCGGGAACGTACTGTTCCGGAATTTAAAATCAACTTAAAGGTGGTTGCGCTTGTGCTAAAAAGACCGTCAATCTTAGTGCTTGGAGCTGGCTACGGCGGATTGAAGACCGTTGTTGAGCTTCAAAAGGAATTCGGGACTGATGAAGCGGACATTACGCTCATCAATAATAATGAATACCATTACGAGACAACATGGCTCCACGAAGCGGCAGCAGGAACGCTTCTTCCGGAAGAGGTGCGCTACGATATTAAAAACATCATCGATAGCGTGAAAGTGAAATTCGTTAAAGCGACTGTTGAAGGAATTGACGTGGACAGCAAGCGCGTAGCGACCGATGCGGGCGACTTCAGCTATGATTACCTCGTCGTCGCCCTTGGATTCGAAGGAGAGACATTCGGCATCCCAGGACTGGATAAATACGCGCTTTCCATTGCCAATGTCAGAGCGGCTACGTACATCCGTGAACACATCGATTACCAATTCGCTGTCTGGTCAGCGGAAGAAGTGAAGGACGACAGCCGGCTGACGATCGTAGTCGGCGGCGCCGGATTTACGGGCATCGAGTTTCTTGGAGAATTGGCAAACCGGATTCCAGAGCTGTGCAAAGAATTCGATATTCCGAGAGAAAAAGTCCGGATTCTTTGTGTGGAAGCAGCGCCGATGGTACTTCCAGGATTTGATGAAGAACTCGTGAAATACGCAGTCGGCCAGCTGAAAGAGCGGGGAATCGAATTCTCGATCGGCACACCGGTCGTCGAGGCCACTCCTGAAGGTGTCATGATCAAGAAGGGCGACGATGAGACCGAATTCATCAAGGCAGGGACTGTGGTGTGGGCTGCCGGAATCCGCGGCAACCGCTTGATTGAAGAAACTCCGATTGAAAGCAACCGCGCCCGGGTGAAAGTCGACAAAGATCTCCGTGCTCCCGGATACCCGGATGTATTCATCGTCGGAGACTGTGCTTTGATGATCAACGAAGAAATCAACCGCCCATATCCACCGACAGCGCAAATAGCTCTCCAGCAGGCAGAGCAATGTGCAAAGAACATCGCCGCGCTTTCCCGCGGCCAGGAAACGCATGAATTCCACCCGTCCCTGAAGGGCACTGTCTGCTCTCTCGGCGAACACGATGCTATCGGTGTCGCTTTCGACCGGAAAGTGACTGGAAAAAAAGCGGCTTTCCTGAAGAAAATGATTGATAACCGCGCCCTTTACATGATCGGCGGGGCAGGACTGGTCATGAGAAAAGGAAAACTGAACGTTTTTTAATCATAAATGCGGGCTCCCGGACAGGGAGCCTTTTTGCGTACTAGGGAGGTGGATCAAGTGGCGGAAAATAAGCGAGGGAACGTCTGGCTGGGCGTTGCCGGTCTTGCGGTAGACGAAAACGGAAGATGGCTGGTCGTAAAAAAACGCTACAGCGGCCTTAAGGGAAAATGGTCATTGCCGGCAGGCTTTGTTAAGCACAATGAGACGGTGGACAGTGCCGTTCTCCGGGAAGTCAGAGAGGAGACGGGATTGGAATGTGCGGTCACGGGTATGATCGGTTTCCGGTCCGGCGTAATCCGCGGGGAAATCAGTGATAACATGGCGGTCTTTTCACTCCGTCCAATCCGTGCGGCACAGACGCTGCGGGCGCAGGCCAAAGAAATAGCAGAAGCGAAATGGCTGACGCCCCGTGAAATCGTCGAAGATCCGGATGCGTCCGTAATGCTGACGGAAATGGCCGGTTATGAGCTTGGCAGCGGGTACCCGATCATCGAAGGAAAAGATCCGGGAGAAGTATTTGGTTATTCGGCTTATAAACTATTTTTCAAAACAATCTGAAAAACAAAGGATTAGAGAGAATAATGAAGAAAACCTGCTATGTATTCGTTTTCATAGCAGGTTTTTTCGGTTGCAGGTGGAGAATGTCGCGTGATATATTATCAGAAAATTATAAACAAAAAGAGGAGAGATTTAGATGAATTTCAAAAAGAAGGTATCAGCCAACGATTGTCCATATTGTTCAGGAAAAGGATATTTCCAGCTTCGGCTCGGGGGGTCGGAAACCTGCACATGCTGCTCGGGATCAGGAAAAAAATAAATGTCAGAGAAACCGGTCCTGAAGTCAGGACCGGTTTTCCTTATTCATGGCAAAGCTGTGAACTGCCATCCGGTTCATTGAAAGGTTTCCGTTAATCGGTTAAACTGATGAAGGAAATGACGGAGGTTGAATGGGATGGAAGGATCTTTTTCACTTGTGCAGCTCATTATTTCGATGCTGCTGTTTTTTGTAATGTTCTTTGGAATCGGCTTTTTGCTGAATATGCTGCTGCGGGTGACGTGGTTTATGGCAATCGTTTATCCGGTGGTGGTGCTGCTGATTATTGATGAAGTGGGCTTCTTTGATTATATCACTGATTCTGGCAGGTCGTTCAGTTTGCTCGGTGATCGGGCAGCCTCACTTGCGCCCGCCGATATCGCGATCCTGACGGCCGGTTTTGCCGGTGCGGTCACTGCCGGCATTGTCATGAGAATTTTAAGGAAAATGGGCTATCGCATGTTTTGATGGCGCTCCGGAATCCTTGCGGGAATTTCCTGCAAGGATTTTTTCAGTTCACTAAATAAAAAGTGACGGATATAAGGATGCCGGTCAGTGCACCCATAAAAACTTCGCTGGGAAGATGCCCTAAAAGGGTTTTCAATTCAATGATCTTTTCTTCTTCTTTCTTCTGTGACCAGTTTCTGCTTTCTTTCAGGAACAGCTGGACATCGGCCCGCAGCTGGTTGATAATGATTGCCTGTTGCCCCGCCTGAAAACGCACACCCGTGGCATCGAACATGACGATGACGGCAAACACAGCGGCTACAGCGAACAATGTCGAACCTGTCCCGTGTTCGAAAGCGACAGCGGTAGTAAGCGCCGTAACAGCAGCTGAGTGGGAACTCGGCATACCGCCCGTAGAAGTGAACAGCGACCAGTTCAGTTCACGTGTCACCATCCAATAAATGGGGATTTTAATGAACTGGGCGAAAAAGATGGCGAAAAAGGCAAGCCACAGAGGGGAATTCGACAAAAGCTCCATTATCAGTAAACAACCTCTCAATCTGTTGAATTAGCGAATTACCGCCAGTATATCACAGATAGGTAACGGACAATAATGAATACAGCAGAAACTTCGCGGCACGAACTTTAAGGAAAGCCGGCGGAATGATAAACTTAAAAGGAATCTGTTGAACAGGAGGAAAGATAATTTGAAGATACACGGAGTAACTGAATTGGAAACATTGAAGGCGGATATCCTGATTTCAGGCGTCGACAAGAATTCGCTGAATTCAACGGGAAGGAAAGAACTGGACCGCCGTTTTGACGGCCGTCTTGCAGGATGGCTGGGCAAGGCGATCAAGACAGAACAAAAAGAACTCACTCAGTTGCCTGCGCTGTCCGGCGGTATCCCTTCAGTTTTATTCATCGGTCTTGGTGACCGCGCAGATCTGGAGGAAGACACGCTCCGTGAAGCATTCGGTCTGGCTGGGAAGAAGCTGCGAAAAGAAGGTGCAGCAACGGTGGCGGTCGATATCGATTCGTTCACAGCGGCTGGCATCTCTGCGGAAGATGCCGCTTATTTGACAGCAGAAGGCCTTGTACTGGGAAGTTACGAATACCCCGGGATGAAAACCGATCAGCGCGAATCCGCCCCATTTTTGGATGAACTGCTTCTTTTTACAGCTGAAGATTCGGAAGATGCAACCGCGGCTGCTGAAATCGGGAGAGCATTCGGCTATTCAGTGAATGAAGCCCGGACGCTCGTGAACATGCCGGCCAATGTGCTGACAGCAGTGCGGATGGCGGAATACGCGGAAGAACTTGCCCAAGAATATGGCTTCGAAACTGAAATCCTCGGAAAAGCTCAAATGGAAGAGCTCGGGATGGGCGCTATTCTTGCAGTGAATCAAGGGTCCTCGGAAGAACCGCGGCTGATTGTCCTAAAGTACAAAGCGACCGAAGACTTCAGCGATCCACTTGCGCTTGTCGGTAAAGGCGTCACGTTCGATACCGGCGGCTATTCGCTGAAGCCGAAAGATGGGATCGTGGGAATGAAAGGCGATATGGGCGGTGCCGCAGCAGTGCTGGGGGCGATGCGCATCATCGGCGAGCTGAGGCCGAACAAAAACGTAATGGCGGTCATCGGCGCGACAGATAATATGGTATCGGGCAATGCGTTTAAGCCGGATGACGTCATCACTTCCCTGAGCGGCAAAACGATCGAAGTGCTGAATACGGACGCTGAAGGGCGGCTTGTGCTTGCAGACGCTGTTACGTATGCCAAACGGCTGGGAGCAACCCGGCTGATTGATGTCGCCACGCTGACCGGCGGAGTCATCGTCGCATTGGGGATGGATAAAACCGGTGTACTGACGAACGATGAAGAATTTTTTGAAACCTTCCTGAATGCATCGAAGGAATCAGGGGAATTTGTCTGGCGGCTGCCGCTCACGGAAAATGATAAAAAGCGGCTGAGGAAAAGTGATGTGGCTGATTTAAACAATTCACCGGGCAGAGACGGCCATATGATTTTCGGCGGCGGTTTCGTCGGGGAGTTTGTCGGGGAGACACCGTGGATCCACTTGGATATTGCAGGCACTTCAAATGCGCCGGCTGCCTATGATTTCGGTCCGAAAGGCGGAACCGGTGTGATGGTGCGCACGCTGGCGATGCTCGTCGAGCAGCTGGAGAGCAAATAACAGTTAAAAAGAAGCAGGCGGAATCCCGAAAGGATTGCCGCCTGCTTTCTACATGTTCCGTTTCTTTTCAGCAATCACTTGCTTCAAATCATCATGCGCCGTTTCTTTAGCCGGCTGTACACCGGATACATAAGCCGCCCGTCCGATCAGGTGGCCGGACAGCGGCGACGTGATGAACAGGAAGACAATCGCCAGGATAAGTCGTGAATTGAAATGGCCTTCCGCCAGCCAGAAATAAATGAAGACACCTGCCAGCACCCCGAGAACTCCCAATGTGGCACTTTTAGAAGAAGCATGGGACCTCGTATAAATATCGGGCAGCCGCACGAGGCCGAGAGCTGTGACCAAACTGAAAATGACGCCGAGGGAAATGAACAGAATGGTTAAGATGTTAACGATCACTTCGCCGGTCAAAAACCTCACCTCTTTCCAGGAACTTCGCGAACGCAGCTGTCCCGATAAATGCCAGAATACTCATCAAAAGAATGATTTCCAGAAAAAACTCAGTTTCGAAAATCAGAGACAGCAAAGCGACAATCGAAATGAGCGATATACCGATCGCATCCAGCGCGACGACCCGATCAGGGACTGTCGGGCCCTTGATCAGCCGGATCAGCAAGCCGACGACGGACAGGCTGACAAGGATAAGGGATATCCAGAAAAATATGATCATGAACGGCTCACCTCCAGAATCGCCTGCTCGAAAGTGTCTTTAATACTTTTGACGGCTTCTTCGATATCGGCCGCATCAATGGCATGGATGTAGAGTTTCTTCTGATCGTCGGATACAGCGAGCACGAGCGTTCCCGGAGTCAGTGTGATGAGGGAAGACAGCAGCGTCACTTCCCAGTCCCGCCTCAGGACGGTTTCATACTCGAAAATGGCGGGCTGCATATCGAGCCTTGGTTTAAGAATCAGCAGGAACACCGACACACTGGATAAAAACAGCTCTTTGAGAAACAGGAACACCAGGGATATGACCGCCCATATGCGGAGTACGTACAGCCGCTGGGGGAAAAACCTGCGCATACCGAGCAAAAGCAGCAGCCCCAGGAAGTAACCGACGATGAATGTGGACGGTGTAAAAGACACCGTCAAGAACATCCAGACGAGCGCCAGAAAAAAATTTAACAGAATTTGAGCGGACATTGACATCTACTCCTTTAGGACCGCGTCGATATAGAAGGATGGATTCAAGAGAACTTCCCCCGCGCCTGAGATCAGCGGCATGAACCATTCTGCGCCAGCTCCGAGAACGATCGTCAAAATGACCATGCCTGCTGCAGGATAAAACATCCGCCGGAATACCGGTTCTTTGATTTTAACTGTTTCCACGGGGTCTCCCCAAAACGCGTAAAGGAAAATCCGGATCACACTCATCAGGACCAGCAGGGAGGAGGCAAGGACGAACAGGCTTCCCCATAATTTCAAATCCTCGAATCCTCCTTGGACAATCAGCAGTTTGCCGGGGAATCCGCTGAGAGGCGGGATGCCGGCCAGGCCGAAGGCGGCGATCAGATAGAACCAGCCCAAGGCGGGTCGGGTCTTCATGAGACCGCCCATTTTCCGAAGGTCGGAAGTGCCGAACAGAATCGCAACGATTCCGACAAGGAAAAACAGGGCGGCTTTGATCATCATGTCATGGATGAGGTAGAAGATGGCTCCGTCGATGCCCGCTTCCGTCAGCTGTGCTGCACCGAACAGAATGACCCCGACTGCAATGATGATGTTATAGACGATGATCTTCTTAACATCGAAATACGCAAGGGCGCCTATACACCCTGCGGCGATCGTAAGAAGAGCGACAATGGACAGCAGTTCATGGGTGTATCCCGTGTTCATTGTAAAAAAGAGCGTATAAGTGCGGATGATGGCATACACCCCGACTTTTGTCAGCAAGGCTCCGAAAAGGGCCAGCACCGGCATGGGCGGTGCATGATAAGAACCAGGCAGCCAGAAATAGAGCGGGAAAATGGCGCCTTTGAAGCCGAACACTACCAGAAACAGGACGGCGATGACGGTCAAGATGCCGACCGCTTCAATCTGCGGTATTTTCACGGCCAGGTCTGCCATGCTTAGTGTCCCTGTAACGGAATAAAGGTAAGCGACCGCGGAAACAAACAGTGCCGAAGAAATCACATTGACCAGAATGTATTTAATCGATTCACGGAGCTGCGCCTTTTCGCCTCCGAGGACGATCAGCAAGTAAGAGGCCATAAGGAGGACTTCGACAAATACGAACAGATTGAAGATGTCACCTGTCGTAAATGCGCCGTTCACACCTGTCAGCAGGAACAGGACCCCCGGATAATAATAAAATTTCTCCCGCTCTTTCCTTATGCTCTCGAAACTATACAGAACGACAAACAGCGTAATGATGGATGATGTCGACACCAGGAGGGCGGAAAACAGATCCGAAACAAGTGTAATGCCGAACGGTGCCGGCCAGCTTCCGAGCGTCACTGCCAGAATGCCGCCCGTGTAGACTTCATATATCAGCCAGAAAGAAGCCAGGACAGTCAATGCGAGCGCACCGGTCGCAACCGCCCGCTGCAGGATGATCCGCTTCGGGAAAAACAGCAGAATGACTGCAAACAGCATGGGAATCAGCAGAGGAATTAAAGGCAGGTTAATCATAGTCTTCAGTTCCTCTCATTAAATTGACATTGTCGGTACCTAATTCCTGATAGGCCCGATAAGCCAATACAAGGAAAAAGGAAGTGACAGCGAACGAAATGACGATTGCAGTCAGGATCAGTGCCTGGGGAAGCGGATCTGCGTAATCCGCCACCGTCACTCCCTCCGCGACAACAGGAGGCTTTCTGCCGCCCAAACCGCCCATCGTCAGGATCAGTAGGTGAGCCCCATGGCTGAGTACAGCTGTTCCGATAATGATCCGGAGCAGGCTTTTGGACAGCATCAGGTAAACGGCTGCCATGAACAGAAATCCGATGAGGACGGACATGAAAATTTCCACTATTCATCCTCTCCAATCGTTTGAATGATAATCATCGTCACACCAACCACAACCAGGAAAACCCCCAGATCGAACAGAGTGGCGCTGTGAAAAGACGTTTTACCGAGAAGCGGCAAGTAAACGTATGTGTGGGCGTGCGTGAAAAAAGGCACACCGAACAGGATAGAAGCTGCAGCCGTTCCAAGCGATATCAGCAGCCCCGCTGCTGCTATCTGCACATAATCGACCGGTATGATCCGGTTGACCGTTTCAATATCGAACGCGAGCATGAGCAGGACCAGTGCGCCAGCGGCCAGCAGGCCTCCGACAAATCCGCCGCCGGGTGAATAATGTCCGGCAAAGAAGATGTAGATGGCGAACAGCAGGATGATGAAAACGACTGCTTTTGTGGCTGTCTGGATGATTACATCATTGCTTCTCATTCACATCTTCCTTTCTTGTCAGCCGCAGCCGGATCATCCCGATAATTGCTACCGCGGCGATGCCGAGGACAGTGATTTCGAACAGTGTATCAAATCCCCGGTAATCCACGAGGATGACGTTGACGATATTGCCGCCTGCGGCTTCCGTGTAAACCGTTTCCTTATAATATTCGGATATCGACGGAAGTGCTTTCTGGGCTTGTGCACTGAAAGCGACCAGCGACATAGTGACTCCGACACCGAGCGCGACCAGTGCATTGCCGAACCGGAACTTCATCCGTTCTTCGTGGCGGCTGAGCTGCGGCAGGTGATAAAAGGCGAGCAGGAACAGGGCGACCGAAATCGTCTCGATAACAAGCTGTGTCAGCGCAAGATCCGGAGCCCGGAAAATGACGAAGAACAAGGCGACAGTATAGCCGACCGCGCCAAGCGAAATGATTGCCGTCAGTCTCGACTTCGCCATAAGGATCGTCACGGTCGCCGCGACGAGGACGATTCCGAGAATGACTTCATACGCTCGGATAGGAGCAGTTCCCGTCAAGTCGAACTCGAACGCATCCGACACACCGAGCGTTCCGAGTGTGATCAGGATCAGGAACCCGAACATGTAAACGAGATAGTTCCGGATGAACCCGGTCATATATAAGCCGGAGAGGCGGTTCATGCCTGCATCGCTCAAATAGATGAGTGAATCATACAGGCCATTCAGCGAATATGTGTGCGAAAAGACATCATATATCCGCTGCCACTTCCGCAGGGTCCAGTACATCAGACCGCCGACCGCATAAATGCCTAACGTCATGAAAAACTCCGGCTGAAGCCCATGCCAGGCAGAGACGTGGACATCGATCTCTCCCGGTGCATTGTACAGGAACGGCTGGATGGCCAGAACTGCCGGTTTGATGAACCAGACCGCAAGCAAATTCGGGATGAAGAACAAAATGACGACCAATGCCGCCATGACAGCTGGGGAAATCAGCATTCCGAACGGAGCTTCATGCGCGGATTTGGGCAAGAGCTCCGGTTTATGTTCGCCTGCGAATGTATGGAATACAAAATAAAAGCTGTAAATGAACGTGAAGACACTGCCGATCCAAGCAATGACCGGGAAAAGGATGCCCCATGTCTCAAATGAAAAAAGATCGAACTCGGTCAGCGACAGCATTGCCCTCAAAAACATTTCCTTGCTCAAGAAGCCGCTGAATGGAGGCAATCCGGCCATTGATAATGAGCCGATGACCGCCAGCGTGAAACTGACCGGCATAATTCCCATCAGACCGCCGAGCTTCCGGATGTCCCGTGTCCCGGTTTCGTGATCGATGATGCCCGTCACCATGAACAGACTCCCTTTGAACATCGCATGGTTGATCAAATGAAAGATGGCTGCGAAAGCTGCGTACTTGAAAACCGTACTTTCCGCTCCATCGACATGGAATGCCACCGATGCCACTCCGAGCAGCGACATAATGAGGCCGAGCTGGGAGACAGTCGAAAACGCCAGGATCCCTTTCAAATCCCGCTGCTTCAGCGCGAAAAAGGAAGCCCACGTCATGGTCAGGAGGCCGATACCGGTGACCAGCCAAATCCAGACAGGTGAGACAGCGAAGATCGGCGTGAACCGGGCGACCACATACAAGCCGGCTTTGACCATCGTCGCGGAATGGAGGTAGGCACTGACCGGTGTCGGTGCTTCCATGGCATCCGGCAGCCAGATGTAAAACGGCAGCTGTGCGGATTTCGTGAATGCACCCAGCAAAATTAAAATGAGTGACCATACAAACAAATCATGGTTAGCGATTTCCGGTGCCTGCGCAATCAATTCCCGTATGGAATATGTACCGCCCATTAGATAGAGAAGAATGAATCCTCCGAGCATCATCAGCCCGCCGAAAACGGTGATCAGCATCGATTTCATCGCGCCGAATCGAGATCGGTCCCGCGTATACCAGTAGCCGATCAGCAGGAAAGATGAAATGGACGTCAGCTCCCAGAACAAATAGAGGGAAATAAGGTGGTCAGATTGGACGACCCCGAGCATCGCACTCATGAAAATCAGCAAATATACATAGAAGTTATGCAGCTGCTCACGGTTCTTATCCAAATAGAAAATGGAGTAGAGGACGACGAGCGAGCCGATGCCGGTGATCAGCAAAGAAAACAGCAGACTCAATCCGTCCAGATAAGAACTGATGGCGATATCAAGGGAGGGGATCCAGCTGAATGATGAAGTGACCGTTTCCCCGGCAGCCGATCCCGGCAGGAACGCTGCATAATACGCCACTAAGAACAAAGGCGCGGCAAGCACGAACCAGCCGGTATGGATTTGAGGAAGTTTTTTAAACAGAATCGGAATAAAAAATGCCAGGACAATAGGCAGAAAAACAAAAAACACAGGTGTCAATAGAATCCTCCTTCCCTTCTGTAGAACGCGTAACAAAAAAAGTATAACGTAAAAAAGAGCGCTTTGCATTGCTGGCACGCTAAAGGACTTGAATGAAAGCGATTTGTGGCGATATAGTGGATAAGCATCGGATAGTGACATAGGAGATAAAAGATGAAAAACCCTTATTTGTACGGATATATGCCATTCATCACGATTTTACTGTATAGCCTGACATTCGGTGTTTTCGCGGTCACGGAAACGCTGGAGCTGCTGAAAAAGGTGGGACTCTATACCGGGATGCGGGAGTTTTTGTCCGATATTCAGCTCCGGCTCTTTTTGCTGATCATATGCAGCCTCGCTGTCTTCATGCTGCTGGCAGCGCTGAAACTGATGGCCGAAACCATCCATAGTCTGAGTCTCCTGTTTTTCATGCGGGACCACGAAACTGTTCAGGTGAATCCGGGAGGAGCAGGGTTGATTATCCCTTTCATCGGAGCGCTCATTTCTGTCGCTGCTGTCGGTTCGTGGAGTCTGCTGCTGGCTTCTTTTTTCATCAGTCTGTTCATTTATTTCGTCTTCACTGTATATCGATTCAGTCCGGCATTGGGAGCGGCCGGGACAGCTGGAGTGCTTCTGTTCGAAATTCTTGCATGGAGCCTGTTCTGTGCCCTGGTGATTTATGCAGCGCTGCGGATATACAATGGTCTCGTGAACAGCCTTCCTTTCCTGGAATCATGATCTCCGCCTAAAAAAGCCCGTCTGTGAGCAGACAGGCTTTTTATCGTTATAATGATGAATCAAAATCTGTCCGCCGGAGTGATTTCTTCAGGCAACGCAGGGCTAGTATCGGACTGGCTTTAGGACTTCGGAAAAAATGGCCATCTGAAGTTCTTGCCTTTCCAGGCGCTGAAGGTTTTCAGGTGTGTCTGTGCCGACCCAGACTGCTGCCGTATACCGGTCATTCAGTCCGGCAATCCAGTAATCATGAAAATTATTTGTCGTCCCTGTTTTTGCGCCTGTATAGGATGTCGACTCCATGACAGATGCAGCAGTGCCGCTTTTCACAGTCTCAGCGAGCATGATGCGGATTTTCCGGACTGTTTCCGGATGCCAGACTGCAAGTTCATGCTCCGGCCATTCGTACAGAACTTCGCCGGTTCTGGACTTCACACTCCGGATGCTGCGTGGCGGCCGGTAAAATCCATCGATGAATGACGTATAAGCCCCCGCGAGCTCATAAGGGGTGACGCCGCGCTCCAGGCCGCCGATCGATGACGCAGGTCCCTTGTCGCTGGAAGTGAGATAGGCGAAGCCGAACGGTTCCAGGTAATTGAAAACTTTTTCAGCTCCTATTGAATGAAACAGTCGGAGCGCTGGCGTGTTATAACTGTTCCGGAAAGCTTCCAGAAGTGTAACCTCTCCATACCAGGCGTCGCCGTAATTGTCCGGACAAAATCCATCGGCACAATATGGACCGCCGCTGACTTTCGAAGAGAGGGGAAGGCGCGTTTCCTCGAACAGCGGAGCGTAGACGGCCAGCGGTTTGAAAGCGGACGCCGGCGGCCGAATGGCCTGATAGGCGCGGTTGAACCCGGCTTCTTGATATTGGGATCCGCCGGCTATGGCGGCAACTTCCCGCAGATCATTGCTCACGGCCACCGCGGCGCCCTCAACGTGATGAGGTGCTGTATGCCGGCGGACCGCTGCTGCCACTTGCTCTTGTTTCACCGGCTGCATGGCCGTCTCGATTACTGCGCCACGGGAAAGTGTATCCGAAACGGCGAGATCCAGCGCTTTTTGGGCGGCCGCCCGTTTCTGGGCCGATCCAGATCTGAGCTGTTCAGAAAATCCTTCTGCCTCGCTGATCAGCTGCCGTAATTCATTGAGCACAAAAGAGGCATAGGCTGGGGCGTCCGTCTTTTTAGTTTTGACATTCAGTACGATCGACTGGGCAGCCAGCGCGTTCCTTTTTTCCTCAGTAATCGGCATCGCTTCCAGCAGCCTTTCCTGCCGCTCTTTTGTAGCGCTGAAGTTCTTCAGGGGATCATACAGGGAAGGGTTATTCGGAATAGCCGCAATAAAAGCCATTTCCGCTTCATTAAGATCTGCAAGCGGTCGGCTGAAGTAGTACAGACTGGCAGCACCGATTCCATACACACCATTTGAAAAATACATCTCATTTAAATAAGCTTCAAAAATCTCATCTTTGGACATACTGCTCTCCAAGCTCCGCGCGAGAAAAAGCTCTTCCGCTTTCCGTTCATAGGTTTTTTCGGAAGTCAGGTAACGCATCCGCGCCAGCTGCTGTGTAATGGTGCTGGCCCCTTCGCTCATTCCGCCGCGTTCCGCGTTCGCCGCAATGGCCCGCAGAATTCCGCCCGCGTCAAATCCGATGTGATCATAAAAATCCGCATCTTCATTCGCAATGAACAGCCGGCGGATGAAAACGGGGATATCGCCCAAGGGCAAGGGTGAGCGGAATTGGGTATAGTCTTCGTGGAAGACTTCGCCGTGGGCATCCAGGAAAACAATCGGCTCCGGATAGCGGACGGGGAGTGCCTGCAGATTCTCACGGACGGCAGCATTCATCCGCCGGGCTTCCGCCGCCTGCTGGCTGATGCTGATGAACAGGACAGACAGGGAAGCGAACATGACGAAAAGGAGAAGAAAACCGATCCCTCGTTTCAATGATACTCCCCCATTCGGTAAATACTATAAGAATACCACAGTGGCGAAGGGTTCGGAATCACTCTTTCAGCAGTTCCTGCTCCAGCAGCACGTCCTCAAAATCCTGATCCGGCTGTTTCACCGTGAACCGCAGAAATACGAAAGCTAAAACAAACAGGGAGCCGGTTACGAGAAAGACGGAAGAAATGCCGATCAGCCCGCTGACAAAACCGCCGAACACCGGCCCGATGATATTGCCGAGGAAACGGAAACTGGTGTTGTAGCCCATGACTTCGCCTTGAATATCGATGGGTGCTTCGCGGCGCATGAGAGCGGTCGTCGTGGGAATCATACCGCCCACAGCTATGCCATAAAGGAAACGGAGGATGATAAGCTGCCACAGTTCAGTAACGAAAGCCTGAGGGATGATAAAGCAGCAGGCGAGGACCAGAAGGATGCTTAGCACTTTTTCGTAGCCGATGGAATCTCCAATCCGGCCCCAGCGTCTGGCGAACAGCAGGTTGCCGACCCCGGTGGCGCTGAATGTGACGCCGGCAAGAAGCGCGACGTCTTCCGCCGCCGTCAGCTCCGCGACATAGAGTGAAAGGAGGGGCTGGATGCTGAAATTGCCGATTTGAATGAGCGCACTGATGATCATGACATTGATCATCAGCCGGTGATGCAGAATTCCCTGGAAGACCGTTCCTCTTTTATAAATATGGGAACCGTGATCTTTGGTTCGTTTCCGTTCTTTTACTCCGGTCAGAACAAGGAGGGAAGCCGAAGCGATGGCGCACGCTGTCAGGATGAACGTGTACTGGAAGCCGACTGTATCGGCTAGGAGACCGCCGAGCACGGGCCCGAACAGCGTGCCTGTCACACTGCCCATCTGAAGCGTGCCAAGCGTCCGTCCTGCTGATTCCTTCGGTGTCTGTGAAGAAATGAAAGCGAGGGAAGTCGGGATGAATCCGGTGACTATGCCCATAAAAAGACGGAGGAGGAACAATTCATAAACTGTATCCGTAAAGCCCATCAGGAAAATACTCATGGCGATCCCCATCGCCGTGAAAACAAGAATCGGTTTGTATCCATACTTATCAGCGATCCTGCCCCAAACGGGGGACATGATCAGCGCGGCAACGAATGTGACACCGAAAACAAGCCCCGACCACCGCTGGACGAAGTCATCCGAATGATTGCCGAATGTCTCGATATATAAGGAAAGGAAGGGCATGATCATAGTGGCGCTTCCGGCTACCAGGAAATTCGCGATCCACATGATAACGAAGTTCTTTTTTTGATTGTCCAACTGAAACGCCCCATTCTGAAAATCCGATGATGATTTTATTATATAATAGTTCGGTACCCGAAAAAAGAACGAGGGGCCGAAACTGAATTAATCGGACAAGTATGATAAACTTGAGCAGGAAAAAAGATCAGTCCGCTATCGAAAAGGAGAGATTATGAATGGCATATCCACAGTTGACGAATGACGTGGCGCCGAATGAAGCGCTTGTGACAATGAATACGACAAAAGGTCCGGTCAAAATCAAACTGTTTCCGGAGTACGCACCGAAAACAGTCGAAAATTTCCTGACCCATGCAGAGAACGGTTATTATGACGGAATTATCTTCCATCGGGTGATTGATGGGTTCATGGTCCAGGGCGGCGACCCGACCGGAACCGGGATGGGCGGCGAAAGCATTTATGGAAGCACGTTCGAAGATGAATTCTCCAGAGAACTGTTCAATTTCCGCGGAGCGCTGTCCATGGCGAATGCAGGTCCCGGGACGAACGGGAGCCAGTTTTTTATTGTCCAGAATGCCGATCTGAGCCCGGGAATCGACCGGCAGATGCAGCAGGCGGGGTATCCGTCCGAAGTCGTGGAAGCTTACAAAGAACGCGGAGGCACCCCGCACCTGGACCACCGCCATACCGTGTTCGGCCAAGTGATCGAAGGGATGGATACCGTCGATGCAATCGCTTCGGCTGAAACGAATGCCCAGGATAAGCCCCGCGAAGAAATCAAGATCGAATCGATCGACATCCACCAAAAATAAAAACGGGAAGTGTAAAGAATGGATTGGACAATTCTCATGCCGTTTCTGTATTTTCCGGAAGATAAGTCGGAATATATACCGGCGGCCATTGAGTTCGTGCTGATCATGGTCATCGCTGTCCTTGCGTTTCGCTGGATTTTGAAAAAATCGAAGCGTGAAGAGGAAAAGACGAAAGAGATCGAAGACCGCATCATGCGGGAACGAAAGAACCGGAAACCGCCTGAATGAGCGGTTTCCGGTTCTTTTTCATGAGCCGAGGTATGTCTTTGGCCGCCATTCCTGCGGCTTCAGCAGTTATTGTCATTTGCTTAATGCGCGGACAATCCGGCTGACTCCGTCCTGGAGCACGGAAGGAGGGCAGGCGATATTCATCCGGAGAAAGCCTTCACCGCCCGGTCCGTATTTCGTGCCGGGTTCGAGGGCGACTTTTCCGATCTTCAGCAGTCTGTCCATCGCTTCTTTTTCAGAATAGCCGAGGCCGCGGATATCGATCCACAGCAAATAAGTAGCCTCCGGATACGGAATCCGGATACCGGGGAGACTGTCGGTCAATTCCCGAATCGCTGTGTCGATGTTTTCGGTTAGGGTGCTCTTCAATCCATCCAGCCACGGTCCGCCCTCACTGTAGGCGGCGCGCATCGCTTCCGCTCCGAGAGCGCTGATAAAGTAACTGCCGTGGGCGGTCATATAATCCTGCAGCCGCTGCCGTTTATCAGCATCCGGCACAATGACGGCCGATGCCTGAAGTGCTGCCAGGTTGAATGTTTTGGTCGGCGCAATGCACGTGATGATCCGTCCCGCATCTTTTCCGGCAACGGAGACAGCTGGGAGGTGGCGGTTCGGTTCGTGCACGAGGTCCGCATGGATTTCATCGGAAATGATCAGCACATCGTGTTCCGCGCAAAGCCGGATCATCTCCTTCAGTTCCTCTCCGCTCCAGCTTTTGCCGCCCGGGTTATGGGGATTGCATAAAATGAACACGTCCGCATCCCGCAGGACGTTTGCGAACTCATCGAAATTCATGGAATAAACCCCATTCTGCTCTGTCAGCGGACAGAAAAGGACTTCCCGGTTCAGTTTCTCCGGCAGACTGAAAAAGGGAGGATAAACCGGTGGTGTGACGGCCACTTTGCTGCCAGGTTCCGTAAATGTCTCCAGGATATCCGCTATGGCCGGGATCACTCCATGTCTGAACAGCAGCCATTCCTTCTCCACTTTCCAGCCATGGCGGTCCGCGAGCCATCCCGCGACGGAAGAGCGGAGTTCCTCGCCTTCATATGTATAGCCGAAAATAGGATGTTCAAGCCGCCGTTTCAGCGCATCGGTCACTGCTTGCGGAATAGGGAAATCCATGTCGGCCACCCACATCGGCAAGATTCCGGATGCATCTTCGATTCCATATACTTCCGTCAACATATCCCATTTTACTGAATTGGTGTTTCTGCGGTCATAGGACACTGTGAACATCGTCAACCATCTCCCTCTTTCCTTTTTTTGTTTCTATGCTATTATAGCTGTTGACGACGGAAAGTTGTAAGGTGAGGAAATGGAAACAGTGGAAATGAACAGAAAAGCCAGCGAACTTCTGAGTATCTGGGATCCGTATGATTTCGGGAGTGGGAAATACGGGGCGGAAATAACAGAAGTCCTGGCCGCCTTGCAGGGAATTGACGATCCGACCGATTTGGCAAAAAGCATACAGCTCATTTACGAGTCATTCCATGAACAATGGATTCCGATCGAGAAGTGCGTGGAAATTTCGTATAAACTCCTAGCGGTCAAATTCGAAGCGAAACGCATCATTTGACTGACTGAAAAAGAGATTGGGTAGCCAATGGCCATCTGTTTCACTCCGGATACGCTCGCCTGCTCCTGCGCAAGCTCGTCGCATGAAAACACCTGCTCCTGCGCAAGCTCGTCGCAAACAGCCCTGGCAGTATCTTTGCCGGGGCTGCTCGCAGGCGTCTCACAGGATCCGTCCCTTCACATCGGCTGGCGGTTTTGCGGCGATCCTGCCTGTACAGAGGCTAGGAATCCGGATGTTTCACGGAAACTGTCCCGGTCAGCCACTGACTTCAGCTTTTCAGAGAATTCTAGTAAGCATGGAACAGAAGGGGCCAATCAGTCATCGCCTGTTCTCTTCAGAAAAAGGCGACGGAAAGAAAAGGGGGAGGAAGTCCGGCCAAGGACCGCCTGCTCCTGCGCAGCTCTGCTGCTCGTCGCAAAGGCTGTCCTCACACAGTTCGGACAAGCCTTTCCTGCAGAATAACGGAGGGGAGAGACCCCGGAACGCGCACAGCGCGTGAGGAGGCTCGAGAGGAAGGGAACCGAAATGCGCGACTTCCTGTCGCTTCGGTCCCCTGACCCGCATCCTGCGGGCCTTGCGGAAAGGGCCGGGTTCCCCCCTTTTCTGAACCGGCAGGTTCTTCTGAAAACAGAGCAGAATTGAGGATGTAAAATGGTTACTGCTTCTTTCTCAACAATCTGAAAAAACGGTCCGCCTCGGCGGACCGTTTTTTCGTGTTTCAGTTCCGGTTGTTTAATGGGCAGTACGGACATTTATCCGTTCCGGGCAATTCCTTATAAAGACAGCAAGTGACCCGCCGGTAATCGGCTTGGGATTCGGCCAGCGTCCGGCCGCCCAGGAACTGGCGGAAAAATGAACGTTTCATTTCCGGCTGCCAGAAAGAATCATCAAGTAGTTTACCGGAATCCTCTGAAGCCGCGGCAGTGTGCTCCATACTGTACATCCAGATGACATATCCCCAAATGTTTTCCCAGAGGATGAGTTTCGATACGTTTCCGGACTTTCGGATAGCTTCTACAGCGGGCAGTGCCTGCTCCTTCAACACCATTGACAGATCGCCTTCCTGACGGTTCCGCAAAAAGCGGGGAGAGCCTGCGAACGATATGCCATGTGCTGACTTGATCAGACGAATTTCTTCAGCGGGTCCGTCCCAGACTTTTCCGTTTGCCAGTAAGTATAGCTGGCCGGCAATGAAAAGGCCGAAGCGCCTCATAAAGATCGAGGCCGCTACGGCTGTTGTCGGGGCATCCGCATGGCCGGCGACCTCAGCGAGCAGTTCTTCACTCCTCGTTCCGAGTCCATCGGCCAATGTCATGAATCCATTCGGGGACTCCTCCAGGAAAAAC
Source organism: Indiicoccus explosivorum (assembly GCF_002167005.1). GTDB lineage: Bacteria > Bacillota > Bacilli > Bacillales_A > Planococcaceae > Indiicoccus > Indiicoccus explosivorum. Next base: position 126,875 of record NZ_NHTN01000016.1, read on the forward strand.
TGGAACTGTGCGAGCCCTTCCATTCAATTGCCGCCCGAAGCTTCCCGGATTTCAGGGACGATGCAGCGGCCCCGTCCGAATGGGATGCAGTGCGGAGTTCCGAAAAGCGGATCCTTCGCGACCTGGCATTCCATCCCGAAAACGTCGCGGACAAGTTCACAGCTGATGACGCGTTCAGGCGTTCCTTGGCCGAACACTTCACCGTCTTTGATAGCAATGATGTTATGGGCGTAGCGGGAGGCAAGATTCAAATCATGGAGCACCATGACGATGGTCCGTCCTTGCGTCTCATTCAGCTCGAACAGCAGGTCAAGGATTTCGATCTGATGAGTCATGTCCAAATAAGTCGTCGGCTCATCGAGCAGAATGATGTCGGTATCCTGTGCGAGCGTCATGGCGATCCAGGCTCTTTGCCGCTGACCGCCTGACAGCTCATCGACCGCGCGGTCACGGAACGCATCGACGCCGGTCGCTCTCATCGCTTCTTCCACTTTTTCCGTATCTTCTTCGGTCCAGCGTTTCAGCCAGGACTGATGCGGATAACGTCCCTGTTTGACCAGATCGTGGACCGTAAGCCCTTCCGGCGCAACAGGCGATTGGGGAAGGATCCCCATCTTCTTCGCCACTTCCCGGGAAGACATCCGGTGGACGTCCTTGCCTTCGAGCACCACCGATCCTTCCTGCGGCTTAAGGAGACGGGCAATCGAACGGAGGAGTGTCGATTTGCCGCAGCCGTTGCTCCCGACGAAAACGGATATTTCCCCTTTTGGAATGGACAGATTCAAATTTTCAAACAGCAGCCGTTCATCATAGCCGATTGTCAGGTCGTTGGTGCGGACAGCGATAGTCATTGCGCGATTCCTCCATATATAGTGAGTCGACTTTCTTTATTGACAGTGCATCAAATTCTTATTGAAATCATCATAACATACAGTTTAGTTTAAGTGAGAATGATTTTCAACATATTTGTGAAAACCCTTTACAAAAATAAAAGAAGTTCGTACAATAAAGAAGCTTTGAGAATGATTATCAAATGACAGCTGGAGGGAACCGATAAATGAAAAAGGTAGCAGCACTGCCGGCGCTCGCACTTATCCTGGCGCTAGGGGCATGCAGTGAAGAGGAAGCAGCTGAGCCGGAAGCGGCCGCAGAAGGCGGGGAGCCGATTGTAATTGAAGGATCCAACGGGGAAGTGACACTCGAAGAACCGGCTGAGAAAGTGGTGGTCCTGGAGTGGACATACGCTGAGAACCTGCTTGCACTGGGGGTACAGCCGGCAGGAATGGCTGAAATCGATGCTTACGGAGACTACGTGAACATCGAACCGCAAGTCGCGGATACAGTTGTGGATGTCGGCGGCCGATCGGAGCCGAACTTGGAAGCGATCGCTGAACTGGATCCGGATTTGATCATCGGGGTGGATTTCCGTCATGAGACGATGCTCGAGCAGCTGGAGCAGATTGCTCCGACCGTCCTGTTCAATCCATATCCTGAAGAAGAAGAGAACGTGAACCTGTACGATGAAATGGTGACCACGTTCAATGAGATGGCAGAAGCGGTCGGAAAGGAAGAGAAAGCGGAAGAAGTGCTCGCTGCACTGGATGCAAAATACGAGGAAGCTGCTGCCGAAATCGAAGCAGCAGAACTTGAAACGGAAGACTTTATTCTGACGCTGGCGTATACCGGACCGCAAGCACCGGAAATCCGGGTGTTCACGCCGAACTCCATGGCTTCGATGATTCTTGAAAAGATCGGTCTGAACAATGTCCACGAGCCGGAACAGTATGAAGTGTTTGGATCCAGCACGTTCGGTGTCGAAGGGCTTGTGCAGTATGAAGATGCCAATTACCTTTATACAGTGCCGGATGAAGACAATATTTACCAGAACCAGCTGGCGGATAATCCGGTCTGGAACAACCTGGCCTTCGTCAAAGAAGACCGCCTGTTCAATCTCGGCCCGGACACCTGGCTGTATGGCGGACCGCTTTCGGCGATGACGCTCGTAGACCAAGTGGTCGATACCATGGTGGCTGAATGATGAAGAAGGGAAAAAAGAAGTCCTTTGTCTCTCTGACAGGGGGCTTTTTCCTGCTTTCAGTGCTGGCGGTTGTCCACCTCACTCAAGGGCAGGCGGATTATACGGCTGCGGAACTCGTCAGGAACGTGTGGCAGGAAGGGCGGGTCCAGGACATCGTATTATCTCTCAGGCTGCCGAGACTGGCGATCGGGATTCTGGCGGGCGGCGCGTTGGCTGCTTCCGGCGCGGCTCTCCAGACACTTACAAATAACCCGCTTGCAGCACCCAGCACGCTGGGAATTAACGCAGGTGCTTTCTTTTTTGTTGTCCTTTCCATCATTTTCTTTCCCGGGTTATTGGGCAGTTTCCCGTTTCTGACAGCGCTCATCGGCGCTGCGGCATCCGCGGGGCTCGTCTTGCTGCTGTCCGGCAAGAAAATGGATCCTGTCCGTGTGGCGCTGACCGGAATGATTGTTTCATTGCTTTTCGCCTCTTTGACTGGCGCTTTGCAGCTGCTTTTCGAAAATGAAACCAACGGCCTTTTCCTTTGGGGGGCAGGGACGCTCGTCCAGCTTAATTGGAGTGGCGTACTGTTTGCGGCTCCCGTGATTGCTGCGGCATACATAGTCATTTTAATCCTGGCCAAACCGATGGATATCTTCGCCCTCGGTGAAGATGTCGCTTCATCACTCGGACAGAACGTCCAAATCATCAAGCTGTCGGCGTGGGGGGCGGCTATTGTGCTCGCCGCAGCGACCGTCAGTGTAGTGGGCCCGATCGGATTCGTCGGTCTCATGGCTCCCCATATCGTCCGGATGATGGGAGTCAGAGGCCACCTGGCGATTTTTGTCCATTCTTTTCTCTGGGGCAGCGTCCTGCTGATCGGAGCAGATGTGTTGGGCAGGCTGATCCAGCCCGGTCAGGAAGTGCCGGCAGGTGCTATGACGGCGCTGATCGGCGGGCCTTGGTTATTGTATCTTGCCTGGCGGACTGCGCGCTCCATGAAACGCGGGGACCGGCAGATGGGCGGTACTCTGAAACCTGTCCGCATGCGGGTCCTGGTGCCCGTCTTGTTATTACTGCTGGCCGTATCCCTTGTGGCAGCCTTCAGCTTCAATGGTTCTGAATGGACGCTAGACTGGACATCGCCGGCGGTTTGGATTTTCCGTGTTCCCCGTGTACTGACGGCCTTCATCGTCGGAATCATGCTGGCCATCACCGGAGTCATTCTGCAGGGCGTTCTGCGTAATCCGCTGGCTGATGCCGGCGTGCTCGGGGTCACTTCTATGGGAGGGGCAGGCGCCATGCTCCTCATGGTCGTGTATCCGGCCGTGCCTGTAGCGTTCCTGCCGCTTGGAGCAGCTGCCGGCGCCATGGCCGCTCTCGGAATCATTCTGGTTACAGCATGGAAAAATAATTTTCAGCCGATGCTTGTCGCACTGATGGGAATCGCCATTTCCGCATTCGGCTCAGCAGCTACACAAGTCCTTATCGTAAAAGCGGAACTGGCTGTCGCTTCCGCGCTGGTCTGGCTCTCTGGCAGCACGTATGCGAAAAGCTGGGAAGATGTCCAGTTTGCCGTCCTCCTGTTCATCCTGTTCCTGTTCCCGGCCGTCTATATAACCAGGAGCCTCGATACGCTCACATTCGGCGACGAAGTGGCTTCCGGCCTTGGTTTAAATGTCCGGAAGGTCCGGGTAGGCGCGCTTATTGTAGGGGTGGCGATCAGTACAGCGGCGGTTGCCCTTGTCGGAACGATCGGTTTCATCGGGCTCGTGGCTCCGCATATCGCCCGGCGGCTGGTGGGATTCCGGCATCTGCCGCTCATGGTCTCGTCCGGTTTGCTGGGCGGACTGCTCCTCGTCCTGGCGGATTTCATCGGCCGAACCGTCATTGCCCCGCAGGATATTCCGAGCGGGCTGGTCGTGGCGCTGATCGGAACCCCTTACCTCCTTTATTTGCTCAGAAAAATGAAGTGATGGCCATCAGGAAATCCGAATCCATGAGCGCTGCTGCGGAATAAAAATAAAAAAGGCAGAAAGAGAATCCATAAGACAGAAAAGTGCGCTTCCACTGCGGAAGCGCACTTTTTTTGGAGCAGGGAACAGCAGCTGTTCCGTTATTAAGATTTTTGCTTGGCGGCATCATTAGCGTCAACGATTGCATCGATGCCATCCAGCAGATTAAGTACAGGAACTTCCAGGGCATTAGAGAGCCGGAGAATCGTCTGTGCGGAAGGAATCTCCGTGCCAGCCTCGTAAGCCTGGAGGCGGGCCGCACCAACACGGGCTTTGAGGGACAATTCTTCCAGTGACATGTTTCGCTCTTCTCTGATCAGTCTGAGCTGTGTATGCAGGTTGTCTTTCATAGCGTTAGCCCTCCTTTTCAAAGTGGGATGTCCGGATAGTTCCAGTATAGCACAAAAGTGAGTCATAAGTGTATATGTGAATTGGCGCATAAAGATTCATTGCGTTAAAATGGCGGCTATCCCTTGGATAAAGACAACAGCTATGGCGATCGGGGCTGCATAACGGATCAGTACTTGCCAGATATCCGTCCAGACGGAAGTGCTGCTCAGCTCCGATTCTTTTGCCTGCCTGGATAGGACATAACCCGCGAACAATGAAATGAAGAACGCACCGAGCGGAAGTCCGATCCGGCTGGTCAGCAGGTCAGCAAAATCGAAAAACGTGAAACCGAATACATACGGGTCAGCCAATACGCCGAAAGAAAGGGCGCTCGGTATCCCGACCAGGAAAATAAGCGTGCCATAAAACCAGGAAAGACGCTGGCGTTTATTGTATCGATCCTTCACACCGATGGATACGACGATCTCAAGCATTGAAATCGATGATGTCAAAGTGGCGAACAGCAGCAGGACAAAGAAAATGATGATCAGGAATTGGCCCATGAACAGCTGGTCGAATATGGCCGGCAAAATGATGAAAACAAGGCCGGGGCCGGCATTGGGCTCATAGCCCAGCGCGAATACCGCCGGGAAAATGATCAAACCCGCCATAATTGACACGCCGATATTCAATCCGGCGACACTCAGGGCGGAGCGGCCGAGGTTTTCCGACTTCGACAAGTACGATGCGTAAGTGATCATCCCGGCAACACCGACGCTCAAAGAGAAAAATGCCTGTCCGAGGGCGATCAGTGCCGTTTCGAATGTAAGGAAGGACCAGTCCGGTACCAGCATGAACCGAATGCCTTCCATTGCACCGTCGAGCGTCAGGGAACGGGCCATCAGGATCAGCAGGAAAATAAGCAGCGCCGGCATCATGAATTTGCTCGCCCGCTCGATTCCATCCTTGATTCCGCCCTGCACGATCCAGATCGTCAGGAACATGAATGCCGCTTGGGCAATGAGCACTTCAAACGGATTTGCGATAATTGAATTAAACAGCTCACCATACCCCTCATCACCGAAACCCGATAAATTGAATGCCAGAGAACGGACCAGATACGACAAAATCCAGCCGCCGACGACGCTGTAGAAAGACAGGATGATAAACGAAAAAATGAAACCTGACCAGCCGATCAAGAACCAAGGGGTTTTCGGTGCAAGTTTTTTCAGCCCGGTCACAGCATCCGCCTGCCCGCGCCGTCCGATGACGAATTCGGCGAGCAGAACGGGAAGTCCGATTGCCAGTGTGCTGATAATGAACAGGAGGATGAATACGCTCCCGCCGTTTGTCCCGGTTTCATAAGGGAATTTCCAGATCGCTCCTAAGCCGATCGCGCTTCCGGCGGCGGCAAGTATGAAACCGATCTTGGATGTCCATTGTTCTCGTTGCTGCATGAATTCCACTCCTTAAGGCAATTAGATTTACCCATTCTACAGGAAAGGGTCTGAAAAAAATAGACTTTTTTATAACAGCAAACCGAATCTCCTTTATAATAGAGGAAACAGCCAGAATAATAAGAAAAAAGAATTCACTGCCTAACCAGGCAGCAGACTGGCTATTCCCGGGAGGCGGAAACCATGGATGGAAAGGAACCGGCAACGAGAGCCGCTCTTCAGGAACAGGCCGCTTTTAACGAGTGGCGAACCTTGAAACAATCAGATATCGCACGCTTCGGGTACCAGAATGGAATTCCGGCGGCGGCTGTCCCGCAGTACACGTCGGCTGTTTTCCGGCATGTCAGGGAAATTCTGCTGAAGTCAGGGAGCTTAAATCCGGAGATTCTTCTTTACAGAAATGCGGTTGCCCGCCTGCCCTCACGTGGAAAACGGGCTCAGGAAGATCATCTCATCCCATTTGAAGAAGACCGTGAGATGCATGACGCCATAACGGCCCTTGATGCCAAGTGGCGACTGCCGCTGATTTTGCTGGACTTTGAGGAAATGGATGATCAGTGTGCAGCGGAGATTCTGGAGCTTTCTGCCGGACAAGCCGCTGAAAGGGCGAAGAACGCGCACAAGCTTTTAGCGGATCGTCCGGAATTTCAAGACCAGTCAATCGACCAACGGCTCCGATTGCTGAATCGGTCTTACGGAAGACTGAATTTCCGGCTAAATGAAGAAGTTCTGGAAGAGGAAGAGGAGCAGCCGGCACAAGATCCGATGCAGGTGCCCGAGAAAACATCCGGCATCAGCAAGCGGTCTGCAGCTGCTGCAGCCGCGGCCGGCCTGCTGATGACCGGCGCGATCGGTCTATCATTCGCCTACCGGCAAGATCCGCCTCGTCCAGAGAGCAGCGCCGAAGGAACGGAGGAAATGTTGACACAGGCTGACCTTGAAAGCTGGAGCGCTGAATACGAGATGGTGCTTGCAGAAGCTGCTCAGACGATTGGTGTCCTGCCGGAGGACTACCGGAATTTCAGGTACGTCAAGCGGGCAGACGAAGCGTTGAAAAAAGTGATTAACGGAAAGACGCTCGAAAAATACCGCCAGGCACCTAAAGAAGCGGAACGCCGTTTCCGTACCGTCCTCCGCCAAGTCATGCTCCCGAAAGAAATGGCGATGTCCCTGCAGCGCTTTCCGCTGACAGGGGCGGAGACCGGTACATTCCTGGAGGACTTCGCTAAAAAGACGGATGAGCTGATGTACAGAGCAGATGCCATCCTTTCAAAGCACAAGGAAGAATTGAAGGAATTGAAAATCGACGGAGCGCTGTCGAAAGAACTGCTGTATGCCAAACTTGCTGAACTCCCGCCGGAAGTGGCAAGGCTTGTCAATTCACTCAATGAACAGATGCTTCTTGTGCTGGAACATCCGAACGAAGAGCGATTTATGGTCAGACGAAACATGGCAGAGCTCCAAAATACGGCAGGTCCTGTTTTCAGCGGAGACGATCATCTGTACATCGAACTTTTGGCGATGGAGCCTTTTTATGATGAAACCGGCTTGCTGCACAGCGAAGAACAAGTCCAGTTCATGCTGTCGAACATCGGCTACTCCCTGTCCATGGCCGGGACCGATTCGCCGCTGTATAAAAAAGCTGAGACGGTGTTTTCCGTCCTGCTATGGATGCTGCTGCACGGCACCGAAGAAGATCCCGTCTTCACAGAAACCGGCGAGGTGCGTAAAGATATCCGTATACTCTGGAAACAGCTGCTTGAAAGAAGCTATTATAATCCCATTGTTTATATTATGCTGCCCATCGTCGAAGAAATGGAAGCGAGCGGATGGACTGCTTCCGCCGCCTATGAAAGTCTCCGTTTCGACCATATAGCTGCAGCAGTCGAAATGGACCGAAAAGGAGAATTGGCATCACTTCTGCCGGGAGGCGATATGAAAACAGGAAATGAACTTCTCAGCATCATACCGGAAAAAGAACCGCTCCGCCGGGTTGAAAGCCTCTATAAAACGTATTCAAAGGATTACAGTGAGGAGCACTTGAAAGGTGTTACAGCTATGAATGTCTACTTGCTGTACGAGTATGCCAATCAGGCAGGGGATGCGGAAATGATTTGGCATTTACTGGCAGGTCACCCGCTGAAGCCGGATCTGGCGGAATTCATCAAAGGGTGGGAACAAGAAAAACCTTTTGCGGAGAGATACGATTGGATCGAGTTCAATGACAGCATGAAACAGCGCCAAGGACGGAACGTGTATGTCCACCCTTCAGCTTCAACTGCGGAACCTCCGCATCCTATATTCTACCGGCCGGGACCCGTGTTGAAAACAGACGGAGACGGGGTCTGGAAACTGGAATACGTGTACTATAAAAGAGAAATGATGGAAGAAGACGCAAAAAAAGAGGTATTCTGGAACCGGGCAAAGGAACTGTATGCCGCCTACCGGTCAAACCGTTCAGCTGAATTCCTGAAAGGGCTAGGGCCGCTGGAGACAGTCAGCCTTTATTTAGCAGCAAGCGAAGCGAAAGATATTGAAGTCATGCGCGATCTCTACACCGATTTCTACAGACCGAAACCGGCAGCTGAAGAAGTAAAGAACCATTTGGAGATGAAAGTCCAGACACCTTCAGCCATTGAAGGAATCCAAATCATGTCGGAAAGGCACCCGGGGCAGGAAGTGCCTGCAGTAAGTGTTCTTTTCGGCTATGCAATGGAAGATGCCCAGGGCACTGCTGAGCATATGCTGATGCTCCGGATCGATGGGGCTTGGTACTTGGTCCCGAATTACTGATAATGATTTTACCGCACCTGAAGGGTTATGCTATAATACGGAGATGCGAAAAAGCGTATAGAAAATAATAGCAGACTAGGAGCGGGTAAACATGAAAAAACAATATCAGACGGGGGATGTCGTCGTCGGAAAAGTGACTGGCATTCAGCCGTATGGGGCATTTGTTGCACTGGACGACGAAACACAAGGGTTAGTCCACATTTCCGAGATTACGTATGGCTACGTAAAAGAAGTGAGTGACTACTTGGCTGTCGGCCAGGAAGTGAACGTAAAAGTACTGGAAGTGGATGAAAAATCCAATAAAATCAGCCTCTCGATCCGCGCGACACAAGAGAAGCCGCCTGCGCCGCGCAAAGACGGCGGACAGCGCCAGTCTCTTCAGTCGAAAGTGGATGAACGCGATTCAGAAGGCTTCAATTCCCTGCGCGATAAGATGCAGGAATGGATCAGAAAATCAGGCCAATAAAAAAACGGGATCAGACATCGTGTCTGGTCCCGTTTTTCCGTATTTTCCGGAGTCTGTACTGGAGATTTTGCCGGCTCATCCCCAAGGCTTCAGCTGCTTTAGTGACGTTTCCGTTATGGAGCTCCAGAGCTTTCTGCAAATAATACATTTCCGCCTCCTGAAGGTACATATCAAGCGGAACCAGCTCCTGTTTGGATAAAATGATGAAATCTTCGGGTTTCCGCTCGCCTTCCGCTCTGATCCGCTGGAGGAAGTGTTTCGGCAGAATATCGGCTGTCACAAGCTCCTCGGACGTCGAGACAGATGAAATTTCGTCAAGGAGCAGCTCAAGCTCTTTCAAATTTCCCGGCCAATCATAATTCCGGAAGAGGTCTTTCACCTCTTCACTCAATCCGCTGAATGCGGAACCATACTGGAGACGATGTTTTTCAAAATACGATTCTGCGAAAGAACAAATATCCTCTTTCCTTTCCCTGAGCGGTTCAATCTGGATGGTGATGGATGAAAAAAAGTAGTACAGGTCCTTCATCAGCGATTCCGAGGCAATCAGGTCCACCGGATCTCCGCCGACGCTGGCAATAAAATAAATGCTGTCCGACCGATGTTTTTCCAGGACTGACAGCAGTTCCGGCTGAAGTCCGGCCGGCAGCAGGTCGATCCGCTCTGCGAACACAGTGCCTTCTTCAAGGGAGGACAGTTCGGTTTCGAGTTCCCGGATCAGTTCTTTATCAGCACTGTGGCAATAAAGCGTATAGAACTGGCCGGGACCGGAAGACTCCTCGTGGATCGCTTCTGCGACGAATTCCTTCCCGGTTCCCGATTCACCGATGAGAAGGACCGGGAGCCGGGCTATTGCCGCTTTTTTCGCGGTGTCGATCACTCGCTTCATGCTCGGGGACTCAGCGGTCATGCCGGCCAGCGTGGCTGGTCCTTCATGCTTTTTCAGCGGCTGGTGCACAGCCCGCTCCAATTTCGTGACATCCCTGGATAATTCAATCGCTCCAATCAGGTTATCGTTCTCGAAAATGGGGTAAGTATCATTGATTGTTGTTATTTCCTGGCCTTTTTGATTCCAGTATGTCTGCTTGACATTCAAAATCGGTTCGCCTTTTTGAAGAACGCGCAGAAGCGTGCTGTTCTCCTGACCGAACTTGAACAATTCAAGAAGGGAACGGTCGGCGAGATCAGCCAATTCCAGTCCTTCGATCTGTTTCATTTTCTTATTGTAGATCACCGTTTTACCCTGCGCGTCAATGGCGTGGATGCCGACTTCTGCCCGGTCAATCGCATACTCATAAAAAGGCGTCAAATGCTCTTCATTGCGCTGCAAGCCGTTCACCTCATTAAAAAGTTCAATTTTTTAATTAAAAATACTTGAAAAAAGCAATAATCTTTTGCATCATTATAAATGTAAACACGAAGTAACTGCAAATTTTTTTTGCACTTACCCATTTAAACACAGAGGAGGATTTCCATGATTGCCTACAAACATGAGCCATTTACGGATTTCACAGTGGAAGAAAACCGCAAGGCGTATGAAGAAGCGCTGAAGCAAGTGAAAGGTTACCTTGGCCAGGATTATCCCTTGATCATCGGCGGAGAACGTGTGACGACTGACGACAAGATCGTTTCATACAACCCGGCGAAAAAAGATGAAGTAGTCGGCCGCGTTTCAAAAGCGACCAAAGAGCTGGCGGAACGCGCTATGAAGTCTGCTGATGAGACGTTCAAAACTTGGAGCAAAGTGGATCCGGCGGTCCGGGCGGATGTCCTGTTCAAGGCAGCAGCGATCACTCGCCGCCGTAAGCATGAATTCTCGGCTCTGCTGACGTATGAGGGGGGCAAGCCATGGAAAGAAGCGGATGCCGATACTGCGGAAGCGATCGACTTCATGGAATACTATGCTCGTCAAATGCTGAAATTGGCGGAAGGTCAGCCTGTTGAAAGCCGTCCTGGTGAATTCAACCGCTACTCCTACATCCCGCTTGGTGTCGGTGTTGTCATCCCGCCGTGGAATTTCGCATTCGCAATCATGGCAGGAACGACAGTGGCTGCGATGGTGACCGGAAACACAGTGGTCCTGAAACCATCCTCCAATACACCGGTTGTAGCATATAAATTCATGGAGGTCCTGGAAGAAGCAGGTATGCCGGCAGGCGTCATCAACTTCGTTCCCGGACCAGGTGCTGAAGTCGGCGACTACCTTGTGGACCATCCGCGCACACGCTTCATTTCGTTCACTGGTTCCCGTGCAGTAGGACTCCGCATCGTCGAACGCGCTGCCAAAGTCAATGAAGGGCAGATCTGGATCAAACGCGTCATCGCTGAAATGGGCGGTAAAGATACAATGGTGGTCGACAGTGATGTGGACGTCGAACTGGCGGCTCAGTCCATCGTCGTTTCCGCATTCGGATTCAGCGGCCAAAAATGTTCTGCTGGTTCACGTGCAGTGATTGTAGAAGATATGTACGACAAAGTAGTGGAACGTGTAGCGGAACTGACGAAAGAACTGACCGTCGGAGATCCGGCTGATTACGGCAACTACATGGGACCTGTCATCGATGCAGGGGCATTCAAGAAAATCACAAGCTACATCGAAGTCGGCAAAAAAGAGGGCAAGCTGATTGCTGGCGGGGACAGCGATGACTCTACCGGTTACTTCATCCAGCCGACAGCATTCAGCGATGTGGACCCGAAAGCGGAAATCATGCAGGACGAAATCTTCGGGCCGGTCCTTGGCATCACGAAAGCGAAAGACTTCAAAGAAGCGATCGATATCGCGAATAATACAGAATACGGCCTGACAGGCGGTGTAATCACGAGCGATCGTGAAAACCAGGAGTATGCACGTGAAAATTTCCATGTCGGAAACCTGTACTTCAACCGGAATTGCACAGGCGCGATTGTCGGATACCAGCCGTTCGGCGGATTCAATATGTCCGGTACTGACTCTAAAGCGGGCGGTCCTGACTATCTGCAGCTCCATATGCAGGCAAAAACCACTTCTGAAATGTTTTAAGCTGAAAAGGCAGACGTCAGTCTGCCTTTTTTAAAAAAGGAGGAACTCAAAATGGTGAAAACGCATGACGTCATTGAACAGACACAACGGTACGGAGCGAATAATTACCATCCGCTGCCGATTGTTATCTCGGAAGCTGAAGGAGTTTGGGTGAAAGACCCTGAAGGCAATAAATTCATGGATATGCTGTCGGCTTATTCGGCAGTGAACCAAGGCCACCGCCATCCTAAAATCATTCAGGCGCTGAAAGATCAGGCGGACCGCGTAACCCTCACTTCACGCGCTTTCCATAATGATCAGCTGGGACCTTGGTATGAGATGGTCTGTAAAATCGCAGGCAAAGAAATGGCGCTCCCGATGAACACAGGCGCTGAAGCGGTAGAAACAGCTGTGAAAGCATCCCGCCGCTGGGCATATGATGTAAAAGGAGTCGAGGAAGGGAAAGCGGAGATCATTGCCTGTAACGGCAACTTCCACGGCCGCACAATGACAGCGGTTTCACTTTCATCCGAGGAGGAATACCGCAGAGGATTCGGCCCAATGCTGCCGGGGATCAAGCTTGTTCCTTACGGAGATGCAAATGCGCTTCGTGAAGCGATTACACCGAACACAGCTGCTTTCCTGTTCGAGCCGATTCAGGGAGAAGCGGGAATCATCATTCCGCCGGAAGGGTTCCTGAAAGAAGCGCGTGAAATCTGCCGGGAAAACAATGTCCTGTTCATCGCTGATGAGATTCAGGCAGGCCTTGGCCGGACCGGAAAAATGTTCGCTTGTGACTGGGAAGACGTCAAACCTGATATGTACATCCTAGGGAAAGCGCTAGGAGGCGGAGTGTTTCCGATTTCCTGTGTAGTAGCCGATAAAGAAGTGCTCGGTGTTTTTAATCCGGGATCGCACGGTTCGACGTTCGGCGGAAATCCGCTGGCCTGCGCCGTATCAGTCGCTTCCATGGAAGTGCTGGTCGATGAAAAGCTGGCAGACCGATCGCAGGAGCTAGGGGAATATTTCATGGGTAAACTTAAAGAAATCGACCATCCGTCGATAAAAGAAGTGCGTGGCCGTGGAATGTTCATCGGTGTTGAACTGAATGAACCTGCACGCCCATACTGTGAAAAATTAAAAGAACTGGGTCTGCTGTGTAAAGAGACGCATGACACAGTAATCCGATTTGCGCCACCGCTCATCATTTCACAAGAGGATCTTGACTGGGCGATCGAGCGTATCCAAAAAGTCTTTTCGGAACAATAATGACTGGCCACATCCGACTGCACCTGTGTTACAATTGAGTGCGGAATGATAACTACTATACAAAGAGGCGAATCAAACCAATGACTGAAAATTTGAATCTGTTCACGTCGACTCAGGGAATTGTCAAAGAAGCGCTCGACAAACTTGGATACGACGAGGCAGTGTTTGAACTGCTGAAAGAACCGCTCCGCATGATCGAAGTCCGGATTCCTGTCCGGATGGATGACGGTTCTGTAAAAGTATTTACGGGTTTCCGTGCTCAGCACAACGATGCGGTCGGACCGACGAAAGGCGGAGTGCGCTTTCATCCGGAAGTCAGCCGGGAAGAAGTCAAAGCGCTCTCCATCTGGATGACCCTGAAATGCGGAATCGTCGATCTGCCGTATGGCGGAGGGAAAGGCGGAATCATCTGCGATCCCCGGGAAATGTCCATGCATGAAATTGAACGGCTGAGCCGGGGCTATGTCCGTGCCATCAGCCAGGTCGTCGGCCCGAACAAAGATATTCCGGCACCGGATGTCTTTACTAACTCCCAAATTATGGCATGGATGATGGATGAATACAGCCGGATTGATGAATTCAATTCGCCGGGCTTCATCACAGGGAAGCCGCTCGTGCTTGGCGGATCTCAAGGCCGCGACAAAGCGACTGCGCAAGGCGTGACCATTTGTATCAATGAAGCGGCGAAAAAACGGGGACTGGATGTAAAAGGTTCTCGCGTCGTTATCCAGGGATTCGGCAACGCGGGCAGTTTCCTGGCCAAGTTCCTGCATGATGCGGGAGCCAAAGTGATCGGAATTTCCGACGCCTACGGTGCACTGCATGATCCGGATGGTCTGGATATCGATTACCTCCTCGATCGCCGGGACAGCTTCGGCACTGTGACCACACTGTTCGAAGACACCATCAGCAATAAGGAACTGCTTGAGCTCGATTGTGATATCCTTGTGCCGGCAGCGATTTCGAATCAGATCACCGAAGAAAACGCCCATGACATCAAGGCGTCGATCGTTGTGGAAGCGGCGAATGGGCCGACCACATCAGCGGCAACTAAAATTTTGGCTGACCGGGGCATCCTTCTCGTGCCGGACGTGCTCGCAAGTGCGGGCGGTGTGACTGTCTCTTACTTTGAATGGGTTCAGAACAACCAGGGATACTACTGGACGGAAGAAGAGGTCAGTGAGAAATTGCTGAAGAAAATGACAGAGGCATTTGAAAACATCTATACCGTTTCGAACACCCGGAACATCGATATGCGGCTCGCAGCCTATATGGTCGGAGCCCGCAGGACGGCTGAAGCAGCAAGATTCCGAGGCTGGGTATAAAAATGAAGAACCGTCCGGTGAATGCCGGACGGTTCTTTTGCATTCAGAAAAGAAGACCGACATAATGGACGAGAGAAGAAAAGGAGGACGTTGGAATGAATGCATTTTCTTTTTACAATCCTGTCAAGCTGATCTTCGGCAAAGGTCAGCTGGAGAAAGTGAAATCTGAACTGCCGCAATACGGAAACAAAGTGCTTGTCGTGTATGGCGGCGGCAGCATCAAGAAAAACGGACTGTACGATGAAGTGATGAATGTCCTGAAAGAAGCGGAACTGGAAGTGTTTGAACTTTCGGGGGTGGAACCGAACCCGCGGATCTCGACTGCCCGGAAAGGGATCGATATCTGCAAGAAAGAAGGCATCGATTCGATCTTGGCGGTAGGCGGCGGATCAGTCATCGACTGCGCGAAACTGATATCGAACGGCGCCAAGTACGACGGAGACGCTTGGGATATTGTCATCCGGAAAGCGGTTCCGAAGGACGGTCTCCCGTTCGGTACGGTACTGACGCTGGCTGCTACAGGATCCGAAATGAATGCGGGATCGGTTATCACGAACGAAGAGACTCAGGAAAAGTACGGATGGGGAAGCCCGTATTCATTTCCTAAGTTTTCAATTCTCGATCCGACCTATACACTGACCGTCCCTCGCGATCAGACGGTTTACGGCATCGTGGATATGATGTCCCATATATTCGAACAATATTTCCACAATGCGACCAATACACCTGTCCAGGACCGGATGTGTGAAGGTGTGCTGCGGGCGGTGATCGAAACGGCGCCGAAGCTCGTAGAAGACTTGGACAACTACGAGTATCGCGAAACTATTCTCTTTGCCGGTACGATGGGCCTTAACAACTTCCTTCAGATGGGCTACAACGGCGACTGGGGAACTCATAACGTGGAACATGCTGTTTCTGCGGTTTATGACATCCCGCATGCCGGAGGGCTGGCCATTCTGTTCCCGGAATGGATGCGCTATAATGTCAAAGTGAATCCCGATCGTTTCGCCCAGCTGGCTGTCCGGGTCTTTGATGTCGATCCGGAAAATAAAACATCGGAAGACGTGGCGTTTGAAGGGATAGAACGCCTCCGGGAGTTTTGGTCATCCATCGGAGCTCCGGAACAACTGAAAGACTACGACATTGACGATTCCAAAATCGATCTTATTACAGAGAAAGCAATGGCGAGAGGGGAGTTCGGGAACTTCGCAAGACTCAAAGAAACTGATGTCAAGAAGATCCTGACTGCTTCATTATAATTTTTCGGAAACCGGGCACCTTGCTGCCTGGTTTTTTTGTGGAGTAAAAAGAGAAATGTCAACGAACTATTGAATCGAAGATGCCGGCATGCCACACTAGGAAGTGGGGCAGTTTTGCCGGAAACTTATTGAATTTTAGAGAACTTACAGAGGTGCAGCCGTGAACGAACCGAAGATCAATCCTTACATACCTATCGCTGTCGGAGTTGTTTCTGTTTCTCTGTCAGCTATTTTCGTCAAGTTGTCTCATGCAGACGCCGGAGTCATCGCCTTTTACCGGCTGCTGTTTTCCATTCTGATCATGAGTCCGGTTTTCTTTATTAAGTACATGCAGGAAGTAAAGCGGCTCAGCAGGCGGGACTGGATCTTCTCGATCATCGCTGGATTTTTTCTCGCCTTCCACTTTATTCTTTGGTTTGAATCGTTGAACTATACATCTGTAGCAAGTTCGACCGTGCTGGTCACACTTCAGCCGCTGTTTGCGTTCGCGGGAACTTACTTCTTTTTCAAAGAGCGGCTGTCCTGGAAGACGATCTTATCCGGACTGATCGCCATAGCCGGAAGTATTGTAATCGGGTACGGAGATTTCCGGGTGAGCGGCATCGCACTGTACGGTGATTTTCTTGCGCTTGCCGCTTGTGCACTTATCACCGCCTACTTGCTTTTTGGGCAGGATGTCCGGAAGCGTCTTTCCTTGGTGACGTATACCTTTGTCGTTTATTCAATGAGCACGGTCACCCTTTTCTTCTATGTTCTTTTTAAAGGTGAATCATTCGGTCCGTACCCTGCGACGGAATGGTTTCTGTTTCTTCTGCTGGCAATCGTGCCGAATCTGTTGGGGCATACATTATTTAATTGGTCGCTTAAATGGGTGAGCACGAATGTCATTTCAATTGCAATCCTTTTTGAGCCGGTAGGTGCTTCTCTTCTTGCATACTGGGTGTTCGGGGAAACGCTGTCGCTTTCGCAAATCGTGGGAGGGATCATCGTGCTGGCGGGCATCGGATTGTTCGTGACGGATCTGAAGAAAATCAAAAAGCTCTTTTTACAGAGAAGGGCTTGATTTTTTCTTCGAAGGAAGTTATAGTAATACATGTCCTTAAAACAGCAAGTTGAATTCCAATCAAAAAATGATTGACTGATACTGATGTAGCGAGGTACAATATTCAAGTCGCTGAAATGACGAATGGAAATAAAAATTTCTATTTGACTTCTATAGCAGTGGCGTGCTATATTGATAAAGTTGCTGCAAACGACGCAGCACCTTCTGAACCTTGAAAACTGAACAGCAAAACGCTGAGAAATACAATGAACGGCCCCGGCCCCTTTGGGTGACCGGGAAGCGGCGGCGCTCCACCCCGTGGAGCGCGCCGCGCCAGCAAGAGCCAAATGGCTCTCTTATCGGAGAGTTTGATCCTGGCTCAGGACGAACGCTGGCGGCGTGCCTAATACATGCAAGTCGAGCGGAGGTTCCCGGAAGCTTGCTTCCGGAACTTCAGCTGGCGGA
>NZ_NHTN01000017.1 GCF_002167005.1 Indiicoccus explosivorum
CTCGTACAGTTCGTCCAGCGTCACACCTTCATGCAAATTTGCGATACTGATCAGCGTCTCGCCCGGCTGGATCGTATGGAATTTTTCTGTCGGGCTGCCGCTTTCCTTGCTGATGACCAGTTCACCGCCGATCGGAAGTGCATAAGGATCATATTGGCTATTCAATTCCATCAATCGATCAACCGATATGCCGGTCTCCTGGGATATTCCCCAGAACGTATCCCCCGGCTCTATCGTGACAGTTTCCGCTTGCACTGCCATGCCTGCTGATCCCATTATCAGTCCTGCTGCAATTGCTGCCGCTGAAAATTTGGATGCTTTTCGGATAATTAACGCCTCCCGTTAGATTATTCCGTGGCATGAACATTCCTTCGTTTTCCCTGAAAGCCCCAAACAAAACACTTAAAACTGAATTTTTAGATAAATAAATCGAAAGTGCCAATTCGTTTCTCATAACTTGTTATCCCAAAAGAAATTCACCCTGATCCGCAAATCGCCGGCCGAATGGTTCCCCGTCGGCCACTTCGAACACAACTGAATTCCAAGCCTTAATCCGCACATCTGTCCGGTGTCCCGCTGACCGGTATGTATCCCGCATTTCCCGCCTGATCCGCAGCGCGGTATCCAGTGAAAAGTGGCCGATCGGAAATGTAAGCCCTTCGACTGTCACGGTCACCAAGTACATCTCTTCCATATTCCCACTCCTCAGCCTTATTATCGGCTAAACCATTCCATTATAGTAGAATAAAATAAGGATTTATGCACGGAAATTTTTTATTGGACAGTGGGGGATCTGCAGTCTGTACACATTCGACGCATTGTTCTACGCTCAAGTTACAACAAAAGTGGGGGGTCTTCTTATCAATTATCAGCTGACCGGAAAAACAGCTGTCGTCACTGGCGGCTCAAAAGGACTCGGAAAGGCGATCAGTTCAACATTGGCCGCTTCCGGTGCGGCCGTCATTATTAATTATGCGAACAACAGTGAGGCGGCAGCGCAAACTGCCCAGGAAATCAAAAAAAACGGAGGGCTCGCTTTTCCAATCAAAGGCGATGTGACTGATGAACCAGATGCAGTCCGCATGATTGAAGAAGCCGAACAAGCCGTCGGCAGAACCGTAGATATCCTTATCAATAACGCGACCGGTCCGCAGCCCGAACTGTCGATAGAAGAAAGCACATGGGCCGATTACGAGGATCAGCTGCGATTCTTCGTCAAAGCTCCTTTGCTGGCCGCGAAAGCCGTATTGCCCGGCATGAAGAAAAACGGCTGGGGGCGGATCATCACGATCGGCAGCGAAGTCGTGCAGCTCGGAACGCCTAACTTCGCCAACTACGTGACCGCGAAATCAGCGCAGCTCGGCATGACGCGATCGTGGGCGAACGAGCTCGGGGCAGCCGGCATCACGGTGAACTTGGTGAATCCCGGTTTCATTCCGGTCGAACGGCACGGAATAGTAGACAGTAACGTATATCATGATTATGTAAACTCTGTTCCTCTCCGGAAAATGGGCGACCCGCAGGATGTAGCGGACACCGTCGCATTTTTAGCCTCGGACGGCGCCCAGTTCATCACCGGCCAGTCGATTTCCGTCAATGGCGGCAAAACGTTCGGGGTTTGATGTTCTTCCTAAAAACCTGGTTTTTCAATCCGAATGCGGACGCAAAAAAGCACCTTAGACGCAATTGATTTAGCGTCTAAGGTGCTTTCTTGTGGTCTGATACAATGCAATCCATCAAACTTTTAAACGTCCCAGGAGAGATTCGAACTCCCGACCGACGTTACTTCAGCCGTTACTAAACCGCGTCATATCCGCTCAGTGAACCGGTCATTAGCCGGTCTTAGACCGCTGTTGTAAGCATAGCACGCGGCTGTCAAAAAGAAAAGCGCCTGCCGGCTGGCAAGCGCTATCGTGTTTCTACTATATATATTAGGCCCTGCCGTAGTTCTGATTATCGCGGCTATCCGCATAGGCGCTATGCGTAATCTTCAAGCGGCGGTAAGCTAGGTCAACGCCGGCGAACTGTTGCGCTTCAAGCTCCTCTAAACGCTCCTGTTCCGGAGTTTTAAGGCGGCTTAGCGTCATATTAAGACTGCGCAAGTGCCGCGCAATCGCCTCGTCACCGCCGAGCGCGTCGAAGATTGCCGGCAATTGCAGGCGGAAGTGCGCCCATGCGCCGACATTGAGGGTTTGGAGTTTGCGCTCAAGTGCGTCATAGGCCAGCTTCTTCTCAACGTCGCTGAATGCGAGCTTAGCGTCAGCAATGAAGCTCTTAGCAAGGTACTCAACGGCTTCCTTGTCGGCGTTGGATACCGGAAAGCGTGAGCGTAAGGCGGCTTTTCTAGCGTTCTCAATCTCCGACTCCATCGTTGCGGCGTGTTCCCGCCGTAGCCCGTCTACTTTGGCGTCAAGTTCCCGCCGAGCTTCCTGAATTTCGTACTGGCGGGCGCCTTCGACGTTATAGCGCGGGTGGTCTGAGCTTTCGATGCGTTCTACTTGGCGGCGGAAGCCTGCAATTTCGCGTTCGATTTCGTTTTTATAGTCTTTCATCGTAAAATTTCCCCTTTATAGTTTTAGTTTTCCGTGGCTAGTGGCGTATTTACCAACGGCTTCCCTTTTCGACGTTCTTTATTGACGGCATGATGGCGTTCGTCGCCGGCGCTTCAAGCAAGTAAAGCTCGCTTTCCGCAACGAAGCCGTCAATCCGTGCGCAGGCGGCGTTATAGGCGGCAAAGTCGCTCTTTAGTGCGGATACATAGCGCGCCTTGAAAAGCGTGTCGCCGCTGTTGCAATCTATGACGATGATTTCGACATTGCGGCGCTTGTCAGGCGCCGGCTTGACGGTTACGTGGGCGGTTACCGTGCCGGCGTCTGCTTGCGCCCCTGCCGGTAGCGGCTTTTCTTTGCCGCGCCCCATTCCGAATAGCGTCATTACGCTGAGCCTCCTTATTTTTGTCTCTCTTGCTGAACTCTAGCGGCATACGCGGCGGCCGGCGCCATTTGACGTGAGGCTCGTATAGATGCGCCAGCCCTTCCGTGTTCTCCGTGAATATCCGTAGCCAGTTCGGTTGCCCGTCGTCGTACCACGTGACTTGTTTCGTCTCGCGGCGCATTGTCTTATTCGTCCTGCGTCCCAATTGCTTCAGTCCTTTCGTATAATCGCTGTAAGCCACGTACAAGCCCGTTGAGCGGCGTTATGCGTCAGGCAATACCTCTAACATCCGTCAGGGTCTATCGTCGCTGTACGGGGCTTGTGTGGCGCCTGAGGGCTTGCTGGCGTCTTTATAACGCGTCAGCCCGTAACGTTCCAGTTCCTCTTGCGTCATAGCGTTGAGGCGGTAAACCGTAACAGGGCCGCCTTCCGCTTCTCCGTTATGCCTGCGTCTTGGCGGCTCCTGCGTATAAATGGCGGGTAATTCCTGCATATCTCAACCTCCTAGCGCAATATAGAGCGTCGCAAAGAACGGCGCATTAAGCGCTATGCCGGCGGCGGTTGCGGTGAGCTTCTTACGCAAAGTCATTGCGCCTCAACTCCCACGATGCGACGTAAGCGAGCCGTGCGGTAAGCTATGCCGGCTCTTGCAAGCGTATAAAGGTATTCAGTAGGCGTTACGCCGTTGCGCTCCGCAAGCGTCTCTAAAAGCCTTCTAGCGGCTTCTGCGTCACCGTTAAGCAAGATGAACTCAAACGCCGGTAGAACGTGCTTGCGGCTATTGCAGGCGGTACACGCAAGCGTTACGTTGCCGAAAGTATTTGCGCCGCCGCACTCAAACGGTAGGACGTGTTCGAGCGTTTTCTCGCTTTGCTCAAGCGGCTTATTACAGTAATTACAATGCGTGCCGCCGAGAACTTCCTTGACTTCCTGAAGCGTGAGCGTGCTTTCGGCGCCATAGCGCTTTGCTTTTTGGTTGGCGCGGTCTTTCGCTTTAGTACATTTCCGCTCGAATGTGCCGTAGCTCGCTTTCCGCAATTCATCCTTGCAGGTGCGGCAATAAGTTTGCCTTCCGTCTCTCGCTTTGCTATCGCGGTTAAACTCCGCAATTGCCTTAGTTTCTTCGCAACGTGCGCATTTCTTCATTTCTTTCTTCATTCGTAAAACCTCCGTTTTTATTTTTTCTCGATAAGTTCTGCGTTAAGTTCTGCCATGATTGCGTTAATTTCCTTATTGCACTGAGTTCCGCCGTGCTTCAAGTCAACCAAGACGCTCAAGTAGTCAATCAGTTGTTTGATGCGTTCCGGGTTCGTCATTTCTTAACACGCTCCTTGTCTCCGTAGTCCCGAATAAACCGGTTGTAGTAAAGCGTGATGCCACGCATCGTGTTCGGCGTCAGGTTGAACGCCTCGATTATCTTGCGTTCCATCCGCCGCGTAATCGGCGCATAGCCGGTTTCCATCTGCGATACGTAACCGTCAGTCACGCCGAGCAGGGCGCCCATCTGCGCAACTGTCAGCGCATGAACGCGCCGGATGCGATAGAGCTTTTCTTTCGTGATGTGTACTTCCATATTCGTAGCCTCCTCGTAATTTCTTGATTGTCTCGCGGTGCCGCTGGCGATGCGCGAGCCTTTCCATAAGCGTTAGCGATAGGCGGCAGTTAAGGTCACGCTCGCAGGCGTAGCAACGCACTAGCTCAGCGCCGGTGTAGATTTCCGCGCTGGCGCCTTCCATTGCGCAAAAAGGGCAATTAAATTTCATAGCGCGCCCACGCCTTCAGAAGCTCGCGCATTCGGCTCGACGGAAGATATAGCTGTATCGGCTTCCCGTTACGTATTCTGCTCCGGTAAATCCATTGCAGAAGGTCGCTAACCGCGAGCATGTCCTCGTCAATTTCTACGCCGTTGTCTTGGAAAAATGCGTTAATTTCCGGGTGATTGAAGCGATTGAACAAATAAGCGAGGGCGCGCTTTTCGGCGTAGTCGTTCGTTGCGCGTGCGTTCACCGGAATGACGCTTTTCTTGAAGCCGCTCGGCGTTACCTTGTCGGCTACCGCCTTCAGCGTTGAAAACATGGCGTCCTCCGACTTGGCTTCCGCGTAGTGACGGAAGAAGTTCGACGCGTTATCTTTCATCTTCTTGCGCGCGCCTGCATCCATGCGCCGCAAACGGTTAGCGCTTAGCGCCGTTCGCTTGTCTCCGATGTTGTTGAGCTTGCCCTCGTATACGTCCATTAGCTCGTATAGCGCCGCGCGGCCTTCCGCTTTCCGGTCGTATTCCGTCAGGGCGTAGCGGCTTCCGGCGCGCTTTACGGCTTTGCAGTCGTATTTGAAGCCGAATAGCTCGCAGTAGTAGCGCTGTACTTGCCCGCGGAACAGATACGTCATAATGGTTACGCTATCAACTGCGCCAAAGACTGACGGCGGGAACGCCCATACTAAAAACGTATCGCGATGAAAGAACAGATTGCCGGCTTGCGCCAGTTCGCGTATGTCGCGGTATCTGCTGTTGTCCTCCGGATGCCCTATCCAAATGACGCGCTTGTCGTCAGCTATGCGAATGTCGCCGGCGTCGCGGAGCTTCTTGATGTCGTGAACGTTGACCGGCGCGGTTTCGACGCAATCCATCACTTCGTCGAGTATCAGCGTGTAGCCGTAACCCGTCAGCAGTTCGACTAGCTCCGCGTCAGCCCGCTGAAAGAGCGCGTGGGTGCTTGCGATGTCCCGCCCCTGCGCGATTAAATCCTTGAGGCTCGTCATTTTAGAGCCGTCATCATTCGCGTTGTTAGGCTCGTAGAAGTCGCGGCTCGTGACGCCTCTCTTGATGCGCTCCACTTCGTCGAGATAAGGCGTGATGTAAATAAAGCGCTCGTCCTCAGTAGCCTCCTGCATACGCTGTATGGCGTATTGCGTCTTGCCTGAACCCATGATTGAGTCAATTACGGTAATTTTCGTCATTTCTTTCTTCCTCCTCTGTTTTTGCGCTTGCATCCGTGGCGGCGGCGTGCTATAGTATGATTATGCTACCATTGCGCTAAGTCTGCGCTCCTTTCCGTAAGAGGCCGCAAAAAAAAAAAGACAGCCTACTCTTATTCCCCGTTTTGCATGGCGGTAAACCTTCGCTTACTACCGATATAAAAAGATAACAGCGGCTTCCGCTAGGCGTCTGAAAAAAGACCCTCTCACTATATAGTGGGACTAACCGGGTTTTTGTAGAGGCCTCAGTGCATAAAAGGTACTTTAGTCCTACGCAATCGCTTAAGCCGCCGTATGCTCTGACGCCAGTAACGGCGCTAGTTTGCGTACTTAACCGCCCTCTCAAAAAGACCCTCTCACTATATAGTGGGACTAATCGGCTTTTTCGCTAGAGGTAACTGCATAAAAGGTACTTTAGTCCTACTGCGCTCAGCCCCGCCCCAAAACGCCCTTAACGGAGGCTTACGCGTAAAAGCCCCCTCACTATATAGTGGGACTAACCGGCTTTTTTATAACCCCGCGCCCCAAAACGCTACTAAAGTCCTACGCAATCGCTTAGTTACCGCCGGCGCCCCTGCAAGTAAGACGTAAACAGTGCGTAATGGCAAGCGGCACTTTAGCGAACTAAAGCGTGAATGGCGTCAGGGCGCCGTTAATGCCGACTGTTCCGCTTGGTTATTACGGCACTTCATCGTAGTAAAGCGTTAAGGAATACGGAATGATTACGTACTAAAGGCGTACTGGCGCTTGCTATTCCGCTTGCTAACGCTTAGGTTCCGCTTGGCTCCGCTTGCTAACGTAATTACTAGGTTCCGCGTTCACCGCGTGCGCGCCTCGAAACTTTCAGAAGCCTGCGCAATAGGCCGGAAAAGGGGCGGCTTCGCAACGCCTACCCGACGACGTTTTGCGAAAAAAACTTCGCAGAATTTTTCGCGAGCCTTAGAGCGCCAAGGGTTTCAGCGCGCTTCCCTTAAAGAGAAAATACCTTTTTTAGAGCATAGTATTTAGTCGTCTGACGAGCGTGTTTTCAGCGAAGTCAGTGAGGAGCCGCAGGCGACGAGTCAGGAAGTAACGCGTTACCGTCTGAGGCTTCGGCTATCGCCTCGCCTGCGACTGTTCGCTTCGCTCACGTCGCCCTACATAAGCTCTCTTATTGCGTTAATACGTCTTACGCAATAGGGCGCCTATTCATTATTGCGGAAGTAATCCCGTTATACTCCGTAGTAAACCCTCGCCGGGTAGCCGCCATTGCATACGGAATCTATGCACTTATCGCCGCATGATTGCCGCATCCCTTACGCCAAGAACGCCGTAACGACGCCAATGTATACGGATTGCATACGGCACTATTCCGTCGCATTGCGAGAATGCCGTCATAGCAAGGCTTCCGCCGCCATGCGAGTTTACATAAGTTATGTTCTCGGTAGCTACGATGCATAACGTATTCATTCACGCCTGCCGGCGGTTGTCAAGGCGTATGCTCAAGCGCTAAGGCCGCGCCCATAAAAAAGAAGCGGCGCTCTGCCGCTCCTGTTGCGCTAATGCCATACCGGGGGGGGCGGTTCGTGCCTGCGCCTGCCGCCGGGTGCCGTCAAATTTCCTACAACTTTTTAAATTCCGGCCTTAACGTCACTGTCGCGCCGCCGCCGCCTCTCTTGCGCCAGCCTAAAGATAATCGCGCAGGTTCTCCGCTACGTCCTCTTTATCCATATACAGATAGCGCGTCGTTACTTCTATATCCGCGTGGCCTAGCGCCTTCGAGATAAGCGCAATGTGAGCGCCTTTATCAAGCAGGTTCTTCGCAAAGCCCCGCCGTAAGGCTTGCGGATTGATATTCTTTAAACCGTACTGGCGCGCATACTTGTTCAGCCGCTTCTGTATGTTGTTATTCGTCGGGCTAGTGACGATACAGCCGCCCCGCCGCGTGATGAATAGATAGTCGTTCCGTATGCCGTAATGCTTGCGGATTGCGTCGTTCTGTCGCATAAGCACGCCTAGGAGCCGCGTCAAGTCGTCTGAGAGCGGCAGGAATAGCCGCTGGTGGTTCTTAATGATGCCGCCGTCAATCTTTAGCAGGCGCTCGTCCAAGTCGATATGGGGCGCCTCTAGCCTTGCTACCGTACTAACGCGTAAGCCCGTTTGCGCCATTAGCAATAGTGCCGCCGCATCGCGTAACTGAATGAAGTCGGATAAGTCGAGCAGGCGCAGGAGCGTTTCTATATCCTTCATTGCCGCGCCCTGCTTAACGGGGCTATCAACGCGAACCGTCACCGCGCGCCAAAACTTAGACGCAAGCCAGCCGTTATCGAAGCAACGCCCTAGAAACGCCTTCAAACACTTCAGGCGCGTGAGCTTCGTTTGATTGCTAACGTCCATGCTCGCGAGCCAGTCGTAGATATGCGACGCCTCAAGCTCCGCCAAGTGCGTCGTGCCGGTTATCCGCGCAAAGTGCGTCACGTGCATGTTATAGTCGCTAATCGTGCGCGGGCGGTAGCCGGTTGTCTCCATATAGCGCGTTACCGTCGCAAGAGCGGCGTCAATCGTCATTGCTTGCGGCTTGGCTTCTTTGGCTTGCGGCGTTGCTTGCGGCTTCACTTGCGCGTGGCCTGCGCCCTTGGCGAATAGTCCCGTTAAATCTTCCGTTACCGTGAATGCGTTGTTTTTCCTCGTCATAATAAAAAGCCTCCTAATGCGTCTGATTTGCGGTGCTACGCGTGTAGCAAAAACCGGAATGTGACCGATTCAGTGACCGTTTCATTAGACGCCTTAGAAGGCTGTTGTGGCGGGGCTTTCCCGCGTTTTTCGTAACGTCCCAGGAGAGATTCGAACTCCCGACCGACGGCTTAGCTTACCGCTATGGCTTTCGCCACCAACTTCTGTTGTTTGCAAGTCTGGACTATATCTTCACCGTTTCAGGTGCGGCACGTGTAGTCTCTACGGAACCTCACGATAATCAGTCGCCTGATTATAATTCAGCGTTTCTACCTTCCGGACGGTCCGGACCTTTGAATCGCCTGCATTCCGTCTTTCATTCGACGGAATCGTAAGTTTCCTCGGTATTGCCATCAGCATGATCTGTTAAGGTTCCACCGATATAGTGCCGTGCACTCGGCAGGTTTCTGTTTCCCTGCGGAGGCTCCTATTGTTGAAGGCCGTTGCTCTATCCAGCTGAGCTACTGGGACATGTGCCATTCGAACCGAACGACAAGTTTTATTATAGGAACTCCTGGCACAAAAGTCAACGGCTATTTTGGATTGTCAGGAGAGCCACGCCGGCATGGCCGCTTTCAATTCGCGCAATGCATTCCCGCGGTGCGAGATTTCCGCTTTCTCTTCGGGCTTCAATTCGGCCATCGCCTTGTCCAGTGCCGGGACGAAAAAGATCGGATCGTAGCCGAACCCGTGCGTGCCGCGGCGCCCCGTCAGGATACGCCCTCCACAGGTCCCCGAGAACGTTTCCGTCTTTTCGCCTGGCGCCGCAATCGCCAGCACGCAGCGGAAACGCGCAGTGCGCTTCTCATCCGGAACGCCTTCCAGCTTTTCCAGCACTTTGTCGATGTTGGCATCGTCGTTTTTCTGTTCGCCGGCATATCTTGCGGAATAAACCCCGGGTTCGCCGCCGAGCGCGTCGATCTCCAGTCCGCTGTCGTCCGAAATGACGGGCTTGCCCAGGATCGCCGCGGTTTCCTCAGCTTTCAAAATGGCGTTTTCTTCGAACGTCGTGCCTGTTTCCTCGACGTCGATGTCTTTGTCGATATCCTGCAGCGTCAATACTTCGTAGCCGAGAGGTACGAGAAGTGCTTCGAAATCCTTCGCTTTGCCTTTATTGTTTGTAGCGATGATCACTTGTTTCATTGGTCAGCCTCCGAATCTCCGCCGATGCGGTTTGCGATGTCGCCGAGCACGTCTTTTTGGACGGCGATGAGCCGGCGGATGCCTTCTTCACCTAGGTCGAGCAGTTCGTTCAGCTCAGCACGGCTGAAAGTCGCTTCTTCCCCTGTTCCTTGAATCTCCACGAATCTGCCGGTCCCTGTCATGACAAGGTTCATGTCGACCGATGCTGCGAAGTCTTCGGTGTAATCCAAATCCAGTACCGATCCTTCGCCTTCAAGGACGCCCACACTCGTCGCCGCAAGGAAGTCGGTCACCGGGAACGTCGGCAGATCCAGTTTTTCGCAGGCGAGCGCGAGCGCGACGAACGCGCCGGTGATGGACGCTGTCCGCGTGCCGCCGTCTGCCTGGATGACGTCACAGTCAACCCACAGCGTGCGCTCTCCCAGTTTCTCCAAATCGACGACCGCCCGCAGCGCGCGGCCGATCAGCCGCTGGATTTCCATCGTGCGCCCGCCGATTTTCCCGCGCGTCGCTTCGCGCTGCGTCCGCTGGTTGGTTGCCCGCGGCAGCATGGAGTATTCAGCAGTCACCCAGCCTTTCCCCTGCCCTCTCAGGAAAGGCGGCACTTTTTCTTCAACGGTCGCTGTGCAGATCACTTTCGTGTAACCGACTGTGATGAGAACCGAACCTTCCGGGTGGACGAGGTAGTCCTTTTCGATTTTTATATCCCGCAGCTGTCCTGCTGCTCTTCCGTCGTGTCTGGTCATTCGTGTAGTTCCTCCTTTATTTCTCCGCATTCATCGTACCATAAAGGGGGGAACCGCCGCCAAGGAGCCGGCAGCGTGTTTCGGGAGTTGCGATGGTGACGCTGACGTGCAGAATAGAGTGATTTTGCGCGAGAACGGGATGAACAGTCGCAAGACCGGGATAAACGGCGCCGAGAACGAGATAAGCGGGATCGAGAACGTGTTAAGCGTTCCCAAGACCGGGATAAGCGCCCTCAAGACCGGGATAAACCCATTCAAGACCGAGATAAACCCACTCAAGACCGAGATAAACCCCTTCAAGAACGAGATAAACTCCTTCAAGACCGAGATAAACACACTCAAGACCGAGATAAACACACTCAAGACCGGGATAAACCCATTCAAGACCGAGATAAACCCACTCAAGACCGGGATAAACTCTTTCAAGAACGAGATAAACCTATTCAAGACCGGGATAAACCCATTCAAGACCGAGATAAACCCACTCAAGACCGGGATAAACCCATTCAAGACCGAGATAAACCCATTCAAGACCGGGATAAACCCTTTCAAGACCGGGATAAGCACAATCCACCCCCGACCAAACCACCCCCTCCTGACCAAAACAAAAAAACCGCTCAGCGGCGGTTCGTCAAATAAATCTCGTCTTACGGATTTCCGGCTCTTCGATTCCGAGCCAATCCTTTACCGTCTCCCGGAAAATCGGTACGGAGCCGGTCGTGTAAAAAATGTGTTTCGGCTGGCCGTTCCGGTTCGCCAGCAAGTTCTCATACTCCAGCAGACGTTTTGCGTCCCGGGCGGTCTCTTCTGCTGATGAAACGACCGTCACCGTCTGTCCGAACACTTCTTCAATGAACGGCTGAAGGAGCGGGTAATGGGTGCAGCCGAGGATTGCTGTGTCGAAGGACTGCTTCCGGAGCGGCAGCAGGGTCTCCTGCACGAGCGAGCGTGCGAATTCCCCGGTATGCTCCCGGCTCTCGACAAGCGGCACGAATTTCGGGCAGGCGAGCGGAATGACGGCTGAAGAGGATGACAGGGAGCTGATCGCCGATTCGTACGCACCGCTCGCCACTGTGCCGGCCGTGCCGAGCACGACGATCTTCTTTTTGACGGACGCCTTGACTGCGGCGCGGGCACCTGGGGAGATGACGCCGATCACGGGGATGCCCAAGTGCTTCTGAAGCGATTTGAGCGCCGCGGCGGTCGCCGTGTTGCAGGCGATGATGAGCAATTTCACTCCTTGGCGGACGAGCTTTTCCGCAAGCTGCCACGTGAACTTCCGGACCTCGGCGAATGGCCGCGGCCCATATGGACAGCGGGCGTTGTCGCCGATATAGACGACCTGTTCGGCAGGCATGAGTTTCATGATTTCTTTTGCTACGGTCAGGCCTCCTACACCGGAGTCCATGACACCGATCGGTGCATTCACAGCGCGCGCCTCAATCCTGTTTCATTTCCCGGTGGAGCTTCTCCAGGAGTGAAGACAGCTGTTCCACTTCCCCGGCTGAAAAGTCGGTCAGGACATCCTGCAAGTAGTCTTGTCGTTTCTTTATGACCTCTTCGATGATGCGCCCGCCTTCTTCCAGCAGATGGATGCGGATCACCCGTCGGTCATGATCATCCCGGACCCGGACGACGAGTTTATTTTTTTCCATCCGGTCCACTAGGTCGGTCGTGGTGCTGAACGCCAGAAACATTTTATTCGACAGGTCACCGATAGTCATATCGCCATGTTCGAACAGCCACTGCAGGGCAACGAACTGCGGCGGGGTGATCGTGTAGGAACTGAGCAGTTCCCGGCCTTTCTGTTTGATGATTCCGGCGATATAGCGGAGCTCTTTTTCCATGAAGGCGACCTGTTCTTCATTATGGAGGACTTGCTTGTCTTCATTCATTCCCGTTTTCCACTCCTCACTTGCTCTTCCTACCTTCTATATTGACGGTTTTTGGAGCGTTTCGCAATAGGGGCGGGGAACTTCAGCCCACAGCCTGCTCCGCTAATCCGAACAGTTCTTTGTCCGCCTCCGCCCACGGCTCGCTTTTGCCGGTCGCTTTCGCCATCTGGACGATGGTGCCGCGTCCGGTCAGGCAGACCGTCCCTTGCCGGTCGGTCGCCATGTAATGGATATCGACGGACGACCGCCCCACGTTTTCTGCTTTGACGTGGATGTGCAGTTCTTCGTCAAAATAGACTTGTTTGGCGTAATCGCACTGGAGGTCCGCCACCACCGGGATGGTCCCGCTGTCCCGTTCCAGCCAGCACTGCATGAGTCCCAAGTGTTTGAAATACTCGGTCCGGGCAAATTCAAAGTAAGTGAACGGCACGGTGTTATTCAAATGGCCGAACATATCCGTCTCCGAAAAGCGGACTGTCACCGGCACGGCGAAGCCGAATCCGTCTTTCCATTCTTCAAGATCGTTTATATATGAAGCGCGCATGCTTTCCCCTCCGCAATAAATTCCGCAAATTGTTGTATCAGTATAGCATTTTCGGCAAAAAGAAAAAACCCTGGATTTCTCCAGGGTTCTTCGTCCTGTCCTAGTCGACCATCCGATCGCTTCCGAAGAAGTTGCGGAACATCTGGACAGTTGCCGAGCGGTTCATCGCCGCGATCGACGTCGTGAGCGGAATGCCTTTCGGGCAGGATTCCACACAGTTCTGGGAGTTTCCGCAGTCCTGCAGGCCGCCCGGTCCGATCAGCGCATTGATGCGCTCGTCTTTATTCATCGCTCCTGTCGGATGTGCGTTGAACAGACGGACCTGTGAAATCGGTGCCGCACCGATGAAATCGGATTTCGAGTTGACATTCGGGCACGCTTCGAGGCAGACGCCGCACGTCATGCACTTGGACAGTTCATACGCCCACTGGCGCTTCTGTTCCGGCATGCGCGGTCCTTCGCCCAGATCGTATGTCCCGTCGATCGGCACCCAGGCTTTCACTTTCTTCAGCGAATCAAACATGCGGCTGCGGTCGATGACAAGGTCACGGACCACAGGGAACGTCTTCATCGGCTGCAGACGGATCGGCTGCTCGAGCTGGTCGACGAGCGCCGTACAAGACTGGCGCGCGCGGCCGTTGATCACCATCGAACAGGCGCCGCACACTTCCTCGAGACAGTTCATATCCCAGGCGACCGGTGTCGTGGTCTTGCCGTCCCGGTCGACCGGGTTCCGCCGGATTTCCATGAGGGCGGAAATGACGTTCATATTCGCACGGTATGGCACTTCAAACGTTTCCCAGAACGGTTCTTCGTTTGTCGTGTTGCGCCGCTCGATTTCAAAAATGACTGTTTTTGCTGCTTCAGCCATGACTAAAGGACTCCTCTCTATAATTTAATCAGCTCTTGGCGGAGTAGTCACGTTTACGCGGCGGAATGAGGGAAATGTCCACATCTTCATAATGGAAGATCGGCGCGCTTTCGCCATCGAATTTCGCCACAGTCGTTTTGAGCCACTCGTCATCATTACGCTCAGGGAAGTCCGGTTTGTAGTGAGCCCCGCGGCTCTCGTTCCGGTTCAGTGCGCCCAGCGTGATGACGCGCGCGAGATAGAGCATATTTTTCAGCTGGCGGGTGAACATCGCACCCTGATTGCTCCAGCGCTGTGTATCCAGGATGTTGATGTTCTCGTAACGTTCGAGAAGTTCGAGGATCTTATCGTCCGTCTCCTTCAGTTTATCATTGTAGCGGACAACTGTCACATTGTCGGTCATCCACTCGCCGAGTTCCTTGTGGAGGACATACGCGTTTTCCGTGCCGTCCATGCCCATGATGTGCTCCCATTTCGCTTCTTCTTCCGCCTGTTTGCGGTCGTAGATGTCGGATGGAAGGTCTTCAGCCAGCACATCGAGCCCTTTCATGTAATCGATGGCGTTCGGTCCAGCGACCATTCCGCCATAGATGGCGGACAAGAGCGAGTTCGCGCCGAGGCGGTTCGCACCGTGCTGGGAATAATCGCATTCACCGGCAGCGAAAAGACCCGGGATGTTCGTCATCTGGTCGTAATCGACCCACAGGCCGCCCATCGAGTAATGGACTGCCGGGAAGATCTTCATCGGCACTTTGCGCGGATCGTCCCCTGTGAATTTCTCGTAAATTTCAATGATGCCGCCGAGCTTGATGTCCAATTCTTTCGGATCTTTGTGCGAAAGGTCGAGGTACACCATGTTCTCGCCGTTGATGCCGAGCTTCTGGTTGACACACACATCGAAGATTTCCCGCGTCGCGATGTCACGCGGCACGAGGTTTCCGTATGCCGGATACTTTTCTTCGAGGAAGTACCAAGGCTTCCCGTCTTTATAGGTCCAGATCCGTCCGCCTTCACCGCGAGCCGATTCGGACATGAGACGCAATTTGTCGTCCCCTGGAATCGCCGTCGGGTGGATTTGGATGAATTCGCCGTTCGCGTAATGAGCTCCCTGCTGATAAACGATCGAAGCAGCAGAACCGGTGTTGATGATGGAGTTTGTGGATTTCCCGAAGATGATCCCTGGTCCGCCGGTCGCCATGATGACCGCATCCGCGCGGAACGTCTGGATTTCCATCGTCGTCAAGTTCTGCGCCGCAATTCCGCGCGCGCGCCCTTCGTCGTCCAGTACGATGCCGAGGAATTCCCAGCCTTCATATTTCGTGACGAGGCCGTTCACTTCCTGGCGGCGGACCTGCTCTTCGATTGCATACAAAAGCTGCTGTCCGGTTGTCGCACCGGCGAACGCCGTGCGATGGTGAAGTGTTCCGCCGAACCGGCGGAAATCGAGAAGACCTTCCGGTGTGCGGTTGAACATGACGCCCATCCGGTCAAGGAGCCGGATGATGGCCGGCGCCGCTTCCGTCATCGCCTGTACCGGCGGCTGGTTCGCGAGGAAATCACCTCCATAAACCGTGTCGTCGAAATGGATTGCCGGGGAATCGCCTTCCCCTTTCGTATTTACCGCGCCGTTGATTCCGCCCTGCGCACAGACAGAGTGTGAGCGCTTTATCGGGACCAGAGAAAACAAATCTACTTGCGTGCCGGCTTCAGCAGCCCGCACAGTCGCCATAGCGCCGGCCAGGCCGCCGCCGACAACGATTAACTTGCCTTTCGCCATTAAATTCTCACTCCTCTTTCATTTCCAAAAAAACAGATGATGCGCCGTTTAGACGAATGCGAACACAGCCTGCACGCCGATGACGGACAGGACGACGAAGAACAGCATGGTCACGACGGTCGCCACGCGCTGCGATCCAGGCGACTGGGTGATTCCCCATGAAACGAGGAACGACCAGATCCCGTTCGCAAAGTGGAATGTCGCTGTGATGACGCCCAGCACGTAGAACGCGACCATCCATGGATTGGACAGGATTTCCGCCATCATATTGAAGTTCACTTCCGCGCCCAGTGCCGCCTGCCAGCGTGTCTCATACACATGCCATGCAATGAAGATGACCAGGAAGACACCCGTGTAGCGCTGCAGGACGAACGCCCAGTTGCGGAGATAGCCATACTCCTTCGGATTGTTCTTTGCCGTGAATGCTATGTAGAGGCCATAAAAGGCATGGTACATCAGCGGCAGGAAGATCACGAAAATTTCGAGGAAGTACCGGAATGGCAGACTTTCCAGGAAATGCGCACCCGCTTCGAATGCTTCAGGGCCCCGGACAGCCAGGTTGTTGACAAACAGGTGCTGTGTCAGGAAGACACCGACCGGAATGACACCCAAAAGCGAATGAAGGCGACGCAAAAAGAACTCACGATGTGTTGTCAAAGTTTTTCCCCCTCTCGGCACAATAAAATTGCAGCTGCAGAGACGGCCCGAAAGCTTGGCCGCCACTGCGCGCTGCCTACTGCATCATCATACAAAATTATGACAGTTTTATTGTACTCCCCTGTCTGGGGGGCGTCAAGGAGTCCATTTACAATCGAAACCGGCCAAAACCGCGCCAGCACAAGGGAATTCCCTAACTTCCCGCCTGTTCTTCCCGGAAAAACCGCTCGATCGATTCGGCGAGGGCCGCCGGCATTCCCGCTTCCCTGAACTGGGCGGCATCCGCTTCCCGGATCTTCTTGATGGAGCCGAAATGCTTCAGCAGCTGTTTCTTCCGCTTCGGGCCGACGCCTTCCAAGTCATCCAGGACGGACGTGATCGACCCTTTGCCCCGCAGCTGCCGGTGGAATGTGATGGCGAATCGGTGAACTTCGTCCTGAATCCGCTGAAGCAGATAAAACGCTTCGCTCGTCCGCTCAAGCGGAACCGTCTCCGGCGGGAAGCCGAATAAAAGCTGCGACGTCTGGTGCTTCGTGTCCTTCGCCAGGCCGGCGATCGGGATCTCGAGCCCCAGCTCGTCCTCGAGCACTTCACGGGCCGCTTCCATCTGTCCTTTCCCGCCATCGATCACGATGAGATCCGGCAGCGGAATATCCTCCCGCAGCACCCGCGAATAGCGGCGCCGCACCACTTCCCGCATCGCTTCATAATCATCCGGCTTCGAACCGCTGCGCGTCTTGTACTTCCGGTAATCCTTTTTGGACGGGCGGCCGTCGATGAACGTCACCATCGCCGATACCGCGTCGGCTCCCTGGATATGCGAATTGTCGAACGCCTCGATCCGCAGCGGGACCGCAATGTTGAGCGCGTCCCCCAGCTCCTCGCAGGCGCCGACCGTCCGCTGCTCCTGCCGTTCGAGCAGCTGGAATTTCTCCCGAATGGCGATCTGCGCGTTTTTGATTGCCAGATCGACGAGGTCTTTCTTCTTTCCGCGCTGCGGTTTGGAGATTTTCACATCGAGCAGCTCAGCGGCGAGGTCCGCGTCAGCCTGAGGCGGCAGGAAGATCTCGCGCGGCTTCACATGGTTGGGCTTTTCGTAAAACTGCCCGAGGAACGTCATGAACTCCTCTTCCGGATCCCGGTACAGCGGAAACAGCGAAACATCCCGTTCGATCAGCTTGCCCTGGCGCACGAAAAACACCTGGACGCACATCCACCCTTTGTCGACGGCATAGCCGAACACATCCCGGTTCGTAAAATCATTCATCGCCATCTTCTGCTTTTCCATCACCGTCTCGATGTGCGCAATCTGATCGCGGTACTCTTTCGCGCGCTCGAACTCCAAATTCTCGGACGCCAGCCGCATCTTTTCCATCAGATCCTTTTTGACATCCTGGTAACCGCCGTTCAGGAACCGCGTAATTTCATCGATCATTTCCTGATACGTCTCTTTTTCGACCGGATTGATGCACGGTGCCAGGCACTGCCCGATATGGTAATAAAGGCAGGCTTTATCCGGCATGGTATGGCATTTCCGCAGCGGATACAGCCGGTCCAGCAGTTTCTTTGTTTCATTGGCCGCATACGCATTCGGATAGGGGCCGAAGTATTTGCCCTTGTCCTTCTTCACCTGGCGGGTCGTGATGAGTTTTGGGTGCCGCTCGGCTGTAATTTTGATATACGGATAGGATTTGTCATCCTTCAGCATGATGTTGTACTTAGGGTCGTATTTTTTGATCAAGTTAAGTTCCAGGATAAGCGCTTCGATATTCGAAGACGTCACAATGTATTCAAAGTCCTCGATTTCCCCGACAAGCCGCTGCGTCTTGGCGTCATGGCTGCCGGTGAAATAAGAGCGGACGCGATTTTTCAACACTTTCGCTTTGCCGACATAGATGATCGTCCCCTGCCGGTCTTTCATCAAGTAGCAGCCGGGCTGATCGGGCAGCACGGCGAGCTTATTCTGAATCCATTCGTTCATCAGTATCACCTTGTTTACATTAGTAGCTGTTCTTGGGATTTTTTGAGTAGCTAAGGAGGTGTTTTCGACTCTGGAGCACCGCATTTCGACTATGGAGCACCGCATTTCGACTCTGGAGCCGCCTATTTCGACTCTGCACGGCCACATTTCGACTCTGCAGCACCGTATTTCGACTCTGGAACGCCACATTTCGACTCTGGAACGCCGTACTTCGACTCTGCAGCGCCACATTTCGACTCTGCACCAACACCGTCAATAAAAAAATCACCCAGATACGAAAAACCGGGCTCCTTCGCGGGACCCGGTTCTGACTTTATTATGCGTGGCTTTGAATAAGATCAGCCAGTGCTTCTTTCGGGCGGAAGCCGACGACTTTGTCGACCGGTTCGCCGTCTTTCAGCAGAAGAAGCGTCGGAATCGACATGATGCCGAAGTTGCTGGCCGTTTCCTGGTTTTCATCCACATCGACTTTGACGATTTTCACTTGATCGCCCATATCTTCGTTCAGTTCTTCAAGTACCGGTGCAATCATTTTGCACGGTCCGCACCAAGGTGCCCAGAAATCCACGAGCACGAGGCCGTCGGATACTTCCTGTTTAAAGTTCTGATCTGTTCCTTTTACGATTGCCATCGAAACATTCCTCCTCCAAAAAATTCCCTGTTCTCCAATTGATTATAGCACCGCCCCTAAAGGCGGGCGAATTTTTTGCCTATCCTTCCTTTACCCGCCGCTCGCGGCCGTTAATCTTACCACTTAAGAAAACCGTAAGTGCCATACACTGAAGAGATCGCTTCCAGCGGACGCTTTCTGACCCACACGATGTGGGGAATGCAGCCAGCGCGACAGGACGTCGCGAGGCTGGCTGCCGAGGGGCGGTCCGCGAGCCGCTTTGGCTGCAATCCGGCCTGCAGGGTCTCGCCTGACAGAGAAAAACCCTGTGCTCCTGCGCCGCTCCGCGTGCTTGTCGCAAATGAATGGTCAAGATCCTCTTGCCCATTCATTCGCTGGTCCCTCCGGAGTCGCCGCCTGCCGCTCTTTCTTCAGAGGGGCAGGATGTTCGTCTTGTTCTTCGGCCGGCGTGAGATATCGGATCCTGCGAGACGCCTGCGGAAAAACGGGCGTGTCAAGACCCCGCATGCCGGGATCGCCGGCAGAGGAGGCTTGACCGTTCGTCCGCGGCAAACGGTTTTAACTGCGACGAGCTTGCACAGGAGCAAGTGAGCAGGTCCGAAGCGAACAGAAGGCCGAATGTGCAATCAAGAACTGCTCAGCAAACTAAAAGCGGCCCGCTGTTCGCGGACCGCTTGGCATTCAATTACATCATTTTCCGGAATTCTTCCGTCAGCATCGGCACGACCTCGAACAGGTCACCGACGATTCCGTAGTCGGCCACTTTGAAGATGTTGGCTTCCGGGTCTTTATTGATGGCGACGATCACTTTCGAGTTGGACATCCCCGCGAGGTGCTGGATCGCACCGGAGATTCCCGCAGCGATGTACAGGTCCGGCGTAACGACTTTCCCTGTCTGACCGATCTGCAGCGAGTAATCGACGTAGTCCGCATCACACGCACCGCGGGATGCGCCGACTGCGCCGCCGAGAAGGTCCGCCAATTCCTGGAGCGGCTCGAATCCTTCGGCGCTCTTGACACCGCGTCCGCCGGCGACGATCACTTTCGCTTCCGAAAGGTCTACGCCGTCCGTCGACTTGCGGACGACGTCCTCGATGATCGTCCGGAGATTGGTGATGTCCACCGACAAGGAACTGATGTCGCCCGAGCGGCCTTCCTCTTTCGCCGGCGCTTCGATGTTGTTCGGGCGGATCGTGAAGAATAAAAGCCCTTCTTTCACCCGGACTTTTTCGAACGCCTTACCGGAGTAGATCGGGCGGATGAACGTTGCATCATCGCCTTCCCCTTCAATCGCAGTCACGTCGGAAATGAGTCCCGACTGCAGCTTCGATGCGATCTTCGGTGCCAAATCCTTCCCGTTCGCCGTATGGGCGAAAACGATTCCTTCCGGGCTCTCCTGGTCGACGACGGCCATGAATGCCTGGCCGAAACCGTCGGATGTATACGTTTTCAAATGCGGGTGTTCGACTGTGACGACGCGGTCCGCTCCGTGCTGGACCATTTCCTGAGCGAGATCCTGGACCGAATCCCCGATCAGGACACCGACGACTTCGCCGCCGTCAGCGACTTGCTTCGCCGCACCGATCGCTTCAAATGAAACGTTCCGCAATGCACCTTCCCGCGCTTCTCCAAGTACCAGTACTTTCTTCGACATATTCAGTCACCCTCCTGTTAAAAATCCGATTATATGACTTTCGCTTCGTTGCGCAGCAAGCTTGCCAATTCCGAAACCTGATCCGACAGGTCGCCTTCCAGAATGCGGCCGGCTTCCTTCTTCGGCGGCAGGTATACTTCCACCGTTTCAACTTTCGCTTCTACGTCGTCCTCTTCGATATCGAGATCATCGAGTTCGAGCTCTTCCAGCGGTTTCTTCTTCGCTTTCATGATTCCCGGAAGCGAAGGATAACGCGGCTCGTTGAGTCCCTGCTGTGCCGTCACCAGCAACGGAAGGGATGTTTTGATCGTCTCCGAATCACCTTCCATATCGCGGACGATCGTGACATCGGATCCGTCGATTTTTAAGTCGGTGATCGTTGTGACACAGTTGATGCCAAGGCGTTCCGCCACGCGCGGACCGACTTGTCCGGAACCGCCGTCGATCGCCACGTTGCCCGCAAGGATGAGGTCCGCCTCTTTGTCTTTTAAGTATTCAGCGAGAACAGATGCCACCGTAAATTGATCCAGTTCTTCCAGATCATCTTCCGTATTGATCAGCACCGCCTTATCTGCACCCATAGCGAGGGCTGTTCTGAGCTGTTTTTCCGCTTCTTCTTCGCCCATTGTGACGACCGTCACTTCACCGCCGTGTTCATCGCGGACCTGGATCGCTTCTTCGATCGCGTATTCATCGTACGGATTGATGATGAATTCCGCGCCGTCTTCCTGGATTTTACCGTTCGAGACCGCGATTTTCTCTTCCGTATCGAATGTTCGTTTGATCAGTACATAGATATTCATGTAGGTTCCCTCCCGAATATTATTTCCCTTTAAAAACTGCTTCGCGCTTTTCGAGGAACGCCTGGATGCCTTCTTTCGCATCCTCAGAAACGAAGACGGTCCCGAATGAATCCGCTTCCGCTTTTACACCGGCTTCATACCGCTCGTGTTTCGTGTACTGCAGCATGGCCAGTGCCGCGCTGACGGAAACCGGGCTTTTTTTCGCGATTTTCTTGGCGATCTTCAGCGTTTCCGGCAGCAGCTCCTCCTCGGCATACGCGCGGTTCGCAAGTCCGAGCCGGACCGCTTCTTCGCCTGATACCGGATCGCTCGTCAGCAGCATTTCCGCCGCTTTAGCGAAACCGACATAGCGGGGAAGCCGCTGGGTTCCGGCGAATCCCGGGATGAGGCCGAGCTGAAGTTCCGGCAGGCCGAGTTTCGCATCGGCTGTCACGAAACGCATATGGCAGCTCATGGCGAGCTCAAGCCCGCCGCCGAGTGCCGCGCCATGGATGGCGGCGATGACCGGTTTCGGGAATGTCTCGACCCGTTCGAACACTTGCTGACCGCTTGCCGACAGCTTCGAAAACTCTTCGCCGGATGTGACGGAAGTGAATTCCTTAATATCCGCGCCGGCCGAAAAAAAACGCCCTTCGCCGTGAAGCACAATGGCGCGGACGTCGCCATCATGTTCGACCTCATCGAGCAGTTCGTTCACTTCCAGAATAAGCGACCGCGACAGCGCATTCGCCGGCGGCCGGCTGATTGCGGCGATCGCCACGCCATCTTCTTTCTTCCATGTGATCGATTCCATCTTTATCCCCTTTCTTATGCGCGCATCCCCTTCATCAGGAGGCGATGGACAGCAGGTGCGAGCCTCTCCAGGTCATACTTGTGGTCGTTCATGACCCAGGTGGTGATCGTTTCGTCCATGGTTCCGAACACCATCTGGCGGGCCAGCCGGATGTCCATGTCCTTATCGAATTCACCTGAAGCCATCCCCTCTTTCAGGATAACATCCAGAAGGACTAAATACTCTTTGAGCACGCCATTGATTTTCATCCGCAGATCATGGTTCGACTGCCGGAGCTCGAGCTGCGTCACAATCGACAGATGCCGGTCGGCGCTCAGCAGGCCGAAATGGTTCTCGATCATGCGCCGGAGCTTGTCGGAGGCCGTCAATTCCTGCGAGAGGATCTCCTTCAGCTTATCGGTGAACAGGCCCATTTTCTCTTCGAACACCGAGATGAGGATATCCTCTTTATTCTTAAAGTACAGATAAATCGTTCCGTCTGCAACTCCCGCCTCCCTTGCGATTTTCGAGACCTGCGCTTGGTGGTAACCGTTTTCAGCGATGACCGTTACGGCAGCGTCGACAATCATCTTATATTTCGGTTTTTCTTTTTTCATCCGATCTCTCACCACCAAAAAAAATATGAAAATATGAATGACGCCTCATTCATATTTTCATATTAATCTTTAATATAGGCTGTGTCAAGCGCTTACGAAGGTACGGATTCGGTCTGCTCCTGCTTTTTGCGCTCTTCTTCCACAAGCGAACGGCGCAGGATTTTCCCGACTGCCGTCTTCGGCAGCTCTTTCCGGAATTCATAGATCCGCGGCACTTTATAGGCGGCGAGATGCTTGCGGCAGAACTCATCCAGTTCCGTTTCCGTCACATCGTGCCCTTCCTTTTTGACGATATACGCTTTCACCGTTTCCCCGCGGTACGGATCCGGCACACCGGCGACCACACATTCCTGCACAGCCTCATGTTCGTACAGCACTTCTTCGACATCCCGGGGATAAATGTTGAAGCCGCCCGCGATGATCATATCTTTCTTCCGGTCCAGCACGTAAAAGTAACCCCGCTCGTCCATGCGACCGATATCGCCCGTCAGCAGCCAGCCGTCCACGATGGTCGCCGCTGTCTCTTCAGGACGGTTCCAGTAACCTTTCATGACTTGCGGTCCGCGGATGGCGATTTCACCGACTTCTCCGGGTTCCACCGGTTCCGTGGTGCCGATCTTGAACACCGCCGCTTCCGTGTCCGGGTATGGAAGTCCGATGGATCCTTTCACCCGTTCGCCCCATAAGAGGTTGGCGTGGGTGACCGGTGAAGTTTCCGACAGTCCGTACCCTTCAACGAGTTTTCCGCCCGTCACTTTTTCGAACTTCTCCTGGACTTCGACAGGGAGAGGCGCGGATCCGCTCAGGCACGCTTCTATCGAAGAAAGATCGTACTTCCGGATATCCGGATGGTTGAGTAAGCCGATATATATGGTCGGCGCTCCCGGAAAGACAGTCGGCTTCTGCTTGCTGATCGTCTTCAGGGCAGTCTCGGCTTCGAACTTCGGCAGCAGCACCATCTTGTTGCCCTGCATGACCGACAGGACCATGACGGTGGTCATGCCATAGACATGGAAGAACGGAATGATCGCGAGGACCGTTTCTTCGCCCTCTTTCATCCGGTACATCCAGGCATTGCACATCGTCGCGTTCGCAATCAGGTTTTTGTGCGTCAGCATGACGCCCTTCGGCGAACCGGTCGTCCCGCCGGTGTACTGGAGCAGCGCCAAGTCTTCCTCGAAATCAAACGGCGTTTCGGCGACTTCCGGCTTCGCCGTCTTCAGGATTTCCGTCAGCAGGTGATTCGTCCCGCTGTGTTCGACCTTCACCGTGATGCCGTACTGCTTTTTCTGAACATACGGATACAGTGCGTTCTTCGGGAACGGGAGAAAATCCTTTATTCCGGTGACGATGAGGTTTTCGAGCTCCGTCTCTTTCTGCACCGCCGCGACCCGCGGGTACAGGATGTCGAGCGTGATGATCGCCTTGGCCCCCGAATCCCTCATCTGATAGGCGATTTCACGTTCCGTGTACAGCGGGTTCGTCTGGACGACGACGCCGCCAGCATATAGGATGCCATAGTAGCTGATCAGGTTCTGCGGGCAGTTCGGCAGCATGATCCCGACCCGGTCCCCTTTCCGGATTCCGAGCGACTGCAGGTAGTTCCCGAACTTCAAGGCGGCTTCATTCAGCTCCCGGTATGTCATTTCCTTGCCCATGAAATGGATGGCGGTTTTATTGCCATGTTTTTTTGCCGTGCGGCTGAGGTACTCCTGGACGGGAATCGGTTCATATGACAACGTATGCGGAATTTCCGGCGGGTATTCGGACAGCCAAGGTTTTGCGGTCATCTGTTCAGCCCCTTTAGTTTAATAAATGATAGAATATTCCTAGTTTTCATTATACGGTAAAATGTAAACCCTTACAATTACTTTTCCAATAAAAAAAT
Source organism: Indiicoccus explosivorum (assembly GCF_002167005.1). GTDB lineage: Bacteria > Bacillota > Bacilli > Bacillales_A > Planococcaceae > Indiicoccus > Indiicoccus explosivorum. Next base: position 24,602 of record NZ_NHTN01000017.1, read on the forward strand.
TTGCCGCCCGAGATCGAAGAAATCGTTCATTCAGCCCAGGGTCTTCAGCTCGCGCTATTGCCGCTGGATTCGCCGCCTGCTCGCTTTCTTCTGAAGTCGGACTACTGTATTCCTTCACCCGACAGGGCGATGCGGCGCCGTCCAAGCGGCCTCTTAATTTTTTGTTGCTGAGCAGCTGATATGGAGCAAAACAGCGGAGACTCCCGCGGGAAAGCGCAGTGCCGAGATCCACTCGGGCGCCTAACCCGAGTTAGCTCGGCGCAAGCCCGCAGGAAAGCGGAGCTGTTTTGCGCAATACCATCCGCTGCACCAGTTAGTTCAACAAAAAAGAAGCGCCGGCTTAAGCCGACGCTTCCAATTCAGAACAAAAGATAAATGATGCCGACGATGAGAAAGGCCGCGCATGCACCGAGCAGCCATTTCGCAAGTGTTTCCATCCGAACGTCCTCCTATGAAATACTGGCTCCGATGACATACGACAGGCCGACCGACAGAATGAGCGAAATGAAGCCGACCGACCGGTTGTCCCGTTCGATTTCCGCGTCGATGTTGAATTTCGGGGTCAGGAATTCGAAAAGGAAATAGGCCAGGATGAGGAGGAGAAAACCGAACAGGCCCCAGCCGATCATCACAGGAAGGGAATCATGGTTTTCGATGGAATAGCGGAAAATGTTCGCCACCCCGAAGATTTTGCCGCCTGTCGCCAGCGCGACGGCCACATTCCCTTTCTGGATCTCTTCCCAGTTCTTATATTTCGTGACGATTTCGAATATGACCATGGCCACGATGAGGCACAGCATGAATACGCTGAAGTAGCCTGCCGTCTCGACAAGCGGATGCGTCCAAAAACTAGACTGTTCCATAACCGGCTCCTTTTGCGTCCATTATTTCAATTCGGCGACTGTGACACCGAGCCCGCCTTCGCCGGCGCCGCCATACCGGAAGCTTTTGACGCGCGGGTGCTTCTTTAAATATTTTTGCACACCTTCGCGGAGCGCGCCAGTCCCTTTTCCGTGAATGATCGACACTTGATGGTAATTGGACAAGAGCGCATCGTCGATATACTTCTCGACGCGGACGATCGCATCCTCATATCGCTCGCCGCGCAGGTCGAGCTCAAGTTTCACGTGGCTGTCCCGGTTCTGGACGGTCGCCATCGCTTTCGGTTCTTTCTGTTTTTCCGGCTTAATGTATTCGAGATCGGTTTCGGGCAGCCGCATTTTCAGGATGCCGATCTGGACGGTCCATTCGGTATCCGACACTTTATCCAGGAGCGTCCCTTTCTGTCCGTAAGACAGCACTTTCACTTCGTCATTCGGTTTCAGTTCAGCTTCCTGTTTTTCCTTTTTCGCCTTTTTCAGCACCCGGTTCTCGGGCGCGGCGCTGTCCAGCCGCTTTCGGGCATCGATCAGTTCATGCTCTTTGACATTCGCCGCATGGTTCATCCGCAAATCACGCAGTTCGGAAATGACGGTCTCCGCTTCCCGCCGCGCATTGTCCACCAGCTTGCGGGCTTTTTCTTTCGCTTTGTCCTCCAGCTCCTGCTTGCGCGCTTCGTAGTCTTCCAGCTGCCGCTTCAGATCCGCCCGCAGCGCTTCGGCTTCGTCCAGCAGTTCCCGCGACTGTTCCGCGTCCTGTTCCGCGGCCCGCCGGCTTTTTTCAAGCGACGCGATCATGCCGTCCACTTCGCGCCGGTCGGTGCCGGTGATGCTTTTCGCCTGGGCGATGATGTGCTCGGGCAGTCCGAGCCGCTTCGAAATCTCGAAGGCGTTGCTCCGTCCCGGCACGCCCATGAGCAGCCGGTATGTCGGACTGAGTGTCTCCACATCGAATTCAACACTCGCGTTGATGACCCCTTCCCGGTCGAAGCCGTACGCCTTCAGTTCCGGGTAATGGGTCGTCGCCATGACCCGCGCGCCTCTTCCGTACACTTCATCGAGGAGCGAAATGGCGAGCGCCGCCCCTTCCTGCGGATCGGTCCCCGCTCCGAGCTCGTCGAAGATGACGAGCGAGTTTTCATCGAATTTCTTCAGGATGTCGACAATGTTGACCATATGCGACGAGAACGTGCTCAAGCTCTGCTCGATCGACTGTTCGTCCCCGATATCGGCGAACACTTGGTCGAATACAGCGAGTTCCGAGCCATCGAGCGCCGGGACCGGGATGCCGGACTGCGCCATGAGGGTGAACAGGCCGACCGTTTTCAGCGTGACGGTTTTCCCGCCGGTGTTCGGCCCGGTGATGACGACCGCTGTGTGCTCGCGTCCGAATTCGATGTCGTTGGCGACGACTTCGTCTTGCGGGATGAGCGGATGACGCGCTTTTTTCAGGCTGATGTAGCCTTCCGTGTTCATGAACGGCCGCGTGCATTTATTCGCCGAACCGTACTTCGCTTTCGCGAAGATGATATCGATTTCCCCGAGCAGGTCCACGGTGGTGAACAGCTCGCTCGCCACTTCCTGCACGAGTGCGGACAGCCGCTGGAGGATGCGGTCGATTTCCTCCTTCTCCTGTCCTTTCAGCCGGCTCACTTCGTTGTTCGCCTGTACGACGGCGTCCGGTTCGATGAACAGCGTCTGGCCCGATGAGGACTGGTCGTGGACGATGCCGCCGAAACTTCCCCGGTATTCCTGCTTCACCGGAATGACGAGCCGGTCGTTGCGGATCGTGATGATGGAATCCGACAGCATCTTCGCGTTCTTCCCGCGAATAAACCCTTCGAGCTTCTCGCGGACGCGGCTTTCCTGGATGCGTTTCTGGGAACGGATGCGGCGGAGTTCGGGACTGGCGGAATCCATGACGGCTCCGTTGTCGTCGATGCAGCCATTGATTTCATGCTCCAGTCCGGTGAGGACCGGCAGTGCATCCTTTTTGGAGAGGAGGAGCGGAATCTGGATGTCCCCTTCCTCATCGATCTTTTCGAAAAACTGGCGCAGGATCCGGCCGGCGCGGATGACGGCCGCCGTCTCCATGAGTTCAGCCGGACTCAGAACGCCGCCGATCTGGGCGCGGCGTGCGTGCGGGCGCACGTCGAAAATGCCGCCCATCGGCACATTGCCGCGGATGCGGAGCACACTTGCCCCTTCATCCATTTCATCGAGCAGCCGGCCCACTTCTTCCGGGTCGGCCGATGGTTTCAAGTTCTGTATATGATTCTTTCCGATGGAGGAAGACGCAAATTTGCCGACCTCGTCGCGGATTTTACGGTATTCCAATGTATCGAGCGCGCGTTCCGCAATCATGCGGGACACCTCCTACTGCTTTAAATGCTCTTTCAGTCGTTCGAGCGGCCACGTATTGACGACCGCCGCTTTTTTCAGCCACGCTTTCTGCGCATACTTGATGCCCGTCTCCATCAAATCGAGGCCGTCCGTCGAGTGGGCGTCGGTGTTGACAGCGATCGGTACACCTTCCTTCTGGGCAAGTTCCAGCCATTCAGTCGCAAGGTCCAGCCGGTATGGGCTTCCGTTCAATTCGAGGATCTTGCCGTATTCCTTTGCCCAGGCGATCAGCTGCCCGACGTCCGGGTTGTATCCGTCCCGCTGGCCGATGACCCGTCCTGTCGGGTGCGCGATCATGTCGACATGGGGATTTTTTATGGCGTTATGGAGCCGTTCCATGATCTTGTCCTGTGATTGGCTGAAGCTCGAGTGGATGCTCGCGATGACGAAATCGAGCTCTGCCAGCAAATCGTCATCGAAATCGAGCGAACCGTCCGGCAGGATATCCATTTCCGTTCCGGACAGGATTTCGATGTCGTCGTATTGTTCATTGAGTTTTCGGATTTCCTTGTGCTGCTGTCGCAGCCGCTCCGGCGACAGGCCGTTCGCGACTTTCAAGTAATGGGAATGGTCGGTGATGACCATATAGTTATACCCTTTTTCGCGGCACGCTTCAATCATTTCAGTCAGCGAATGGGCGCCGTCCGACCACGTCGTGTGCATGTGGAGGTCGCCCTGCACATCCCCCTGCTGCACGAGTTCCGGCAGTTCTTCCAGCCGGTCGAGCTCGCGGCCGTCGACACGCACGGAAGGCGGGATGAACGGCAGATCGAAATGGGCGAAAAACGCTTCTTCCGACTCGAACGTCTCCACGCTGCCATCGGGCTGTTCCACGCCGTATTCGCTGATTTTCTTCCCTTGCGATTTCGCCAGCTGACGCATTTTGACGTTGTGGTCTTTCGAGCCGGTGAAATGGTGCAATGCCGAAGCGAATTCATCCGGCGCCACGAGGCGGAAGTCGGCATCGATCGGGTCCTGCTGATCGAGCGTGACCGACACTTTCGTCGATCCGGACGCGATCGTCTCCAGTACCGGCAGCGTTGCCAGCAGCTTCTCTTTCACGGTGTCCGGCTCTTCTGTCGCGATGATGAAGTCCAGGTCCTTGCTCGTCTCTTTCGTCCGCCGGTAGCTGCCGGCGGCCTGGAACCGGCTGATCTCATCGATATCCCGAAGGATCGCCTCCAGCCATCCGACCGTGTCCGCCACTTTCCAGATCGGCTGGCGCGCCGGCCGGGTCTCATAATCGTTCAGTTCTTTCAGGATTTTTTCTTCCGACTTCGGTCCGAATCCGGCCAGTTTCTGGATGTGATGCTCTTCGCACGCTTTCCGGAGCGATTCGGCTGAATCGATGCCGAGCTCCGCGTACAGCCGGGCCAGCTTCTTGCCGCCGAGCCCCTGCAGGTTCAAGAGCGGCAGCAGCCCTTTCGGCACTTCCTTCTCCAACTCCTCGAGCACGGTCGACTTGCCGGTCTCGATCAGTTCGTTGATGATGTCGCCGGTCCCTTTTCCGATCCCTTTCAGCTTCGTGACATCATCCATTTCACTCAGGCTGCGCTGATCGAGTTCCAGCGCCTGCGCCGCCTTGCGGAATGCCGATATTTTGAACGAGTTTTCACCTTTCAGCTCCATGTACAGCGAGATCTTCTCCAGCACACGGACAATCGATTTTTTATTCATCGTCTGCCTCCGATCATTTCTGGAATAAAGGATGGATTTGTTGATGCATCTATTCCCCTGTACCCGCTGTGCGGGCCGGTCACTTCATTTATTCCGAAAAAAACTTCCCTCTTAACGAGAGAAGTTTCACTCAAGATAAATATACCACCAGTCTTTTGCCTGCTCCGTGAGAACGGGTGTATGTTCCAGCAGCAGCTGCGCCAGGAAGGACGAGCCGATCGTGTCCTGCACGATGGCGACCGGCAGCAGCGCGAACAGATAAAGCGCAAAGAAAAGCAATATGTAGGCTTCGACCAGTCCGAAGAACGCGCCGAGGATACGGGAGAAAAACCCGAGCACCGGAAGGAACTTCAAAAAGTTCAGGATCGATGCGAGGATCTGGAGCACGAACCAAGTCACGAAAAAAATGAGTGCGAATGAGAACATCTGGTAGAATGTCTCCGTCAAATCCAGTTTCTCCACGGCGATCGTGAACCGTGAAGCTTCCGTAATGGCCGGATACGGCACCCATAAGTCGAAATGGTCGGCAAGCGGTTCATAGTAGAGCCTTGCGACAAACAGCGCGATGATGAAGCCGACCATATGGATCAGCTGCACGACAAGACCGCGCGTAAATCCGACGATGAGGCCGACGACCAGTAAAATCAGCAATAAAATATCAAGCATTTCCGTCAACCCTTCAGTCTTTTCAATTCAATTTCCATTTGTTCCGCTTCCTGTTTCAGTTTAAGATAGTCATGGTAGCCGTTCACGGCAGTCAGCACCGCAAGTGTCGCGGTATCTAGGGACGGATTCTGGGAATGGATCTCCCGCATTTTATCATCGACCATCGACGCCACAAGCCGCATGTGGCCGGATGACTCACTGCCCACCATTTTATAGGTCTGGCCGAATATTTCAACTTGCAGCCGCCTTTTCTCTGCTTCCGACAATGTTCCATCCCCCTTTTTTTACAATACCTACATTCTATCATACCATGGATTTCCCGCAACGGGGAACCTGCCAAGGAGGAATCATCATGTCCAATGCAGTCATCAAACTGCCTCCAGGCCGGCTCAGCGCAATAAAAGACGCGTACCGGTCGAACGAAGTTCCGCCGAAAGCGCCGTCCGTCACCTTCACCGCCAAACTTCCAGATGTGACCGTCACCGCGTACAACTCAGGGAAAGTGCTGTTCCAGGGAGCCGGCGCGGCAAGGGAAGCCGCGCGATGGGGTGAGACACAGCCGGCAAAGACGGCATCCGGCGCAAAAGGCGACGCACTGCCGGAAGGGTTCGCCGCCCGCTCCGTCCTCGGTTCGGATGAGACCGGCACCGGCGATTTTTTCGGACCGATCACCGTTGCCGCCTGCTACGTGCCGTCGGATAAAATCGCGCTCGCCGAAGAACTCGGCGCGAAAGATTCCAAGCAGCTGACCGATGCCGCCATGCGGACGATCGCACCGGATCTGAAAGCGGCGTTCGCCCACAGCGTGCTGACCTTGCCTACCGAGAAATACAATGACGTGCAGGCAAAAGGCTGGTCGCAAGGGAAGATCAAGGCTCTCCTCCACAACCAGGCGCTCCGCCACACATTGCGGAAACTCGGAGATGAGCGGCCGGATGCCATCCTGATCGACCAGTTCGCCGAACGCGGCGTCTATTACCGCCACCTGAAAGACGAAGCGGACATCGTACGTGACGGCGTCCTGTTCTCGACTAAAGCGGAAGGCCTGCACGTGTCGGTTGCCTGCGCTTCGATCATCGCCCGCGTCGCATTTCTGGAAGCGATGGATGAACTGTCCGCCAAAGCAGGAGTGGCGCTTCCGAAAGGCGCCGGCAGCGGCGTCGATGAAGCGGCGGCAAAGATTTTATTGAAAAAAGGGCCGGAGTTTTTGAAATCCATCACGAAAGCCCATTTTGCGAACACGAAAAAAGCGGAAGTACTGGCAAAACGGAAGATCAAGGAATAATTTTCTTATGTAAAGTAATTTCGCGGGTGATTTGGCGTTACTAGTGAATCGGCGGCGGATACTCGCGAAACTGAGAACAATACTTGTGAATCGGCAGCAGCAGCCGGTTTCCAGCTAAGAAAGGCGGCCCCGCACCATCCGGGAGCCGCCTTTTCCAACCCGCACTTCCGCAGCAGGCCATAAAGAAACTCCGCCGGTCTGTAACCGGCGGAGCTGAAAAGGCGTTTATTCTTCTAAGTTCTGCGCTTTTTTGTTGGCGGGCGCGAACCAGCCGGCCAGTGCAATCGCTACGAGGACGCCATAGAAAACCAATGTCCACCCCGTGCTGTGCGGGAAGTCATGCGGCAGGATGCCGATGTCGTCATGCGAAAGCGTGATGACCGCAAGCTTGACCCCGACCCATGCGACGATGGCGTATGCCGTCGTTTCGAGCGCCGGCCGCTGGTCGAGCAGTTTGACGAACCATGTCGCCGCGTATTTGATCAGAATCAACCCGGCGATGCCGCCGAGAACGACGACGGCGAACTTCCCGCCGTCCATACCGCCGAAGTCCCCGAGCGGAGAATCCGGCAGGCCGAGCGCCAACGCGACAGCCGCCAAAATCGAATCGATTGCAAACGCGAGGTCGGCGAGGGCTATTTTTCCGACGGTCGGCCAGAAGCCTTTGCCTTTCGCTTCCTCTTCAATCTCCTCATCGATATTTTCGCTTTCCTTACCGAAGCGCGCCTGGATGACATGCTTCAAACCCAAGTACAGCAAATACGCCGCACCGATCGCCTGGACCTGCCAAACGTTCGCGATGAACGAAATCGCGAACAGGGCCGCGAATCGGAAAACGAACGCCAGAATGATTCCGTAATTGATCGCTCTTTTCTTCTGGTCCTCCGGCAAGTGCTTGGCGATCACCGCCAGCACTAAGGCATTGTCGGCCGACAGCAGGCCTTCCAGCCCGATGAGGACCAACAGTGTCCAGCCGTATTCCAGCCAAATCCCTTCCATACTATCCTTCTCCCTTCCCGATTATGATCGATGCCATCCAAACCGGTAAAAGGCACTAAAAAAGAGACCTTTACCAGCGAATGGTAAAGGTCTCACTAACAACATACGTTGCCAGCCAAGCCGGGGACGGATCCCGTAATGACGACTTGACTGTCCAGTTACTCCCCTTTAATCATGTGGTCCATTATACGACAATTGTCCCGATTATGGAAGCGGCAGGCATGGCAAACGCTGAAATAGTATCCGGACACAACCCAGGGCGGGTGATTCCGCCGCCTTGTGTCATCAGCTGCGCTGTTCAGCGCCAGCTGCGGCAAGCGCGCTGAGCACGCGGTCGTGCGCTTCCGTCACTTCTTCGTCGGTCAGCGTTTTTTCCGGATCGAAATACACGAGTGAGAATGCCACGGATTTCTTGCCCGGTTCCATGTTCTTCCCTTCGTACACGTCGAACACGCGCACATCTTTCAGCAGCCGGCCGCCGGCTCCGCGGATGACCGCTTCGATTGCGGCCGCTTCGGTCGCCTGGTCCAGCACAAGTGCGATATCCCGCGAAATCGACGGGAAGCGGGGCACCGGCGTGTAAAGCAGCGGTGCCGCTTCTTCAGCCAGCAGCGCCTGGAGATTCAATTCGAGCACGTACGTCTCCTTCAAGTCGCGCGCTTTCTGTTCAGCCGGATGGACCTGGCCGATGATGCCGATCCGCTCGCCGTCCTTCAAAACGAACGCGGTGCGCCCCGGGTGCAATCCGTCAAGCTCCCCTTTTTCGAATCCGAGGACGAGACCAAGTTTATCCGCCAGTCCTTCGATGATGCCTTTCAGCACGTAGAAATCGACCGCTTTCTTCTCGCCCTGCCAGCTGTGATCGACCCAGAGGCCCGTTACAGCGGCAGCAAGGTGCTCCTGCTCGTCCGGCAATTCGCCCGCCGACTCGAGGAATACCGAGCCCACCTCATACAAGGCGACGGAATCGTTCTGCCGCGCCGTGTTATGCGTCAGCGCTTCCAGCAGATGCGGGATGAGGCTTTGGCGTAGGACACTCCGCTCTTCGCTCATCGGCATGAGCAGTTTCGTCGTTTCCGTCGGCTGAAGTGCGAACTGACGGGCGGCTTTGTCCGACGTCAGGGCGTAAGTCACCGCCTGCAGCAGTCCGGCACTTTCCATGAAGCGGCGGGTGAGTCTCCGCTTTTCCTGGTAAGGCGTCAGGCCGCCCGGCACCGATTCGCCGACCGGCAGTGTCGCCGGAATTTCATCGTAGCCGTACAGGCGGGCGATTTCCTCCACGACATCCTCTTCGATCCGGATGTCCTGCCGGCGCGTCGGCACCTGAATGATCAACTGGTTGTTGGCCGCTTCCGTTTCGAACTTGAGCCGTTTCAGGATGGCGATCATTTCCTCGAACGGAATTTTCATGCCAAGCCGTTCGTTAATGAAATCGGGTGACACGGTGACAGTCCGTTCGCTCCGGTCAAGCGAATCGGCAATGAGGGAGCCTTCCAGCACGTCGCCGCCGGCCAGTTCGGCAAGCAGCTGTGCGGCCCGTTCCGCTGCCGGTTCCACCCGGTTCGGATCGATCCCTTTTTCGAACCGGGAGCTCGCATCGCTCCGCAGGCCGTGATCCTTCGATGACTGGCGCACCGAAGCAGGCGCGAAATATGCGGACTCGATGACGACCGTCGAAGTTTTATCGCTCACTTCCGAATTGGCGCCGCCCATGACACCGGCGAGGGCGACCGGCTCCTCCCCATTCGTAATGACGAGGTGATGCGGTTCCAGTTTGCGCTCCTGGTCATCGAGCGTCGTGATTTTTTCCCCGTCCTTCGCGCGGCGCACGACGATTTCGCCCGTCTTCAAGTCGTCATAGTCGAACGCGTGAAGCGGCTGTCCGTATTCCAATAAAACAAAGTTCGTCACATCGACGACGTTGTTGAGCGGGCGGACGCCCGCGGCCATGAGCCGCTGCTGCAGCCATACCGGCGATTCTGCCACTTTCACGTTCTTCACGACTTTCGCCACGTACAGCGGGTTGTCATCCGGCGCATCCACGCGGAGCTTCAGCAAGGATTCCGCTTTTTCAGCAGCAGTTTCATAATTTATTGCCGGCAGCTTGACGTCTTCCGACAAAATCGCCGCGACTTCATACGCGACGCCGAGCATGCTCATCGCATCCGCCCGGTTCGGCGTGAGGCCGAGTTCGAGCACATGGTCGTTGAGGTGCAGGTAATCAAGCGCATCGGTGCCGGTCGGCGCATCCTCCGGCAGCACATAAATGCCGTCGGCGTACGCTTTCGGGACCACTTTCCCTTCGATGCCCAGTTCCTGGAGCGAGCAGATCATGCCGTTCGACACTTCGCCGCGCAGTTTGGCTTTTTTGATCTTCATGCCGCCCGGAAGACGGGCGCCGGGCAGGGCCACGACGACTTTCTGGCCTTGCGCGATGTTCGGCGCGCCGCAGATGATCTGCAGCGTTTCATCGCCGACGTTCACTTGGCACAGTGACAATTTATCCGCTTCCGGATGCTTGCCGCATTCCTCGACGTAGCCGACGACGAGTTTTTTCAAGTCTTCCGACCGGTCGATGACGGCATCCACTTCAATCCCCGCGCGCGTCACTTTTTCCGCGAGTTCACCCGCGGTTTCATTTTGCGTATTCACATAGTCTTTCAGCCAATCTATCGATACTAACATGCCTCTGCCTCCTTACACTTCTGTCCGTTGGAATTGGGATAGGAACCGCGTATCGTTCGTGTAGAACTGCCGGATATCGTCGACGCCGTACTTCAGCATCGCGATCCGCTCCGGCCCCATGCCGAATGCGAAACCGGTCATTTTCTTCGGATCGTAGCCCGCCATTTCGAGCACGTTCGGATGCACCATCCCGGCACCGAGGATCTCGATCCAACCGGTCCCCTTGCACACGTTACAGCCGGTGCCGCCGCACTTGAAGCACGAAATGTCCATTTCGACGGACGGTTCCGTGAACGGGAAGAAGCTCGGACGGAGCCGGATCTCCCGCTCGTCCCCGAACATTTTTTTCGCGAAGACAGTAAGCGTGCCTTTCAGGTCGCTCATGCGGATGCCTTCGCCGACGACGAGCCCTTCGATCTGCATGAACTGGTGCGAATGCGTGGCATCGTCGTTATCCCGCCGGTACACTTTCCCCGGGCAGATGATGCGGATGGGCTCGCCTTCTTTTTGCTCCATCGTCCGTGCCTGGACCGGCGATGTATGCGTGCGCAGCAGAATGTCTTCGGTAATATAGAAGGAATCCTGCATGTCGCGCGCCGGATGGCCTTTCGGCAAGTTCAGCGCTTCAAAGTTGTAATAGTCCTTCTCGACTTCCGGCCCTTCCGCGATTTCATAGCCCATCGAGATGAACAAGTCCTCGATTTCCTCGATGATGCGCGTCAGCGGATGCGCATTGCCGAGATTCACCGGACGCCCCGGCAGCGTGACGTCGATCGACTCCGCTTCGAGCTGCTTCGTGATCGCTTCCGCTTCAAGCACTTCCTTGCGCGCTTCCAGTGTTTCGGTCACTTCCTGGCGCATTTCGTTGACGAGCGCCCCCATTTTCGGACGCTCCTCGGCCGGGAGTTTCCCCATCCCTTTCAACAAGTCCGTGATCGGCCCTTTCTTCCCGAGATACGCCACGCGCACATCGTTCAGTTCTTTGCTGTCCGACGCTTCGGCAATCTTGCCGAGCACGTCTTCTTTCAGCTTTTTCAGCTCTGCTTCCATGTGTGTGTTCCTCCTTTATTTGGCAATAAAAAAAGCCACTTCCCTGAATAAGGGACGAGGCTTTCATTCGCGGTACCACCCTAGTTACTGCATGTTCCATGCAATCACTCAATTTCGTTAACGGCTCTTCACCGGCCCATCTTTACGGCTTCCGCCGGTCCCGAGGGCAGTTCGCGGGGTGAACTTCAGCCGGTCACCGCGTATCCGCACTTCCAGTCAAGGTGCGGGCTCCCTGTTCGCGGCGGGAACGGCTTACTCTTCCCGGTCATCACTTTTGAATTATTTCCTATTTTATTATAATGCGGATTTCACTTTTTCGCAACGAGGCCGTACAGCAAAATGCCGGTCGCGATCGCGACGTTCAGCGATTCCGCTTTCCCGTATACCGGGACGAGCAGGTTTTCATCGGTCTGTGCGAGCAGCTCTTTGTCGACGCCGCTTCCTTCATTGCCGACGACGAGCGCGAATTCGTCCGCCGGCTGCGCTTCGTAGAACGGCGTCGCGTCCTGGAGCGCCGAGCCGTAAACCGGAATATTCTGCGCCTGCGCGCGGCCGATCCAGTCGTGGAGGTCGCCTTTGACGACCGGCAGGTGGAAATGCGAGCCTTGCGCCGAGCGGACGGTCTTCGGATTGAACGCGTCCGCGCACCCTTTGCCGAGGACGACCGCGTCGATTCCCGCTGCCGCCGCCGTGCGGATCATCGTGCCGATATTGCCGGGATCCTGGACCGCGTCGATCAGGAGAAGCTTCCGCCACGCCTTCTCCTCTTCCTCTGTGTGCGCCGGCTGCTTCACGTGCGCGAAAATTCCCTGCGGGTGATCCGTCTCGGCGATCTCCTTCGCAACCTGTGCGGACACCTCATAAACGGCGAGGTCTTCCGTATCCCAGCCATCCGGGATATCGACGCCGTCACGGACGATGAGGCCTTTCACGAGATGCTTTTCTTTCAGTGCTTCCTCTGTCAGATGGAAGCCTTCTACGAGAAATTCATTGAACTTATCGCGCTCTTTGCGCGTCGTCACCAGCTTTTTCCAATGCTTGACGAGTGAATTTTGTGGTGATTCGATCCGTTTCAAGTATGCGTCACGCCTTTCTGGTCATTTTGTAAGTATATCATACCAGCAGTCGGGTTTGAGCTTCTGCTTCGTTAATTATATCCGCGTTATTTGCGGTTTATCCGCGCTATTTTCGGTTTATCCGCTTTAATTCGAATATATCCGCGTTATTTTGAATATATCCGCTTTAATTCGAATATATCCGCGTTATTTTGAATATATCCGCGTTATTTTTATTATATCCGCGATAACTTCCTTTAACCGCGTTATTTGGGTTGTTTCCGGTAGAATCTTCCTTTCTGCTCTCCGTATGCAGAGAGATCTGCTTTCCGCAGCATTCGTGTCACGACATCCTGCGACTCTATCCCAAAATACTCCCGTATTCCCCGGTTCGTCAGCTCCTCCCCGACGACCGCAAAGTACTCGTCGATGAGCCGGGCACCGATGTCCCGCTCCCGTGCACCGCACGATCCGCACACCCAGCTGCGCTCGACGAGCCGAACGCTCGGCAGCCGGCATTCCGCACAAAAAATCCCTTTCTTCAAATCGTCCATTGAAATAAAATACTTCTCACATACCGGCTTCCGCCGATAAGGAACCAACTGTTGGGGGATGCGGCGAGCCGCTTCACGGAACGGCGCATCGCAAACAGGAGGATACTTCTTCAAAATCTCAATCAGCCGCCCTGGCATCTGATACAGCTTGCACATCCTCGCCAGCGTCGGCTTCGTCATGAACTCACATTGTTTCGCCGTAAAGACGACGAGTCCCTCCACCGGCAACGCAATCCTATTCCGACGGAACCACTGCTCCAAAAAATAGCGGTTTTTATTCAGCTGAACCGCCGGATGCTCGAATACGTGGCGGCCGCCTGCATTCTTCCGGTAAAACTCCCCCGTCGCCTCATCGAAATACAGCTCGTCACTGATGTTCTTCGACTCGATGATGACCGCACAGCGTCCCGTCAGCAAAAGCCCGTCGAACTGGACACGCCAGTCGCCGATCGCCAGGCCGACATCCCAAAACACTTCAAAATCTTCCGGAATAAAAAACTCCTTGAACTTCGATTCGATCCGGCTTTCTCCCCGTACACCCGCTTCCCGGTTATGCCGTTCCGACTCCACGTATGCCCGCTGCGGGTGACTGCCGTCCAGCCGTTCCAATAAAAGCCGCAATGCCTCCGCTTCTGACAACGCCATCTCCCCTTTTTGTCATCAGCATAGCAATTCACGTGAAAGCCTGTCGCCCACTTTTCCGGCGGTTTTAGCAAGTTTCACCCACAACAAAGCCCCTCACCACATCGGCAAGGGGTTCCATTTTTTATTCGAATGTAATGCGGTCGACCGTCTCGCGGTCGAGTTTCTTGATGACGGCCGTCACGAGTTTCACTGCGTTCTCGTAGTCGTCGCGGTGCAGGATTCCCGCATGCGAGTGGATGTAGCGCGTCGCCACACCGATCGACACGGACGGAACGCCGTTGCCTGACAGGTGGATGGCACCTGCATCGGTGCCGCCGCCCGCCATGACTTCAAACTGGAAAGGGATGCCGTTCTCTTCCGCAGTGTCGACGACGAGTTCGCGCAGGCCGCGGTGTGACACCATTGAAGCATCATAAACGAGGATCTGCGGGCCGTCGCCCATTTTGCTGTTGGATTCGTTCGATGTGATGCCCGGCGTATCGCCAGCGACACCTACGTCGACTGCGAACCCGATGTCCGGCTGGATTTTATTCGCTGCTGTACGGGCACCGCGCAGACCGACTTCTTCCTGAGCCGCGCCGACGCCGTAGACGACATTCGGATGCTCTTCGTTTTTCAGCGCTTTCAGGACATCGATCGCGATGGCGCAGCCGATGCGGTTGTCCCACGCTTTCGCCATGAGGAGCTTGTCGTTGTTCATGACGTTGAACTCGAAGTACGGGGTCACCATATCACCAGGCGACACGCCCCATTCTTTCGCTTCATCCGCGGAAGACGCGCCGATGTCGATGAACATGTCCTTGATCTCGACCGGCTTTTTGCGCGCTTCCGGGCTGAGGATGTGCGGCGGTTTCGAGCCGATGACGCCGGTGATTTCGCCGTTTTTACGGGTCGTGATCGTCACACGCTGTGCGAGCATGACCTGGTTCCACCAGCCGCCGACCGTCTGGAATTTCAGGAACCCTTTGTCGTCGATTTTCGTGATCATGAAGCCGATTTCGTCCAAGTGGCCGGCAAGCATGATTTTCGGGCCGTCTTCCTTGCCGACTTTTTTCGCGATCAGGCTCCCGAGCCCGTCGTTGTCGATTGAGTCAGCGTACGGCTCTATGTACTTGCGCATGACGTCGCGCGGCGCCCGTTCGTTGCCGGGGATCCCGTTTGCGTCCGTCAGTTCTTTCAGCATGCTGAGTGTTTCATCTAACTTTGCCATTCATTCGACCTCCTAAATATTCATACGTTCCTATTATAGAGGAAAATCGCGTAACGTTCAAAAAATTCAATAGTTTTCTTCCTGGCGTTCGTAGTTCTTCCGGTTTTTCGCCAAATACGCGCTGAGGACCTCCTCCTCGGTGAACCCGAGCGCGTCGCGAATCGCCCCGTACCAGCCCCAGACCGCCAAATACTTGGACATCCGGTAATCACCCATGAATTCCAGGACCGCTTTCTGCGCCGACAGAAACAGCTCCGTCAAATCCTCCCCTGAGCAAACAGGCGGCCATTCCGTAAGCGTAGCCAAGTTCTTCTCGATTCCGAGCGATAAGATGAAATGGAGGGAATCGACGAATTCCTCCAGCAGCACATCCCGCTCCGACGGGCCTTTCACGCTCCAGAACTTAAAGCAGCGGGTTTCGTTGGCCAGTTCCGCCAGCTCCGTCAGAAGCGCCAAGCCCTTTTTGCGGAACACGTCCTCCGTCACGCCCTGCTTGCGCTCGATATACGTATCCAATTCCCGCTGCATGTCAAACAGCCCTGTCAGTTCCATCACTCCCACTCCCTTCCCTTCCATTATACCGTTCACCACAGCATTAGCCATCCTGCAGCCGCGGCCTGCAAAGCTGCGAGGAACGGCAGCCCGAGGCGGAACGCCCCATGCTTCGTCTTGTGGCGGAACTGCCGCATGCCGAAGTACGCGCCGACGGCACCGCCACACCATGCCGCGAGCCACAGCCTGCGTTCCGGAATCCGCCAAACGCCCCGTTTCGCCCGTTTCTTGTCCGCCCCCATCAAAGCGAAAGCGAACACATTCACCGCTGCGAATAAACCCCATAACACCATTTCCATACGGTTTCCTCCAAAGAAAAAAAGGCCGGTGACAAGTCACCAGCCTTTCTTGATTATTTATTGATGGACTGTTTCGCCTGTTCAGCGAGTGCTGCGAATGCCGCTTCGTCCGTCACTGCGAGGTCGGCGAGCATTTTGCGGTTCACATCGATGCCAGCCAGTTTCAGACCGTGCATCAGACGGCTGTAAGACAGGCCGTTCATACGTGCAGCCGCGTTGATCCGCGTGATCCACAGTTTGCGGAAATCGCGTTTCTTCTGACGGCGGTCACGGTATGCATACTGACCGGATTTCATGACTTGCTGGTTCGCCACTTTGAAGAGTGTGTGTTTCGAACCGAAATATCCTTTGGCTAATTTAATGACTTTTTTACGACGCTTGCGTGTTACTGTTCCGCCTTTTACGCGTGGCATAATAATTACCTCCTGCTATTTCGTATGATTGAGTTCGGATTACTGGTTGTAGATCAGGGATTTGATGCGTTTCAGATCGCCGGCAGAGACGAGTTTGCCTTTGCGCAGGTGGCGTTTCTGTTTTGTCGATTTGTTAGCGAAGAGGTGGCTCGTGTACGCGCGGTTGCGTTTCACTTTGCCTGTCCCCGTCTTCTTGAAGCGCTTGGATGCGCCGCTGTGGCTTTTCATTTTTGGCATGTTGGTTCCTCCTAAACTGTTCGTCTGTTACTCTTTGTCGCTTTTCGCTTCTTTTTCGCTCTTCGTTTCTTTTTCAGCTTTCGGCGCCATCAGCAAGAACATGCTGCGGCCTTCCATTTTCGGCTTCTGTTCCACGGTCGCGACTTCCGCGCAGGCTTCCGCGAAGCGGTCGAGGACGCGCTGGCCGATTTCCTTGTGGGTGATCGCACGGCCTTTGAAACGGATCGACGCTTTCACTTTATCCCCTTTTTGGAGGAATTTGATCGCGTTGCGCAGTTTCGTGTTGAAGTCGTGCTCGTCGATGCCCGGGCTCAGCCGGACTTCCTTGACGTTGATCACTTTCTGGTTTTTGCGGATTTCGCGGTCTTTCTTCTGCTGCTCAAACTTGAATTTGCCGTGGTCCATGATACGGGCGACCGGCGGCTTTGCCTGAGGTGCGACAAGAACTAGGTCCAAATTGACACGGCTCGCGATATCAAGAGCTTCGTTGCGCGATTTGATGCCAAGCTGTTCGCCGTTCTGATCGATGACGCGAAGTTCGCGGGCACGGATGCCCTCGTTAACATACATGTCTTTGCTAATCGTAATCCACCTCCGAGTTTTTTCGCGAATACCTTTTTGTGTCCGGCCTGTTCGGGTTCCGTTCCAAAACAAAAGCGGACGGACACAAGAGGTCCGCCCGCATCGTATGACAAGCGCGCATGGAAGCGCGGATTCAGTCAATGTTGTGCAGAACCAGCCGACACGGAGTCGGGCAGGTGAGAAGCGGGCGCTCCTGCTTTGCCACAAATAAGTATTCTTAACCTTATCAAGGATAGCATGGTGCGCCCTCCGTGTCAACCGGTTCGCACACATCCTGTTTCCTGCCGCTTTCCGTTATTTCAATTCGCTCCGGATCTGGCTGAGGAAATCGTCGAACGGCATGCTTTCGGAGTTTTTCTCCCCGTATTTCCGGACGTTGACCGAGCCGTCCGCCAATTCCTGGTCGCCCAGGACGAGCATGTACGGAATCTTCTTTGTCTGCGCTTCCCGGATTTTGTAGCCGAGTTTCTCGTCCCGGCTGTCGATGTCCACCCGGATTTTATGCGCCTGGAGCTGTTCACGGATTTTATTGGCATAGTCGGCATGTGCTTCGAGGGACACCGGGATGATTTCGACTTGCACCGGCGCCAGCCATGTCGGGAATGCGCCTTTGTATTCCTCGATCAGGAATGCGACGAACCGTTCCATCGTCGACACGACGCCGCGGTGGATGACGACCGGCCGATGCTGCTTGCCGTCTTCACCGATATACGTCAGATCAAAACGCTCCGGCAGCAGGAAATCGAGCTGGACGGTCGACAGTGTCTCTTCTTTGCCGAGCGCTGTCTTTACTTGGACGTCGAGCTTCGGACCGTAAAATGCCGCTTCGCCTTCCGCCTCGAAATAGTCGACGCCGACTTCATCCATTGCGTCTTTCAGCATGGCCTGCGCTTTCTCCCACATCGCATCGTCGTCAAAGTACTTTTCTTTATCCGCCGGGTCGCGGTACGACAGTCGGAACGAGTAATCGCTGATGTTGAAGTCCTTGTAGACTTCCATCACAAGATTGACGACCCGGATGAATTCTTCCTTGATCTGGTCCGGCCGGACGAAAATGTGCGCATCGTTCAGTGTCATGCCGCGGACCCGCTGCAGCCCGGACAGCGCCCCGGACATCTCATAGCGGTGCATCGTGCCGAGTTCCGCAATCCGGATCGGCAGCTCCCGGTAGGAATGGATGCCCTGTTTGTAGATTTCCATGTGATGCGGGCAGTTCATCGGGCGAAGAACCAAGTCCTCGTTGTCCATATGCATGACCGGGAACATGTCTTCCTGATAGTGATCCCAGTGACCGCTCGTCTTGTACAGGTCCACGCTGCCGAGCACCGGTGTATACACGTGACTGTAGCCGAGCCGTTCCTCTTTATCGACGATGTAGCGTTCGATTGTCCGGCGGATCGTTGCGCCATTCGGCAGCCAAAGCGGGAAGCCTTGGCCGACTTTCTGGGAGTTCATGAATAAATTCAATTCTTTGCCGATCTTCCGGTGATCGCGCTCTTTCGCTTCTTCGAGCATCTGGAGGTGCTTTTTCAAGTCTTCTTTATTGAAAAAAGCCGTTCCGTAGATGCGCTGCAGCATCTTATTGTCGGAGTCGCCGCGCCAGTAAGCGCCCGCCACGCTCAGCAGCTTGAATTCCTTCAGTTTGCCTGTGGACGGGACATGTACGCCGCGGCACAGGTCGAAAAATTCACCTTGTTCGTAGATGGTGACGTCCTCGTCTTCCGGAATCGCGTCGATCAGTTCGAGCTTGTATTCATCGCCGATTTCCTCATAGCGCGCTTTCGCTTCGTCGCGTGAGACTTCCACACACTCGATGTCGAGGTTCTCGCCGATGATCCGCTTCATCTCTTTCTCGATGGCGGGCAAATCTTCTGCTGTAATCGCCTGCTCAGTATCGATGTCGTAATAGAATCCGTTCTCGATGACCGGTCCGACGCCGAGCTTTGCATCCGGGTACAGCCGTTTCACCGCCTGCGCTAGGAGGTGGGCTGTCGAATGCCGCAGTATTTCAAGCGCGCCTTCCGAATCCTGCGTCACGATTTCAATTTCTCCGTCCTGCTCGAGCGGCGACTTCAAGTCGACGAATTTCCCATCCAGTCTGCCGGCGAGCGCTTTTTTGCGCAGACCCGGCGAAATGGATTGTGCGACATCTTCTGTTGTGGTCCCTTTCTGGAATTCCTTGATGGCTCCGTCGGGGAATTTTAGTTGAATGCTTTCTGCCATAATTATCTCTCCTTTTTAATCAAGTCAGTACAAAGCTCATCGAGTGAATTCTGCGAATCACAGAAGAAAGAGCGGCAGGCGGCGACTCCGACGGGATCAGCGGGCCAAGCGAGACCCCGCAAGGCGCAGCCAAGGAGGCTCGCGGACCGCCCCGCGGCAGCCAGCACCGCGACGTCCTGTCGCGCTGGCTGCATTCCCCACATCGTGTGGGTCAGAAAGCGTCCGCCGGAAGCGATTTCTTCAGGTGAAAAGCCAGAAAAACAGAAAAAGCCCCATCCCATAAAAGGGACGAGGCGCTGCTCGCGGTTCCACCCTTCTTCTCCCTGCGCCGGCACGCGGCACAAGTGAAGCTCTCGAATCGGCTAACGGGCCGATACCGTCGGCTGCCGCCGGTGAAAAGGCGGAGCCGCTGCTATTGGGTCGGTAAGATCGTGTCCGTCACTCAGGAAGCTCGCAGCCAATGGCTTCCCTCTCTGATGAGCCGTTTCCATGATCCGTTTGTCCCCGTCACTGCATTTGGCTTATTATGAGTTTCATCATACGACGGGGCCGGAAAGATTGCAACCGGAAAATCACGATCGCCTGCGGTTTTTTCCGTCGAGGCGGACAGGAAGCGTCAGCGCGCGGACGCGCTCCATGACACGCGCCGCCTTCACTTCCTCTTTTTCGCCGCGCTGGGAGTACGTCAAGTGGTGCTCCAGTTCACTGTAACCGAAGTTCGACGTCATGAACGTCGGCAGTTTTTCCGCCATCCGGTAATGCAGGATGGTGCCGAGCACTTCATCCCGCGCCCAGCTCGACATCGATTCCGCGCCGATATCATCCAGCATGAGGACGGGCGCTTTTTTCACATACTCGATCTTCTCCTGGAGCGTCTGATCACCGATGGCCTGTTTCATCTCCCGGAGGAATTCCGGCACATAGACCATGACGGTCCGGATATCGAGCTCGGCCAATTCATTGGCGATGGCGCTCAGTAAATACGATTTGCCGACACCAAACTTGCCGTACAGGTAGAGCCCTTTCGCCGGCAGCTCATGCGGACCGAGCGCGCCGGCCAGGAAGCGGTTTGCCGCGCGGAAAGCCTCCATCCGCTCGGGATCCGGTTCGAATCCTTCCAGTTCCGCGGAGAGGACTTCTTTCGGCATATGCATGCTATGTATCATCGCCTCCGCCTTCCGCCTGCTGTCGCGGTCGACCTTCCGATGGCATTTGGCATATTCAAGTGAAATGTTGCCCCGGACGAGCACAAGTTTCGGCTCATGGCCTTTCAAGTAATTGATGCAGTGTTCCAGGTCCTTGCATTTGTCACAGCGGTGTGACTGTTCGGTATATTCCAGCAGTTTGCTGAGCCCCCGGTCCACGGTCTGTTTGTCCACTTCATCCGCATGCGCTTCCAGGAATTCCTGGACACCCGGGTGGTTCAGCACTTCATTGCGGGTTTTTTCATAGCGGCTGGAGAATCCAGGATCATTCACGACCCGCTTCAAGGTTTTGCCGATCGGTTCCATCTGTTATTCCCCCTTGCCTTTTCTCATTGCCAATTCCGCCAGCAGCTTCCTCTTTTCTTCCTCAAGGGACGAGCGTGCAGCGTCACCGGAAGCGGAATTTTCGGGCGGTGTTTTCAGGTCTGTCTCTTTGTTATGGAACCAGTCCGGCACTTTTTCTTCCCGGCCGGATTTTCGCCGGTTCCCTGATGAAGGGGCTGGACCTTCTTTTTTCCATTTCACGTACTGGTCGTGTTCGGTCCTTGCCAGTTCCATCGCTTCTTTCGCTGTCCGCACGTTTTTGCGGATCCAGTGGGAAGCGATTTTTTCGACGTATCCTTTCGTCAGTTTCATATCGGTCTTCAGCAGCACATACTGCAGCAGGACGTTGACGACAGGCGGTTCCATCCCGTGCGTCAGCACAAGCTGATTCGCCAGCTGGACGTCCGCCGGCAGCGGTTCTTTACCGTCTGCGATGTCGCGCAGCACTTCAGCAGGCGAAGCGGTCTCAAAATAATCAATGATCTCGTCCTGTCTCGTTTTCGGCTGTGTGTTTTCACGGTCCTTTTTTGCCTGCCGGACCGGCGCCAGCTCCGGCGCTTTAGCGGAAACAGTCATTTTATACAAATCGGCCGCCGCCTTTTTCAAGGCGTCTTCCTTCAGCTGGAAATCATCGCCGACAGCAAGGAGCACGACTTTCTGCATATCGAGCGGACCGAAACCATAAAGGAACGCAAGCTTGGCGATCAAAAGACGGATAGCCGGTGTCAGGACACGGGCGGGGACAAGCTGTTCGGACAGCCCTTGCCGCAGCGTGCCAAAGTCAAAATCGATCTCCGTTTCGTAAGGGGTCCGCGCTCTCGTCTGCCCGTCATCCGCCTGTGCCGGAATACCGTCTTTCTCGCGGACGGGTGTGAAGACGTCGGTGAATGTCCTTGAAACTTCCGCGAAACCTTCTTTATTCGGCAAATGCGCAGTCAGACGCTCCCGCGTCCGCTTATAAGCGCTTTCCCCGATTTTCCGGAACAGGAACATCGACAGAAGGGGATCCGAAAAAAACGTTTTCGGATCGAGCGGCGGGCACAGTTCATAAATGAATGACCGCTGCTCCCCCTCTTTCCGGAATGATTTAAGCAGACCGATCGCTTCCAGCCGGATGCGGGAGTCGAGAATGGCCGAGTCCGACGTGCCCATCCCTTCCATCAGCCGGTAGTGGGGAGCGGGCTCTTTCATGGATTCCCCTTCCGCCCATAGCGTCAGGTAAAGCGCCGCCGCTTCGAAACCGATCAGCGGCTGATACAGAAGAGTCAGCAGCTGCCGGTCGTAATCAGAAAACGGATACGGCAAAAACACACAATATGCGTCAGTCGGATGGAGTTCGTTGTAAGTCGCTGCCATCGTCTCCCACCTTATTCCGCTCCCGTTTTCTTATCGGAGGTCTTCTCGAGGAGGTCTTTCAGTTCATCGATGAAGACGGTGATGTCCTTGAACTGACGATACACCGATGCGAATCGGACATACGCCACTTCATCGATATCGGCCAGCCGGTCCATCACCATTTCACCGATATCCTCCGATTTCACTTCGGCATTGCCGATCCGGCGGAGTTCCTGCTCCACGCTGAATACGAGTTCTTCCAGTACGTCGAGCGGCACCGGGCGCTTCTCGCAGGCGCGGATCACGCCTTTCAGCACTTTCTCCCGGCTGAACTCTTCGCGCGAGCCGTCTTTCTTCACTACGATCAGCGGAGTTTCTTCCACTTTTTCAAACGTGGTGAAACGGTAGCCGCAAGCTTCACATTCCCTGCGCCTCCTGATGGCTTTCAATTCATCTGCGGGCCGTGAATCCACGACCCGGGTGCCGTTATGCTGACAGGACGGACACTTCATTTCGTACAACTCCCCCGTTTTATCTCTAAATGTCTTATCTCTCAGTATATCAAAAATCGGATGGCCCGACCGCATTTTCTTCGTGTTTGTTCCTCGCTGCTTTCTGTAAAAACGAATGCCAGATGAACTCGCTTTAGGCGGACGCTTTCCGGCCCACACGAAGTGGGTCATGCAGCTGGCGCGACAGGACGTCGCGAGGCCAGCTGCCGCGGGCAAATCGTTGCTCCCGCGCCGCTCCGCGTGCTCGTCGCAAACGAATGGTCAAGATCCTCTTGCCCATTCATTCGCTGATCCCGTCGGAATCGCCGCCTGCCGCTCTTTCGTCTGTTATTCACCAGAAAACGCAAGAGTGAACCATCCTGCAAGTTTCACTTGGCTTCCCAGAGCTGATCAAAGGAACTTTACGAAAACCATGTGCTCCTGCATCGCTACGCTCTTCGTCGCAAAGGTCGGGTTCAATCCTTTCGCCCAACCTTTCCTGCGGAATAACTGGCTGTCCGAGACCCCGCAAACCAGCGCCAGCGGGTGCGGAGGCTCGGCAGTCAGTCCGCGGAAAGCGAGCAGAAGTTCCTCGATCGGCGAAATGGAAGCGAGCAGGAAGTGCAGGCATGGATCAAGACAAAATAAAAAGCAGAGGATTTCTCCTCTGCTCTCCGCCTATGTTATCCCCATGGATCAGGCGCTGGCAATGACTTTTGTTTTACCGATACTGACTGGTCCCATGCCGCGCGGCACTTCGACGACTTCACGGTGCTGCGAGCCGAGTGCGTCTGCAATATAATCGGCGGCAATTGTCGGATCAAGATCGCCGCATGTATAGACATCGATGCTTGCGTAACCGTGTTCCGGGAAGCTGTGGATCGTGAGGTGGGACTCTGAGATGATGACCACACCGCTCACGCCTTGAGGCGCAAACTTGTGAAAAGCCACTTCCCGGACTTCCGCTCCCGATTTAAGCGCTGCGTCCACAAAAGTCTGCTCAATAAAATCCATGTCGTTTAATTTGTCGAATTCACACTGCCAAAGTTCTGCGATTACGTGACGTCCCATTGTTTCCAAGGTTCGTTTCCCCCTTTGAGTAATTGGTTTATTCAAAGTGACTACCACGGGGGAAAGTTAGTCCGGAGAGGTCCTAACCCTTTAAGTAGCCTCGTGAATGGTTTACGGGTCAGTTTTCCATCCCCCTCAACAAGTTCACGAGAACCATTATATGATGTACGTACGTCAATTGCAACAAAAAAGATTGATTTCCATCCAGCACGAAAAACCGCACTGTCCTTTTCGGTCAGTACGGCTTCATCAATTCGGGTTCCGGTTTAAAGCGCTTTTGCGTAAAGCCCCTTCGCGACTTTCTTCGTCAGGTCGACAACCCGGGCGGAATAGCCCCATTCGTTGTCATACCAGGCAAGCACTTTCACTTTCCGGTCGCCGATGACCATCGTCGACAGTCCGTCGATCGTCGCGGAAGCGCTTGTCGTATTGAAATCAACCGACACGAGCGGTTCCATCGTCACATGCAGAATATCCTTCAGCTCCTGCGCGGCCGCCCGTTCAAAAGCGGCGTTCACTTCTTCCGCCGTCACTTCCTGTTCCAGATCCACGACAAGATCCACGAGCGATACGTTCGGTGTCGGAACCCGGAGAGCCATGCCGTGAAGTTTTCCTTTCAGCTCAGGAAGCACCAATGACAGCGCTTTCGCGGCGCCTGTCGAAGTCGGGATGATCGATTCGCCGGCGGCCCGCGCCCGGCGGAGGTCCTTATGGGGATTGTCGAGGTTCTTCTGGTCGTTCGTGTAGGCATGGACGGTCGTCATCAGCCCGTTCTCGATGCCGAATGCGTCGTTCAGCACTTTCGCGACCGGGGCGAGACAGTTGGTCGTGCAGCTGGCATTCGAAATAATGTCATGCTTTTCCACGTCCAGCTTGTCATCGTTCACTCCGACGACGATGGTGACATCTTCATCTTTGCCCGGCGCTGTCAGAATCACTTTTTTTGCTCCGGCTTCCAGATGGAGAGCGGCTTTATCGCGGGCATTGAATTTACCCGTCGCTTCGATTACGATATCGACGCCCAGCTCTTCCCATGGCAAGTTCAGCGGATCCCGTTCACCCAGAAGCTTCACACGCTTGCCGTTGACGATCAGCGCATCTTCTTCCGCGAAAACTTCCCCGTCGAACCGTCCGTGATTGGTATCGTACTTTATTAAGTGGGCAAGTGTTTCAGCCGGGTAGCTGGCGTTCACCGCTACAATGGAAAAATTCTCTTCAAGAATCGCCTGTCGGAATACCATCCGGCCGATACGGCCAAAGCCATTTATGGCAATCGAAACTGTCATAACCGAAGCCTCCAATAATTGAGTTATACTTTTATAGCCTTTTCATGCGAATAGTATAACATAATTCATCACTTCCAGGTCCAGTTTTTTGAATAATAACCGTTCTTTTCAGCCAGCGGCTTTCCATTGACGTAAAATAGCCTCCAGCTGCTGTTCCGTTTCAGCCAATGTCCCGTTATTGTAGATCACGGCATCCGCCCCCTGCTCTTTTGTCGAAAGGGGCAGCTGCGAGGAGATGCGTGCCCGTGCCTCCTTTTCCGTGAGCCGGTTCCTCTCCATGAGGCGGGCGAGCTGGTTCTCTTCCGTTACGCTGACGACGAGCACTTTGTCGACGAAATGCTGGAGCCTGCTTTCAAACAAAAGGGGGATATCCATGATGACGGTATCCGCTCCGTTTTCCAGCCATCCATCGCGCTGGCGCAGCATTTCCTGTCGGATGGCCGGGTGCATGACTTCGTTCAGCTGCCGCCGGCTGACCGGGTCATTGAAAATCCGTTCCCCGAGTTTTTCCCGGTCGAGCGTTCCGTCCGGCCGGATCACTTCCTGTCCGAACAGGCGGCGGACGTCATTGAGCGTTTCCGAGCCGGGTTCAACGACGAGCCTCGCGACTTCATCCGCATCCACGACCGGGTATCCTTTGTTTTTCAGCATTGCCGCCACGGTGCTTTTGCCGCTGGCGATGCTGCCTGTCAAACCGATGATCATCTTCACCACTCACTTTTGGCAGGAAGGACAAAATACGGATGTCCGTCCGCCGATAGTCATTTTTTCTGTCTCAGCGCCGCAATCCGGGCACTGTTTTTTGCCGTACATTTTCAGCCGGTGCTGCATGCTGCCGGATTCACCGTTAATGTTCCGATAGTCGGAAATCGTGCTGCCCCCCGCTTCAATGCTTTCTGCAAGTATGCTGGAAACCGTTCGGAAGAGTGCGGTTTTCTGTTCTTCCGGCAAGTCGCCCGCCTGCCTGTCCGGCCTTATCTTCTCCCGGAACAGCGCTTCCGTGGCGTATATATTGCCGCAGCCGGAAATCACTTGGCCGTCCATGATCACTTCCTTGATCGGCTTGCGCGCATACTTCGGCCGGTTGCTCATATCGAGAAAATGATGCAGGGCGTCTTCCCCGAACGGCTCCGGGGCCATCAGGAGCAGTGGCGGGTACCCGCTTTCATCCTGCAGAAGCCGCATCTCGCCGAAGCGGCGGATATCCGAATAAACGAATAGGCTGCCGTCATCAAGTGTGAATACGATGTGCACATGCCGCCTGAACTTCTCCTCCCGTATACCATCGAGCGCTTCCACATGGAACCAGGCGCCGGTCATCCCGAGATGATTGATGAACAGGAACGGCCCTTCTTTTTCCATCATGAAATAAATGTATTTGCTCCTCCGTTCCACGGATCGGAAAGTGGCACCGGTCATTTCTTCGATGAATGCGTCTTCGGTAATCCGTTTCAGGATGGCATCCTTCCCTCCGGCTTTCGATTCCCTGACCGTTTCGGAGACCGTCACTTCCTGTACGGTCCTCCCTTCAACGGCCGGCCGGATGAGCCGGACCACCCCTTCCACTTCCGGTAATTCCGGCATCAGTCATCCTCCTTGTCCTTTTCAATCCAGTGAATCATTAATCCCGGTCCTTCTTGGCACAACGAAAACCCTAAAAGTTTCCTTCTTTTATTTCGTATCGAACCAGGTGTCGCCGTAAGCGAAATCGACTTTCAGCGGCACATTCAGCGCTACAGCCGATTCCATCATCTCCGGCACAAGGGTTTTCAGTATTTCCACTTCTTCAGGCGGCGCCTCAAAAATGAGTTCGTCATGCACTTGGAGAAGAAGGCGGGTCTTCAGCCCTTCCCGTTCCAGTGCGCCGGCCATATCGAGCATCGCTTTTTTGATAATATCCGCCGCGCTTCCTTGGATCGGCGTGTTCATCGCAGTCCGTTCAGCGAAGCTGCGCATATTGAAGTTGGAGCTGTTGATTTCCGGTAAGTAACGCCGGCGGTTCATCAATGTCGTCACATAGCCGTCCTTTTTCGCCTGTTTGACGATTTCCTCCATGTATTTCCGGACTCCCGGAAAACTCGACAAATACCGGTCGATGAATTCCCCCGCTTCCTTCCGGGTGATCTTCAGGCTCTCGGACAGTCCGTACTCGCTGATGCCGTACACAATCCCGAAGTTGACCGCCTTCGCGACACGCCGCATGTTCGGCGTCACCTCTTCAGGTTCTGTACCGAACACGTCCACAGCTGTCGCTGTGTGGATATCCTGGCCGGTCCGGAAAGCCTCGATCAGACCTTCGTCTTCCGAGATGTGCGCGAGGACGCGGAGTTCGATCTGCGAGTAATCCGCTGCTACCATGACCCATCCCGGTTCTGACGGGATGAACGCTTTCCGGATCTTCCGCCCTTCCTCGAGCCGGACCGGAATGTTCTGCAGGTTCGGGTTGATTGAGCTGAGCCGTCCTGTCTGCGTCAGCGCCTGCTGGAACCGGGTGTGGATCTTTCCGTCCTCGTGGATCTCTTTCAACAGACCTTCGATATAAGTCGACAGCAGTTTGCCGAGCTGCCGGTACAGCAGGATCTGTCCGATGATCGGATGCTTGCCTTCGAGTTTTTCCAGTACGTCCGCCGCAGTCGAGTAGCCCGTTTTCGTCTTCTTGATCGCCGGAAGCCCCAGTTTTTCGAACAGGATGACGCCGAGCTGTTTCGGTGAATTGATGTTGAATGTTTCGCCGGCCGCCTCGTGGATATCCGCTTCGATCTGACCCAGCTTCTGTGCGAGGTCCTCTCCCATCGCCTTGAGCTGGGCGCTGTCCACCCGGACACCGAGCGATTCCATCCCTCCGAGGATCACCGCCAGCGGCAGTTCGAGTTCATGGTACAGGGAAAACTGTTCATTCCCCTTCAGCTTCTCCTCGATCACCGGCCGAACTTCCCAGACCGCTTTCGCTTTTCGGGCGATATGTTCGTGGAGGATGCTGTCGAACGGCACAGCCCGCTTGGCGCCTTTGCCGTAGACTTGATCATCCGTCGATACGGCCGAATAGCCGTACTCGCGGACAATGTTCGGCAAGTCAGTATGCGTCAGCGAAGGATTGTCGATATACGCGCCGAGCATCAGATCCGCTTCCGCGCCTTCCAGTCCGATGCCGAGCCGGTGAAGGGCGGCGGCAGCCGCTTTCGAATCAGACAAATACTTTTTCTTCGCGGGGTCTTCAAGCCATGCTTTCAGCGGAGCGGACTCCTGGAGCGCTTCCGCCGGGAAGACATAAATCCCTTTATCATCTGCCAGCGCCAGCCCAAGAACAGGGGCAGTGTGATACTGCTCTCCGTCTATTTCGATCTGGACGGCCATTTCATCCCCCAGGAATTCCCCGCCGTCCTCCGGAGAAACGGTCGTAAATTCAATTTCCTGTCGCTCTTCCGTTATTTCTTCAGCGGGCGCATCCAGCTTGGCAAGAAGCGATTTGAACGCAAGCTCCTGCCAGATGCCTTTCAGCTGGTCCATATCAGGGCCCGAGTAGGTAAGATCCTCCAGCCTGATTTCCACTGGCGCCTGCCGTTCGATGGTCGCAAGCTTTTTGCTGATACGGGCGGATTCCTCGTTCTGTTCCAGCTTTTCTTTCAGCTTTCCTTTCAGCTGCCCGATGTTTTCATAAACCCCTTCCACACTTCCGTGCTGGGCAAGAAGTTTCAAGGCGGTTTTTTCACCGACGCCGGGGACTCCCGGAATATTATCGGAAGCGTCTCCCATCAGCCCTTTCATGTCGATGATCTGTTCCGGGGACAGCCCGTACTTTTCCCGTACATGTTCGACTGTGTACTTCTCGATATCCGTTATCCCTTTTTTCGTAATGTAAACGGATGTGGAAGGAGAAGCGAGCTGCGTGAGGTCCTTGTCTCCAGAAATGACTATGACTTCATCACCCGCTTCTTCCGCTTCCCGGCTGAGCGTTCCGATGATGTCATCCGCTTCATAATTGGGCAATTCATAACTTTTGATCTTGTACGCCTCAATCAGTTTTTTCAAGTGAGGAAACTGTTCCGACAGCTCGGGCGGCGTCTTTTGACGTCCGCCTTTATATTCCCCGAACGTCTCATGCCGGAACGTCGTCTTACCCGCATCGAAAGCGACCAGCATGTGGGTCGGGTTTTCCTCTTCCAGTATTTTTTGAAGCATCATCGTGAAGCCGTAAACCGCATTCGTATGGATCCCCTGATCGTTCGTCAGCAGCGGCAGTGCGAAAAACGCACGGTACGCCAGACTGTTGCCGTCGAGGAGCAATAATTTCTTCGTCACGTCCTAAACCCCTTTCAACTCAAAAACCGTCATTTCCTTTAGTTTACCACGAGGGCAAACCGAAAAGAAAATGACGGCGGAAACTGCACTATTCCGGATGTTTCCGCGGAAGTCTCACGCGGAAAACAGTTCCTTTTCCATACTCGCTTTCAACCTCGATCCGGCCGGCATGCGCTTCAGTCAAGTGCTTCACAATCGCAAGCCCAAGCCCGGTCCCACCGGAATTCCTACTTCGGGCCCGGTCCACCCGGTAAAACCGTTCGAAAATCCGCGGGATGTCTTCAGGAGGGATGCCGATCCCCTCATCCGCCACTTCAATTGCCACTTCCTCTTCCGAACCTGTCACCCGGATGGTGACCGCTGTTCCTTCCGGCGAATAAACGATGGCATTCGACAGAAGGTTCGACACCACCTGCAGCAATCGGTCGGCGTCCGCCTCGATGAAGCAGTCCCCTTCGGTTTCCAGGCAAACTTCGATCTCTTTGTCCGCCGCTGCCAGCTGGACACCTTCCATTGCACGGGCAGCGACCGCGCATATATCTGTCCGGCTCAGATTCAAATGGAAGCCTGACTGCTCGATTTTCGAGAGATCAAGCAGATCCTGGATGAGCAGCATGATCCGGTTGCTCTCTTTCTGGATGATCTCGAGGAACACGATCAGTGAGGCAGAATCCTGATACGCACCGTCCAGCAGTGTTTCAGTAAACCCCTTGATTGAGGTTACCGGCGTGCGGAGTTCGTGGGATACGTTGGCGACGAAATCTTTCCGGATCTGCTCCAATTTCTTCAGTTCCGTAATATCATGGAGAACGATTACGATTCCCAGCCATTTGCCGTGACCGCCGATCACCGGTGCCCCGTATACCGCAAAATGCCTCGTATATACGCCCCGCGTCACAGTCAGCTGTGTGTTCGCGGGGTCTTCCGACAAGAAGATCTGGTCGATGAATGAGATGAGGCTGGCGGGAAGTTCCGCTTCACGATACCGCTGATCCTGCAGTTCACCCGCCTCCAAACCGAAGGAAGCGGCGAAGGATTTGTTGATCAGGGATACTCTCCCACTCCGCCCGATCATGATCAGGCCGCTTCCCATATGCTCGATCAAGGTTTTCAGTCGCTCCTGTTCCAGCTCCCGGAGAGCGGAAATGTCCTGGAGATTCCTCGCCAGGACATTGATCGCGGTCCCGAGCTGAAGCTGCCGGCCGGAACGCGTTTCCGGTGCCCTCGCTTCGTAATTCCCTTTCGCCAGCTCGATTGCCGTCGCCGCGGCCGCTTCGGTCGGCTGCGCATACACGTTGATCAGCCGCGACCCGAAAATCCAGTTCAGCAGCATCCCCAAAATGAACAGCAGACCGAGCACGAGCCACAGGATGTCCTGACGCGCTTCTTGTCCGTCCCCATAAAGCGGAAAAAGCTGCCCGACCATCAGAAAAAGGCCGGCCAGCAGCGTACTGCTCCATGTCATGTAAAGAAAAAGGAGCCTGGTTTTCAGTGACTTCATACCGGTTTCGGCTCCTCGAATTTGTAGCCGAGGCCCCTAATCGTTTTGATGAACTGCGGTTTTCGGCTGTTCTCTTCAATCTTTTCGCGCAAATGACTGATGTGCACGTCGACAATCCGCGTATCTCCGGCAAAATCATACTGCCAGACCGCACTCAGCAGCTGATCGCGTGTCAGGACCCGGTTCCGATTTTCCATCAAGTATACAAGCAGCTCAAATTCCTTCGGTGTGAATTCCAGCGGTTTTTTATTCAGGAAAACCTCGAATTTGGACGGGAACACTTCCAGTCCGCCGATGGTCAGCCGGTCTGTCTCGGGCTCTTCGGGTGCGGCATGTTCAGTCCGCCGGAGTACCGCCCGGATGCGGGCCGCCACTTCCCTCGGGCTGAACGGCTTCGTCATGTAATCATCCGCTCCCAGTTCCAGGCCGAGCACTTTATCCACTTCATCATCTCTCGCTGTCAGCATAATAATCGGGATGTCGATCTTCTGCTGCCGCAGCGCTTTGCAGACTTCCATGCCGTCCATTTGGGGAAGCATCAGATCCAAGACGATCAGGGCCGGCTGTTCTTCGACCGCGAGGTGCAAACCCGTCTGGCCGTCGTGGGCCACAATCGTCTCGTATCCCGCCTGTTTCAGATTATAAGAAAGCAGTGTCGCAATGGATTCCTCGTCTTCTACAATCAGCAATTTTTTTGTCATCTGCGTCTCCATTTCCATCTCCCGCCGGTCAGAAGTTATCCATTGTCTGGGTCGTCAGGCCATCGATCAGTTTCGGCGGATGCGCTTTGATCTGCCCTTCGACCACTTGCTCACCGTCTTCATTTTCAGCCGTCACGCGGACGGTCACTTCATTACGGGCGACATCCACTTCCGTCACTTCCAGCAGAAAATCCACAGTGGAGTAGTGGTACACCGGCCGTACGAACTTCAATTGCTGTTCGGTCACGTGAGAGCCGGGACCCGGCAGGTACTTCGAAATGGCGGATGTCAGAATGCCTGTCAGCATGACGGTCGGCACGATGGGCTTCTCATACGTCGTCCTGGAGGCGAAATCGTGCTGGATATACAAGGGATTCCCATCATTCGTCAGCCCCAGATAAAGCAGGAGATCCTTGTCCTCGATGTTTTCGGTCAATTTCAGTTTCTCGCCTACAGAGATGTCCTCTATTTTCCGTCCAAGCTTGCGCTTTTTACCCAACAGCAAAGATCATACCCCTCTCTATTCTTCTGCTACTCTTATAGTATCAATACCCATTAAAAAAATCGAGCAGGGAATGACTGCACCGAAGCGGGCGGCGTAAACCTTTGCGGCGGGAAAACGGAGCAGCGAAGGAACACAAAGCAAAGCCGCCTGCGGGAATATACCCGCAAGCGGCTTCCAATTTCATTAAACTAATATTTCCATCACTTTTTTAACAGAATCCGCTGATTGCTGAAGCGCCGTCTTTTCATCCTCCGTCAGTTCGAGTTCGATGATCCGCTCGATTCCGTTTCCGCCGAGGACGGTCGGCACACCAAGATAGATACCATCCATTCCATATTCCCCTTCCAAGTAAGCGATGGCCGGCAGAATGCGCTGCTGGTCCTTCAGGATCGCTTCCGCCATTTCCGCCAGGGAAGCGGCCGGCGCATAGTAAGCTGATCCGCTGCCGAGAAGGTTGACGATTTCCGCGCCTCCTTTACGGGTGCGTGTGACGATTTCATCCAGACGCTCTTTCGGGATGAGCTTTTCCAGCGGAATGCCGCCGGCATACGAATACCGCACGAGCGGCACCATGTCATCACCGTGTCCGCCCAGTACGAACCCTGTTACGTCTTTCACCGACAGATTCAGTTCCTCTGCGACAAAGGTCCGGAAACGGGCAGTATCGAGCACCCCCGACTGGCCGATCACCCGTTCTTTCGGGAAGCCGGATTCCTTGAAGACCGTATAGGTCATTGCATCAACAGGATTAGTCAGGACGAGGATCGTCGTATCCGGCGAATGGCTGACGATTTCGGAAGTGACCGATTTCATGACTTTCTGATTCGTTTGGACGAGGTCATCCCGGCTCATTCCGGGCTTGCGGGCGATTCCGGCTGTGATGATGACAAGGTCGGAGTCTTTAGTATCCGCATAGTCCGCCGTGCCGGTGATCCGGGCATCAAACCCTAAGACAGGACCGGCTTCCGCCATATCCAGCGCCTTTCCCTTTGTCGGGTCTTCGTTTTGCGGAATATCGACGAGGACCACATCCCCCAATTCTTTCTGTGCCAGCAGAAATGCCGTCGTAGCGCCTGTGAAACCTGAACCGATAACCGAAATTTTCTTCCGTTTGAATGTCATTTGGATTCTCCTTTGCGCTAAATTTTTTTGGTTCCCACCTAACTATTTACCCTTCCCTGCACTCAACTACTCGCATGGCCCGCGGGTTTCCAGAAACTTGATGGAAATTGCAGATCTGCAGGCAACCTCCCGAGCTCATTACGGTAACAAAAAAAGAGAGGCCGCAGCCTCTCCTTCAACTTACATATTCTTGATCAGTTCATCAGCGAATTCGGAAGTTTTCACTTCTGTCGCGCCATCCATGAGGCGGGCGAAGTCGTACGTCACGACTTTGGAAGCGATCGTCTTCTCCATCGATTTCGAGATGAGCTGGGCCGCTTCCGTCCAGCCAAGGTGTTCCAGCATGAGAACGCCTGACAGGATGACAGAAGACGGGTTCACTTTATCCTGGCCCGCATACTTCGGTGCTGTGCCGTGTGTGGCTTCGAAAATCGCGTGACCCGAGTCGTAGTTGATGTTCGCTCCTGGCGCGATACCGATACCGCCGACCTGCGCCGCCAAGGCATCCGAGATGTAATCGCCGTTCAGGTTCATCGTCGCCACGACATCGAACTCAGCCGGACGAGTCAGGATCTGCTGGAGGAAAATATCCGCAATGGCGTCCTTGATCAGCAGTTTGCCGGAAGCCAGCGCTTCATCCTGTGCTTTATTGGCAGCGTCCGTGCCTTTTTCGTCTTTGATCTTGTCGTATTCGTTCCATGTGAAGACTTTATCGCCGAACTCCTGCTCCGCCACTTCGTAGCCCCAGTTTTTGAAAGAGCCTTCCGTGAATTTCATGATGTTGCCTTTATGGACGAGCGTGACCGACTTACGGCCTTCCGTCAATGCGTAGTTGATCGATGCGCGCACGAGACGCTTCGTGCCTTCCTCGGAAATCGGTTTGATGCCGATTCCTGAAGTTTCAGGGAAACGGATGTTTTTAACGCCCATTTCATTTTGGAGGAAAGAGATCACTTTCTTCACTTCATCCGAACCTTCAGCATACTCGATACCTGCATAGATATCTTCAGTGTTTTCACGGAAGATGACCATGTCCGTGTCTTCCGGACGTTTGACCGGTGAAGGGACGCCTTCGAAGTAACGGACAGGGCGCAGGCACACGTACAGATCCAGTTCCTGGCGCAATGCCACGTTCAGTGAACGGATTCCGCCGCCGATCGGCGTTGTAAGCGGTCCTTTGATGGCGATCAGGTATTCCCGGATCGTATCCAGCGTCTCCTGCGGAAGCCATTCACCGGTTTTGTCGAAAGCCTTCTGACCAGCGAGGACTTCTTTCCAGACGATCTTCTTTTCACCATTGTATGC
This sequence comes from Indiicoccus explosivorum, assembly GCF_002167005.1. GTDB lineage: Bacteria > Bacillota > Bacilli > Bacillales_A > Planococcaceae > Indiicoccus > Indiicoccus explosivorum. The sequence continues at coordinate 59,160 of NZ_NHTN01000017.1, forward strand.
TTTGTTCACTGATTCTTCGAGGACGCGTGAAGCCGCTGCCCAAATATCCGGGCCAGTTCCGTCTCCCTCGATGAAAGGGATGATCGCTTCATTCGGTACATTTAAGTTTCCGTCTTTTACAGAGATTTTTTCGCCGTTTGCCATTCTGAAAATCCTCCTGTTTCATAATCATAGGGCATGCACGCGGTGCAGCCCCATGGGTATAGTTTTTTTCTTATCGCTCGCTGACTGGGATGTATGTCTGCATGCCCGGCCCTACGTATTCCGCACGCGGGCGGATCAGGCGGTTGTCCGCATACTGCTCCAGGATATGGGCGAGCCAGCCGGAAACACGCGATACCGCAAAAATCGGTGTGAACAGATCGTGTTCGATATTCAGGGAATGATACACGGAAGCCGAGTAGAAGTCCACGTTCGGCGGCAGGTCTTTCTGGCCGGTCACGATTTCTTCGATCTTCACGGACATGTTGTAGTACTTCTCTTCGCCGCGCAGCTTCGTCAGTCTCTTCGACATCTCGCGAAGGTGCTTCGCACGCGGATCTCCCTGACGATATACACGGTGGCCGAAGCCCATGATCTTCTCTTTGTTGTCGAGCTTCTCCTGGATGACATTTTCGACGTTCGATTCATCGCCGATTTCCAGCAGCATCTTCATGACCTGCTCGTTCGCGCCGCCGTGGAGCGGCCCTTTCAAAGCACCGATGGCAGCAGTGACACCGGAATAGATATCAGACAGTGTCGCCACACAGACCCGCGCCGTGAACGTGGATGCGTTCAGCTCATGGTCGGCATGGAGGACGAGCGCTTTATTGAAAGCTTCCACTTCGATATCCTCCGGCTGGCTTCCCGACAGCATGTACAGGAAGTTCGCAGCATAGCTGAGGTCGGACTTCGGCTGCACCGGCTCCTCCCCGCGGCGGATCCGTGAGAACGCAGTCACGACAGCCGCAATCTTCGCCTGCAGGCGGATCGCTTTGCGGTAGTTGGCTTCGTCGGTCATCTCTTCAGCTTCTTCATCAAAAAGGCCCAAATAGGAGATCGCTGTCCGAAGCGCCGCCATCGGATGGATATCTCTGATCGGATATGTTCTGAACTGGTCGAGCACTTCCTGAGGCACTGACATGTTATCCGCCAGCTGCTGCTTCAGTTCCGCAAGTTCGTTCTCCTTCGGCAGCCGCTTGTGCCAGAGAAGGTAAATCACTTCTTCGAAGCTTGCGTTGTTCGCCAGATCATCAATGTTGTAGCCAACATATGTAAGCGTGTCATCAATGATGGAACTGATGGCAGTCTGTGTCGCCACAACACCTTCCAAACCTTTTCCTGCGGTCATCTAAATCGCTCCTTCTTTCAGTAAAATCACCATTCCACAAAAAAACGCAGAATGATGTCTCATCTGCTTATATGAATCTATTTCCTTGCTTACATGGTCATTATAATCAATTATGGCGCAATTGTGAATGCAAAAGCATTATTTCCCAAAACTTTATAACAGCGGAAAGGCGGAAAACGGGGAGACCAGGCCATCATTTCATGATGATGACCTGGCCATTTTTCATCCGTTTCCGGATCATCCGCATGAAAAACGGCTTGATCGCGTTCTGTGTCGGCCGGAACAGCAGGGCTAGCCCGGTCAGATCCGACAGAAATCCCGGGGTCAGAAGGAGAAGGCCGCCCGCCAGAATGAACGCGCCGCGGAGCAGCGCATCCCCCGGCGGTTCGAACGCCGCCGTCGTTTCCTGGATATCCCGGATCGCCCGGAGTCCCTGCTGTTTCGCCAAGTAAGCGCCCGCCACCCCGGTGAACAGGATGAGCAGCAGCGTCGGGACGATGCCGAGGACATCGCCTGCCCACATCAGGAGGGCCAATTCGACGGCTGGGACGATCACAAATGCGGGAACAAGCCATTTCATGTCAATGCACTCCTGTCTTTAAAGGACACCTGCATGTCCGTGATAAACAATTCCGGTCTCTGCATCGATCGTCACGTCATACTGATCGGGAATTTGGGAAACAGCGTCGCGCACGCCGACGACGACCGGAATGCCGAGGCTCAGTCCGACGACCGCCGCATGACTTGTCAGGCCGCCCTCTTCCGTAATAATTCCGGCGCAATTCGAAATGGCCGGCATCATTTCACGGTCCGTGCCGATCGTGACGATGATTTTCCCTTCGGTGTCAGCAGCAAGCGCTTCTTCCGCATTGCGGACGACGACAGTCTGGCCGTATGCGACCGATTTGCCGATCCCCTGCCCTTTCGCCAGGATATCGCCGATTACATGGACCTTCATCAAGTTGGTCGTCCCGGCCTGCCCGACAGGAACACCCGCTGTGATGACGACAAGATCGCCGTGCTCCACCAGGTTGTGGGAAAGACTTTCTTCCACTGCAGATTCAAGCACTTCATCCGTAGAGCCCGCACGCCGGCCGACGATCGGCTGGACGCCCCACACGAGTGTCAGTCTCCGGGACGGTTCGTCTGTCGAGGTGACCGCAATCACCGGGACACCTGGGCGATACTTCGCGATCATCCGGGCAGTATGTCCGCTCTCCGTCGGCGCGATGACCGCTTTCACTTTCAGGTTCAGAGCAGTGTAAGCGGCTGCCTGTCCGATCGCTTCCGTCATATTCGATTCTTTTTCCCGGCTGCGCGCAGCGACGATCTGGCGGTAATCGAGAGCATTCTCCGTCGTCTCGGCAATGCGGTCCATCGTCTGCACCGCCTCTGTCGGGTACTGACCAGCGGCCGTCTCACCTGACAGCATGATCGCATCGGAGCCGTCGAAAATCGCATTCGCCACATCGCTCGCCTCCGCCCGTGTCGGTCGTGGATTGCGCTGCATGGAATCGAGCATCTGTGTGGCTGTGATGACCGGCTTTCCGGCGCGGTTGCATTTGTCGATCAGTGTCTTCTGCACGAGCGGCACTTCTTCCGCCGGAATCTCCACGCCGAGGTCGCCCCGAGCGACCATGAGGCCATCGGAAATCAGGAGGATTTCATCGATGTTGTCGACCCCTTCCCGGTTTTCGATTTTCGGGATGATGTGGATATTCTCTCCGCCGTTCTTTTCCAGCAGACTCCGGATATCCATGACATCCGAAGCGCGGCGGATGAATGAAGCCGCGATAAAATCGACGCCCTGTTCGATGCCGAACAGGATATCAGACGCATCTTTTTCCGTGATGCCCGGAAGCTGGACGGAAACACCCGGAACGTTGACACCTTTTTTATTTTTCAGCGTGCCGTCGTTCTGGACTTCCGTGTGGATGAGACCCTGTGCCTCATCCGTCCCGGTCACATTCAGCGCCACCAGGCCGTCGTCGAGCAGAATCGTGGAGCCGGCATGCACATCTTCGATCAGCTGGGAATACGTCACTGAGAAACGTTCGCTGTTGCCGAGCACTTCTTCCATCGACACATCGATCTTCTGACCTTTTTCAAGCTCCACTGCCCCGTTTTCCATCGTATGGGTCCGGATCTCCGGCCCTTTCGTATCCAGCATGATGCCGACGATCTTGCCGGTCTTCCTGCTCGCTTCCCGGATATTCCGGATCCGGGCTGCATGTTCTTCATGGTCGCCGTGCGAAAAATTCAGCCGCGCGACATTCATTCCTGCATGGATCAGCTCTTCCAGCTTCTCTGGCGATTCACTGGCGGGTCCGATCGTACAGACGATTTTCGTTTTTCTCATTCCAATCACTCCAGTTGTCCGATTAAATTAAATGGATAGTTCTTTCGATAGTGTATAGAGGCTCAGATCGGCTTCGTGGGAACCGCCGAAAGCTTCTGTCACATCATAGTCTACCACCTGGTTATTTCGCATGCCAATCGCCCGGCCTCCTTTGCCTTCGAGCAGAACTTCGACGGCTCTGGCGCCGAACAGGCTGGCCAGCACACGGTCACGTGCCGTCGGTGAGCCGCCGCGCTGGATATGCCCCAGCACGGATACTCTTGTATCGATCCCCGTTTCCTGTTCGATCAGCTGAGCCAGTTCATTTCCGCTCATGACCCCTTCGGCGACGATGATGATGCTGTGTTTTTTCCCACGGGCTTTCCCCTTGTCAAGGCGGTCCAGCATCTCCGGAATATCGTACGCTTCTTCCGGGATGAGGATAGTCTCTGCACCGCCTGATAGGCCGGCCCACAGCGCGAGGTCCCCGGCATCGCGGCCCATGACTTCCACAATGAATGTCCGTTCGTGGCTCGTCGCTGTATCCCGGATTTTATCGATCGCTTCAATCACCGTATTGAGTGCCGTATCGAAACCGATCGTGAAGTCGGTTCCCGGAATATCGTTATCGATCGTCCCCGGCACGCCGACGCAGGGGATTCCGTGCTTCGACAGCGCCATCGCGCCGCGGTAGGAGCCGTCCCCGCCGATGACGACGACGCCGTCGATTCCTTCTTTCTTCAGCTGTTCAATCCCTTTCGCCTGCCCTTCAGGCGTGATGAATTCCGGACAGCGGGCGGAATGAAGTTTCGTTCCGCCCCGCTGGATGATATCACCGACATCCCCGAGACCGAGCGGTTCGATCCGCCCCTCGATCAGTCCCTGATAACCATTATAAATACCGGCCACCTCAAGGCCGTGGTAAATCCCTTTCCGGACGACCGCGCGAACGGCCGCATTCATGCCCGGCGCATCTCCGCCGCTTGTCAGCACGCCAATTTTCTTCATACATTATCCCTCCGTTCAACCGATTCCTTTTTCCACCTTACCACGATTTCTTTCCTTAAGCAGTTAAAAAGCCGCGGAAGCCGCGGCTTTTACTCTTCAGAAAAAACACCGATCGATTTGAATTTCCGGTAGCGCTGGTCCACCAGTTCCTGTTCCCCGAGCTTCCGGAGTTCCTTGAAAGAATCCTCGAGCGCCGCCCCGAGCATCTCCGCCTGTCTGGCGGGATCGCGGTGCGCACCCCCGCGGACTTCGGGGATGATCCGATCGATGATCCCCATTTCCAGAAGGTCCGGTGCGGTGATTTTCATCGCCTCCGCAGCCGTCTGCGCCAGCGCTGAGTCTTTCCAGAGAATCGAGGCGGCGCCTTCCGGTGAAATGACGGAATACGTCGAATTTTCCAGCATGAGAATATGATTCGCGACACCGAGTGCGAGCGCACCGCCGCTGCCGCCTTCCCCGATCACAATGCTGACGACCGGCACAGTCAGCCCTGCCATTTCCACGAGATTCCGCGCGATCGCTTCGCTCTGTCCGCGCTCTTCCGCTGCCTTCCCGGGATAAGCTCCCTTCGTATCAATAAAACAGACGACCGGCCGCCGGAACTTTTCAGCCTGCTTCATCAGTCTCAGCGCTTTCCGATAGCCTTCCGGATGCGGCATACCGAAGTTGCGGCGGATGTTCTCTTTCGTATCTTTGCCCCGCTGATGGCCGATCACGGTCAGCGGACGGCCGTGAAAAGAAGCGATGCCGCCGATGACCGCTTCATCATCACCATACAGCCGGTCCCCATGGAATTCGATGAAATCCGTGAAAAGCCGGCTTATGTAGTCGTGTGTCGTCGGGCGGTTCGGGTGCCGTGCGACCTGTACGCGGTCCCAAGGTTTCATGTTCTCGTATATTTCTTTTTCAAGTCTCGCCATCCGCTCTTCAAGGCTGGCGATTTCAGTGGACATATCGACATCCGCAGTGCGGGTCAGTTCTTTCAGTTCTGTGATTTTGGTCTGGAGCTGAACGAGCGGCTCCTCGAACGGAAGCGCCTTATTCGCTTTCTGCTTCGGCTTCGTCATAGCCAGTCCCCTTTCCGTGCAGGCGCACGAGCGCCGAAAGTGTTTCCCTCATTTTATTCCGGTGCACCACCGCATCCAGCTGTCCGTGCTCAAGGAGGAACTCAGCCGTCTGGAAATTCTCCGGAAGTTTTTCGCGGACGGTCTGCTCGATCACACGGCGTCCGGCAAAGCCGATGAGCGCTTTCGGCTCCGCTATATTGATGTCCCCGACAGACGCAAAACTTGCAGAAACCCCTCCGGTCGTCGGATTCGTCAGGACCGATATGAAAAGCAGGCCTTTGTTCGAATGGCGCTTCAGCGCAACACTGACCTTCGCCATCTGCATCAGCGAAAGCACGCCTTCCTGCATCCGCGCGCCGCCGCTTGCCGTGAAAATGATGAACGGAAGCTCCCGTTCCGCCGCAGCTTCGACCGCCCGCGTAATTTTTTCTCCGACCACAGAACCCATGGAGCCCATCCGGAAATGTGAATCCATGACAGCAAGGGCGACTTCCCGGCCATCGAGTGTGCCGAATCCGGTGAGCACCGCTTCATTCAGACCGGTCTTTTCGCTGTCTTTTTTCACTTTCTCTTCATAACCGGGAAACTCCAGCGGATTCACGCTCCGGATGTGATCGTCGATCGATCGGAATGAACCGGCATCGAGCAGATTCTCCGTCCGTTCCCGGGCGGTCATTTTAAAGTGATGGCTGCATTTCGGACAGACTTTGTCCTGTTTTATCAGTTCTTTCGTCAGTATGATATGTTTGCATTCCGGACATTTCGTCATCAGTCCTTCCGGAACATTTTTCGATTCATCGGACGGAATGGTCGCTTCTCCTTTTGTCCGCTTGAATAGATCACGAATGATCATGGTCATTCCCTCCTTCAATCTGTTCGCACCAGGATATGTAGTGCTTCGATGCCAGCTGGCTGTCGCCCGCAGAAATCGCGCGGATCATTTCCGCCAGCACTTCCGTCTCGTCTTCCGTCACTTGGCCGTCGAACGGCCTGCCGCCGTACTGCAGCAGCAAAAGCCAAATTTTCAGAGACAGCCTGTTCCCGCTCAGCACCAAAATTTCCCGGACAATCGATTCCCGGGACATCGGTCTGTTTTCCTGCAGTTTTTCGAGGAATCCGTCCCACACCGGCTGTGCCGCCGCGGCGTGCTCCCGGCAGACGCAGTCGATTGCAGCCAGCTCGTGGATAAGCCGTGTTTTTTGGACATCTTCATTCGACTGCCTGTCCTGGAGAATGAACGTGGCGAGCACTTCCACAAGTTTGTGGTTCCGGAAGTCGGACAGGAATGTCCCTTCTCCCCGCCGCGTTTCAATCAGACCGAGCAGTTCCAGGCTCCGGAGGGCTTCACGGATCGTGGAACGCCCGACCTGCAGGGTTTCAGCCAATTCTCTCTCGGAGGGCAGCCTGTCACCAGGCTGGATATTCTGTCTGTGGGTCATGTCCCGGATTTCCGTCACAATATCCAAGAATCGTTTTGTCTGATTCATGCGCGCTCCTTTTTATTTTCCAGTTATTTCAAAGTGGTCTGACCACTTCGTGTCTTTAGAATAACGGACAGAACAGCCGGCGTAAAGGAAAAACTGCTCCCCCGTCTTTAAGACTGCGGCACGCGAAAAGGCACTTGCGCATTTTCTGCAAGTGCCTTTATCCGCTTCAGCTTTTGATCGCCCGGCAAATGATGGACGGACGCCGATTCCGGAATTCGACCGCCCCTTCGAGTTCGATGATTTCCTGCCCCTCCAGCTGGCTGCCGTATTTGGCGAATTCGCCGGGAAATAATGTGGCGCTCGCTGTCCCCGTTTCGTCTTCCAGTGTCACGAACGCCATCGCATCCCCTTTTTTCGTCCGAATCCGCTTAACTTCCTTAACCGTTCCTAAAACGGTCACGGCTGCCCGCTCGCGGCAGTTCGCGATTTCATTGAGCGGCAGGAAACGGCTGCTGCGGCTGCGTTTTTCCAGTTCGACCGGGTGGTCCGACAAATAAAACCCGAGCGCTTCTTTTTCAAACGCCAGTTTTTCCTTCTCCGGCATCGGTCCGGCGGCCGTGTATTTCGGTTTCATGAACGAATCCCCGAGTCCGTCGAACAGTCCCGGCTCTTCTGTCGGCCGGATAAGCTCGGCGTGTTTTTCCGCCGCCTCCAAAGAAGCGAGCAGGATGGCCCGGTCCTTGCCGAAATCGTCGAATGCCCCTGCCAGAATCAGCGGGCGGACGTTCTTTTCTTTGAAATGGACAGCCGATATCCGCTCGGCGACATCGAACAGGCTGGTGAACGGCCCGTGTGTCCTGGCGCCGAGCAATGCGCGGACTGTGCTTCCCGGAACGCCCTTCACCGCGCTGAGCCCGAAGCGCAACCCTTCGCCTTCCACGGTGAATGAACCGGAACTGGACTGCACGGAAGGCGGCAGCATCCGGATTCCTTTCGCCTTCGCTTCTTGGATGAGCTGGCGCACTTTATCCGGACTGCCTGTAGCAGCGCTCAGAAGCGCCGCGTAGAAGTGCGCAGGTACATGCGCTTTCGCGAACGCCAGCCAGTATGAAATAAGGCTGTATGCCACTGCGTGGCTTTTCGGAAAGCCGTAATCCGCAAAGCGGACGATGAGGTCATATACCGCATCTGCCGTTTTCCTGTCATATCCTTTACCGAGCGCGCCGGAAACAAAGTGTTCCCGTTCCCTGTCCAGGATATCCCGGTTTTTCTTGCTGACTGCACGGCGGAGCAGGTCGGCCTCACCGAGCGAGAATCCCGCCATGACGGAAGCGATCCGCATGATCTGTTCCTGATAAGTGATCACGCCGTACGTCTCTTCCAGAATCGGTTCGAGTGCCGGATGGAGATAGCGGACCTGTTCCTCGCCTTTTTTCCGTTTTGCATACACCGGAATGAAATCCATCGGACCGGGCCGGTACAGCGCATTCACCGCGACGATATCCCGGAAAGCTGTCGGCCTGATCAGCCGCAGCGCCCGCTGCATCCCCTCCGACTCCAGCTGGAAGACGCCGGCGGTATCACCCGCAGCGAGCAGCCGGAATGTCCCTTCGTCATCCAGCGGCACTTGCCGGAAATCGAGCCTGCGCCCTTCCGATTGCTTGACGAGCCGGCTGATGCGTTCAAGGATGGTCAAATTGCGCAGTCCGAGGAAATCCATTTTCAGCAGTCCCGTCTTTTCCAGGTCGTTCATCGGCCACTGAGTCATGAATATCCCCTCATTGCCTTGCTCGACCGGCACGATGTCGACCAGCGGGATCGGACTCAGTATGACGCCCGCCGCGTGTGTCGATGCGTTCCGCGGCAGGCCCTCGAGCGTTTTAGCAATCCTGTACCAATCCTCGCGCAGGCGGTCCCCGGCGACCCAGTCCCTGAATGGCACAGATTCTGCATGAACTTCGTCCAGCGTGATGCCTGGCCGGCTTGGAATCATGCGGGAAACCGCCTCGAGGTCTTCAGCACTGAAGCCGAAGACACGTGCTGTATCGCGGGCGACTGCCTTGGCGGACAATGTGCCGTATGTGATGATCTGGGCTGTATGCCGGCTGCCATATTTTTTAGCGACATAGTCGATCACTTCCTGGCGGCGGTAATCGGCGAAATCCACGTCGATATCCGGCATGGTCACCCGTTCAGGATTCAGGAACCGCTCAAACAGCAAGCCGTGCCGGATCGGATCCACATCCGTTATCCGCAGTGCGTAGGCGACGAGTGACCCGGCGGATGAACCTCTCCCTGGTCCGGTCATGATGCCTTTGTCCCTGGCGAAACCGATAAAATCGGCGACAATCAAAAAATAATCGCTGTAACCCATATCGCTGATGACCGAAAGTTCATATGAAAGCCGCTCCTCATAGTCCTTCCCGATGCAATTCCGATCTTTCAGCCCCTGAAGGCACCGCTGCCTGAGATGGCTGTCGGCCGAAACGCCTTCCGGAAGCGGGAAGACCGGCAGGAATTGCTGGTTCCGGGGAATGCTGACATGGCAGGAAGCCATCAGTCTTTCGGTCTCTTCCAGCCATTCCGGCCGGTCTGAAAACCAGTCCTGGAATTCCGCTGCATCCGGCACATGCTGACCAGGGACCGGTCTTGCCCAATCTTCTTCGGCCAGCTTGCGGCCAAGCCGGATGGCGGTCGCTGCTTCATATGCCGATTCATCCGCTTCCCGGAAGTATCGGCAGACCTGTGTCGCCATGACCGGTACATCTTCAGCTTGGCACAGGCCCGAAAAAAACGATTCTTCAGGCAGCACCTTGCCACCCGGGCGGGTGACCGCTCCCCGAAGATCCCGGCCATATATTTCTTTCAGCGAACGGATGATTTCCTCCCCACCGGAAGGATTCCAGCCGCTATCGAATAAGATGGCACAGCAGATTCCTTTCCGGTAAGCGGCTGCCCATTTGCCCGGCACAGTCTCTTTGCCGGTCGTTCCAAGCGCGCTGGAAAGCTTGAGCAGATTCCGGTACCCGTCGTCGTCTTTTGCATACAGGACGGTCCGGCAACTGCCTTCCGGCCATTCGAACATCGCGGATAACCCGAGGACCGGTTTGATTCCTTTCTGCTCTGCGGCTTCAAAAAAAGGCAGAACACCATAGAGGGAACTGTTGACAACAGCAGCCGACTCTGTTTTTTGTTCTGCCAGAAAAGGAAACAAGTCATCAAGTCGCACAATGCTCTTCAACAGATCTGCAGACGTTGTAATGTGCGGATAAACCGTCGACAATTCGTTCCCCTCCTTCCTTATTCAGCTGCACAAATTTCTTTAAGCCGGGCGATGACACGATCGGCTTCTTCCCACGACAATACGGTCGCACCGGAAGCGAGCGGATGGCCGCCGCCGCCGAAGTCTTTGGCAAGGCCGTTGATGACCGGGCCCTTCGAGCGGAGCCGGACACGGATTTCGCCATCTTCTTCGATGAAGATCGCCCATGCCCGGATCCCTTTCATGGAACCGAGCGTCCCGACGAGCAGCGACGTTTCAGAAGGTGAAACCCCGAATTCCGCCAATACCGTTTTCGGCAATTTCACATAAACACATCCGTTTTTGTCCATTTCGGCATGCTGGAACAGGTAGCCCTGCAGTTTCAGGACATGGGGCTCACGCTCGTACATGGCGTTATGGAGAGCTTCCCGGTCGAAAGCGAAGCTGGCAAGATCCCCTGCCGCTTCAAACGTATGCCTGGTCGTACTCGGATACATGAAGCGCCCTGTATCTCCCACAATCCCGGCATACAGAAGCCGTGCAGCCGAGTCCGGCATTTGCCACCCTTCCTTTTCACATCCGTATGTATAAAGGTCGTAGATCAGCTCGGAAGCGGAGCTCGCCATCGTATTGACCCAGACGAAATCGCCATACCCGTCATCATTCGGGTGATGATCGATTTTGATCAGCTTCTCACCGCTTGTGTAGCGCTGGCCGTCGATCCGTTCGGTATTCGCCGTATCCGTCACGATGACGAGTGCCTCCCTGTAATCCGTGTCCGTTACGTGATCGGGTTCCGCCAGGTAGCCGAGCGTCTCATCATGTTCACCTGCCGAAAGGATGCGCTTGTCAGGATAGTTGTGCTCCAGAAGTTTCTGCAGGCCGATCTGTGATCCGTAGGCATCCGGATCCGGACGTACATGCCGATGGATGATGATCGTCCTGTATGCTTTAATTGTGTCAATGATTTGACCTTTCATTATCTTCCACTCCCTTACAGCATGGAATCCGGTCGCATTTTCGTCCGTCAGCCGCTACAATTGTATCGAGAGCATCGACTGACAGGAGGACACTCATGCTGTTATTTGTATTTGTCATCACCGTATCCGCTGTTTTTTATTTATACTATAAAACGAAGCAGTTCCGCTCGCACTTGCCGGTCCGCAAGAACTGGTACAAGAGCAAAGCCGGAGTCGCTCTCGGCTTGTTCCTTCTTGCGTTCGGCGTCAACCTGCTGTTCTTGGATCCGTCGGCGGTTTCTTATGTAATCGCTGCTGTCTTCATCATCCTCGGGGTGATGATGGCGTATACGAATTATCAGGCAGCCCTCTATCACAGTAAATTCCTGGAGGAAGAGCGGCGAATCAACCCTTAAGGAAATCCCCCTTCAGAAAAGGGGGATTTTTTCATGCATTTCCGCTGCCTACCGATCCAGGAATTGAAGCGTCATGAGCGCTTTCCCGACCACTTCCTCATCTACGGATACTTCCACGTCGATCTTCGCCGACTTTCGGCTGATATCCAAAATGGCGGTCCTGGCCGACAGAACCGATTCAAGCTGGACCGGCTTCAGGAAAAAGATCGTGACATGTTCGATCACGCCTTCCCGCCGTTTCCGGGCTTTCAGCGCCTGGATTGCGGCTTCTGAAAGCATGGCAGTGAAGGCACCTGAAGACAGCGAGCCGTAAGCATTCGTCATTTGAGGCGTGACGGTGAATGTGAGCTCCCCGTCACCGGACAGCTGAAGCTGATTTTTGACTAGATCGTCGATCGTGTCTCCCTGCTGGGGCTGCCGCTGGGCGGTCTGGAGAGCTTTCAGTACGTCCTGTCTGCTGATGATGCCTTCCAGGTAACCGGAATCCCCAATGATCGGCAGCAAGTCGATCCCTTCCCAGATCATCCGGTGCCCTGCAGAAGCGACGCTCATTTTCATCGTCCCCGCAATCGGGTCCTTCGTCATCACTTTATCGATGCGTTCTCCGGAATCACAGCCGATCACGTCATGGGCAGTTATGATGCCCTTGAGTTTCCCCGCTTCATCGACGACCGGGAATCCCCCGTGGCTCGTTCGTTCGTTCAGTTCATGATAGCGGTCGACAGTATCACTTTCCTGCAAGGCATGGGTTTCCTCGGACGGCACGACGATGTCTTCGATTAGCAGGATATCTTTTTTGATTAGCTGGTCGTAAATCGCCCGGTTGATCATCGCAGCGACGGTGAATGTGTCGTAGCTTGTGGAGATGACCGGAAGTTCCAGCTCATCCGCAAGCCGCTTGACCGCGTCTGTGACATCGAATCCGCCGGTCACGAGCACCCCCGCACCGGCACGGAGTCCGTATTCATGCGCTTTTGCGCGGTTCCCGACAATGAGCAGGTTATCCGCTTCCGTATAGCGCATCATGTCTTCGAGCTGCATGGCGCCGATGACGAATTTTGTGAGTGTCTTATGGAGGCCGTTCCGTCCGCCAAGCACTTGACCGTCCACGATGTTCACGATTTCCGCGTAGGTGAGCCGCTCGATGTTCTCCTTTTTCTTCCGTTCGATCCGGATGGTCCCGACCCGCTCGATCGTACTGACGAGCCGCTGCGTCTCCGCTTCTTTGATCGCCCGGTAAGCGGTCCCTTCGCTCACCTGCAGCTCCTTCGCGATCCTGCGCACGGAAATTTTTTCGCCGACTTCCAGCGATTCAATATAATTCAGTATCTGCTCGTGTTTCGTCGCCATCGTCTCACCTGTTTCTGCATCTGATATCGTTGGTCTCAGTGTACCATAATCCCTATGAAAACGGACAGACCCGGGGAGAAGTTCTCCCCGGGCCTGTTCCACTCAAAGTTCGATCGTTTCCCCTGCTTTTAAGATGACGGTTTCGGCGCCTTTGACCAGTTCCTTGAAATGCTCCGGATTCTGTTCGATCGGCGGGAAGGTGTTGTAGTGGATCGGCACGATTTTTTCGGCACCGAGCAGCTCTGCCGCAAAGGCAGCATCTTCCGGCCCCATCGTGAAATAATCGCCGATCGGCAGGAAGGCCACATCGATTTTATGGCGTTCCCCGATCATTTTCATGTCGCCGAACACGCCAGTATCCCCCGCGTGATAAATCGTTTTCCCTTCCGCTGTGAATAAAATCCCGGTCGGCATGCCGGTGTAGACGATCCCCATCTCATCGTCAGTGAAGGAAGAAGAATGGAAAGCATGGGTCAGTTTCACTGTACCGAATTCAAAATCACATTTTCCGCCGATGTTCATCCCTTGCGTGTTCACGCCTTTATTGCCCAGATATTCGGCAAGCTCGACCGTGGCGACGACAAGGGCGTCATTGTCAGCGGCCAGCTGGACCGTGTCGCCGACATGATCGCCGTGTCCGTGCGTCAAAAGGATTACATCCGGTTTTTCCTCATTCACCTTCAAATCGGTCTGTCCGTTGCCTGTGATGAACGGGTCGATCAGAATGGTGTGCTTTTCTGTCTTGATTTTCACGACGGAATGGCCATGGAATGAAACCTTCATCTGAATCCCTCCTGAATTTTCGCTTATAGCTGTTTCTTACCCTTATGTTTGTTATGCTACACAAGAAAGGAGTGGAAATTCAATGAATAAAATCGAACGCCTGCAGGAATTCATGAAGAAACAGTCCGCAGATGCCGTGCTGCTCACCAACCCCGATAATGTATTTTACATAACCGGATTCCGCAGCAATCCGCACGAACGCCTTTTCGGGGTCATGCTGTTCGCTGAGGCGGAACCTTTCATCATTTGTCCGAAAATGGAAGTCCCGGATGCGAAAGCTGCCGGCTGGCCTTATGAAGCGGTCGGTCATGAGGATACAGATGATGCGATGGAAATCCTCCATGGAGCGGCTTCGGCAAGAAACGCCCAGATCAAAAAGATCGCCGTCGAAAAATCCCATTTGACGGTCGACCGATATGAGGCCATTTCGTCGTTATTCTCCGGAGCGGCTTTCACTTCCGCCGATGACGAACTGAACCGGATGCGCGTCATCAAAGATGCCGAGGAAATCGAGCGGCTGGCCGAGGCGGCGGAATTCGCCGACTTTGCTATCGAAACCGGCTGCAGGGCGCTCAAGGAAGGGATCACCGAACTTGAAGTGCTGTCTGAGATCGAGCTCGCGCTGAAGAAACGCGGCGTAACACATATGTCGTTCGATACGATGGTGCTGTTCGGCGATAAGACCGCGTCGCCCCATGGCAAACCCGGGGACCGCAAACTCCAAAAAGGGGATTTTGTCCTGTTCGACCTTGGTGTCATCTGGAAAGGCTATTGTTCGGATATCACACGGACGGTGGCTTTCGGGGAACCTTCCGATGAACAGCGCCGGATTTATGAAACGGTGCTCAAAGCAGAACTCGCAGCTGTCGAGGCGTCGCGCGCCGGCACAACAGCTGCGGAACTGGATGCGACCGCGCGGAACGTCATTGAAGAAGCCGGTTATGGCAGTTACTTCACCCACCGGCTTGGCCACGGACTCGGGATTTCGGTACACGAGTACCCGTCCCTCCACGGTGCGAACGACCTGCCGCTCGAAACTGGCATGGTGTTCACTGTGGAGCCGGGAATTTACGTAACCGGCACTGCCGGAGTCCGGATTGAGGATGACCTGGTGCTCACGGAGAAAGGTGTCAGGGTGCTCACGAAGTTCCCGAAAGAACTCCAGGTGATCAGCGGTTAATACAGGACAGCCGATAGAAAAATTACAAGAAAAGCCCTTCCGGAACCGGGTTCCGGAAGGGCTTTTCTTCATGATTACAGCAACTC
Source organism: Indiicoccus explosivorum (assembly GCF_002167005.1). Taxonomy (GTDB): domain Bacteria; phylum Bacillota; class Bacilli; order Bacillales_A; family Planococcaceae; genus Indiicoccus; species Indiicoccus explosivorum. The sequence continues at coordinate 74,366 of NZ_NHTN01000017.1, forward strand.
GTCAGCAGCCTTGTATTCCAGTCCCTGGTCATCCGCTACAGCTCTATATGTAACGTAACCCTGAAGAGTGTTGAGACCTTTTCTGAGCGCTTCATTATCTTTGCAGGCTTGTCTGTACCCTTTATTCGCGATTTCGACGGCGTATGGCACGGTCACATTCGTCAGCCCGAGCGTGGATGTGCGAGGCACCGCCCCCGGCATATTGGCGACGGCGTAGTGGACGACATCATGCTTCACGTATGTCGGATCGTCATGTGTGGTAATCCGGTCGGTCGTCTCGAATATACCGCCCTGATCAATCGCGATATCCACCACAACCGATCCCGGTTTCATCGAACGGATCATTTCTTCGGTGACCAATTTCGGTGCTTTTGCGCCCGGAATCAGGACAGCACCGATCACCAGGTCGGACTCCGCGACCGCTTCCGCGATCCGGAGCGGATTCGAGATTAAGGTCTGGACACTGTTGCCGAATAAGTCATCCAGCTGACGGAGACGTTCGGGGCTCAAATCGATGATCGTCACCTTGGCGCCCATCCCGATTGCGATTTTCGCCGCGTTCGTTCCCGCGACTCCCCCGCCGATGACGGTCACGGTGCCGCGGTCGACGCCAGGGATGCCGCTCAGCAGGATGCCTGAACCGCCGTGGTTCTTCTCGAGGAACTGTGCGCCGATCTGCGTCGCCATCCGGCCGGCCACTTCGCTCATCGGTGTCAGCAGCGGAAGCGATCTGTTCGGAAGCTGAACCGTCTCATAGGCGATGGCGGTCACTTTGCTGTTCAGCAGCGCTTTCGTCAGTTCCGGTTCCGGTGCCAAGTGCAAGTATGTGAAAAGAATAAGATCTTCCCGGAAATACCGGTATTCGGACTGGACCGGTTCCTTCACTTTCATGACCATTTCCTGAGCCCATGCCTCTTCCGCGGAATCGGCGATCACAGCGCCGGCTTCGCGGTAATCCTCGTCTGTAAAGCCTGATCCGAGACCGGCCCCGGCTTCCACATGGACCTCGTGTCCATGCATGGTCAAATTGACGACACCCGCCGGCGTCATCGCCACCCGGTTCTCATTGTTCTTCACTTCCGCAGGCACTCCAATACGCATTGCCAAACCCTCCTGTACTCATAATTAACATTGTGTATCCAAAACCATCAAAGCACATCCATTCTATCAGATATCCTTTCTTTTTACGCTACCCTTCGGTTAATTTTCAGGAAAAGTTTCGGTACTTCCGGTCGTTATTTTTGCCAAATTGCAGGAACCCGCCATCCAGACGGCGAAATGAATCAATACAATGATTTGGAGGGATTGAACATGACGTTGCCGTATAAGCAAGTTATCGTGGCAGTGGACGGGTCGAAAGAAGCGGAGTGGGCGTTCAAAAAGTCGATCGGGATCGCGAAACGGAATAACGCGGTCCTGAACCTCGTCAATATTATCGACACTCGATCTTTCGCCGCAATCGAAGCCTATGACCGGTCGATTGCGGATCGGGCGGAGAGATTCGCGGGGGACCTTCTGGGAGGATATAAAGCGGAAGCGGAGGCCGCCGGCGTGGAGCACGTCAGCATCATCATCGAGTACGGCTCCCCTAAAACTGTCATTCCGCGGGACATCGCCCCGAAAATCGGCGCGGACCTCATTATCTGCGGCGCTACCGGTCTGAATGCGATCGAGCGGTTCCTGATCGGCAGCGTATCGGAGCAGATCGTCCGCTCCAGCAAATGCGATGTCCTCGTCGTCCGGACCGAAGAGCACGACGAACAGGACACATAGACGAAAGAAACACCGGCAGCCGAGACTGCCGGTGTTTCTTTGGTTATTCGAGTCCCGCCACGCGCATGACGTCCCGGGCGATCATTACTTCTTCGTTTGTCGGAATGACGATGATCTTGACCGGCGAATGCGGATAACTGATGAACATTTCCTTACCGCGGACATTATTCAGCGCATCGTCCGCATAAACCCCCATGAACTGAAGGCCTGTCAGCACCTTTTGACGGATGACCGGGCTGTTCTCACCGATGCCGGCTGTGAACAGAATGGCGTCGACGCCGTTCATCCGCGCGGCGTATGATCCGATGTACTTGTGGATCCGGCTCGCGAATACATCGAGTGCCAGAACCGCCCGGTCATTTCCTTTCGCGGCTTCCGTCTCGATGTCCCGGAGGTCACTGGAAAATCCGGAAACGCCCAGCATGCCCGATTCCTTATTCAGGACATTCAGCACTTCCTCCGCGGTTTTCCCCGTCTTTTCCATGATGAACGGAATCAGGGCAGGATCGAGGTTCCCGGAGCGGGTGCCCATCGTGACTCCCGCAAGGGGAGTGAAGCCCATCGACGTATCGATCGATTTTCCGCGATCGATGGCTGCGATGCTCGCCCCGTTGCCAAGATGGCACGAAATGATCCGCAGAGTATCCAGCGGACGGTTCAGCAGTTCAGCCGCCCGCTGGACGACATACTTGTGGGAGGTGCCATGGAATCCGTATTTGCGGATCCCGTAGTCCTTGTAATACGAATACGGCAGTGAATACAAATACGAACTTTCAGGCATGGTCTGGTGGAATGCCGTGTCGAAAACAGCGACTTCCGGAATAGCCGGGAGCACCTTTTCAAACGCACGGATTCCGGTGATATTCGCCGGATTATGGAGCGGAGCCAGTTCGGACAGTTCCTCGAAACTCTTGATCTCCTCTTCGCCGATCAGGACGGAATCACTGTAGCGTTCGCCGCCATGCACGACTCTGTGGCCGACCCCGTCAATATCGTCCAGGTTCTGGACCGCCCCTTTGTCGACCAGTTGCTCCAGCAGGATTCGAACGGCATCTTCGTGATCAGCGACCGGTTCTTCGATTTTATGTTTTTCTCCCCCGACTTCCACCGTAAAGACCGGATCCTTCAGTCCAATCCGCTCCACAAGCCCTTTCGAAAGCACTTCTTCTTCCGGCATTTGGAGAAGCTGGAATTTAAGTGATGAACTGCCCGCATTGACCGCCAATATTTTCGGCATACCAACAAAACTCCTTTGCGTTCTTTTCTCCATCTTACTTGTCAGGGAACCCTTCTGCCACTGTTACTGTTTGCTGCTGCGGAACCACTCGTCCGTCTGCTGGAAAAATTTCGCCATCGCCGTTTTATTCGAAAGGTTCGGCACCCGGGCCAGCAGCACTTCCCGCGGCGCTTTCACTCCGTCCCCCGCCTTCTGAAGAATGAGGACACTTTTTGCGAACGCCGAATTCTTGACCATCGCTTCCGGCAGCTGGAGAACCGCCTGGATATGGGCGCTGTCTTTCAGGAACCGATGAAGATTTTGCGCTTCAGCCGATTCGAATAAATTCTGCGGGATGACCAGGAACAGATAGCCGCCTTCTTTCGTGTGCCGCAGCGACTGCTCGATGAATAAATGATGGGCATACGGCATCCCTTCCGAAGACGTCAGCCGATACCCTGCAGCTGTTTCTTCATCCGGATAATAGCCTACCGGAAGATCCGCCACGATTGCATCCGCCGGATCGACTAAAAGCGGCCCAAGGGCATCCTGCCGGTAAAACGTGACCGGCTGGTCCGTCAGTTCCGCCGTGGCGGCCGCCAGCCGGATCAGCAGTTCATCGATTTCAACCGCCGTCCCCGCTGTCCGACCGTCCAGGTAGTTCATGACGGTCAGCAGCAGGTTGCCTGTTCCCGCTGCCGGGTCGAGGACCGTGAAGCTTTCCGCTTTAATGAAAAGCTCCGCGAAATAACTGATGAGCAATCCGATGGAATCGGGGGTCATCTGATGGTGAGGCTGCACATGCTCTTTCATTCCCTTCAGGACCGTGAGCTGAACCGCTTTCCGGATTTCTTCCTTCCCGTATGCTCCTGTCGGGGCGGCCTCCCCGTCTAGCCACTTCTCAAGCGTCTGCTGGAGGCTTTCCAAATACGAGAGTCCGCTCTGCTGCTGCAGATCAGCGGTTTTATTGTCCAGAAAATAAAATAATTTTTCCACTGCTGAATCCATTGTCCTCATCCTCAATAAGGAAACCCACTCAGCCGAGTGGGTTTCCAGGTTGTCTTCTGTTATCGTACTAAACCGCGCCTGTTCCGTGCAACTGCGGCCCCTCAGCCAATCTTTCGGGATCCCGGGATTTCCGGTAGGCATTTTCGTGGACGACTGTCGTATCCGCTATGAAATCATGGATTCCTTGCTTTTTCGGTGTGAATCCGACAATCCAATACAGCGGCCAGATGACAGCGGAAAAGAACCGGCCGATCCATTCCCGGAACAATACGGTGCCCCAATCCAGCGGCTGGTCATCCAGCCGGACGACCCGGAGGCCGAAAATCATTTTCCCGGCCGTCTGACCGAGGAATTTCGTGGTCAGGACAAAGTAAGCGTAAAACAGCAATGATGACAGAATTCCGACGGGGGCGTACCACGAAGCGGCATCCCCTCCCCATCCGGTGAGCATGAAGAGCGGACGGATCAGCAGACCCGCTAAGGCGGCAGTGATCAGAAGATCAGCGAGATACGCCCAGAACCGGACCCAGAATCCTGCCGGTTTCAGTTCAAAAGCAGCGTAGCTTTCAAGCAGCTGGTTCATTTAGTTCCCTCCTCACTTCGTTCCATACAAGTACATCATCCGCGGTGAACTATACTCGGAGAACAGCCGGCTGAGCAGCTGGGTTTCCGGACTTCCTCCGAACAGCGACTGCACCTTCAAGGCGAACAAGGAGCCGAATCCCTGCTCAGTGCCGTATTCGAATACTTCAGCTTTTTCCAGGCCAAGATCTGTCTGAAGGGCCGATAAGGCGTCTTCTTCAAAACCGATTGCGTCGATCAGGCCGGCTTCGAGCGCCTGGCGCCCGCTCATAATGCGTCCGTCAGCGAGGGTTTTCACTTCTTTTTCACTCATTCCGCGGCCTTCGGCGATGACGTCGACGAACGTCTCATACGACTCATCCAGCATCGACTGCATGATCGCTTTCTCTTCAGCTGTCATTTCCCGTGTCGGACTCATGATATCTTTGTGCGGGCCGGATTTGAAGGTGACGAAATCGACTCCGTACCGCTCCGCCAATTCCGCATAGTTGACGCTTTCCATAATGACACCGAGAGAACCGGTGAGCGTTTCGTTGCTTGCAAAGATTTTATCTGCCGGCGCAGAAATATAGTAGCCGCCGGAAGCAGCCATCGCTCCCATCGAAACATAAATCGGCATGTCCGTTTCTTCTTTTATTTCGAGCAGCTGGTCATGGATCTCCGCGGATTCCACCACTCCGCCGCCCGGCGAGTCGACAGCGAGGAGCACAGCTTTCACAGTACCGTCCTGCTTGATCTGCTCGAGCTGGTCCATGAAAACTTGGTGGTTATACCCGGCCATGCCGAACATCGGCGCTTCGCCGGTGTCCTGGATGACGCCGTCCACCCGGACCACAGCGATCCGTTCGGTGAGACTGCCTTCTTCGATGACGGTTTCCATGTATGCCGGTTCGGCAGCGGCGAACAAGTTATCCATCTCTGCTGTAAAATCCGTTGTGAACAGGGCGAGCGCCGCGTTCACTCCCGTGGAAATGACAAGCAGCGCTGCGGCAGCTGCCAGTGCGATCCACCGTTTTGTGTTCATTGTGGTTTCCCCCTTCTGTTTCCTTCCAGTATATACGGATTCCGGGAGAATATGTTTCAAACCTGTTAGAATAATTTCAAAAGCGATGAAATGAGGTTTTTAGTTTGCCAGACCGTAAAAATATCTTCATTTATTCCAAAAATGATCCGGAAACGCTCAGCAAAAAAGAAGTGCTCCATGATACGATCATGCGCTACGGTTTCACACCGGTGGACCGCCATGAAGACGCGTCGATCATCGTCAGTCTCGGAGCTGACGGCACTTTCCTGCAGGCTGTCCGCAAAACCGGATTCCGCCAGGATTGCCTCTATGCGGGCATTTCCACAACCGGCCAACTGAACATGTACTGTGATTTCCATTTCCATGATCTGCACACGATGATCGAATCCGTCCAGTCTGCGCAGATCGAAGTCAGGCGCTATCCGCTGATCGAGGTGAAGGTCGATGACAATCCGGCCTTTTACTGCCTGAACGAGTTCAGCATCCGTTCGAATATCATTAAAACATTCGTCCTGGATGTGTTCATCGACGGCAATCATTTTGAGACGTTCCGCGGAGACGGGATGATCATGGCGACGCCGACGGGTTCGACCGCCTATAACAAGTCAGTCAAAGGGGCTGTCGTCGACCCGCTCCTGCCGTGTTTCCAAGTCTCTGAACTCGCTTCTGTGAACAACAACCAGTACCGGACGCTCGGTTCCTCGTTCATCCTGAGCAGCCAGCGGAAGCTCCAGCTGAAATTGGGCGAGACGGGCAACGATTACCCGACGATGGGAATGGATAATGAAGCGCTCAGCGTGCAGCATGTCGATATGGTGACAGTGGAGCTTAGTGACCAAGTCGTAAAGACCGTCAAACTGAAAGATAACTCATTCTGGAATAAAGTGCAGCGGACCTTCCTGTAGACGAAACACGAAAAAATCCCAAGTTCTCTCTTCGGCGGCACTTATTCCGGGAAATGAAATAAGAGCAGGCGATTCAGGCCTGCTCTTTTTTGACGACTTTCATATTGAGGACTTTCGATAAGGTGAACAGCGCCAGCGCCGCCCAGATTAAAGAAAAAGACAGCAGATCGACCGATCCGAATGATTCACCGTAGACGAAAACGCCGAGGATGAGCATCGATGTCGGGGCGATATACTGCAGGAACCCGATCAGGTAAAGCGGAATCCGCTGTGCGCCCATTGCAAACAGCACAAGCGGCAATGCCGTCGCCGCCCCGGACAGCATGATCAGAATGTCCGTCCGGAGATCCGTCGTCAAAAACTCCGCCCGCTCAGTGGCAAAAAGATAAACATAGTAGCCGGTGGCGACCGGCAGCACGAACATGGTTTCCATCGCGAGTCCCCGCAGCGCGTTCAGCCGGATCGTCTTTTTCAGGAGTCCATAAAAGCCGAAGCTGAAGGCGAGCAGGAAGGCGAGCCACGGAAACTGGCCATAGGAGACAGTCAGGATGGTCACACCGACAGCTGCCAGGACAAACGCCACTTTCTGGGCCGGCATCAGCCGTTCCTTCAGGAAAAAGATGCCGAGCAGGACCGACACAAGCGGATTGATGTAATAGCCAAGGCTCGTCTCCACCATCCTGTCATTGGTGACAGCCCATATAAACAGGAACCAGTTCAAGGAAATCAGATAAGACGCAGCAAGGAGCGACAAAAATTCTTTTTTTGATTTCACCAGAGTTTTGAGGTCCGTGATGAACTTTTTCCCCATGCCGAGCAGCATGACCAGCAGCAGTGTGAACCAGAACGACCAGAAGATCCGTCCGGTCAGAATTTCGCCGCTCCCGACATGATCCAGCATTTTCCAGTATATCGGAAGGATCCCCCACAGCATATACGTCAGCGTCGCATAGACGACGCCTTTTTTCTCTTCGGTCATAAGGCGCTCCATCTCTCTCTGTAATTATTTTGAAATCCGAAATATAAGCTTCATTATAGAACCGGAGCGCCTAGTTGTAAATGATATGTGGCCGGCTGGTTACCCGCTGAATGTCGGACTTCTGTTTGATCACTGCTTTTCAGGCAATGAAACCGCCTGCACATCGGCAGGCGGTTTCAAGTCCATTTACTGTTTTTTATTTTGTTCCAGCTTCCGAAGTTCGATCCGGCGGATTTTTCCGGAAGCGGTTTTTGGCAGTTCCTCGACGAATTCAATCTGCCGCGGGTATTTGTAGGGCGCCGTCAGTTCCTTCACATGATCCTGCAGTTCGGCGATAAGATCTTCGTCTCCCTGGGCATCTTCCGTCAGCACCACGAACGCCTTGACGATATGTCCGCGAACTTCATCAGGGGCGCCGACGACCGCGCATTCCTTTACGCTCGGATGCTTGACGAGAGCGTCTTCCACTTCGAACGGTCCGATCGTGTATCCGGATGAGATGATGATATCGTCACCGCGGCCTTCAAACCAGAAGTAGCCATCCCCGTCACGGACCGCTTTATCGCCGGTGATGTAATATTCACCGCGGAACTGCATCCGGGTCCGTTCCGGATCTTTGTAGTACTCCTTGAACAGCGCCGGTGTGCTGACGTGGACCGCGATATCCCCGACTTCCCCATCCGCTGCCGGCTGTCCGTTTTCATTGACGATTTCCACGCGGTTCCCGGGCGTCGGCTTGCCCATCGAACCTGGCCGCGCTTCCATTCCCTGCATGGTGCCGACAAGAAGTGTGTTTTCCGTCTGGCCATAGCCGTCCCGGACTTCAAGGTCGAACTTGTCCCTGAACGTGTCGATGACTTCCCGGTTCAGCGGCTCCCCTGCGGAAACGGCGCTCTTCAGCGTACTGAGGTCATATGACTCCAGGTTCTTCTCCTTCGCCATCAGCCGATATTCGGTCGGCGTGCAGCAAAGTACATTCACTTTCCGGTACTCCAGCTTTTTCAGGTATACAGCTGGATCGAATTTGCCATTATATACGTATCCGATGGCACCGCTGCCGAGGACGGCCAGGAATGGACTCCAGATCCACTTCGCCCAGCCGGGGCCGGCCGTAGCCCAGACGATGTCGTCTTCGTTGATGCCGAGCCAGTGTTCCGCAGTCGTCCGCAGGTGCGCGTATGCCCAGCCGTGCGTGTGCACGACGCCTTTCGGATTCCCTGTCGTCCCGGATGTGTAGGACAAGAAAGCCATATCATCGCTTCGGGTCTCAGCCCCGGCGAACACTTCCGGCGCCTTTTCCATCGCTTCAGTCAGGGAAATCCAGCCGTCTGCCTGCCCGACAACGAATTTTGTAAGCCCTTCCATTTCAGCAATCCCCTCGAACTGATCGATGAACGGCTCATAGGCGATGACCGCTTTCGCTTCGCTGTGTGTCAGCCGGTAGGAGATATCTTTCGGCCGCAGCATTTCGGAACTCGGAATGACGATGATGCCGGATTTCAGTGCTCCGATATAGCAGACGTATGCATCAATCAGGCGCGGGACCATGATCAGGACGATGTCGCCTTTCTTCAGTCCGGCATCCTGGAAGCTATTCGCCGCTTTGTTCGCGCGTTTCATCAGATCGCTGTATGTAACTTGTTCGGATTCACCCTCGCCGTTCTCCCAAATCAGCGCTGTTTTTCCTTCGTCCCTTGCGTATTTCTCGAACTCTTCTACAAGATTATACTCGCTCGGGGCCAGCAGTTCTTCTCTCTTCAAATCCATTTCCTCCTCTGCAGTCAAAGTATGTACAGTGTTTATTATACCGTCTGCAGAACGGTTTTCAAAACTTTTCGAATGAACTGTTGATTTTTGAAATTGAAAAAACCGCTGCATCAGCAGCGGTGGAATCACAGGAGATCTGTAAACTTCTTATCTTTCTTTTGCGGGAATTCCAGCACTTCCCGGTTCTTGACGGCTTCTTCGATCAGCCCTTCCGCTTCCAGGAAGCTTTCATAGTATTCCACTTTTTCAAGCCGGGGTTTCGTTTTCGGATTCGAAGGAGTGAAAATGGTGCAGCAATCCTCATACGGACGGATGGATATATCGAATGTGCCGATTTCATTCGCTTGGCTGATGATTTCCAGTTTATCCATTGAAATGAGCGGACGGAGGACAGGTGTCGCCGTCACCGCATTGATCGCTTCCATACTCTCCAACGTCTGGCTGGCCACTTGGCCGAGGCTCTCGCCAGTCACAATCGCTTTGGCACCGGTTTCCTTCCGGACGCGGTCGGCGATTTTCAGCATCATCCGACGTGTCGATGTCATCGTCACATTATCCGGCACTTGCCTGTGCACTTCCTGCTGAAGTTTCGTGAACGGGATGATGTGCAGCTTAAGTGAAGTGCCGCTCGCCGCGAGGACTTCCGCAAGGTCCAGCACCTTCTGCTTCGCCCGTTCGTTGGTGAATGGCGGACTGAAGAAATGAATCAGTTCCAGTTCGACGCCACGGCGCAGCATGTGGTGGCCGGCCACCGGGCTGTCGATCCCACCCGAGAGCATCAGCACAGCCTTGCCGTTCGATCCCGCCGGAAGGCCGCCCGCTCCCGGAATGATTTCGGCCATCATATAAGCGGCTTCTTTCCGGACTTCGATATGCAGATCGATGTCAGGCTTTTTCATCTGCACAGACAAGCCGCTGAAATGGCCGAGGACAAAGCCCCCGACTTCCCGCTGCAGCTCGTTCGTCTCGAGCGGAAAGGACTTGTCTGACCGCTTCACCGTCGTCTTGAACGTCTTTCCTTCCGGCTTGAGAGAAGCCACAAGCTTGATGGCTTCTTCTTTCATTCCGCCGATGTCCTTCGGCACTTGGACAACGGGGCTGAACGACTGAATGCCAAAGACCCGGGGCAGCTGTGCTTTCGCCGCCAGCATGGAGGTCTCATCTTCGAACTGAATGAACATCCGGTCCCGTTCCGCTCGGATCCCGATGCCATCCAGGTCCCGCAGGACGCGCACGATGTGCTCTTTCAGCTTACGGATGAATAATTTCCGGTTCCTGCCTTTCGTCGAAAGTTCTCCGTAACGGATCAGTATTTGATATTTTTTCATCTGGCTGTCTCTCCTTTTATCAACCGGTATGATTCATGGAAGGCTTTTTTGAATGCCTGAATGTCTTCTCCGGACGTCATCCCGCCGAACGAAATCCGGAATACCCCTTTGATGAACGAGTCTTCCACACCGATCGCTTCCAGCACGTGGCTCGTCTGCTGCTTTTTCGACGAGCAGGCGCTGGAAGTCGAAATGATGACTCCATGTTCCTGCAGTGCGGAAATCAGCACTTCCCCCTTGATGCCCCGGACCGCACCGCAAAGAATGTAAGGAGCGCCATCTTCCGGACTGAGGATCCGGACATCCCGATACCCCTTGAAAAATCCCCTCAGCTCCCGGTTCCATTCACCCCATTCCGGATTCGGGATCATCAGCCGGAGCGCTTTGGCGAACGAAGCGGCATGCGGAACAGAAACGGTTCCGCTCCGGTACCCGCCTTCCTGGCCGCCTCCGTGGAGGATCGGCCTCAATTCGGCCCTATTGAACGCAAGGACGCCGCTTCCTTTCACTCCGTGCAGCTTATGGGCGGAAACCGTCAAAAGATCCGGCTTCATCCCGAAATCAAGCGGCATCCTCCCAGCTGACTGGACCGCATCCACATGGAAATAAGCCCGGCTTTCCTGCAGGATCCGGGCGAGTTCAGCGATGGGCTGGACCGTCCCTGTCTCGTTGTTTACGTGCATGATCGTCACAAGGATTGTATCTTTCCGCAGCTGCTTCCGCAAATCTTCGGGACTGACTTTCCCGTCGGCACCCACGGGCAGCAGCGTCACGTCGAACCCTTCCTTTTCCAGCTCCGCTAGCGTATTGAGGACCGAAGGGTGTTCGGTCGGTGAGGAAATGATGTGCTTCCCCCGCCCCTTCAGTTCGCGTGCTGTCCCTGTAATGGCCAGGTTATTCGCTTCCGTCCCGCCGGACGTGAAAATGATGTGCTCCATCCCGAGCAGACGCCCGGTCAGCTGCCGCGCTTCTTCCAGCAGATCCTCCGCTTCATTGCCGAGGCGGTGGAGTGAAGCTGGATTCGCAAAAAAATTCTCGCTCGCCTCCGTGAAAGTCCGGAGCACTTCCGGCCGCACTTTCGTTGTTGCGCTGTTATCCAAATAAAACATGGTGACCGCCTCCCAAAAGAAAACCACCAGCAGCCGCTGGTGGCCTTCAGATTATTATGCATTCTGCTTCTTCAATACTTCGATCCGCTTCATAGCGCCGGGTTCGACCGCTTCAACTGCGGTAGCGGCTTCTTCCAAAGCTTTTGAATAACGCAGCTGACGGAACGATTCTTCCGCCTCCAAAAGACGGGCATTCATCCGCGCATCCGTCTTTCTGTAGCGGTTGCCATACTGGATGATCTGCTCGATCAAATGGACATTCTCAATCATTTCAACCGCTTTTTCACGGGTTTCCGCGATCACGTTGGCTGCGATGTCCACATCGGTCCCGACCTGCTGCATATTCAGCGGCACTTCCCGCAAGCTTTTCATCGCAACGAAGAGCCGTTCCTCCGCTTCTTCGAGACGGGCATCCATTTCTTCCGGGACGCCTGGAATATTCGCTTTATGGAGCATGCGGTCCGTCGTGATCAGTTCATTCTTCAGTTCATCCACTTTTTTCCTCGCGGCTGTTTCATCGACGCGCAGATTTTTCATGAACTGACTGAATTCCGTCTGGAGGACA
>NZ_NHTN01000018.1 GCF_002167005.1 Indiicoccus explosivorum
AGTGCTGAAAGCATCTAAGCATGAAGCCCCCCTCCAGATGAGATTTCCCATCACGCAAGTGAGTAAGATCCCTCAGAGACGATGAGGTGGATAGGTTCGGGGTGGACGCATGGCGACATGTGGAGCTGACGAATACTAATCGATCGAGGACTTAACCCAAGAAAAGTGGAGAGAGCCGCGTTCAGACCGACGGCTGCGCTGGAACCCGGCCAAACGGAATCCTGATTCCGGACGGACGGGTGAAGCGGGGCTGCGGTCTGGCGAACGGAACTGGACACAACGAAAAGCGCAGGCGGCCGTTCAAGGCCCGACCGGCGTAGAGACGGCCCATTCTGGAAATCCTGATTTCCAGAATGGGACGGCTTACGACCCGAGGGTCTGGCCGCCGAGCTGGACACAACAACTTTCAATGTCGGTTATCCAGTTTTGAGAGAACAGGAAATGGCGGCAGCCCGACAAAAAGGGTTGTAAAACTCGTGAGAGTTGCTATAATAAATCTTGTCTTTCATAACACAGGTCCAGTGATGATGGCAGAGAGGCCACACCCGTTCCCATCCCGAACACGGAAGTTAAGCTCTCTAGCGCCGATGGTAGTTGGGGGCTTCCCCCTGCGAGAGTAGGACGTCGCTGGGCTGTTTATTTCTATCTTGCTTCCATAGCTCAGCAGGTAGAGCACTTCCATGGTAAGGAAGAGGTCATCGGTTCGAATCCGATTGGGAGCTTGTTCCATCAATTCAATTTTTGTAAGGCCCCTTGGTCAAGCGGTTAAGACACCGCCCTTTCACGGCGGTAACACGGGTTCGAATCCCGTAGGGGTCACCATTTCGGAGGATTAGCTCAGCTGGGAGAGCATCTGCCTTACAAGCAGAGGGTCGGCGGTTCGATCCCGTCATCCTCCACCATTCAATTTTACTGCGGAGGGGTAGCGAAGTGGCTAAACGCGGCGGACTGTAAATCCGCTCCTTCGGGTTCGGCAGTTCGAATCTGCCCCCCTCCACCAGCTTTTAATAATTCATTGGGGCATAGCCAAGCGGTAAGGCAACGGGTTTTGGTCTCGTGATGCCTAGGTTCGAATCCTAGTGCCCCAGCCTTTTTTTGTTTTGAGCCATTAGCTCAGTCGGTAGAGCATCTGACTTTTAATCAGAGGGTCGAAGGTTCGAGTCCTTCATGGCTCACCATTTTGTTATTAAGGCAATTTAATAACAACAGACATGCGGATGTGGCGGAATTGGCAGACGCGCTAGAATCAGGCTCTAGTGCCCTTTACCGGGCGTGGGGGTTCGACTCCCTTCATCCGCACCACTTATAAAGTATCGAGGGGCCTTAGCTCAGCTGGGAGAGCGCGTCGCTGGCAGCGACGAGGTCAGGGGTTCGAGCCCCCTAGGCTCCATATCGATTCACTGGAAAACGGCAGAGATGCCGTTTTTTTGTTGTCTTTATTTCTGGCTCTGCACTATTTGTTGGGGTCAAGAAGCAATTCAGCCAGCAGAAAATGCATGCAATCTTCCAATACTCTTATACTTGGATTGACAAGAAACAAGATTAAGATTGGAGATGTGTGCACTTGCATTCCATCATGTCTATCCCTGGTTGGGAAAATGTCCTGGTCAGACGCGTGGAACAGGCGGAGGACAAGCTGTGCCTCCACATGGAGGGGGGCCGTCATGGATATGAGCCAGTCCTTCAAAGCGGCTGTCCGCGAAGCGCTGGGCCGGCCGGTCATCATCGCCGACCGGTTCCGCTGCTGCCGGTACATCCACCAGGCGCTCGACCGTGTCCGAAAACGGATCCAGTCGGACTGGGGGGCTACGACCGGAAGAAGTGCAAGCGCAAACGCCATGTGTTCCATAAGAACAGCGAGAACCTGACCGACCATGAACGGTGGTATCTGGACCGTTACCTGGAGAAGGATGGCGACCTCAAGGAAACCTACGGGCTTAAGGAAGCGTTCAAAAGGTGGTTCGCCGCCGCCAGGGAGAACGGCTAGGAAGCGGTCGGCAGCGCTAAAAAGGCATTGGAGAATCTCTATCGGCTGGTCGATGATTCCGGGATGAAGGAATTCCAGACTGCCTGCCGGACGCTCCGCAACTGGCAGACGAAATCCTCTGACGAAGGCCCTTATTTCCTGAAGACTCCTTTTTAGAGGGAATAAATGGTATAGTACAGTAAAAGTATAAAGAAAATTTAGAAATAAAAGGATAAAAAAATGTATAACTACACTTTTATGGAGTACATCTTATTTTTCGGCCGTTTTAAGAATTCGAAGCTCGCTGATAACATGAAAGGGAAGACGTTATTGATTTCCGGAGCCAGTTCCGGGATCGGGAAATCCCTTGTTTATCAGCTGGCAGACGCTGAAGTTCATTTAATCGTTGTGGCGAGACGGGGAGAGTTACTGAAGGCGATTGCAGATGACCTTTCTGATAAGCCTGCGACGATCAGCATCGCGGAAAAGGATTTAAGAAAACCGGAGGAGGTTAAGGAGCTCATTGAACTGATTCATCAGTTACCGGGAGGACTGGATGCAGTAATCAGCAACGCAGGACATTCGATCCGGCGGCCACTCAGCCAGTCACTTGACCGGTTTCATGATTTCGAACGGACCATGTCGATCAACTATATGGCTCCCGTTCAGCTCTTGCTGTCTGTCATTCCGCTGCTCGAGAAGTCGGAAGGGATGATCGTGAATGTCTCCACGATAAATGCGCTCCTGCCACCAGTTCCTTATTGGGCTGCTTATCAGGCTTCAAAAACAGCTTTTGATGTCTGGCTTCGTTCCGCAAAACCGGAATTGGAAGGAATGGGAATCCGGACGGCTTCGGTTTATTTGCCACTCGTCCGGACACCGATGATTTCACCGACGGCTCGTTATGCCCGAATGCCGGCGATGCATCCGGATCATGTGGCGAAAATTATTTGCGAAATCGTAGTGAAACGGAAACAGCTGTACAAACCATGGTGGCTCTTTCCTTTCCAGTTGGGTTCTGTCCTGTTCGCCGGCTTTCTGGAGCGCGTGCATATCCAAAGAATCAGGAAAAAGGAAGGGGACCGGTAATCATGTTTCAGCTGTTGGCGGCTTTGCATAAGATGAAGTTGTTTTCATTGAAAGGGCTAGCCGGGAGCGTGTCAGCCGCACACCGCAATGGTGTTAATTTAATGATGCTGCTGGAGACCGCTGAAAACGCATGGGGGTCCCGGCCGGCAATCACCGACGACTACGGAACGGTTACATATCAGGAACTCGCATGCATGGCAAGGGAGCTGGCCGATCGGTTTTATGAGGAGGAGCATGTCAGGCCCGGGGAAACGGTGGTGTTCGCCTGTCAAAATCACGCGGGATTTGTAAGCGCTCTGTTCGGCGCCGCCCGCCTTGGTGCCGATTGCTGTCTGTTGAATGCGGACTGCAGCGCAGAACAGCTGCGGGCGGTGATTGGAGAAAGACAGCCTGCGCTCATCGTTTACGATCAGGAAATCCTGTCCTGCCGATTCATCGCAGAAGAAGTTCACGGACGTCACCTGGAGATCCGTTCGGGACGCGTTGAATTTACAGAAAGAAGATCCGAAAAACCAAAGCCAGGCTGTCCGCCTCGGCCATCAGGTCATCTGCTCTTGCTCACCGGAGGAACGACCGGCAAACCGAAGGAAGCCGGCCACAAACCGTCACTATTCCGGTATTTGACGCCTTTTTTGGCGCTTCTGACTAAGCTGAGACTGCCCGAGTACCGGACGATGTACACCGCGACGCCGCTCTATCACGGCTACGGACTCGCCATCATGCTCGTCTCGGTCGCACTTGGCCAACTCCTTATCCTGACGCGAACTTTTAAAGCAAAACAAGCCTGCTTTCTCGTCACATGCCATAGGGTGGATGTCCTGATCGCTGTTCCGCTTATGGTGCAGAAAATGCTGGAGGAAGATGAACACAGCCTGTCTCCACTTAAATGTATCGCTTCCGGAGGCGCGCCTCTTCCTTCGAAACTGGCGGCTGAAATCACAAGAGTTTGCGGTCCCGTTCTGTACAATTTATACGGAACGACAGAGGCGGGATTGAGAACCATTGCCACACCCCAGGATCTTCGGACAGAACCAAACACGATCGGCCGAAGATTAAAGGGCTCCCGTCTCGTCGTGCTGGATGAGAACTCCCGGCGGGCAAGGCAAGGCGAAACGGGCAGAATCTGCGCAAAAGTCCACCGCCAAGGCGGAACGGATCAGACATGCTGGATGGATACCGGCGACTTGGGGTATCAGAATGAAAAGGGCTTGTTTATCCTTTGCGGAAGAGCGGATGACATGATTGTCTCCGGAGGGGAAAATGTTTATCCGATCGAAGTGGAAAGAGTGCTCGTTGGGCACCCGGCAATCGCGGAAGCTACGGTTATCGGCGTGGAGGATGAGCTGTTCGGAGAGCGTCTGCAAGCGTTCATACAGCTTGAGGACGGCTATGCGCTTACAGAGGAGGAACTGTCACAGTGGCTGAAAAAGCGGCTGGCCCGATTCCAGCAGCCGGCGCGCATCCGGTTCGTTGAACGGCTGCCGCACACCCCGCTCGGCAAGCCGGATAAACGGAGACTGGCAAGCCTCTGACCATCCCTTCCGCTGTTTTGCCCTGATTTTTACGGGTATATCAAGTATAGCGGCAATGCGGTATGAGAGGGGGGAGGGGCATGACAGAATGGTTCCTGGCACTGCCGGCTGTTATGCAGGCCTTTTTGGCGACGGTATTCACATGGGGGCTGACCGCAGTAGGCGCGGCCTCTGTTTTTTTAATTAAAGAAGTTAAAGTGACAGTCATGGATTTTATGCTCGGCTTCGCCGGCGGTGTGATGATCGCTGCCAGCTTCTGGTCGCTTCTTTCCCCGGCGATCGATATGGCGCAGGACGTGAGCTACTTGCCGCCGTGGGCTGTGGCGGCGCTCGGATTTCTGGGTGGCGGCCTTTTTATTTTTTTGATCAACCGCTATGTCCCTCACCGTCATGCAAGTGATAAAGGTGCTGAACACTTAACAAACCGGAATATTTTGCTGCTGCTGGCGATCACGCTCCACAACATACCGGAAGGACTGGCGATAGGCGTCGCTTTTGGAGCGGTGGCTGCCGGCTATGAGTCTGCTTCATTGGCCGGAGCGGTGGCGCTGGCTGTCGGTATCGGCATTCAGAATTTTCCTGAAGGCGTGGCGGTTGCGATGCCGCTGAGGAGGGAGGGCGTCTCACGGACGAAAAGCTTCCTCTATGGCCAAGGGTCGGCTCTCGTGGAACCGGTGGCTGCAGTCGCCGGCGCGTTGGCGGTCGGTTTTATGCAGCCGCTTCTGCCCTACGCGCTCAGTTTTGCGGCGGGGGCCATGATTTTTGTGGTGGCGGAAGAAGTGATTCCAGAATCTCAATCCCATGGAAATCAATCATTGGCAGCCAACAGTCTGCTGATCGGGTTCGCCGTCATGATGATTTTGGATGTGGCGCTTGGATGAATCTTAAAAACGCATCAGCCGTTTTACTGGGTGATGCGTTTTTATTGTGCATTCACTGACCGATGTATTCGGATTCGGGACGGAATATGACGTTGTCAGCGAGCTGTTCGATGGCGTGAGCGGTCCAGCCGACGATTCGGGCTGTACTGAAGACAGGGGTGAATAACGCAGGCGGCAGGGAAATGGCTCGCATGACGGCGGCCGCATAAAACTCCACATTGGTGTAAAGTGCACGGCCGGGTTTATAGTCGGCCAGGATCTGGACGATTTCCTGCTCGGCCTGTACGGCAAGGTCGAGCCATTCATCCTCTCCTGCCAGTTTACGGAATCGTTCACGAAGGAGAACCGATCGAGGATCTTCTGTCCGGTAGATGCGATGACCGAATCCCATGATTTTTTCACCGTGTCCCAGCTTTTCCAATACAACCGGGCGGATGCATTCAGGTGAATGGATCTCCTCCAGCAAATCGATGACGCCCGAGGGAGCGCCGCCATGGAGCGGGCCTTTCATCGTCCCTAAAGCGGAAGTGATGGCGGAGACGAGATCGGATTCTGTAGAAATCGTGACTCTGGCAGCAAACGTGGATGCGTTCATCCCATGCTCCATCGTTAACTTTAAATAAGATTCCAAGGCATCTGTATGGGCAGCCGGCGGCTTTCTGCCGGATACCATCCATAGGAAGTTGGCAGTATGACCGAAATCCGGGCGGGGCCCGATCGGATCAAGCTCATGCTTTTTTCGATAAAGCAGAGCGATTGCTGTAGGTAAAGCCGCTGTCAGGAGCAGGGCTTGCTCCGATGGCGGCTTCCGATTGAAACTCTCAGAAGACCAGGCGGATACCAGTGTCCGCAGTCCGTCCATTAGCGGCGTGTCATCCGGGAGCGATGCGGCCACCTGTTCCACATGGTCCGGCAGAATGCGGTGCTGTGCGAATGCATCGAGCAATTCCGCATACTCCTTTCCTGCTGGGAAGCGGCCGTTCCATAAATAGAACGCCATTTCTTCGAAAGACCGTCCATTCACTAAATCTTCTATCCGTTCTCCCCGATACTTGAGTTCTCCCAATTCCCCGTCCACAGATCCGATCCTTGTCTGAACGGCTACAATTCCTTTCAGCCCTTTTTGGAACATGGCAGATTACCTCCTTTTTCTTTTACCATACCTCCAGACGTTGATTATGAAAATTAATTGTTTATTATTGAATTAATTAATTTAAATAATTGAAGGAGAGGTAGCATGGAACTTTCATGGCTCAGAACATTCAATGATGCAGCGGAAACGCTGAACTTCCGCAAGACTTCCGAACGGCTTCTCATGTCTCAGCCGAGTGTGACCGTACAGATTAGGCTCCTTGAAGAAGAACTGGGCGTACAGCTGTTCCGGCGGGAAAAGAATCGGGTCACCCTTACCGAAGAAGGGCACGTTTTCAAGAGGGAAGTGGCAGTCATTCTGCAGGGGTTGGCGGAAGGGGTAGGAAGAATCCGTTCCTTTGCGCAAGGTTACCGGCGAAAATGGACGCTGGCCATTTCTCCTCTGATGGCAGAGACGATTCTTCCGTATATCCTAAAAGAATTTATGGCGGACCACACGGAATTGGAGGTTGCTGTGAAAATAGAAGAGTCGGTCAGAATCGAGCAACTGGTGGCAGAAGGTGCAGTTTCGGCAGGGATTTCGGCTTTGCCGCCTGAGTCGAGAAACATCAGCGGATTTCCGCTTTATGAGGATCCGCTTCTGTTCATCGTGCCGCCTGATGCGTATGACGATGAGACCGGTCCTGAGATTGAAGCAGAGGAAATGCTCAAAGTTCATCGGCTGTTCATAGGCCATCATCCGGTTTTTTGGGATGAACTTCTCTTAAAATTACGGAAACAGCTTCTTTTTGTCCAGACGATGCAAGTGACGCAGGCCCATATAGCAAAACGTTTCATACAGGAAGGGCTCGGCGTATCGGTTCTGCCGAAATCGACTGTGCGCAGGGAACTGACGGAAGGGCGGGTGGCAGAAGCGCGTTTCCGGCTATTTCCGCTTACTTCAGTCAATTCCTATTTCCTTTGCGGTGAGTGCGGGGATTTGGAAAAAGAGCTCATCAGCCGGATCCAAGCTGTCCATTTTACTTGAAAAATGCAGAGTGATTGTACCCGAGCAGACCCATCTGCAATCATCAGTTTCCGTGGTACGTTCTCTGCCGGATAAACAGCAGAAGAAATGTCCGGCGGCGTTGTTGAATAAATATACACTAAATTGTGAAGTTGAGCCATCCGAATCCACAAGGTACAATGAAAGCAATTAACAGGGGAGGTATAAAATCGTGAATAAATTGAACATCTCTATTATCGGTGTGCCAATGGACCTTGGCCAAAACCGGCGCGGCGTCGATATGGGGCCGAGTGCAATCCGTTATGCAGGGGTAGTGGACCGTCTGAAGAGCATCGGCCATGAAGTGAAGGATGAAGGGGACATCACAATCGACAAAGCGGCACCAGAAACATCGGAGGGAACTAATCTCCGTAATTTGGAAGCGGTTACGGGCGCGAGTCAGGAACTTGGCGATAAAGTGAATGCCGTCGCAGAAGCTGGGAATTTTCCGCTCGTCCTTGGCGGTGACCACAGTATCGCCATCGGCACGCTGGCGGGAATCGGAGATCGCCATCAGAATCTCGGGGTCATTTGGTACGATGCCCATGCCGATATGAATACGAGTGATACATCGCCGTCAGGCAACATTCACGGGATGCCGCTGGCCGTCAGCATGGGACTCGGCCATGAACAGCTGACCGGTCTGCGGGGTTACACGCCGAAAGTGAAGCCGGAGAACATCGTCATCATCGGGGCTCGCTCTATTGATCCAGGTGAACGAAAGCTGATCAAAGAGAAGGGCGTGCGTGTCTACACCATGCATGAAATTGACAAGCTGGGAATGAACGCGGTGATGGAAGAGGCGATCCAGTACTTGACCGAAGAACGGAAAACCGACGCGGTCCACTTATCGCTGGACCTTGACGGCATTGATCCGATCTACACTCCGGGCGTCGGAACACCAGTCCCTGGAGGGATCAGCTACCGGGAAAGCCATTTGGCGATGGAAATGCTGCACGATGCCGGTATCATCACTTCTGCCGAGTTTGTCGAAGTCAACCCGATACTCGACGAAAAAAGCCGGACAGCGGATGTCGCGGTGGCACTGATCGGTTCACTGTTCGGAGAAAAATTGCTGTAATGAAGACGGGCATCTCTGCCCGTTTTCTTTTTTTGCTCCAATTTCTGCTAAAGCATCAAGAAATGAATAGTTTTCCTTCTCCCACTTTTGTTACGATAAAATTAAGAAAAAGTGAAACCCATCGGTATCTTAATCGTATACAAATGATAGCCGCACAGGCGGAGGGAATTGAGCGCATGGATTCGTTAGTCAAAAAAAGGGTGGAAAGAGTCAGAAAAGGGGATCGGGATGCTTACGCTGATGTAGTGGAAATCTACCAGAATCAGCTGTTCCAGATTTGCTACCGCATGCTCGGCAATCGCCATGAAGCGGAAGATATCGCTCAGGAAGCATTTGCGCGCGCCTATTTCAATATCCATACCTTTGATACGAATCGCAAATTCTCAACTTGGCTATTCCGCATTGCGACGAATTTATGCATAGACCGCATCCGGAAAAAGAAACCGGATTACCACCTTGATGCAGAAGTCAAAGGGACGGAGGGGCTGACGATGTATTCACACATCGCCGCAGAAGACCGCCTTCCCGAAGAAGAGCTGCTGACGATGGAAGTGCAGGAGCGGGTGCAGTACGAGATCAGCTGCCTTCCCGAAAAATATCGGGCGGCAATTGTCCTCAAATATATGGAAGAGCTGTCTCTGGCGGAAATCAGTGAAATTTTAGATCTTCCTGTCGGAACGGTCAAAACCCGGATTCATAGAGGACGGGAAGCTCTTCGGAAACAATTGAGCAATTTGTAGGAGGCGATCCGCATGGCCGGATGTCCGGAAAAAATCATCAGCCTTATGCACGACTACTTGGACGGGGAACTGGATCGGCATGATGAGCAAGAGCTGAAAAGACACCTGGATTCGTGCGAGGACTGTCATCAGCATTATTACGAGCTGACGAAGACAGCTGCCCTTATCCAGAGCGCGCCGAAAGTTCAAGCTCCGCCCGATTTTACTGATCGGACGATGGCCAGACTGCCTAAAGGATACGCAAGGGCCGGAACGAAACGCTGGCTGCGCCGGCATCCGTTTCTCGCGTCCGCCTCACTTTTCCTGCTCTTGATGAGTTCGATGCTGCTCACGAGTTTCAATAATGATCAGCAATTTTCATTTACAAAGCAGCCGAACGTCATAGTCGAGGGAGAGACGGTCATTGTGCCGGAAGGTGAAACGGTGGTCGGTGATCTGACCGTCCGCAACGGGGATATCCGAATCGAAGGCGAAGTGCAGGGGGATGTGACTGTCATCAACGGCTCCCAGTACATGGCATCGACAGGGGTCATTACGGGGACGCAGGAAGAGATCGATCAAGCCTTTGAATGGCTTTGGTATACCATCAAAAATGGCGTGCAGGACACGCTGTCACTTTTCGGGGGCAGCGGGGAAACCGTCGAAGAATGAAGCCGGCTCTGTGAGGGCCGGCTTTTTGCTTTTCATTTACTGGACCAGATAGCCGGAAAGCTGTTCCGGCCCGGTCTCTTTTAACCGGCGGGACCTTTCTTATGACCCGGGCGTCCTGTTATTATGCTATACTGGAAGGCAAGTGAGGGAAAAGCGAGGGTTGTCAGATGCCGCTTCTGGAAGACTTAGCAAATCAAACACCGCTCGAACTGGTCATCAATGTAGCTGATGTCCTGCTCGTGTGGTTTGTCATATACAAATTGATCGCCATTATAAAAGGGACGAAAGCTGTCCAGCTCCTTAAAGGGATTTTTGTCATTATCATCGCTCAGTTCGCTACCCAGTGGATGGGCTTGGAAACGCTGCAATGGCTCATCCAGCAAGTGCTGGAATGGGGTGTGCTGGCGATTATCATCATCTTTCAGCCGGAACTCCGGCGCGCGCTTGAACAGATCGGGCGAGGAAAGCTGTTCGCCAGCAGTACATTGCAGGAAGAGTCTGAACGCAACCGTCTGATCGAAGCGATGAAAGCGTCTGTAAGTTATATGGCGAAACGGCGCATCGGGGCGCTGGTTTCGATTGAACGGGAAACGGGATTGAGTGACTACATCGAAACCGGTATCCCGATGAACTCGGATTTAACGTCCGAACTGATGATCAATATCTTTATCCCGAATACACCGCTCCATGACGGTGCGGTGATCGTGCAGAAAAACCGGGTTGCCGCCGCCGCCTGTTACCTTCCATTGTCAGAGAGTCCGTTCATTTCCAAGGAACTGGGCACCCGGCACCGCGCTGCACTGGGGATAAGCGAAGTGACCGATGCCATTACGATTGTCGTATCCGAAGAGACCGGCGCCGTCAGTCTGACAGCGAACGGTGATCTCCATCGAAACCTGTCGATCGAGGATTTTGAGGAAAAACTGCGCCGTCTCTGGTTTGGAGAAGGTGAAGAACAGCAGACATCCGCCTGGTGGCAGCGGGGAGGGAAACGCAGTGGATAAAATGATGGATAATCCGTGGTTTCTAAGAATCGTCGCGCTTCTTCTGGCCCTTCTGATGTTTTTTACCGTCAGAACAGCAGAAGAGAACGCGAGTCCGAACTCTACAGAGCGTGAAGTGCTGATGGATGTGCCGGTGGAAGTCTTTTACGATAATGAAAGTGCAGTAATTACAGGGGTCCCGCCGACCGTGGACATGCAGATTGCCGGGCCGGGAACTATGGTCCAAAAAACGCGGCAGCTGATGGATTTCACGCTGTTCGTCGATCTGCGCGGCTTGGATTATGGAAAGCACCAAGTCATGATCCAGACCGAGAACCTGTCGGATGAACTTCAAGTAAGAATCGATCCGGCTGTACTTGAAGTGAGTATCGAAGAACGGGTGACGAAAGAGTTCAGAATCGATCCGGAAATCAACGACCAAATCCTGGCGGAAGGGTATTTCATTGAAAGCACAAGCGTGGACCCTGAAACCGTGCTGGTGACAGGGGCGGAAAGCGCAGTTGAATCGATTGCGGTCGTGAAAGCCGTTCTGAACACGGAAGCAGACGATATTGACGAATCGTTTACGGCGGAAGCGCGGGTCCGGGTGCTTGACGCTGATTTAAAGCAGCCGACGGTCACAGTGGAACCAGAGACCGTCCAAGTCACGGTGAATGTGGCGGAATACAGCCGTGAAGTGCCGATCACCATCCGTCAGACCGGTGAAGCGCCTGACGGTCTGGTAGTGCAGGAGCTTACGCCTTCCCAGGAAACAGTTACACTTTTCGGACCGAAAAGCACCGTCGACGCCATTGAGGAATATGTCGTGGACGTCAACGCCGGGGTTCTTTCCGAGACGGACAGCACCATTGAAGTGAACCTCGAGCCGCCGCAGGGAGTTCGGACAATCGAACCTGTGGAACTGACCATCCAGGCGGATATCCAAACGGAGGAAACAGCAGCTGCCGAACAGCGAAAACCGGCAGCTGCGGCGGCTGAACTTCTTCTGGGCGCTGCCGACGAGAGCCGACGGGTGTTCGCGAATGTCCCTGTGCACGTGAAAGGGCTGGGTCCGGATTACCGGATCCTGTTCACAGGGGCGGAAAAAGGCCGTTTGTCATTGGCTGTGACAGGCAATAAAGAAGTGCTGGATACATTGACGCAGGCGGATTTTGAACTTTACATAGAAGCGAAGGAAGAAACTGGCAAACAGCTGCTGACCGTCCATTTCACAGGGCCGGAAGCTGCAAGCGGGTGGCAAGTGGCGCCACGCCTCATTGCTGTCGAAGTGGTGAAACAAGTTTGAGTCCATAGCGGACGAACAGGACTGAAGGAGAGAAAAGAATGGGAAAATATTTTGGTACGGATGGTGTCCGGGGCATAGCGAACAGCGAACTTACGCCTGAACTGGCATTCAAACTTGGCCGGATCGGCGGTCATGTACTGACAAAGGAAGCAAAAGACAAGCCCAAAGTGCTGGTCGGAAAAGATACACGGATCTCAGGACAGATGCTGGAAAGCGCGCTGACGGCAGGGCTCCTGTCAGTCGGAGCGGAAGTGATGCGGCTCGGCATCATCAGCACGCCAGGGGTTGCTTACTTGACCCGGGCGATCGGCGCTGATGCGGGAGTAATGATCTCTGCTTCACATAATCCGATGGCGGATAACGGAATCAAATTTTTCGGACCGGATGGATACAAATTATCAGACAGTCAGGAATCGGCCATCGAGGAATTGCTGGATGCCGGAGAGGATACCCTTCCCCGGCCGATAGGAGAAGACTTGGGAAACATCACACAGTACTTCGAGGGCGGCCAAAAATACTTGCAGTACTTGAAACAGACGGTCGATGATGATTTAGCGGGCATCCACGTGGCGCTCGACTGTGCGCACGGCGCGACGTCCCAGCTTGCGACCCACGTCTTTGCCGATCTTGATGCCGATATAACTTCCATGGGCGCCTCACCGAATGGGCTGAATATCAATGAGGGAGTCGGATCCACTCATCCTGAAGCGCTGGCTTCCCTTGTCGTGGAAAAAGGGGCCGACGTCGGCTTGGCATTCGACGGAGATGGCGACCGGCTGATTGCGGTGGATGAACGCGGCAGGATCATAGACGGTGACCGGATCATGTACATCTGTGCGAAGCATTTGAGCGCGGAAGGGCGCTTGAAAAACCGGACGCTCGTCACCACGGTCATGAGCAACATGGGACTGTATAAAGCGCTTGAAGCGAACGGTATTCAAAGTGTGCAGACGGCCGTCGGCGACCGGTATGTCGTCGAAGAAATGAAGCGGAATGACTATAACCTCGGAGGAGAACAATCCGGGCATATCATTTTCCTCGATTACAATACGACCGGCGACGGATTGCTGACGGGTCTTCAGCTGGTGAACATTATGAAATTCAGCGGCAAACGGCTGTCAGAACTTGCGGATGAAATGGAGATTTTTCCGCAGAAACTGCTCAATGTCCGGGTGACCAACAAATACGCAGTAACGGACAATGCGAAAGTCGCTGCCGTCATTGCGGAAACGGAAGCGGAAATGGCCGGAAACGGCCGCGTGCTTGTCCGGCCTTCAGGAACGGAACCGATTGTCCGTGTCATGGTGGAGGCTGCTTCCGAGGAAGATTGCGAACGGTATGTGAACCGGATTGCCGCTGTGGTAAAAGAAGAAATGGGGCTTGACTAATACTTGAAACCGCCTGTTTTGGACAGGCGGTTTTTTGGTGCTTCTGTTTGACGGAATGAAAACAGACAAGGTATGATGAAATGGCAGTTTCTGCCCCCGAAAAGGAGGGAAAAGAAAGGGAAATCGGAAAACAGTCAAAAGCGCCAGTGCTGGGGAAATCGGACGGAAACACATCCCCAGCAGACGAGGAGGAGGAGTATCGAGTTTTCGGCGGATACCTCCCGGCCCGGAGCCCGGCCGTTACGCCCAGCAGCAAAACAGCGGAGCGATCTGCTGCACAACCTGACTGGGAAGGCTTTCCAGAAGCGTCTGCCTCGCAGAACGCTTATTTAACTATTGTATTGGAGGAAAATCATATATGTGCGGAATTGTTGGCTATATCGGTGAGCAGGATGCAAAAGAGATTTTATTGAAGGGATTGGAGCGGCTGGAGTACCGCGGATACGATTCCGCAGGTATTGCCGTCCGGAACAGTGCAGGCATCACCGTTTTCAAGGAAAAAGGCCGGATTGCCGATCTGCGTGCGGAAGTCAATGGAGACGTGGAGGCTGTGACAGGCATCGGCCATACACGCTGGGCGACCCATGGTGTTCCGAACCACGTGAACGCGCATCCTCATCAGAGTGTGACAGAGCGCTTTACAATCGTACACAATGGCGTCATCGAAAACTATCATCATTTGCAGCGGGATTACCTGCAGGGCGTGTCCATGAAGTCGGATACGGATACAGAAATTGTTGTCCAGCTGATCGAGAAGTTTTCAAGTGAAGGGCTGACGACGAAAGAAGCTTTCACGAAAACATTGGAGCTGCTGAAGGGATCCTACGCTATCGCGCTGATGGATGCTGAAGAAGCGCAGACCATTTATGTGGCTAAAAACAAAAGTCCGCTCCTGGTAGGGCTGGGCGAGAATTTCAACGTCGTGGCATCCGATGCGATGGCGATGCTCCAGGTTACGGACCAATTCGTGGAATTGATGGACAAGGAAATTGTAATCGTCCGGAAAGAAAACGTCGATATTTATACGCTCGGAGGCGACCGGATCGACCGGGATCCTTTTACAGCACAAATTGATATGAGCGATATTGAAAAAGGGACTTACCCGCATTATATGCTGAAGGAAATCGACGAGCAGCCGGCGGTGGTCCGAAAAATCATCCAAGCCTATCAGAATGAACAGGATGAACTGGCAATCGAGCCTGAAGTGCTGGAAGCTCTGCAGCAAGCAGACCGGCTCTATATCGTCGCAGCAGGCACAAGTTACCATGCCGGCCTGATCGGCAAAGAGTATCTTGAAAAACTGGCGAAGATCCCTGTGGAAGTCCACATTGCCAGCGAGTTCGGCTATAATATGCCGCTATTGTCTGAGAGACCGCTGTTTATCTTCATTTCCCAGTCAGGTGAAACAGCCGACAGCCGGCAGGTGCTGGTGAAGGTGAAAGACCTTGGGCACCCTGCCCTGACCATCACCAACGTGGCCGGCTCCACGCTGTCACGCGAAGCGGACTATACGCTTCTGCTCCATGCCGGCCCCGAGATCGCAGTCGCTTCGACAAAAGCATATACGGCACAGCTTGCCGTCCTGTCCATTTTGTCAGCTGTAGCAGCAAAAGCGAAAGGCCTGGACATCGGTTTTGATCTTGAGCAGGAACTCAGCATCGCAGCGAATGCGATTCAAGCGCAAGTGGACGACAAGGAGAACATGGAAAATATCGCACGGGAGTATTTGGAAACGACGCGCAACTGCTTTTTCATCGGCCGGAATCTCGATTACTATGTCGGCCTTGAAGGGGCACTGAAACTGAAAGAGATTTCCTACATCCAGGCAGAAGGCTTTGCCGGCGGCGAGCTGAAGCACGGGACGATCGCGCTTATTGAAGAAGGGACGCCGGTCATCGCGCTTGCGACACAGGAAGCGGTGAATCTGAACATCCGCGGAAACGTGAAGGAGGTTGTGGCGAGAGGCGCAAACCCATGCATCATTTCCATGGCTGGCCATGCGGAAGATGAAGACCGTCTGGTGCTTCCGGCCGTGCACGAGCTGCTGGCACCGATTGTATCCGTTGTGCCGCTTCAGCTGATCAGCTACTATGCAGCACTTCACCGCGGGTGCGACGTGGACAAGCCCCGCAATTTGGCGAAGTCGGTAACTGTGGAATAAACAATGAATGACAGAAAGCCGGACCGGCGCACTTTTGTGCGTCAGTCCGGCTTTTTGCGTGCAGTTCTGCCGGTTAATCCACGATATATTGTGTTTCAACCTCGTAAGCGGGGCCGTCTTCAGGCGTCAGCCAAGCCTTGATTGTGTAAGTGCCAGGCTCGAGGTCCAGCTGGGGCAAATCGAACTCGTAGCTCAATTCCCCGCCTGGTTCAATCGTCTCTTCCCCAAGTGCCTGGATGTAGGTGCTGACAGATGACAGCAGGTAGAGCTGTTCGCCGCTTTCTGACAGGAGAGCGAAATCGAACCGCTGACCGCTTGTGAAATTGAACGTCACCGCTTCTTCTGTCTGGTTCGTCAAGGTGTAGCGGTACGTATCAGCGTCGACAGGTTCGATGGCGGGTTCGAGTTCCCCTGCAGTAATGCCTTCACTTGCTTCACCGTTCACTTCGCCGCTCACTTCTTCTTCCTCCACTTCCGTTTCCGGTGTTACTTCCGCTGTTCCGCAGGCCGTAAGAAACAGGACCGCCAGCAGCAGAAGAGTTTTCATCCATTTTTTCACAGTCATATGCCTGTCCTCCTTTCCTCATTAGACCGTTTGAAGGGAAAAGATGTTTCATTGAGCAGCAAGAAAAAGTACCGCAGGAGGGTAAAGTCTGTTTTAATGGAATTATGGATCCTCAAAACAGAGAGGCGGGGCGGACCTTGAGAAAAAACGCATTGTTGATCGGCGGCTTGCTTCTGATTGTTGTGGCAGTTGCCGGATTGTATTTCGGCTACGACGTTAAACAAACAGCAGAAGGAGAGGGGCCGAGCGAGAAATGGCTGTGGGTGTCTTTCGCTTTCCAGCTCACGGCGGGGCTTTGTTTCCTTTGGCAGCACTTCTCACTGAAACGCAGTAAGGGTCACCCGACTGACTGAACAGCCGGCAGTACCGGAAAACTCCTTCCGGAATGCCGGTTTTTTGCCGGGAACTTTTCCTGTAAAATAAAGTCCTATGGAACGTAACCGGATTGCCACTGTCATTTGCAGGGGAAAGCCGGTATGATGGAAGTTGGGTTCCAGAAATTACACGTATGGGAGTTAATCTTATTTATGACGTTATGGGAATGGTTTGTCGCACTTATTTTGGGCGCTGTCGAAGGGCTGACGGAATTTGCTCCGGTATCTTCGACCGGCCATATGATTTTAGTGGATGATATATGGCTCCAATCTTCGGCATTTTTAGGAGGGCCGGTCGCCAATACATTTAAAATTGTCATCCAGCTCGGATCGATTCTCGCGGTCGTCGTCGTATTCTGGCGCCGGTTTATCGATCTTCTTGGGCTGGACCGGCTGTTCGGCGGGCAAGATGGGCGGCTGGAAGAGGGCAGGACCCACCTTAAACTGTCTCAAGTAATCGTGGGTCTGTTGCCGGCGGGCGTATTGGGTGTGCTGTTCGAGGATTACATCGACGAGCATCTGTTTTCGGCCGAGACAGTCATGATCGGGCTGGCGGCAGGAGCCATTCTAATGCTCGCGGCCGACTGGATCAGTAAAAAAAACGGTGTGCCGGAAACGGATACGGTCGATAAGATTACATACCGCCAGGCGCTCATCGTGGGGATTTTCCAATGCTTTGCGCTTTGGCCGGGATTTTCACGATCAGGTTCCACGATCTCGGGAGGTGTCATTCTCGGCATGACCCACCGGACGGCCGCCGATTTCACCTTCATCATGGCCGTGCCGATCATGTTCGGCGCCAGCGCGCTGTCGCTCGGTAAAAACCTGCAGTACTTTACACCTGATGTCCTGCCATTCTTTATCGTCGGCTTTATCAGCGCATTCATCGTGGCGCTGATTACCATCCGGTTTTTCCTGAAGCTGATCGACAAGATCAAGCTCGTGCCGTTTGCCATCTACCGGCTTGTGCTGGTGGCTGTCATTTTCATCGTTTATTACTTATAAGTGTCTGAAGAAAACCGGTTCCTTCGCAGGGGCCGGTTTTTGCATGGAAAAATAGAGTCTCAGCGAATAATTGAGCTGTATCAATTTTTTGGGGGAAAAGCGATGCTATGATTCAGGTATCACAAGGAAGGAAGGAATGAAGCGGAATGGAAAGACGGAAAGTGGAAGTGTTTGCAGCCGATTGCGCGATTTGTGAAGAGGCGGTCACCCAGATTCAGGCGCTTGACTGTGAAGACTGTGAAGTGACAGTCATTGATATGAGCAAAGGACAGGCTGATGAGTGCTGCACAACGAAAGCGGCAGAATACGGAATCACTTCACTTCCGGCGGTAGCTGTAGACGGCGAACTCCTCAGCTGCTGTGTCCGCCATGAATTTTCAGCGGATGCCATTAAAGAAGCGGCGTGCTGATTCTGCCGTTGACCGGTCCTCAAAACAAGCGTCTGCAGTGTCTGCAGGCGCTTGTTTTTGTCAAATGATGCTTTTGTCCCGGCCATCCGGCATTACTTTCAAACCTTCCTGGCGTATGTTATGCTTGGAGGAACGCGGAGGCGGAAAGAAGTCAGTCTCCATACTCTTTCCGGCTGCTTTCAGCCTGTTTTCAATCGGCTCGTCAAGTGACAGTGACAATTTCCAAGGCCAGTAAGGGGCGGACTCAGGCCTGCCCGTTCAACCGTTCGCTGCCCATGACAAACGATTACAAAACAAAGGGGCTGAAAATTTGGGGAAACTCGCTGGAATAACACAAGCACCGCAAACCGTAACGATTAATATAAACAACGAAGACGGAATCTCTGAAGCAAGAAGAGAAGGCAGAAGTTTCATGGAAAGTATGCCGTTCGGTCTGATTGATAAGTCAAGAATCATGACGGTGATTTCGGAGCTTGCCCGGAATATTTTCAACTACGGGCTGCCTGGTAAAATCATGCTGGAGACAGTGAAAGCGGGAGTGCGTTCAGGAATCCGTTTAACAGCGACAGACCGGGGACCGGGCATTCCTGACATCGGCAAAGCGCTCCGGTATGGCTACTCGACTTCCGGCGGACTCGGGATCGGACTGCCAGGCGTGCAGAAAATAATGGATGAGTTCTGTTGTGAATCGATCGTCGGCTCCGGTACGAATATAACCGCAGTAAAATGGTTTTGAACCGATGCCTCCCGTCAGCCGGGAGGTTTTTCATTGGCAAAATGAAGAGGGAAATCCCGATTCATGGTAAAATATATAGGATTGAGATATCCAACAGCTGAAAGAGAGTGAATGGAATGGGTCGCAAATGGAACAATATTAAAGAAAAAAAAGCGGCGAAAGATAAGAACACGAGCCGGATTTACGCCAAATTCGGCCGGGAGATTTATGTGGCGGCGAAGCAGGGAGAACCTGATCCAGAGCTCAACCAGACATTGAAATTCGTACTGGAGCGGGCAAAGACCTATAATGTGCCGAAAGCGATCATCGACCGTGCAATCGAGAAAGCGAAAGGCGGAAGTGAAGAGAATTATGATGAGCTGCGCTATGAGGGGTTCGGCCCGAACGGTTCGATGGTAATTGTCGACGCTCTTACGAATAATGTGAACCGGACCGCATCCGATGTGCGTGCCGCATTCGGGAAGAACGGCGGGAATATGGGGGTCAGCGGTTCCGTTGCCTATATGTTCGACGCAACGGCTGTCATCGGCGTTGAAGGCAGAACAGAAGAGGAAGTCATGGAAATCCTGCTCGAAGCCGACGTCGATGTGCGTGATATCCTGGCAGAGGAAGACGGCGTCATTGTGTATGCGGAACCGGATCAGTTCCATGCTGTCCAGGAAGCTTTCCGGACGGCAGGCGTGGAGGAGTTCTCAGTGGCCGAGCTGACGATGCTGGCACAGAATGATGTCGAACTGCCGGAAGACGCCCAGGAGCAGTTCGAGAAGATGATCGATGCCATCGAAGATCTTGAAGATGTGCAGCAAGTCTACCACAACGTGGAGTTAAGCTGATCCAGCTATCAATGAAGAGGAGCGGAAGGTTTATGGAACCATTCATCCGGAACGACCAATACAACTTTATCCGCAGGCAGGCCCAGAAGCTCGTGAACGGCCACTCGACCGTTGCTGACCAGTCGGTTCTTAAAGCGCTGGAGTCACTTGTCCTGGAACAAGTGATGAGCCGGTTCGGAAAGCTGACGGACGAGCAGAAGTGGCTGCTTGATCCGATTGTGAACATCCAGGACAAAGAAGAGGCGGAGCGTTTCATGGCTCACTTGAAACCTTATTTGATTCCATTCGATGAACTGACTGACAATACCGTGAAAAAATTGTTCCCGAAAGCCAAAAAGCTGAAAGTGCCGGCAATGCTGAAAACCGACCTGCGGGAATTCTCCTATATCGGCTGGGACGATGTGGGTTCCCAGCGGCGATATCTGATTCTGCAAAAAGACGGCCGGCTGGTCGGCGTATCCGGGAACTTCGGCAGCAATTCGAAAAAAGGGATTTGCGCGTTCTGCCATAACTACACAGAGACGGGGCTCTTTTTGTCGGAGACGAAGGGTTCCTCGCAGGAAGCATTTGTTAAAAGAGGCAATTATATTTGCAGAGACAGCCGGACATGCAATCGGAATTTGACGACCTTGGAACGGATCGAGGATTTCGTGGAACGGCTGAATCGTTAAGGAGGCGGCAAGTATTGGCGAAAATCACCCCTTTTTTCATGTTCAGCGGACAGGCGGAAGAAGCGATGCGCTTTTATGTCTCCCTATTCGGGGATGCGGAAGTGCTTGAAGTGATCCATAATGAAGACGGAACCGTCCAGCAGGGGATATTCCGGATACAGGAGCAGCTGTTCATGGCGATTGACAGCTCTGAAGATCATGATTTTACGTTCACCCCTGCGGTCTCCCTGTTCGTCAACTGCGATTCAGATGCGGAAATTGACCAGGCATATGGCCTTCTGAAAAGCGGAGGCGCGATTCTCATGCCTTTGGATGCATACCCGTTCAGCAGGAAATTCGCCTGGGTGCAAGACAAGTACGGCCTTTCCTGGCAGCTGAACTTGCCGGAAGAGCAGCAGACTGTTAATTGAAAAACCCTTGTTTTCCTGTCTTTCCAGGAAAACAAGGGTTTTATCATCGCAAATATTCTTCGAAGCGCCGCTCAAGATAATTCTGCAGGACGGTCATCGCGGAACAGATGCCCCAGTAAATGAGGGAAGCGACGATGAGCAGCGTCAGCAGGTCGAATTCACGCGCACCGATGATCCGGGCTTTATTGAAGATTTCCGGCACGGTAATCATGGCCGCAAGCGAAGAGGCTTTAATCAGATCGAGCAGCACGTTCGACAGCGGCGGAATTGCGATTCGCACTGCCTGTGGAACGATGATGCGGCGCATGATCTGCCAATACGTCAGGCCGAGCGCCTGTGCCGATTCCCATTGCCCCCGGTCGACGGAAGCGAGGGAAGCCCGGAGGATTTCCGCCATGTAAGCAGCGCTGTTAACACTGAATCCGATGAGCGCAGCCTGCAGTGCGGTAAGCTCAAGGCCGATGATCGGCAAAGCGAAGTAGAGCAGGAACAGGATGACAAGAATCGGCACGCCCCGCATAAATGAGATATAGAGCCTGGCGAACCAGCGGAGCGGCGCGATGCCCGATGTGCGGGCGAGTGCCAGGAAAAAGCCGATGACGAGGCCGGCTGCCATGCTGCCGAGGGAAATAAGTAATGTATACCAGATGCCGCTCAGTACATATGGAAACGACTCGATGGCCAGCTGCGGATTGAACAGAAGCCCCCATTCGATTTCATTCATCCGAAGACTTCACCCGCCCTTCTATTCGATATCCGGCTTCTGCGAAACATCTTCACCGCCAAAGAACTGCTTGGAGAGCTCTGTGAGAGTGCCGTCTTCGCGCATTTCATCCAGTACGCGGTTGACGTTTTCGACGAGCTCTGTATTTTCTGCATTCATCACCAATCCGACTGAAGAAGGATTGAATTTAATGTCCGGATGGATGGTGATGTTCAATTCAGGGAACGCCGACACACCGAATAAAGACAAATAATAGTCGTTTAGAATGACATCTGTGCGTCCGATGGAAACATCCCGCAAATAGACTTCATTTGAGGCATTATCATAAGTGACAGGGATAGCGCCCAGCTCCCGGGAGATATCCATATAAACGGAAGTGGCTGCGCCGGCGGCTTTCTTCCCTTCCACGTCTTCCAGCGTCTCGATCCCCGATAAATCGTCCTTACGAACGACCGCTACACCATAGGAATGTTTAATCGGATCGGAAAATGCGAACTCTTCCTGCCGTTCTTCTGTGATTTCAATGTCATTGGCAGCCATGTCAAGCTGCCCGGTGCTGACACTCGTCAGCATTTCATCGAATCCGAGTTCTGTAAAATCGGCTTCCAAGCCGAGCCGATCCGCTACTTCGCGGGCTACTTCCACTTCAAAACCGGTCAGTTCATCTGTTTCTTCATCATGGAAAGAAGTGGCGAGAAGCGTTCCGGATGTTCCAATCTCGAGCACACCTTCCTCCTGGATCTCGTCCCAAGCGGATGCGGTTTCTTCCGCAGCTTCTTCTTCCGCGCTGCAGGCGCCGAGCAGGGAAACGGATAGGATTCCTGCAGCCAGTTTCCAGCTGTATTTATTAACATGAATGTGCATGTAGTAACCTCCTAAGACTTTAGTTCTTTAACAAGATAGCACTTCCCGGCAGGCAGGGCAACCACTCCAGCAGTTATCGCACTTTTTACGAAAGATTCGTATAATTGTCATTGACCGGCACAGGTGAAAGGAATACATTGAAGTGGAACAGAATAGGAATTTTTACATGAAGGAGGCGGAGAGATGGCTGTTCTCCAAACGCGTCAGCTGGTGAAGAAATTCGGAAATCTCACAGCGCTGGGCGGTGTGGACATCGAAGTGAAAGAGGGGGAGGTCTATGGCTTCATCGGTCCGAATGGCGCGGGCAAATCCACGACGATCCGCATCCTGCTCGGCATGCTGAAAGCGACTTCCGGCGAGGCAGAGATTTTCGGGAAAGATGTATGGAAGGAAGCGGTCGAACTTCACAAAAGAGTCGCTTATGTCCCTGGCGATGTCAATCTGTGGCCGAACTTGACAGGCGGCGAGGTGATCGACCTGTTCATGAACCTCCGCAGCCGGAGTTCTGACGGCAGACGGGAGGAGCTGATCGACCGCTTCAATCTCGACCCGGCGAAAAAGTGCGGGACCTATTCGAAAGGGAACAGGCAGAAGGTGGCCCTGATCGCCGCATTCGCATCCGATGCAGACCTTTATATATTGGATGAACCGACGTCAGGACTGGACCCTTTGATGGAGCGGGTGTTCCAGGAATATGTGCGGGAGGCGAGGGCCGAAGGGAAAAGTGTCTTACTGTCCAGCCATATTCTGTCGGAAGTGGAGAAGCTGTGTGATCGGGTGGGAATCATCCGGAAAGGGGAAATAATCGAATCGGGGACGCTTCAGGAGCTCCGCCACCTGACCCGGACGAATTTCACGGTGGAGACGAAAGAGGTCATCCCTTCCCTCGATTCACTTCCGGGGGTCCATGACGCAACGCTCCAAGGCCGGACCGTCTCTTTCCAGGCGGATG
This sequence comes from Indiicoccus explosivorum, assembly GCF_002167005.1. Classification (GTDB taxonomy): domain Bacteria; phylum Bacillota; class Bacilli; order Bacillales_A; family Planococcaceae; genus Indiicoccus; species Indiicoccus explosivorum. Next base: position 23,460 of record NZ_NHTN01000018.1, read on the forward strand.
CCTCGGAACTGGACCCGATCCTTCGATATATCAGCGGCTATGGAATTACGAGACTGGAAAGCGCACCTCCGACACTCGAAGACTTGTTCATGCAGCACTATGAGGAAACAGGCGGTGACAAGCGATGAGAAGCGGACAACTCACAGCCGGCACAGGGAGACTCGCAAAATTTGCGCTTCGGAAAGACAGGATCCGGCTGCCTGTCTGGCTGGCATCGATTACGTTATCGACATGGGGAATCGTCCTGATATTCGCTGAAATGTATGCGGAAGAAGCGGAGCGTCAGGCGGTGGCGGCAACGATGCTGAATCCGGCTGTCGTGGCAATGATCGGACCCGGCTACGGGCTTGATAACTATACCTTGGGCGCATTGACTGCCCAACAGCTTCTGTTATTCACCGCCATCGCTGTCGCGATTATGAGTATATTGCTGACGGCTGGCCATACATGCGGTGAAGAGGAAGAAGGACAGCTGGAAATGATTCGGTCACTGCCTGTGGGAAGGCTGGCGAATCCGATTTCAGCGGCGGCTGTCCTTACGGCGGCGAGTGCTGTATTGACCGCGGTCATCGGAATCGGGCTCCGGCTTTTCGGGATAGAGAGCATGGACCTGGAAGGTTCCCTGCTCTATGGCGCGGCACTGGGAGTCACCGGTCTCTTTTTTACAGCCATCACCATCCTGTTCGCCCAGTTGAGTGACAGTGTAAGAGGGACGGTCGGCTTATCGTTCGCTTTCCTGATAGTCACTTATTTGATGCGGGCGGCAGGAGATATCGGCAATGAAGTTCTTTCTTATTTATCTCCGCTCGGCCTGATTCTCCGTGCGGAAGTGTATGTATCCGATTACTGGTGGCCGATCGGACTGACAGCGGCTGCGGCGGCGCTTCTGTTTGCGGCCGCCCTGTTGCTGAACAGCCGCCGGGACCTGGGATCCGGTCTGCTGCCGCAGCGTGCCGGCAGAATGCATGCCGGCGTCTTATTGCGCGGACCGTTCGGGCTTGCTGTACGGATCCAGCGGACAGCGCTCATTGCCTGGTCGGCCGGTCTGTTCGTGCTCGGTGCTTCCTATGGGTCTGTACTCGGAGATCTGGAAGCTTATTTTGCTAATAACGCAGCGCTGCTGGACATGCTTCCGCCGGGAAGCGGCTTTACATTGGCTGAGCAATTCGTGTCTCTCCTTATGGTCGTCATGGCTATGATCAGCACAATTCCGGTTCTGATCACGTTCTTGAAGCTGAAAGGGGAGGAAAAGAAAGGCCGGACCAGCCACGTACTCACCCGATCGGTTCCGCGCGGCCGGCTGCTCCTTGGGTATCTGCTGCTGTCGCTTCTTGTGAGCCTGGGGGTCCAGCTTCTGACGGTCACCGGGTTATGGGCGGTCGGCAATGCTGTGCTGGAGGGCGCTTTCAGCTTCACCATACTTTTTAAGGCCTCAGTTATTTATTTGCCGGCCATGTGGGTCATGCTCGGGCTCGCCGTCCTGCTGCTTGGCTGGCTGCCGAGACGGACGGGCCTGGCTTACTTCTATCTGGCCTACTCCTTTTTTGTCGTGTACTTGGGCGGCATGCTGCAGCTCCCGGACTGGCTGGCGGGACTTTCCCCGTTCGACTATGTTCCGCGGCTTCCGGTTGAAGAGTACGAAGCGGGAAGTATGACGCTGCTGACTTTTGCGGCGCTTGCACTTACGGTGACGGGGATGTACGGTTACAGGAGGCGGGACATCGCAGACTAACTTGTCAGAAAGCAGGGATTACCATGGAAGACCGCTTTGAGCCGGCGGTGCGTTTTGAAAATGTAAACTACTCGATAGACGGGGACCTTATTCTGAAAGAAGTGACGGGGTCATTTCCGAAAGGCCGGATCACCACCATCGTAGGACCTTCCGGGGCAGGGAAATCGACGCTCCTTAAACTGTGCAACGGTCTCATTTCGCCTGATTCCGGCAAAATCCTGATCGACGGCCGGCAAACGGAAGAAATGGACCCCGTCCGGCTGAGGCGAAAAGTCGGGATCGCTCTCCAGGACGCTCCGATGATGGACGGCAGTGTATTCGACAATCTTGAAATTCCGCTGGTGCTTCAAGGGAAGCGGCTGGAACCGGAAGCTGCACAATCGGCGCTGACGGATGTAGGGCTGCCGGCAGGACTTCTTTCGCGTGACAGCCGTGAACTGTCGGGCGGTCAGCGGCAAAAAGTGTCCATCGCCCGGACGCTCATTAACCGGCCGGAAGTGCTGTTGCTGGATGAGATCACTTCGTCGCTCGATCCGGCATCGCAGGCGGAAATCGAATTGCTGATCAAAACGCTTAATGACCGGCACGGGACGACCGTGATCTGGATCACCCATAACATCGACCAGGCTGTCCGGATCGGTGATTATACGTGGGTGATGATGGACGGGAAAGTGGCGGAAACCGGAGAAGCGCTGCTGCTGCATGAGCCGGCGACACTGCAGGTGAGGGAATTCGTGAAAGGAGGACAGGTATGACATACGGTACACTGGCATTGACACTGATTTTCGTGTTCATTCCGCTCGTCCTGACGCGGGTGCTGAACCTCGGTCTTGAAAAAGACCTGCTGATCGCCACCATCCGTTCGGTGATCCAGCTGCTGGCGGTCGGTTACTTGCTCGCGTTCGTCTTTGAGGCGGAAAGCCCGGTGTTCATCCTTCTGATGATTACGCTGATGATTGTGGCAGCGACGCATAACGTCCAGCGGAAAGGAACCGCGATTCCGGGCATTACAGCTAAAGTGGCAGTGACCTTCATATTCATTGAAGTGCTGACACAAGGAATCCTGCTCGGCTTCGGTATCATTCCTGCGACTCCGCAGTACATCATCCCGATCAGCGGGATGGTCATCGGAAATTCGATGGTTCTGGCCATCCTGTTCCTGAACCGCTTCACTGCGGAGGTCGAAGCCCGGCGCGGGGAAGTGGAGCTTTTCCTGTCGCTCGGCGGCACGCCGAAACAGGCGATCCATCCCCGGCTGATGCAGGCGATCAAAGCGAGTATGATCCCGACGCTGGAGAGCCAGAAAACGATGGGGCTTGTCCAGCTGCCCGGCATGATGAGCGGCCTGATCATCGGCGGCGCCGATCCGATCGAGGCCGTCCAGTTCCAGCTTCTGATCATTTTCCTGATCATGACGAATGCGGCGGTCACAAGCGCCATGCTCGGATTCCTTTCCTATCCGACGCTGTTCAACGGACGCATGCAGCTTGTCAGAAAGCTTGAAACGTGAAAAGCCGGCCCGGGCGAAAAATTCCGGAGCGGCTTTTTTTGCTGTGCGAAAGGAGTTCAGGGCTGCAGCTGCGAATAAAACACAGTGGATGATTTTTCATGGAAGAAGGGACGCTCAAGGATGACGCAATTCATGGATCTACTCCCCGCACTTCTCCTGATAGGCGCTCCGCTGCTGGTGCCGCTTTTTTTAAAAAAGCGGGTTTGGGCGATGACCGCGGCGGCAGGTTACGCATTGTACATATTATGGGGCGTGCTGCTTCACTACTCCGCCGACATAACGGAATATGGGACGGGTTACGGTATGTTGATTCCGTTTTATCTTCTGTTCATCACAGTTCTCGGCGTGCTGTTTCAAAAATGGTCGGACAGGAGAAGGAACAGCAGGAACGGACCGGCGTCTGATGATTCAGATGACAGCCGCAGCTGACAGATAGGCGGAGAGGGGGCCGCTGTAGACAAGCTCGAGCTCGTGCGACCGTGCAATGTCTTCCGGTCTGAGGAGTCCTGCCGGCTTGGCGGCAACCCGGACCCCGCCCGCTCGCAGCGCTTCCGCGACAAACTGCACACAGAAAAAGCGATGCTCCCGAACGATTTCTTTTTGGAGCAGCACGCCGAACAGGCCAAGAAAATTGTAGCCGTAAAGGTGCTGGTTTTCTTCGACGGAACGGATCATCCGGCGGATTTGCTGCCCGTCCGTTTCAGAGACGGTGCATTTGAACAGTTCACATTCGGAGCGCAGAAAAAACGGATGATTCAAGTCTTCTTTCGTGAATCCTCCAATGAATGGATTGGCCGGTCTTTTCCGGCCGAAACTGTACACTTCCGTCAGGCGTGAATCAAAAGCGAGGGAACAATGAGAGTACGGATAGTCTGTGAACAGGCTGATGCTCTTTGACAAAACGGTCTTTGTATCCGCGAAAACGATATAAATCTCCATCCCGATCCCTCCAGTACAGAAAGTATAGCCTGAGAAATGCCGGTCAGCTTCCGGCCCAGGCAGGGATTCGGTCTGCGGCTTGAGACTTAATTAAGAAAGGGGAATGAAATGATGGGTAAGTTTACACTTGATGAATTTATTGAACAGACAAAGCAGGACGAACGGGAGAACGAGTATTTCGAACTGGAGACGGAACGGGTGCTCGAAGTGAACCTGACCGACACGGTGTGGGCGAAGATGGGTTCCATGATCTCGTATTCCGGCAGCATCAAATTCGAGCGGGAGCGGATGCTTGAGCACGGCGTCGGCCAGATGTTCAAAAAGGCGCTGACAGGCGAAGGCGCGGCCCTCATGAAAGCGAGCGGGCAGGGCCGGCTGTATTTGGCGGATCAGGGGAAGAAGATTACGATTTTCGATTTGGCCGGCGAGTCGGTTACCGTCAACGGCAATGATCTGCTGGCATTTGAACCGACCGTTTCTTGGGATATCCGTCTGATGAAGCGGATGGCGGGCATGGTCGCCGGCGGTCTGTTCAACGTGCACTTGAGCGGAACCGGCCAAGTGGCGATCACCAGCCACTATGAGCCGCTGACACTGCTCGTAAAACCGGGGGAACCCGTCATCACGGATCCGAACGCGACCGTCGCCTGGTCGGGCAATTTAACGCCGGAATTCCGGACGGACATGAGTTTCCGGACATTCCTCGGGCGCGGGAGCGGCGAATCGATCCAGATGGAATTCAAAGGCGAAGGGTTCGTCATCGTCCAGCCATTTGAAGAAGTGGTCACACCTCCGCCGAGCATGGGCTGATTTTTTTCAATAAACCCGTTGACCTTGACGCTGCGTAAAGGTGTAGAGTGACTGTACAGGAGGTGGACGGCATGGAATACACCGTTCAGAAACTCGCGGAACTGGCGGGCGTCAGCGCGCGGACGCTGCGCTATTACGACGAGATCGGTCTTCTCAAGCCGGGGCGGATACGCACATCCGGCTACCGGATTTACGGTCGCAAGGAAGTGGACCGGCTGCAGCAGATTCTGTTCTACCGCGAACTCGGCATGCCGCTTGAGCAGATTGCCGCTGTGCTCGACAGTCGGGATTTCAGCCGGCTCGAAACGCTGAAGGAACATCGCCGGCATCTCCTGAAAAAACAGCAGCGGCTCTCGCAGTTGCTGACGAACGTGGAAGCCTCGATTTCCGCGGCGGAAGGAGAAACGGTCATGAACGACAAAGCGAAGTTCGAAGGGTTCAAGAAGCGGGCGGTTGAAGAAAACGAAGCGAAGTATGGCGAGGAAGTGCGCCGGAAGTACGGGGACGCGGCTGTCGACCGCTCGAATGCGCAATTTCTCAGCATGACGGAAGAGGGCGCGGACCGCATCAAACGGATTGAAGAAGAGATGTTCACCGCCCTGGAAGCGGGCATGGATGCCGGAGACCCAGGCGGGGAAGCCGCACAGCAGGCGGCGGCCCTTCATCGGGAATGGCTGACTTTCTACTGGGACAGCTATAATCCGGAAGCGCACGCCGGTGTTGCCGACATGTATGTTGCAGACGATCGCTTCAAGGCGTATTACGACAAACAAAGGGAAGGAATGGCCCAGTTTTTGCGTCACGCCATTCATGTTTACGTGAAAAAATGAACTGCAGAAAGACCGGTGCCGATAGGAACCGGTCTTTTTGTTTCATTCTCTGAAATTCTTGCTGTTCGATCAGGGCCTTATATAGTAAGGATACCGTCCGGCATGACAGCGCCGATTCCTGTTTCAGCGTTTTTTCTGAGAGCAAAGAGGGGATGGTATTTTAAGGGTTTTGAAAAGGGTGGAGGGGAAGCGATGAAGAAATTACGGATCGGAATAGCCGGACCGGGCAGCATAGCGAGAAACGTACATATCCCTGGATTTCAGCGGCATCCGGAAACGGAAGTCACAGCTGTATTCAGCCGGTCGAAGGACCGGGCCAGACTGACAGCTGCGGAATTCGGCATTCCTGCAGCCTTTGACAGTTACGGTGAAATGATCGAAACCGGTGAACTGGATGCCGTCAGCATCTGTGTGCCGAACAAATTCCATGCCGAAATGGCCATACAGGCGCTGGAAGCCGGCCTTCACGTTTTCTGCGAAAAGCCGCCGGCCATCAATGCGATGGAAGCTGCCGGCATGGCGGCAGCGGCTGACGCTGCCGGGAAGGTCCTTACATTCAATCTTCACTGGCGCCACAGTCCGCAGACCGATGTAATCCGGATGGCCATCAAAGAGGGGGAATTGGGATTTATTTATGCCGCGCGTATCCGTGCGCTCAGACGCCGGGGAATTCCGGGATGGGGTGTATTCACTGACAGGAACCTGCAAGGGGGCGGGCCGCTCATCGATATCGGAGTGCATATGCTGGACACCGCGCTGTATTTGATGGATTATCCGCCGATCGATGCCGTTTTCGCTGTCGCCCACAAACAAATCGGACCGAATACCCGGCCGGGGCGGATGAGGAATTGGGATCCGCTTGCCTATTCCGTGGAGGATTCCCTGATGGGTCTCATCCGTTTCCGGAATGGCGGGTCCCTGACAATAGAAACGTCTTTCGCGCTGAACATGGCGGAGTCGGAAGTGATGGATATCGAACTGTTCGGAGATGAAGGGGGTGCTTCCGTCTTCCCGCCCCGTCTGTTTCAGGAAAAGTACAATCAGCTGACAGATACGGAGTTCCCTTACTTGAAAGCACAGGACCCGCATGCCCGTTCGATTGCGAATTTTGTGGATGCCTGCTTCGGGAGGCAGCCGATTCTCGTGACCGCCGGTGAAGCGGTGGAGCTGCAGCGGCTGATGGATGCGCTCTACGAATCAGCGGCTGCAGGAGAAGCTGTAAAACTGGGAAAAAGTGACTCGAATAGAGAGGATGGTACTGAATGAACAATGTCCATTTGATTCCGTACAGAGTAGAAGAAATTACGGCTGAAGCCGTCCGGGTTCCGGAAGGCGTAAAGATGATCCAGGCGCCGGACGTCTGGGATGAGGCTGATATGGGGCAAGGAAATGTGATCGCGATCCTCGATACGGGATGCCAGCGTGACCATCCGGATCTGGCAGACCGGATCATCGGCGGGAAGAACTTCACGGGCGATTTCGATGGCGATGAATCGAATTTCGAAGACAATAACGGGCACGGGACCCATGTCGCGGGTACGGCCGGCGCTTCTTACCGTGAAGGAGGCATCGCCGGTGTCGCGCCTAAATCCGACTTGCTGATCGTCAAAGTGCTGAACGGTGAAGGCAGCGGCGACTATGCAGGTATTATTAACGGCATTCATTATGCCATCGATTGGGAAGGTCCGAACGGAGAGAAGACGAGTGTCATTTCCATGTCGCTTGGCGGACCGGAAAATGTGCCGGAACTTTATAAAGCAGTTAAACGGGCGGTGGATGCCGGTATACCGGTCGTCTGTGCGGCAGGGAATGAAGGGGACGACAGCCCGGCGACGGATGAATTCGCTTACCCGGGCGCTTACAGCGAAGTGATCCAAGTGGGGGCGATCGATTTTAAACGGAACATTGCTTCGTTCAGCAACACGAACGATGCCATTGATCTTGTGGCGCCCGGCGTCCAGATTTACTCGACATATCCCGGAAGCAAATACGCCAGCCTGTCGGGCACTTCGATGGCGACACCGCATATTTCAGGCGCACTTGCGCTGATCAAAAATATTGCCGAGCAAGAGTTCGAGCGGAAACTGTCAGAGGACGAACTGTACGCACAGCTCGTCCGCCGCACAGTGCCGCTTGGCTACCCGAAATCCGCCGAAGGGAATGGCCTGCTGGCGCTGGATATTTTGCGCAAGTTCGAACAGCTGTTTAAACTGTTCAATTCCACGTTCGGTCCGCCTGCTGTAAAAAACCGGAAACTGTAGACGCCGACTGCCGTGCACTTATAAGAGGGGGGATCGGATGTTCATCAAGCAGCCGTTCGACGAATTTTTAGGTTTTGAATATGAGCGGACCGGTGACGGGAAAGTGGCCGTAACGCTTCAGGTTAAGCCGCTCCACATCAATAGTGCCGGAGTGGTCCACGGCGGTGTAATTTCGACGCTGGCGGATGTCGCGTTAAGCAACACAATGGAACCTGACGGTGACGGAGTGCAGAAGTCGGTGACGGTCGACTTGAATGTAACATTCCTGAAAGGTGCGAGAAGCGATCGCCTGACAGCTTTTGCTGAAGTAATCAAAGCGGGAAAGGCATTGACACACGCAGACTGCCGGATTGAAGACGAGAGCGGCACGCTGATTGCGAAAGCGAAAGGGGTCTTCTTCAATCGGTAAAGAGTAAAGCGCCGGGAAAGGCCATGCCGACAGTGCCGCCTCCGGGAATCGCATGCGGAAGGAGCGGAAAAAATCAGGAGAACATGAAAAGGAGCTGAATTACATGACACGAGTGATTCCCGAAACAGAAATGTCAGGAAGCACAACGGATATTCTGAGAGAGGGCTACCGGTATATTCCGGATCATATGGAAGAGTTGGGGACGGACATTTACCGGACACGCATATTGGGACAGAAATCGATTGTCATGACGGGACCGGAAGCCGTTGAGCTTTTTTATAATGAACGGTATTTTGAACGGAGCACTGCAATTCCTCCTCGGGTAAGAAGTACGCTTTTCGGCACGGGAGGCGTTCAAGTGCTCGATGACAGGCAGCATAGGCATCGCAAAGCGATGTTTATGTCTCTCATGACGATGCCGCGTTTACAGCTGATCGCTGAAATTGCTGCTGAGCAGTGGGAAAATGCAGCCCGGAAGTGGGAAAAAGAGAAGACGGTCGTCTTATTCGACGAGGCACAGAAAGTGATGCTCCGTACGGCTTGCCGGTGGGCAGGTGTGCCGCTGCAAGAAAAGGATACAGCGAAACGGGCGAAGCAGCTCACGGAATTGGTCGATGCGCTCGGCGGGGTCGGTCCTCGTTACTGGAAAGGGGTCCTCGCCCGGCACTCCGTTGATGAATGGATGGCGGAAGTGATAAAGCAGGAGCGCAGCGGCAAGCTCCGGGCGCCAGAAGGAAGCCCCCTCCGGGTCATATCCCGTCATCAGGAGCTTGACGGCAGCCCGCTCAGCACACACACCGCGGCAGTGGAACTTGTCAATATTATCCGGCCGATTACAGCGATTTCCTGGTATGTCATGTTCGGAGCGATGGCCATGCTCGCCAATCCGGAAACGCGCGGGCGATTGGCGACAGGCGAAGAGACTTATGCCCATATGTTCACCCAGGAAGTCCGCCGATTCTATCCATTCGGTCCATTTCTTGGCGCCCGTGTGCGCCGGAACTTCCGCTGGAAGGATATGCGGTTCAGAAAAGGAGAACTGGTCTTTTTGGATATTTTCGGTATGAACCGGGACGGCCGATTGTGGGAAGAACCGGACCGTTTTATTCCGGAACGGTTCCGCAACTGGACCGGCACTCCATTCGATTTCATCCCGCAGGGCGGAGGAGACCACTACCTCGGGCATCGCTGTGCGGGGGAGTGGGTGACCATTGAGGTAATGCGGGAAAGCATGCAGTTTTTGGCCGGGAAAATTGATTATCGGATACCTTCCCAAAACCTTCATATGGATCTCGGCCGCATTCCGATCATGCCGGAAAGCCGGTTCATCATGACGGATGTACGGTTGAAGCGCTGATCCTGTATACTGGAGGTAAAGAGAAGGACAAGGGGGATCAGTATGTCGGATCTGTTTTACCGGCCCGAACTGAAAGGGCTGTACATCGGCAAACCGAAGCGTCTCAGGAACCAGGAAGGACAGGAACTGCATTCCGGCATTTTCAAACTTCCTGCGGAAGAAGCGATGCTGAGGAAAGAAGGGTTCGATGGGGATGGAGTAGCGAATACAAAAGCGCATGGAGGACCGGACCGGGCAGTGTGCGTATATGGAATCGAACACTACCGTCAGTGGAATCGCGAGTACCGGACCCGGCTGAGTGAAGCGAGCTTCGGCGAGAATCTGCTCGTGGAAAATATGGAAGAAGAAAATGTGCATATCGGCGATATTTTCCGGGTGGGCGAAGCGGCCATCCAAATTACGCAAGGCCGCATTCCGTGCAGTACCATCAACAAGCGCACAGGTCTGCCGAACATTTTGCAGCGGTTCACGGAGACCAGCCATACCGGTTTTTTGTGCCGTGTCATCGAAGAAGGGATCATCCGGCGGGACTCTGCCATTGAAAAAGTGGAAGAAGACCCGCATCGTGTATCGGTTTTTTATGCAAACTCGATTTATTTCAACAATCCTGAGTTCGTTGAAGGGATGCGGAGAGTCACGGATGTTCCGGCACTCGCGGAGAGATGGCGGAAACGGTTTGAAAAAAGGATCGCGGAAGCTGAACTGGCCGAATAAGGACAACCCATTATTGGCTAAAACGTGACAGCGGATTGAAATTCCGTTCATCCGGCGGCTGGCTGAGGCGGCAGGAATGCCTAGTATCTGGTATACTTGCGGACAAGAATACTGGAAAAGGGGTAACTGATTTTGAATCTGTCAAAAAACAAAGTCGGCAAGTTCCGGCTTCTCGGTATCCTGGAGGGCAGTTCATTGCTGCTGTTGCTGTTCATCGCAATGCCGCTTAAGTACTGGGCGGGCTTTCCGGAAGCGGTGACTGTCGTTGGATCCCTGCATGGTGCTTTGTTTACAGTCTATTGCCTTGGCATTCTCTACATTACACTGACTGTCCGCTGGCCGTTCATCTACTCAATCCTGGCATTTATCGTCGCGTTCATCCCTTTCGGGAATTTCGTGCTGGATGGCCGCCTGAAAAAATTCGAAACTGCTTGACCCGGCTGAGCTGCAGCCGGGTTTTTCTGTTCTCGCAGAATACACCTGGAGGCTCTTAAGAAAATGTTTCATTTCGCTGACAGCGGAAATATTAAAAGGAAGGAGACCGTGAAGGAGGAAGGACAATGACGGATGCACAATTGAAAGAACTGAAAGAACGGCTCGAGACAGAGTTGAAAGACGTGGAAGAGCGGCTTGAACATAGAGAAGAATTCAGTAATAACAATGAATTGTCCCAATACGATAATCATCCCGGCGATAATGCGACGGATTTATTCGATAAAGAGCGGGGCTTGGCAATCACTGAATTCAAACAGGAGCAGGCAGATGATGTCAAAGCAGCGCTTAAAGCCATCGAGGACGGCACGTATGGCAGCTGCGTGGTATGCGGAAGGGAAATCCCTTACGAACGTCTGGATGCCATACCGACGGCTCTGACATGTATCGACCATGCAGATCAGCATCCTGACATGGATACGCGGCCGGGCGAGGAAGGCATCATGGAGCCGACCACCGACCAGCCAGTCGAGAAAGAGGACGAACGGCTCCGGGATTTCAACAACAGCTTTGAGGATGTGGAAGATTTCGGCTCATCCGATACACCGCAGGATCAGCCGAACGAGGATCAGGAGAACTTCTACGATGATAATGACACAGGCCGCGACCGCTGATCCGGCGGCCGGGCGAAAACTGTTATTCCGTCAGAGCTTGCCTGTACAGTGAAGGGGTTTTGGCGGCGGACAAAACGGTTATGGTGAAAGATAAGAGTCCTTGCGAAAAAGGAGGGGTACGTTTGGAAAACGCAGTTGTTTTATTTGACGGGGATTGCAACTTCTGTGATTCCAGTGTCCAGTTCATCATCAAGCATGATCCGGCGGGATACTTTAACTTCGCGTCCTTGCAGAGCGAAATCGGGGAGAAACTGTCGGAAGAGTACAATATACCAGATGACGTGGACAGCTTGGTGCTTATTGAGAACGGCAAAGCCTATGTGAAAACAGACGGCGCCCTGCGGATCGCGCATCACCTGACGGGTTTATGGAAACTCGCTTATTACTTGAAGTCGTTCCCGCTTCCGCTGCGGGACGCCGCATACGATACATTTGCGAGAAACCGCTATAAGATATTCGGCCAGCTGCAGGCCTGCATGTTGCCGCCGCCGCACGTGCGCAAACGTTTCTTGGATAAATAACGAAAAGACCGCCGTGGGGCGGTCTTTTCGTTTATCCTTAAATGGGCCTTATTCAAAATTCGAGTAACGCCAGTATTGGCTTGCGATCGCCCGGGACATCCAGGCAAGCCCCTTACTTTCTGCCTGGTGGAGCGGAAGCCAATCATCCTGTCCGCTGCGGTTCAAGTAAACTTCATGGTTCGGTGCCTGATCGTGGATACCGACGATATCGAAATGACCATTTCTGTAGAAAGTGGCGTAAATGGAATAATCGATCGCCGGTGATGTGGTCAGCGGATTGCTTACGCTGTGCGTGAGTGCCACTGAAGCTTTCCGTTCGTTTTCGTCCATTTGGCTGACGCCGACGTCTTCAGCGGAACCGACTCCCGCTTTCCGGAATTTTTTTCGCCAATTGTAAGCGACGGAGGTTCCGACATCTTTCTTGAAATCCTCAAGCGTCGCTTGTTCATCCAGGCGGATAGAAAATTCGACAAGTGTCCGGTATCGCTTGCTGTGGACATCGAATCCGCGCCCGTCCCCCTCGAAGTAACGGTTGAGCGAAAGGAGGTTCGGACTGGCAAGTATCTCTTCGGATAAAAACGTCTTGTAGCGGAAATTCCACTCAGGCACTTGGATTTCGCCCTTCGGTTTTTCCTTCTCCTGAAGCACGGTCTCCAGGCGTCCGATTTTCTTGGTCATCCAAAAAGCCTCTTCTGACGCCTCCTGCTGGGAAGCCCGGGGATTCAGCTTGCCGAATAACGAAGAGATCACAGATTTTTCTGCGCCAAGTCTTTCTTCAGCGGATTTACTCAGCGGCCGTTTCGCATGAATGGTGTAGATGTATTCGTGCTGCATATCGACTGTGTCATCGGTATATTGGGTTTCATTGACTGCGGACAGCAGTTCATTATTCCGGAAGATTTCATATGCATCAATCCCTTCGATTTCTCCCCAGGCAAGTGTCACTTCCCCTTCCGAGACTATGGCGGTCAGCACAATTTGCTGGAGCTGATTGACTGCGTCCTCACTCCGGTCTTCTGTGGCTGTCTGCATTTTCAGCCGTTCTGCAACATTTCCTTCCCCATCGAGTCTTTCGAGCGTGTACGTATAGAGCTCGCCTTCACACAGTTGTCCATCAGACAGCCTGTTTTCGGTCCCTTCATACAGGATGCGCTCATCACGGATCACCCGGCAGCGGTCGCCGGCGGTCCCGGTCCACGAAAATTTTATCTCGCGGTCCGATTGCTGCAGTGATTCAATTTCCAGTTTCTTCACTGAATCAACCTCCAGAAGTGTTTCTACAGTATTTACCCGAATTTCCGGAGTAAAATGCCGTAATACTTGTAAATATTTTTAATATAAACTTCACATGAATCGGACGGTGTGTTCTGTATACTTAAGACAGTTATTGACTCCCGGAGGTGTCCAGAATGGCTTTACCAGGAAAGCTGCTCGAGCGGCTGCAGGAAACAAGGCCGGAACTTGAATTCCATCATTGGGTGTATGGGTTCTTCAATACTGCTTATGGAGAACCGGCAAGCGGCCTGAAAGGGATCATCGCCGCGGCAGAAGACCGGCTTGTGTTTTTTGGAAGGAATGGGGCTGAAGAGGAAATGTCAGCTGAAATTCCATTTTCCGAAATCCGTTATATTCAAGCTGTTCTGAACGGAACCGCAAAAGTCGTCTGTAAGACAGGCGCCGGAAATGCAGAGATTTCTTATATTTCTCGCGGAGATGCCGCCGGATTCATTGCGCATCTCGAAACGAATTGCGGGATTGAAGCGGAAAAATCATAAATAAAAATCCGGAAGCGGGCGCTTCCGGATTTTGTTTATTTGGAGACTTCTGATTTGTGCCGGAGGGAACCCGCCGGTTCAGTCTTTACTGTCAAAAAAGACATGATCCAACGTCCACGCCTCTCCGTTTTTTTCGAGAATACCGAACGAGTACCGGGGCTGCCGCCTTTTGTCAGTGGGGGAGCCGGGATTGAATAAAGTGATGCCGCCTTCCTGCCGGCTGACAGGGATGTGGGAATGGCCAAAAACGATGATATCGACCTGTTCTCCCTCGAAAGCTTCAAGAGCCCGCCGCTCGGTCGTCTTCCGAAGTCCATCCCCATGGATGACCCCGATTTTCAGCCCATCCGCGTCAACGATCTTCTGGCGCCCGAACTTATCGATGACTTCCCAAGGATCCACATTCCCTGCTACACCTTCCGTCCTGGCATATGCGGATAATTCGAAGTAAACGTCAAGCGTCTGCCAGTCGCCGGCATGGATGATAAGATCGGCCTGTCCGCAAGCCTCTGCGAGTACGGAAGGCAGTTTCTTCGCTCTTCCTGGAATATGGGTGTCAGATAAAATGACGATATTCAACTGATTCCCTCCTAGTTCGCTGTATTGGCGAAGATGTCTGCGGCAAGTTTGGCAGGATAAGCACTGCCGTTATTGTCTTCAACACCTTCAATCATCATGGCAAGAATCATGGAAGGCTGGGCGGTATCATAGCCGACAAAAAATCCGTTCTGTTTTCCGTCTTCTTCACCGGCTCCTTTCAGCTCCGCTGTTCCGGTCTTGCCGGCCAAAGGAACCGGGGACTGTTTCACTTCTGTAAGCGGGCCTTCCTCCACGACATTCCGCAGTGAAGTCCGGATCAGTTCGGCATTCTTTTCACTTACCAGCCCTTCTTTCCAGGCGGCCGGGTCCTCTTCGAGGAATAATGCCGGTTCATACATCAGACCGTTGTTCAGGAACGCTTCGTACATCGAGGCCAAGTGCACGATATTCACGAGCATCTCTCCTTGGCCGAAGGACGTGTTCGCCAGCTGGATGTCGCCGGCAAGTTCACCGCTATTGGAAATCTGGGATGGCCGGATATCGAAAGGGAAGGGAGTTTCTTCACCGAACCCATATGCTTTGAGCCCTTCCACGAACGTTTCCTCACCCATCTCCAGCGCCTGCATCGCAAAATAAATGTTATCCGAGTAAACGAGCGCTTTGTTCAGATTAATCGGATTCGGCACTTCAGGATGGACGCGGGTGACTTCATAATTTCCCCAGGAGCTGTCCGGGCGCCACGTTTCATCGTTAATTTCAACGCCAGCCGCGGGATCGATGGTTCCCGCTTCGAGACCGATCGCCGCAGTCACCGGTTTTATGGTCGAGCCGGGTGCATAACGGGCAGTGAAACGGTTGAAAAGCGGGTTTTTCGGATTGTTCTGCAGTTCCTGGAACTGGGATTGCGTAATGCCGTTTACGAATAAATTCGGATCGAAACCTGGAGAACTGACGAGAGCGAGTGTGTCACCTGTTTTTGGGTCGATCGCGGCACTTGCTCCGGCTTCGCCGTTCATAGCGGCATAAATGCGCTGCTGAAGTTTCGCATCAATGGACAGCTGGACCGTCTCACCGGGTTCTGCGGGGCGTTCAGCGACCGTCACTTGCTCTGTCTGTTCGCCGAAGGTCTTTTCGATATAAATTCGTGCTCCATCTTTGCCCCGGAGCCGCTCCTGGAGGAGGAGCTCCAGTCCTTTCCGCCCGACCACGTCACCGGCCGCATATCCGTCTTCTTTCATTGTTTCCAGCTGTTCCGCCGTTATCTCGGCAATGTAGCCCGTCACATGGGACAAGGCTTCTCCGTAAGGATAAGAGCGGACTGTCGCTTCATTGACTGCCACCCCCGGCATGGTATCGGCCAGTTCCGCATCCCCGGCCTCATTAGCAGGGAGTGTCGCAATCGGGACGAGGAAGTCCGGCTGCACCCAGCTTTGATTCAGCCGACTGTCGATATGGGCGACTGTCACGCCGATGAGATCCGCCAGCTCCGGCTTCAGCGCGGGATCTGTGAACTGCCCGGGAACAATGCCGATTTCATAACCGGTCGTATTCGCCGCGATCGCCCGGCCGGCCCTGTCGGTGATTTCCCCGCGGGCTGCAGATTCCGTGATTTCCACCTCGACCGTATCACCTGTTTCGAGTGAAGGCAAAATCAGGGAAGGTCCCCAATCCACGAACCATCCTTCTTCGCCGTCCTGTTCCTCCCGGACAAGCGTGAGCGTTTCGTCAAATTCGATCGGTCCTGCAACGGTTTCCATACTTACGTGAATAGGAAAATCCGCAAATTCTTCGTTTTCCCATGCTGTTTCTTCCGGAGGTGCCGTATATGTAATAGCCATATCGTGAATACCCAACTTTTCTTTGAGCTGCTGCTGCCGGGCAACAAATTGCTCTTCCCCGAAAGCTTCTGCAGTGGCGGATGAAACGAAGTCTTCGTACATGACAGAGTATTCCATGGCATTCCAGTGCTCGATATAAGCTGCTGCCCGCTCTTCCGGATCACCAACTTCCGGTTCGGCCGGTTCTTCCGGCGCCGGCTGTTCCTCCGGTTCGGCCGATTCCTGGCAGGCGGCTGTCATCAGTAAAAGCGGAAGCAGGCACGCAAGTCTTTTGTCCATTGCAATGACCTCCATTCTCTTTTCCTATAGTTTACCCTTTCCATGGAGGCTGTAAAATTGAAAGGGTTATTTTTATTTAAAAAAGGGAATGAAGAGTATTAAAGAATCTATGAAATTTATTTACAGAACAGGAGGAATTGTCTTGCGGAAAAAGACAAAAAAGAATCTGATGATGGCAGGGGCGGCAGTGGCCGGCGGCATGGCCTTGTTGAAAAAATATAAGAAAACGGATGACACGGAAAAAGTGAAGGCCCGAACACCGGATGGAGGAAAGAAGAAAGTCTGGGTGTATGAAGACCATGACATGCATAACAGCATTGAAGCGGACCGTCGGGAGGCACCGGATGCCGATAAGGAAGAAGGCAAGAAGGGGCTCAGTGAACTGGATGCCGCTTACTATGATGAATGGCAGTCAATCGGCCACCCGAGTACGAGACGGGAAGTCGAAGAAGTGGATAAAACAAAAGAATAATCATCAAAAAAGCAAAAAACTGCAGTCCGGCTCAAACCGGGCTGCAGTTTTTTAGTCGGTGAAAAGAGTGTTCGAGATCAGGCGGTACAAATAATCCGTATGGTCACGGAATGCCGGTTCCAAGCCGATCAATGTGACATCTTTTTCATTTTCCTTGATGATGACCGGCTGGCCGGTGGCTTGTTCTTGTCCCTGCCAATGACCGGCGACAAAAAAGTCGCCGCTGTCATATGAAGCCAGCACTTCTGATGTCTCCGGACCTTCATACCAAACCGGGCGGTAGACGAAACCGATATCGTCCTGACCGTAACTCGCGGTCGTGCCGGAAACGCCGTAATCGACCTTCACGATACCGTTGCTGTTCCAGCCACCTGTATTCACCGTCACGTCTGTCAGTCCGAGAGTAACGGCTGCATTGGAGCCGCCGGCACCCGCCGCGATGAATTTGCCGCCATCCGCCACGAAATCACTGAGGTGCTGTTTGAACGACTCGAACTGCTCCGGGTGCTCGAAACCGAATTCCCGGTTCGCCTCCCGCGAGTGGCTCTTCGCAATCAGATTTTCCGTGCCGGTGTAGATAAAGGCATCGAAACCGCCGAGTCCCGCTTCCGCCACTTCGGCCGGAGACAATTCCGCTGCGTCGAAGCCAAGGCGCTCAAGCGCCAGTTTCATTCCGGAATGGGATTGGACTTTCCCCATGCCGCCGTCTTCAAGAAGCGCGACTTTCAACGCTTCCAGCGGTTCTGCGTCCGCCGGTACACTCCCGCTTGCGATATCCAGCCCGGAGGCCTTCACGGCATGCGAGAGGGCATTGGCCGGTGCGTCGGTATAGAAGGTGCCATCGGCGCCGCGTTTCACCGGCACCCCTTGTTCGAGGAGCGTGTTCACCAGTCCCACAGCTGTCACCGATGAATTCGGAATGACGAACGGACCTTTTCCTGAAAGGGTCCCCTGACTGTCCGCCTCGTTCACGACCGCGGACGGGACCGTCACTTTACTGGTGACTGCGTGTGCGTCAAAGCCCCAAAGTTCCGGCAGGCTCCATGCGGAAATATCGTACATGGATGGCGTATCATCCGTTATATCTTCGCCGTCCCACAGCATCGTATTGGCGAGTCCGGCTTTCGCCTGGTCCATGTTCACGATGTAGTCGCCTTTCGCAAAAGCGGTTCCGTCTGCCGTGAACGGTTTGGAAGCGCGTACGACTTCAATATCGTTGGCTAACAGATGATTGACCGCTTTTTCTGTCACCGTCGGGTCTTGTTCATTCACCGGCAGGACATAGGCTTTCGGGAAGAAGCCTTGCTCGTGGGTAGGGTGATCGAAATTGATTCCCCGCTTGAAGATCTCGATCTGGTCTGCAATCATTTCTTCCTTGTTATCAGTCGCAAATTGCAGAGCGCCCATGACCGCATTGTACATCCAGTCTACACCGTCTTCATTGTTCGTCGGTGCTTCAAGCGTGTGTCCATAGGCACCGTGGTACATGGCGTACATCGGTGTAAAGATCGGCGGATAGTCATCCCAGCCGGCGGCGTCATCCCGCTGGGGGACATATGTGCCGGTCATTTCCTGATACAGATTTCCTTCATAGTCCGCTTTGTTTTCCAGGATCTCCTGTTCCATCGCTTCCGCCTGACTGAGAGCCCATTTACTATACAAGTCATATTCATAATTCGGGTTGTGCGGCGGGGTGCACGGTTCGATGAGCCCTTGTTTGCCAGGCGCGTAGTTCCGGACATAGCCATGCGTGTCAAGGAACACCATCGGGTTCCATTCAGTGATCAAATCAACCGTCTGCTGAGTTTCCGGCTGGGACTGGGTGATGAAATCACGATTCAAGTCGATGCCTTCACCGTTGAAACGGGTCGCGCCGATGCGTCCGTCGGGGTTTGCGTTCACGTTGAAAATAAGAATGTTATTTTCAAGGATGGAAGCAGTTGTCTCATCCGTTCCTGTCGCAAAACGCTCGATCAGCTGCATGATCGCGTCAGTGCCGACAAACTCCGTGCCATGGATGGAGCCGTTGATCATGATCGGCACTTTGAAATCGGGGTGCTGCTGAATCCATTCCTGCGCTTTTCCGGGATTATTGAACATTTGTTTACGGAGCGCTTTGTTGTGACCGAATTTCCCGCCGAATTCAGGAGCGGCAATGGTGACGGTGTAAAGCGGGTGGCCATCGGCGGAATATCCTGTCACATCGACTTTCACCCGGTTCGACGCTTTCTCGATTTCCTCCAGCTTCGGACCGATTTCCGAGAATTTCATGAAATCGTAGTTGTATGCATTGAACAGGCTGCCATCCTGTTCTTCCAATGCGTTTATGTAGGACACTTTCGGTGACTCGGCAAGCACAGACGACCAGGGGGCGGTAGCGAAAATACCGGCTGCCAGCAATCCGGTGACGGTTTTTTTCAAAGTGGTTCCTCCAATCAATTTTTGAATAAAAAATAACTAATATGAATAATAATTCAAAACAATAAAGAATACATCATCCTTTACAGCTATTCTTTCTGAAAAGGGATAGGTAATAGGGAGGGTTTTCAAAAAAGAGGGGAAACCCATGCGCGAATTAGCGGAATTCCCTATGGGTTATAATGCGGGCAACGTCTAAAATGGAGTAAAAAAGAGGAAAGGTACTTGGGGAATCATGAATTTTTTATTTTCATTCGTTTTGTTTCTGCATATTCTAAGCGCAGTGGCTTCGATCGGCCCGTTTTTTGTGCTTCTTCCCGTCTTAGGCAAAATGAAGACTGCTGATGGTGTTCTGCTCGACAGCCATATCGCCACTTTCCGGGCGGCTGTGCGGATTGTCATGCACGCCGGACATGTCCTGGTCGGTTCGGGCGTAATTCTTGTCTGGATCAGCCCATGGCCGTGGTATACGTCCTGGGTCGTATTGACGCTTGCGGTCATGTTCACGTCCGTTTTCTTTCTTGCCAGCGCGTTCAAGCCTGTCCTTGTGCAATTTAATACGCCGGGAGCCGATCACGCGGTGCTGACGGCAAAACTTGTCCGCTCTGTCTGGATGTATATCGGATTGCTGCTCCTCATGCTGTGGTTCATGGTTGATAAGCCGATGCTCTGGTGACAGCAAAACACCGCCTCCTCCAGCAGGGGGCGGTGTTTTGCTGTTTCATGATCCGCGTTCGATCGGCATGGTGCAGCACCTGAAAGAACCGCCGGATTTGATGATTTCCGATAGATCGATCTCAATGACCTCGTATCCGCGCTTCCGGAGCGCTGTGTTCACTTGCGGGTTTTGGGGCAGACTGAAAATCCGTCTGTCTCCGATTGAAAGTACGTTTGTGCCCAGTGTGAACTGCTCCTCCTTACTGACATGGATCAAGTGATAGCGCTCCGCTAGAAAATCCACTGTTTCTTCCGACATCGCCTCAGGAAAAATCAGCGCTTCATCTTCTGATATGACATTGAAGACGCAATCCAGGTGCAAATAGTTTTCAGCAAAATGAATCGGAATCACCTGGTGATCCGGCACGTGCTTCTTAAGCTGGTGAACGGCTTCCCGGCCGGTTCTGCTGCTGATTCCGACAAACACCGAATCCCGGTCTACGATGACATCCCCGCCTTCCATCCGCCTTCCGGACATTCTCCGGTATGGAATGTTATCAGTCTGAAGCCATTTTTGAAGTTCTTTTTCCTCCCCTTGTCTGATGGAGCATGCCATCTCGCTGACGAATACTTCATCACCGACCGTAAATCCGATATCCCGGGTGAATACCTGTTCCGGATAGTCAGGGTGAGGCTCGAGCAGAACTGTTTCGGTCCCCTGTTCGTTGAGCGCCCGGACAAAGTTCGCGTGCTGCTTCATTGCAAGTTTTGTATTGATGTTGTCAGTTGCATACTTTTTCTGCACGTCATTAATGATGTCTTTAATGGCCATGTGGCGCGGCGGGCAGAGCACGACCCGTTTCAATGTTCCGTACTCACTCCTGCAGCCTGCACTTCCTGATTCTTGCACTGTTGAAGTCATAGGGGATTCCTCCGATTAGAATTGAGTCTTATAGAGACTTGTTTTACTTCTATTCCCGTTTTAAGGAAAACTTAAAACTTCCAGACTGTCTTGAATCGGTTGTTTCTTTTTGCAGGACCTTCCGTTCTTTCCTTTCTGTCCAAATGAAAAAAAGACGCGGAAAACCCGCGCCTTTACTGCTGCTTGTAATAAACTTTATCGATGTTGTATTTCGCCTGCTTGGAATTGATGAGATACGTCTCATAAATATCGCGTTCCATCGCATCTTCAACAAAAGTCACATCGATCCGGTGGATTTCCTCGCGATGAGTGCGGAGGGGCGATACATTATCCTGAAGGTGTTTTTTTACGCGCTGACGGAGCTTCCGGGCTTTTCCGACAAACAGAAGATCACCGCTGTGATTATAGAACTGGATGAGCCCTCCTTTATCCCGGGGAATCTCATGCAGGTCGATGAATCCAGCCACCGGAGTGATCGGGGCTTCGCCCTCCTGGGACTGCTGTTCGCGACGAGTGATGGAGACATCTGTCTTGGGTTCTTTAATTTGAATCATTCATATCACGTCCTTATAAGGCTAGAGAATATGCTACCATATAGGAAAGCTGTATGCAATTTTACGGAGGGACAAGTATGGAGATCATAAATCATGAAGTGACAGAATTAAAGGACCCGACAGGCATAATGCCGGACAGACGGTTTGAATGGCTTTTGGATGTTGAAGTGGAGGAAGAGGATGAGCTTTACACAGAAAAAGGGCTGGTGCTCCGGGTGATTTTGGCTCAAGGAAATGATGGCATGCGTATAGTCCAGCATTTCTTCCTCGAAAAGGAGAGCGAGCAGGTTCTTGACTTCGCCATGGATGATGAAGAGGAACAGCAAGTGCTGGATTACTGCCGGGCGAACCTGGATACTGGCGTGTAGCAGTATATTTGCTTCTATTCTGACAATTTTGGTACAATCATCAAAAGAAGACTGCCATTCCTGAAGAGGAAATTCTGTGTAAAGGGGTTAACAAGATGGCTGATAAAAAATGGGTGGAAAAAACATTCGACAGTCGGGAAGAGCGCGAACGGCTCGGCCGCCAAATTAACAAGCGCTTCGCGGAAACAGAGCGCGCCGAAGTCGAAGCCGGATCCGAGAATATCCCGACCGGCCCGATTGATTTGGATTTGTCCGAAGAAGAGATCCGCCGGCGGGTCGGTTCCGGAAATTTTGAATCGGCAAAGGATGACAGGCAGACGAATTCCATAAATAGCTGAAGGAAAGCCAGTCCGCAGGCGGACTGGCTTTTTGGGTGTTCGGAAAGCAGCGTCCGGAGCGGGTTTCCAGAATGTCCATCCGGCAGATGAACAGACTGAGCCATCCGTTGCTGGGGCTGTTTCTTTTTTACCGGCGTTTTTCAGAAGTCAGGAAAATTTCTTGAATTTGCGGAGTTTGCAGACAGGTGAGAGGTAATAAAGTTCCCAGGGCCGCGCAGTCGATTGTTTGAGCAGCTCACTGAAGACTTCTTCTGTCACTTGGAACGTGCGGATTCCGTTCGGGATTTGCTGGATTTTCACAGAAGCCTGTTCCCAAGCGACTTCTTCCAGGTCGGTCCATTCCGTTTCTGTAATCCGTTTAACATAATGAGGTTCTGACAGGACGCATTCACGTGTAAGACGGCCGAATAAGGTGATGAACAGCTTGCCGTTTTCTTCACGGGTATCTTTTGCACGGGTGAAAAAGTATTCGATTGGCTTCGGAGAAAAAAACGAATTTCGCACCATATAACCCTCTCCCTTCATGCTAAAAAGAAAATGCCACTTTCCCCTTAATTTTTAAATTTTTCATACAATTATTTCGTGAAATCAAAGACTTTTTTCTACTTTAACGCATGTCAAGACACTTATCATGAATCTATAGGACCAAATTTTCTCTTTTTTATTGAAAATTTAAAATTAGCGCGGCATTTGGGAAGAATAATGGAAGGGAAATCCGGAACTTTGAAATGTTCCGCGGAATGGAACATGCGAGTTTTATGAATGGGGAGAGATGCAGATGGAAAAAGGGATCATCGTTGTCCTGAATGGGACTTCCAGCTCGGGCAAAACAAGTATTGCCAAGGAACTGATCAAGCTTGAACCTTCTTTTTTTCACGCAGAGCTGGACAGTTATGACAAATTCATTGAAGAAATGGAAGAGCGGGGAGGCGAACGCTTGATACCAGTGCCGACAGAACGGCTGTTTCACCGGACACTTGCCCTCCTATCCGACGAAGGGGTTCATACAGTGGCGGACACCGTACTCCACGATCCGGGGACGCTGTCCGATTTTTATCGGCTGCTCACCGGGTACCCGGTCTTTTTCGTGGGCGTTTTTTGTGCGAAGCCGGAACTTGAACGCCGGGAAAAAGCAAGGGGAGACCGGAGAGTCGGTCTAGCAGCAAGTCAGCTGGATTTCATCCACAGACAAAACGAGCCTTATCGGCTGACGGTAGATACGTCCATGTTTACCGCTGAACAGTGCGCTGCCCGGATTGCGGCTGCTGTCAGGCAGTCTGGAATGCTCGTGCCAGAAGTGAGATCGCTTTTTCCCGGTTCGTGAACCCCGCGATGTGCGGCATGACGAGTACTTCATCCGTATCGTAAGAGGACGCGAGTTCTGTCAGCTGCTCTTTTACCTGCAAGGAATCCCCAATGATGACCCGGCTCCGGTTCCGTTTGATCTTGTCTCGTTCCCGCCCGCTCACTCCGCGCTGAAGTGCTGTTTCGACGGATGGATAGTAGGGCGGGGAATTAGGTGTTTCTACGAAGTACAGCCAAAGGTCGAACGCTTTCGCGAGCATTTCTGCCTGATCCGCCGTCTCGGCTGTTATGACGAACACTGCCGGTAATACGGCCGGTTCCTGGCTGAAGTCGGAAGGTACGAAATTTTCCCGGTATTTCCGCGCGGTCTCCGGTCCGGCCGCCGGACGGGCAAAGTGGGCGAATGCCAGCGGGAGACCTTGGGCTGCCGCGATTTCCGCGCTGGATCCTCCCGCTCCGAGCATCCATACTTCGGGATGGCGGGGAACTTCCGGAGATACTGTAAGCTTTCGGTAGGGATGGCCGTCCGGAAGAGTCCCTCTCAAATAACCGAGGAGATCGGCGACTTGATCGTCATGAGGGGTTTTCGGTTTTCCTCCCTGAAGCGCTTTTGCAGCGAGCCGGCCGCCGCCTGCAGCACTGCCGATCCCCAGATCGATCCGTCCGGGATGAAGGGCTTCCAGCATCCGGAAGTTCTCTGCAATTCTATAGGGGCTATAGTTCGGGAGCAGCGAGCCGCCGGAACCGATCCGGATGGCGGAAGTATTTGCCGCAAGATGCATCATGAGCAGCTCAGGGGCGCTGCCGGCAACAGATGGTACGGCATGGTGCTCAGAGACCCAAAATCGCTTATAGCCTAAACGCTCTGCGGTCTTAGCAAGGCGGGTCGTCTGATGGAGGGCTTCTTCGGGGGAAGCTCCTTCATCCACTGGTGAATAATCCAGGATGCTAAGTGAAATCATGCTCTCTCCTCCTTAATGCTCTCTCTTGTGGAAGCGTACCATTTGTTGCTGGAAAATACATGGATGAAGAATGCAGGGAGGCTGGCGCACTTGTCTGAAAAAGAATGGAATTGAGGGAGAGATGAGCTTGTATATCACACTGGAACTGCTGACTGAACAGGACTTTTGTGAGCTGTTCCGTTTTGAATCGGAGAACCGCACATTTTTTGAGCGATCGGTGCCCGGAAGGGGAGACGATTATTATCAGTATCCGATTTTCACGGAACGGAACAGGGCGTTGCTTGAGGAACAGGCGAAAGGGCTGTCCTTCTTCTTCCTCATCCGGAAGAATGGGGAAATCGCCGGCCGTGTGAACGCGGTGGACATCGATTCATCCGGCTGCGGGCACATCGGCTACCGGGTCAGCGAACGCTTTGCCGGACAAGGAGTTGCTTCTGAAGGAGTTGCGCTGCTGATCGGTGAAGCGGAACGGCTGGGCATGGCTTGCCTCCTTGCCAAAACGACACAGACCAATATCGGTTCACAGCAGGTGCTTAAGAAAAATGGATTCGAGATAACGGCGGAAGAACAAGAATTTATTCATTTTCGGAAGGAAATCAGCTGCACGTAAGCGGGAATGTGCTTTCCGGGTTTACAGGACCGAGGGGAAAGGGAATAGCAATCATACTGCGAAAAAAAGGATGATTCGATGATATATGATTGCGCAATCGTCGGCGGCGGACCGGCCGGACTGAATGCCGCTTTAGTATTGGGAAGATCCCGGCGGAATGTCGTCCTGTTCGATGAAAATGATGGACGTAACCTTGTGACACGGGAAGCGCATGGCTTCTTGACACGTGACGGCATCCGCCCGGAGGAGCTGAAGGCGCTTGCCTCGGACGAGCTGGAGAAATACGAAAGTGTCCGGCAAGTGAGGCAGCGCGTGAAGGCGATCAAGAGAATTGCCGACACGGATTATGAACTGACGACAGATGACGGGCAGACGTTCCATGCCATCAAGCTGCTGCTTGCCACCGGCCTGAAAGAGGAGCTGCCTGATGTGCCGAATATCCATGAATTTTACGGAAAGAGCCTGTACAGCTGTCCTTACTGTGACGGCTGGGAAGTGCGGGACCGGCCGCTTGCCCTTATAGCGGATAAAAGCGTATTCAAAGTTGCCAAAAAGCTGTATAACTGGAGCCAAGACCTGGTCATCTGCACAAATGGCGAAGGGGGTATTTCAAAAGAGGAAAGGGCACGGTTGGATGAAAAAGAAATCCGGATCATCGAAACGCCGATCCAGAGCCTTGAAGGGACAGACGGCCAGCTCGAACAGATCCGCTTTACGGATGGGTCTTCCATTGAACGCCATTATGGCTTCATCACGCCATATATGAAACCGGCTGTCAATTTCGGGGAAGAGCTCGGCTGTGAGACGAATGCCCATGGCGGCATCGTGACCGACAAATATCGGCGCACGAGCGTCTGGAACATCTATGCGGCTGGGGATGCCTCGCATATCGTCCCTTCCCAGCTCATCATTGCCGCCGGTGAAGGCAGTGCGGCCGGTCTCGGCATCGATGGAGATCTGACAAATGAATACTTCGACAGCCAAAAGCCTTGAGGAGCGGTCCTCAAGGCTTTTCATCCGCTGATGGCCTGATGAACAGTTTCCATACCACAAACTGCCCGTAAAACAGCACAAAAGCAACAAGGCATAAATTAAAGTAATATAAGACGCCATCACCAAAAAAACTGAGGGGCGTCGTGGCGGTCGGAAGCTGCGATAAGTAGAGATAGTTGGCACCAGCCAGCGGATTGACGGCGAAGCCGACCGCTGCTGCAAACACGAGCAGAATCCCGTACGACCTGAAGACAGACCGCCGGGTAATGAAAGAAGGCCGGCTCAGCGCCAGATAAAGGCTCGCCCAGGGAATGGCTGCGTGGTGGACGAAGAACTTCCAGAACCGGTAATGCTGAAAGCCGAATGGCAGCTCAGGCGTGAACAGGGCGAGAAACGCCGGAATGAAACCAAAGTAAAAAGCCGCCTGCACGAGATAGGGGTTCCATGTCACAAGGGCGGCCATTGCCAGGAGCGAAGCGATTCCGCACAAATGAAGCGGCACATGATCGGCGAACGTCCAAATGCCGACCGATACTGTCCAAATCTGGTAAGAAACCTCTGACAGGAGTAAAAGGGTGAGCAGCGTCCAGCGCAGCCATTGGAAGCGCTCCGGTTTCTGCGCCAGCTGATTTTTTAAGAGAAACAGCAGGATCACACCGGCTGCGGAAACGGCCAGTGCAGCGATGTGACTGGCAGAAAAAGCAATGAACTCATGATCCGATGTCCTTGCCAGCCATTCTGTCATGTTCCAATCCCCCGATTTTCTTTTTACCGTATCACACTTTCAAGGGAACGCAATACAAATCGTCTGTCGCCGATCCTTTTTGCGAATGAAAAAAGACAGGCGCACATGCGCCTGTCTTTCGAGGAGTCCAGTACAGCAATTTCCAGACAGACAGCTGTCCAAGGAACATCCCCATCCCCGCAATCGCGAGATTAACAATATACTTTTTGCCGGTACCGAGGAAATCAAGCGGCGTTTTCGCATTCGGCCGCTGGGAAAGATAAAGGTAATTGGCACCTGTCAGCGGATTGATCCCTTTCCCGATCACAAGAGCATAAGCGGCAAGCATCCCGTACACTTTCAGCGCCCCGCGCACATGGATGGCGTGCGGCTGGGCTGCTGCCAGGAAAAGGGCTGCCCAAGGAATACTCATGTGATGGAGGAAAAACTTCCAGAACCGGTAATGCCGGTATCCATATGGCACTTCGGGAGTGATCACCGCAATCAGTGGCGGTACCACTCCTGTAAAAAATGCGAATTGCGTCATTGTCTCATTCCAAGTGAGGAGAGCGCCTACAGCCGCGAGAGAAGCGACTGCACACAAATGAAGCGGCATGTGGCCGTCGAAACTCCACACGCCTGCCGATACAGTCCAGGCCTGGTATGAGACTTCCGAAGCTAAAAGAAGGGCAAGCAAAGCAACCCGGAGCCATTTGAATTTATCGAGCTGGCGGGCGATTTTCTCTTTTATAGTTGTGATCAGCGCCACGCCTGCGGCAGCTAAGCCCATCATACTGAAGTGGCTAAGCGAGTGCTTTTCAAACAAATGCTCGGATGTCTTTGCCCACCATTCTTTCATTTCCATTTCCTCCAATCAGCAATTCAGCAGCATCTTCTAATATTTTAGCATAAAAACAGACCCGGGCAGGCGGAAAATGCTTCGTCTCCCGGCCTTTCCGGCTTGCGGGTGTTTTAGGATTTCCGATAAGATAAAGGTTCAGCCAGACGGCAAAAAAGCAGCAGGAGGTCATCCCATGAACAGTTCCGCACCTGTGGCATCCGTGACTTATACAGAAATCAGGCGGGAAGTCGGGCGCGAAGAAGTGGAAATCACCCGCCAGGAACGTCTGCTGCTCCTGTTCGAGGATAAGGTATCTTCTCCGGAAATTCAATTCCCCCTAAATGATGTCTGGGATGTTTCGGCCAAGCGATTCTCAGACGAATCCGGCCTGCTGTACCTCCATACGAACAGCGGGACTTTTACGTACAAGATTCCAGGAAGCCCGCGCCAGTTCATCCAGGCTTTCCGGCGGCTGAAAGGCCGGGTATGACCGGCCGTTGTCTTTTGACTCTACCCCTTCGTCAGCGTTTTAAACTCCGACCAGTCAATGATGCGGGGAAGATCCTCTCCCCGGTTATACACCTGGTCCTTCACAATGACACGGACACCCGCCCCTTCAAGTGTTCTGGTCACCGCCGGTTTATCGTCCACATAGAAATCAAGATCCAGTTCCCGGATGATCTCCGCTTTTTCATGGTCATCCATTCCGCAGAAAAAACGGCTGTCATGCACAGGAAACCCTTGCGCTGCCAGCCATTCCTTCGTGCGTCCGCAATGCTCCTTCGGCCGGGCGGTTACATAATAGATTTCATGTCCTTCCCGCTCCAGTTCCTGCAAGGTTTCAGCCGCCTTCGGGTAAAGAGGGCAGGAAGTAAAATAGATTTCTTCAAGCGAACGGTTCCACATCTCTTTTCCTTCCGTCTCTGTCAGCCCGAATGGCTCATGGATCTCCACCCGTTCGATCGCTTCGAATTCGGCAACGGAAAGGTCCTTGCCGAGCTTTTGATTGTACAAGTTAAAGGCGTGCCGGCGGAGGTCGATCAGCGTGTCGTCGACATCAAATCCGAATTTCAGAGCAGTGCCGGATTCAGTCATCCTCGTCTTCACCCTTTAAATGCCCGGAGCGGTTTATCTTTGTTGCCAAGTAGCGTTCATTGTACTCGGATACATCTCCCCAAAGCGCGACCCTCTTGACGTTTTCCAGCCCGGATTCCTCCAGCGCCCGGAGTTTCCGCGGATTGTTCGTGAGAAGTGTGACCGGTTTTTCCCGAAGCGATTTCAGCACACGGATGGCGTCGCCGTAATCGCGGGCATCGTCCGCAAAGCCGAGCTCTTCATTGGCCTGAACGGTATCGTACCCTTTTTCCTGGAGCACGTAAGCCATCGCTTTGCTGAACAGTCCGATTCCGCGGCCTTCGTGATTCGCGAGATAGAACAGAGCACCGGCTCCATAATCGGCGATCTGCTGCATCGATTCCTTCAGCTGGTAGCCGCAGTCGCATCGCTTGCTGCCGAATATATCCCCGGTATGGCAGATGGAGTGCATCCGGATCAGCGCATCCTCAGCATGTTCGAAATCGCCGTAGACCAGCACGCTCGACTGCTGGTACTCTGCGAGATTCGCTGAAGAAAGCCGACTGATGATGCTTTCATAGTCCTCTGTCACTTCGCACTGACTGAGCCAGCAATACCATTGGAATTCGACGGTTTCTCCGTACAGATTGACGGGGAGCCGGACGGGACCGACCAAGTAAATCGCGCCTTCTTCAGCCGGAACCAGGCGTATTTTATCTTTTAAGGCAGCCATCGCTTCAGGCTGCAGTGAAGTTTGTCTCATCGGAATTCCTCCTTCATGAATAATAAATTACGCATATCGGAGCCGTTTATCAACTAAATTGTCTCAGTCTCGAACAGTCCCGACCCCGGCAGCTGCTCAATGAATGATGAACCGAACAGGCGGGCGGGTGTATAACTGCCGCCGGGAAATCGCTGCCGAAGAAGGCGGTCGGACATTTCCAAGGCACCCCAGACGGTCAGATCGTACGTATTGGCTGTGCGTATCCGGACGGTGACGGCTTCTCCGCGCGCATTCACGGCCTCTCCCCAAATGAACGCCGGTGAGCGTTCTCTGGATTCGCGGTCCGGTCCCGGTTTCCGGCGGTCAGCGAAGCGGTCGAGCCGGCTTTTCACGAAACGGGAATTCAGAATCGGCCGGCCGGCGGCAGCAAAACGGGCAGCGCAGATCCGGGCTTTCGACATGGGGATCCAAGTCGAGATGTCCAGGATCCCCGTCGTGTGGAAAGCGGTCGACACATCGCCCCACGGAATGCCCATAGCTGTTTTCAGCCCCCGGCCGAAGTCGATTTTCCGGACTTGGCTGCCGAGCGGAACTGGCAGAAGGACGCCGGATTGCCGGATGGCGCTGTCACCGCCCAAACCGTCGATCATGGTTTTTAAGGTGCCGCGGGAAACGCCTGAATCAGTATCGAAACCGAGTGACAGCCGTTCTGTGTCCGGCATCAGCTCTTGCAGCCGCAAGGCGGTGCAGTCGGTCGGGATCACATCGAAGCCGGCACCGGAGCATAAAACGACCCCTTGCCGGACTGCTTTTTCATGCTGGGCATGCGTATGCTCGAACACAGCGATTTCCCCTGTGATATCCAAGTAATGGGCGCCGGCTGAGAGACAGGCGCTGACCATGGGTGCGCTCGTATTTCTGAAAGGCCCTGCACAATGCAGGACAAGCCTTATGCCCTCAAGGTGCTTGGCGATGTCGTGTTCCAGCGGAAAGATGCGGGATTCGAGCTCCAGTTCCCGGGCGAGCGATGTAATCGCTGTTTCACTGCGTCCTGCGAGGACCGGGGAAAGACCCCGTTTTTTTGCTTCCCGGGCGATCAGTCCGCCGGTATAGCCGTTGGCACCGTAAATCATCCAATTTGAAGCCATAGCAGTCAGCCGCCTCCTTTTTGTATAAGTGTATCAGTTCAAGCGCCGGCAATGAATCCATCTGTCCGTCACGCGAAGATTGCAGGGAGCTGGCCAGACCAGTAAAGTAGAAGCAGGAATAGCGGAGGCGGGTGCGGAATATGATGGATATGGCAATGAGGGAAGTGTCGGCTCTTGACGAAGGAGTTGTTTTGCAGCTGCTGGCCTATGCAGCGGCCGAAAACCAGGCAGCCGGATTATTCAAGGGATATGTCCACCGGCTGAAAGGGCGCTACCTATATATTGCAGAGGTGGAGAATGAAATCCGGGGCTGTATCGGGATTTGGCCGACAGAGGACTCGGACGCTGAGATTCTGCATATCGCTGTGGAGCCAAGGTACCGAAAATCCGGAATCGGCGCCCAAATGATTTCCAGGGTCCAAGAAAGCCATCAGTTCAGAAGAATGGAAGCGGAAACAGATGAAGAAGCGGTCGGATTTTATCGGAACTGCGGTTTCCGAATTGAAAGTTTGGGTGAAAAGTACTTGGACGTGGAGCGGTTCAAGTGCATCAAGGAATTTTCCTGATTTGATTTACGATAGCCGGAGTGATGGCGGAAAGAGGCGGTTAGGGATATGGATGACTTAAAAATGACGGCAGCCTGCCTGCACGCGGGGCTTGATCCGGCAAGTGCGTCTTATCTGGGCGAAGGCGCCTGGCATGACGCATGGTGCCTTGTGCATGAGGGAGAAGCGTTTGTCCTTCGCATTCCAAAAGAGGAAGCGTATGGGCGGAAGATCGAATACGATGAAGCAGCCTTGAATGCGGAGTACGGCGGAACAGCGCTGTATTATGGAACGGTCAATCAGGCGGTTCCTGGCGCCGCTCCGGCGTTTTTTAAGTATTACATATCGTCAGACTTGTGCTATACGATTGAAACGTTCGCAGGCACCGCATTGGATCTTCACTCATTGAATTCGGAAAAAGCCCGTGCCATCGGATATGCAATTGGTGAAATATACCGAAAAACAGAAGAGGTGCCGGTCGAATTGACCGGTCTCGGCTATCTGGCCTGGTCAGCTGAGCGGGGGCTTCACGGGGAATTCGATTTCGATTTCAGGCAGTTCATGGAAGAAGAATGCAATGAATTCAAGGGGGATTATGAGGCGCTGTGCAGCCGCGAATCCGGCTGGTCCGACCCAAAAGTTGAAACTGCGCTTGAGACAGCCATCCAGACGCGCAAGCGGGCGTTCACCTCCCTGAAGATGACAAACCAGGACGCTTCTCCTGAAAACATCCTGCTTCACCACGGGGAGGTCCGGCTGATCGATCCGTATCCGATCATTTATCACGGCGCTGTAATGGCGGGCAATTTCATGAATTTGTATGAAATGCTTTTTGCTGCTCTCGCTGAAACGGAACGCTACAGAAAGCACCGGTTCGGCGAATGCCGGGAAACGCTGCAGGCCATCGCACACGGTTTCCTCCAGGGGTATTGTGAAAACAGTATCCAAAAGATCCAGGAAGTGCGGGGAGAACAATTCCTGCAAGTGCTTCAGACGGCGGTTGCGCATTGGCAGATGCTGGAGAAAGGGGTAGCGGAAAGTGAAAAAGTCCGATACGGCAGCAGGGAAATGATCCTGGCCCGTCTCGTTCAGCTGCAGGCGGAACTGAAACGGCTGGCGGCGTTCCTCTGAGGCAAAAGGAAAAGCCATCCGTTTTCCGGATGGCTTTCCGATCGGCGCAGCCTTTTTTCCTGCTGCATCTTATCGGGCGTTCATTTCACTCGGCTTCGGTCCTTTTCGTTCATCCCGATTAAGTCCGTCGATGGCAGACATATCATCGGCAGAGAGTGTGAAATCGAATACATTGAAATTCTCTTCGATCCGCGACGGGGTCACGGATTTCGGGATGACGATATTCTCGCGCTGAAGGTGCCAGCGGATGACGACTTGGGCCGGCGTCTTTCCATGCGCTTCCGCAATCCGGACAACGTTATCATCCTTCAGCACCTCCCCGCCCTGCTGGAGAGGGCTCCATGCCTCCAGGTAAATCTTATGTTCCTCGCAGAACCCCTTCAGTTCGCGCTGCGCAAGGTATGGATGACATTCGACCTGATTCAGGACCGGCGGAATTTCTGTCTCGGCGAGCAGGCGTTCCAAGTGCTCGATTTCAAAATTACAGACACCGATCGCTTTAACCCGGCCGTCCTTATAAAGCTTCTCCAGTGCCTTGTATGTATCGACATACTCGTCGAATTCAGGCGTCGGCCAGTGGATCAGGTACAGGTCGACATAGTCGAGACCAAGACGTTCCAGGCTTTCATCAAAAGCGCGGAGCGTATTTTCATATCCTTGATCACTGTTCCAGACCTTGGTCGTGATGAACAATTCTTCCCGTGGCACACCCGATTCTTTAATTGCGCGCCCGACCCCTTCCTCATTTTTATAAATCATGGCTGTATCGATCGAGCGGTACCCTGTCTCGATCGCTTTTTTGACAGCGACCGCCGCTTCGTCGTTTCCTACCTGCCATACGCCAAAGCCGAGCTGCGGCATTTCGAGGTTATTGTTCAATGTTACGAAATCCATCAGGCATTTCTCCTTTTCTATCAAAGTAATTGGTATTTTACAGAAATTCCGGCAGAAAAGCTAACAGTACCAATCTCCGTATTCCCGCTGTAAAATGAAAGAGGGAAAAGGAGTGGATTGAATTGACAACAGCAGCAGTGATCGGCGGAGGCATCACCGGTCTTTCCGCTTTGCACTATTTGCAGGAACTGAACCGGGAACAGCAGTTGGGATTGGATCTTGTGCTGGTCGAACAGAACGAGCGGCTCGGCGGTAAAATCCGTACAATAAAAGAGGACGGATTTATCATGGAAGGCGGAGCGGATTCGATTGTCGCCCGCCATAATAGCGTGACTTCACTCACGGAAGAACTCGGACTGGAAGAACGCACCGTTCATAATGCGACCGGTGTTTCTTTCCTCTACATGGACCGGGAACTCCATGCGATCCCAGAGGATACCATTTTCGGGATTCCGATGACGGTCGATGCGCTGAACCGCTCGACTCTCGTCTCGGAAGAAGGGAAGCAGCGAGCGCTCCGGGATCTGGAGACGGCCAATGACCGGTTTACAGCCGAGAGTTCGATCGGTGAATTTTTGGAAGCCTTCCTTGGTGAAGAGCTGACGGAACGGCAGATTGCGCCGATGCTGTCAGGTGTCTATTCCGGGGATCTCCATGAACTGACACTGGCTTCTACACTGCCGTTCCTGCTAGATTACAAAAACGAATTCGGCAGCATCATAAGGGGGCTCGAGGCGAACAAGAGCAAGTTTCAGGCAGCGGCCGACAAAAAATTTTTGTCCTTCGACGATGGGCTGGCTGTGCTGATCGACCGGCTGGAAGAAAAATTAGAGGATGTCCGGATTTTACGCGGCAGCAGACCGGAAGAGATCAGACGGCAAAACAGCGGCTACACCATCGTCCTGAAAAGCGGCCAGGAAGTGGCGGCGGATTTCATCGTGTTCGCGGTCCCGCATAAAGCAGCCGAGCAGCTCCTGCCTTCGCCTGAACTGCAGGAGGCATTCGGTAAACTGAAAAATTCTTCGCTCACCAGCATTTATCTCGGTTTCGACCTTCCGGATTCAGAGCTGCCTGCGGAGGGGACCGGCTTTATCGTAGCAGGAGAGCGCGATATCCGATGTGATGCATGCACATGGACAAGCCGGAAATGGCCGCACACATCCGGTGACCGCCGGCTGCTGGTCCGGCTGTTCTATAAGAGTTCCAGTCCCGGTTACGAGAATCTTGAAACCATGACGGAAGGTGAGCTTTCGGAGGTGGCGCTTGAAGATATCAGGAGCAGCCTGGGAATCAGTGCAGAGCCAGTCGCTGTTGAAGTGACGCGCTGGGATGACCTGATGCCGAATTACACGCTTCAGCATGAAGACACTGTCGGCGGACTGGAACAACAGCTGACGGAACAATACCCGGGCGTTTACCTTGCAGGCGCTTCTTACTATGGAGTCGGAATCGGCGCATGCATCGAGAGCGGTAAAAAAACGGCCGAGGCGATCGCCGGCCAGCTCGTCACCAGCTGACGGGATTAGCCTGTATTCTGTAATCCTGCAGAATACAGGCGTTTTTTGTTCGCCGGTTGTATGGTATTCTTGAAAAAAATGGAACGGAGTGTGGCGGCAAATGAAACTGAAAGAAATGGATGACACGATCCTCGGTCTTCTTGGCATTGAATTCAAAGAAACCTCAGATGAAAAGGTAGTGGCGACGATGCCCGTTGATTCGCGGACGCACCAGCCGTTCGGACTCCTCCATGGCGGCGCTTCGGTTGTACTGGCCGAATCGGTCGCAAGTATCGGCACCTGGAATTTGATCGACCAGGCGACAGAAACAGCGGCCGGCCTTGAAATCAACGCAAACCACATCCGGGGAAAACAGAGCGGGACGGTGACCGCGACCGGCACACCGGTACATAAGGGGCGCACGACGATGGTTTGGGATGTCCGGATCACCGACGAGGAAGGGAAGCTGATCTGTATATCAAGGTGCACTGTAGCGGTAATCCGGAAGAATTGACGTTATATTGATCCGGATCAATGTCCTCAGCCGCTGTCCGGGTTATAATGGATGAAAAATCGGAAAGCAGAGGATGGACGAATGACACAGACTGATCTGTCGATTGCCACAGCAGCAGAGATGCTGCCGATTACACAAATCGCCGAGCGTGCCGGTATACCGGAAAATGCACTTGAACCTTATGGTCATTATAAAGCCAAAATCAATCTGGAAAAATTACCGCCCGCTGTACAACAAGGGAAAGTCGTACTTGTAACAGCGATCAGCCCAACACCGGCTGGAGAAGGGAAATCTACAGTTACGGTAGGGATTGCGGATGCACTTGGCCTGCTGGATGAGTCGGTCATGGTTGCGCTGCGGGAACCTTCTCTCGGGCCGGTCATGGGGATGAAAGGCGGTGCGACAGGCGGCGGTTTCGCCCAAGTCCTGCCGATGGAAGACATCAACCTGCACTTCACCGGTGATATCCACGCGATCACTACGGCGAATAACGCACTCGCCGCCCTGATCGATAATCATATCCATCAAGGGAATATCCTGCGGCTCGATCCGCGGCGCATCACATGGAAACGGGTTTTGGACATGAATGACCGGGCACTCCGTCATGTGACGGTCGGTCTCGGAGGACCGGCGCACGGGATGCCGCGCGAAGACGGCTTCGATATTACGGTCGCTTCCGAAATCATGGCGGTCCTGTGCCTCGCCGTGTCACTGGAAGATCTGAAGGAGCGGCTCGCCCAGATGCTTGTGGGCTACACATACGACCGTGAACCGGTGACAGTACGGGATCTCGGAGTGGAAGGTGCGCTGACACTCTTATTGAAAGAGGCATTCAAACCGAACCTCGTACAGACCATCGGAAGGACGCCGGCATTGGTCCACGGCGGTCCGTTCGCCAACATCGCGCATGGCTGCAACTCTCTCATAGCGACGAATACCGCCCGCAGGCTTGCGGATGTGGTCGTGACAGAGGCCGGGTTCGGCGCGGATCTCGGCGCTGAAAAATTCATGCATATTAAATCCCGCCAAGGGGGATTCAGTCCGGATGCTGTTGTCATCGTCGCGACCGTCCGCGCCCTGAAGATGCACGGGGGCGTCGGGAAAAGCCAGCTTACAGAACCGGACCCTGAAGCGGTCAGACGCGGCTTGCCGAATTTGGTCAAGCACATGGAGACCATCCGCCAGTTCGGGATCGAACCCGTCATCGCGCTGAACCGCTTTGTGACAGATTCCGCTGAAGAACTCCGGGTGATTTTGGATTGGGCAGAAAAAGCGGGAGTGGCTGCAGCCGTGGCGGACGTTTGGGGAAAAGGCGGCGAAGGCGGCCTGGCTGTGGCCAGACTGGTGAAACAGGAACTGGAGCGTCCAAAAAACTTCCGGCGTCTTTATGATGTGACGGATCCGGTTGAAGAAAAGCTGGAGGCGATCGTCCGTGGGGTTTACGGCGGTGACAGAATCCAGCTGACAGACAAGGCCGCGAAACAGCTGGCTGAAATCAGGCGGCTCGGCTGGGATGCGCTTCCGCTCTGCATGGCGAAAACGCAGTATTCCCTGTCCGATCAGCCGAAGCTGCTCGGCCGGCCGGAAGGCTTCACGGTCACAATCCGTGAAATCGTCCCGAAACTCGGTGCAGGCTTTCTCGTCTGTCTTACGGGTGACATTATGACGATGCCGGGTCTGCCGAAACAGCCGGCGGCGCTCCGGATGGACGTCGATGAACGAGGGCGGGCACTTGGCCTTTTCTGAATAACAGAAAGCAAAATTGTTGATCATACAGCAGATATTAATTTAACTTACAGTGATATTGCGAGAGAGTACTTATTGAGAGAAGGATTGCCAGCAGATCGGATTATTAAGACTGGAAGCCCGATGTTTGAAGTGCTTAATTCAAGAAAAGAAGATATTG